>NZ_JBKJRB010000106.1:0-3227 GCF_046594945.1 Gemmatimonas sp. | reverse complement strand
GTTAACAGTCTTTCCTGAGTGAAGGCGCGCCAGCGACGGTGCTAATACGCTCGTCGAAGCGACGGAGCAGGGCCTTCTGGTAAAGCACGTTAATGCGCTGTGCTCTAAACCTTCCATCCGGCTATCTCGCCGTTGAGCGCTTGGCAGAGAAACGGTCACCCGCTGCGTAAGAGAATCTCGACCCCGGCGGCCACCTCAAAATCCCCCATCCGTGGCCGGGTCAAACTCCCCCAGCGGACGTGCGCGGGACGGGGTGAGGCTATGGGCTTTTGGCCTGCTTCGCAAGACGCGCCGCGGCTTCTTTAAGTCGCCAGCTCTTGCCCTCGAATTTGAGGAGGTGGCCGTGGTGGAGCAGACGGTCGAGGAGGGGCGTGACGACGACGGTATCGCCGAGCAGACGCGCCCAGTCTTCAAAGGGTCGGTTGGAGGTCACGAGCGTGGAGGCTTTTTCGTAGCGGCTCATGAGCACATCGGCGAGTTCGTCGCCCGCCTGCGCGGGGAGTTTGCGCAGGAAGAGATCGTCGATGAGCAAGAGATCGACCGACTTGAGCTGTTTCCGATACGCGCGGAGTTGCCCAAGCTCACGGGCTTCCGCGAGGTCTTCGATGAGCTGATGCGCTTCGCGATACAGCACCGTGTAGCCGCGTTGCACGGCGAGCAGCGCCAGCGCTTTGGCGCAGTGACTTTTCCCGGTTCCCGGCGGACCGATCAGCAATAGATCTTCTTTCGCGTCGAGAAATTGCAGGGTGCCGAGCGCGAGCACCTCGCGCTTCGGGAGCCGCGTGTTGTAGGTCCAGTCGAAGTCTTTGAGATCCTTGCGCTCGCGGAGCCCGGAGAGCGTGAAGCGCCGGTCGAGCAGGCGCGAGCGCCGGCGATCCAGTTCGTCTTGCACGAGCCACGAAAACGCTTCGAGGAAATCCATCTCATGCTGCGCGACCTGCAGCGCGCGGGCCTGCATTGTGGCGCTCATGCCGGACAAGCGGAGCGCGCGCAGTGCCTGTTCGAGCTCGGTGATCGACATCGTCATGCGGACGCCCCCACCGGCGTCCTCGACGCCTCGTCGGCGGCATGCTGATCCCAAAACGTTTGGTACTCGAGGGGCGCGCGGATGCCCGGACCGGATTGCGTCAGTGGCGCCGCGTCGGCGGCGGCGCGCGCCTCCTCCGCGCGCCGGGCCAGTGCCGACTTGATAGCGGTGTACGAGATGCAGTCGGCGGCCAGCAGGCGCGCACACACCGCTTCGATGTCCGTGCGCGCATACGTGCGCGGCAGACTCGCGAGGCCTTGGAGGGCGCGTTGCCCTGGTCGCCCGACGCGCGCGAAGAGGACCTGCGCCAGCGCGGCTGTCTGGGGACCGATTTGCGCCGCGCGGGCGAGCACGCGCGCCGTCTCCCGCGACGGATTGAAGAGGCGATCCGAGGCGGCCATCACGAAGGCGCCCTTTCGCAGCGCCTTCTGATGACGGCGCAGCAGCACGCCGCGGCGATCCAGAATCTCAATCGCCTGCGCATACACGCGGACAGTGACCACGCTCGCGAGCGCCGCTTCGCCGGCCGCGTAGTACGCGCCTTCGATCTGCACGAGCCCCGCATCATCGACCGTGCGCACGCCTTGCGTGAAGTACCGAAAGCCTTCACGCGGGAGCGGCAGCAGGTGCGGCTGCTCCTCGCGATAGAGTTCACTGACCTGGCGCTTCTTCCGCCCATGAATGCGCGGCGAGGCCCAGCGCGCTTCCCACTCCACGAGCCACGCGTTCTGCGCCTCGAGCGTCTCGAAGGTGCGCCCCTTCAAGGCGGTCGTCTGCGTGTGCTGAATCGCCGCTTCGACGGTGCCCTTGCGATTCGGATCGCGCACGCGACACGGGTCGGCGACGACGCCATGGTGCGCGAGTACCGCGGCATACACCGGATTGAGGCCCGGTTCGTACCAGTCGGGCCGCACCACGCCCTCACGCAAATTGTCGAGCACCACGTAGCGGCAGCAGCCACCAAACGACCGAAACGCCTCTTCATGCAGCTGCGCCCACACGACCTGCGACGTCTTCCATACCACTTTCCGAAAGCACTTGCCCGAGTACTTGAGTGTCATCACAAACAGGATCGGGCGCTGGTATTTGCCCGACGCGGTGCGCGTCGGCGCGCCTTGGCCGTAGTCGACCTGTGCCTCCTCGCCCGGCAGAAACTCGAGCACGTCGAAGCGCTCCGGCGCGCGCGCCTTGAGCGCGGCCACGAAGCGTTTCACCGAGTTGTACTGGTGCGTGAAGCCGCGCTGATCGACCAGATCCTGAAACACACTCACTGCGTTGCGGCCGAGCGCGACCTGGGCTTCGATCCACGACCGATGGGGCTCGCACGCGGACGTCGCCGGCCCCGGGTGCACGCGATGCGGGACCACGGCCGCGGCCACGATGCCGTCGTCACCCGGTGGCCGGGGTGGGGGCATTTCACCGGCCATCGCCGCTGAGCCGGTGGCCACCATGGGGGCATTTGCCGCGGCGGCCCGCGCGTACCGGCGAATGGTCTTCCGATCCACGCCCGTACGCTGCGCGATCTCATGCTGGGACGCGCCCCGCGCCAGCAGCGTGGTAATGGTGATCCGTAAATGGGCCTTCAAGACGTTCACTCCTTCCTCCCTCACCACGGTGAGAGAGGTAGCGTAACGTCCCGCGGGTGGCCCCCCGAATTAAGAGCTCACACCCTCACGCCGGCTGGGGGAGTTTGAGGTGGCCACGGATGGGGGATTTTGGGTGGCCGCCGGGGTGGGAACTGCTGCTCGCGAAACTGCGCGCTGCGGGGCTGGGCAAACGCTCCGAGCGTACGAACGCGGAGCAACTGGCGCTCTTGCTCGACGCACTGCTCAAGCAGACGCCGCAGCCGGAGATGGATCCAGACGCGGAGGCGCGCGAGGATGCCGCGCTCACCGCCGAGATCGCGCGCGCCGACGCCGCGTCGCCGACCGTGCGCCGTGCACGGCAGTCGTGGCGCACGAGCGCGGTCGTGGACCGCGAGATCCACACGCACGACGTCCCCACGTCCGCGCAGCAGTGCGGGACCTGTGGGCGCACGATGCGGGGCATCGGACACGACGAGCGCCAACTCCTGTCCTACGTGCCTGCGCGCTTTGTGGTGCACGAGCACCAGCTGCAGACGTACGCGTGCGGCTCCTGTAAAGACGGCGTGGCCACCACGGCGGGACCGGGCACCGCGCTCGGGCAGGGGAGCGCCGAT
>NZ_JBKJRB010000138.1:0-7707 GCF_046594945.1 Gemmatimonas sp. | reverse complement strand
CGTGGTCGGTGGCGCCTTACTCGTACGAGGGCGGTATGGTACCGACATGCGGCGCGCCCGCGCCCGCGCCCGCGCCGCGCAAGGCAGTGTGCTGCTGTCTACGCGCTGTGGCCCCATAGAGTATCAGGAGGCCGGTACCGGCGTGCCATTGCTGGTCGTACACGGCAGCGGTGGTGGACACGACCAGGGAATGGCGTGGGCTGGTGGCTTAGCGTCAAAGGGCGTCCGCGTGATCACGATGTCGCGCTTCGGGTATCTGCGGACGCCCATGCCGGCTGATGCATCGGCAGCGGCGCAGGCTGACGCTCATGTCTGCCTGCTCGACGCAATGGATATCCCAAAAGCCGCAGTCATGGGCGGCTCGGCTGGCGCGCCGTCAGCGCTGCAGATGGCCATTCTCCACCCGGATAGGGTGACTGCGCTGGTGCTGATGGTGCCGCTGGCGTGGAAGCCACCCACGGCGACGAACTCGGCGCCGCCAATGCCGGCGTGGGTCGAGGCTACGATAGTGCGGCTGATCGGATCGGACTTTCTATTTTGGGCTGCGCGACAGCTGGCGCGCGATCAAGTCATCAAGGTGGTGCTCGCTACGCCGCCCGAGTTGCTCGCGCATGCCAGCCTGCAGGAGCGGGCGCGGGTCGGCGCGATGCTCGACGATATCCTGCCGGTTTCCCTGCGCGCAACGGGGTTGCGCAGCGACACGCAGGTGGGCAAGCACCTGAAGCCGTCGCCTTTGGAGTCGATCAAAATGCCGACGCTGGTCATCAGCGCGCGCGACGACCGCTACGGTACCTACGCAAGCGCACAATACACGGCGAGTCACATCGCGGGCGCGAGGTTCATTGGCTTCGACCAGGGCGGGCATGTTTGGGTCGGGCACAACGACGAGGTACAGCTGGCCATCGTCGCGCTTCTCGTGCCTTCAGCGCGCCGTGAGTAGCAGCAAGCGTTCCCTGCCATGGAGCGGCCACGCGAGGGTGAAGCTGGTCTCAGCAACGCTCGAAGGCGGGGAATTTTTTCGGAGAAGCGGGATGGCCGGACGACACCCGCGTCACGAACTCGACGCCCTCCTTCAAACGCTGGATGCATTCATCGGCCAGATCGAATAGCAACGCGTACACCGAGGAGATCATCGTGTCCATCGAGAACGTATTGGCCAGCGTGGCCGTCAAGGATCTGAAAGTCGCTTCCGCGTGGTATGAGCAACGCTTCGGTCGGCCACCACCCGTACTGGATGACCCGCCCATTCGCTATCGCACAAGCAACAACGGGAGAGCGTCTGAGGCGACCTGATGCAGAGGACCACGCATCCCCGGCAACTTCATGACATCGTGTGGCGTGGCGTGCCGCACCGAGAGGCCGTGACAGGCACGCGTATTGCGAGCCTTGTCACATACACAGTCTACCGGAGTCTTCATATGACACTCACACGCGCGCTCTCCTTCGCTCTTGCCATCGCCGCATCGGCACTCCCGGCGAAAGCTCAGCAGCCGCCTCACCACCCCGCCGGCGCCGCCAAGACGCCCTCATCGATGGCAGCCAAGAGCAAGACCGAGATGGCCGACATGGACGCCAAGATGAAAGTCATGCATCAAATGCATGACAAGATGATGGCGGCCAAGACGCCCGAAGAGCGCCAAGCGCTCATGGCCGAGCACATGAAATCCATGCAGGACGGCATGAGCATGATGAACGGCATGTCCGGCGGAAACATGGGCAGCATGGGCGGCATGAAAGGCGATGCCGCGACTCGCATGCAGATGATGGAAAAGCGCATGGATATGATGCAGTCCATGATGACGATGATGATGGACCGCATGCCGCCGTCTCCGCCGAAGTAACCGATCCACTGTCGGCGGCTCTCGCACCGGGCTCAGCGCTGGTTCCTTCCCCGCACGACGAACCAGGCCACGAGCCCGGCGACCAGGATGACGACGAGCAGAGATGGTCCGCCATATCCACCCATCCAGCCGTTGCCATGGCCGCCTCCCATCATACCGCCGCCGAAACCACCTTGGGAACTGGTGCCTCCTGCGCAGCCCAGCAAGGTCAGCGCGACGATCGTGCTCGCGGCGGTCAGGATCCTGCGAATGTCCACGTGTTTCATCGAGCTACTCCATTGGCATGAGGGGGCGTTCGTGACGTACGCGGGGGCGAGGGCTAGCGTGCGACGGTGGCCGAGTACTACCGCCACTTCAATCTGCCGCGTCTTGCCGCCTGACACGATTTGGGGGACGAAGCGTTAGTGCATGGCGCAGTGCCCAGCCAGCGCCACGATATTGACGCTCATCGCGGCGCTGGACGTCGTCGCGCCGACGGGGATCTGTCCAACAGGCACGAGCACCACAGTACTGAAGCCCGAGTCGAAGAAGCGGAGCTGCGCGGCAACTTCGGCTGTTCCGTCGTTTCTCACCATCAGGTGCGCGAGCTTCACCACCCGTCCGAACGGCGCGGCGTCGTTCTGCACCGCATAAACGTCGAGCATCGCTCCGGAGGGTGCATCACGAAGCGCTATCTCCACGACATCGATGGGGCCGAGACTACGGATAACGGCCTTGCCCTTTGCCCCGGCAGCGCCAGGCACGGGCAGCCTGCGCCGCTCAATGCGCAGTCCCACGTTCTGCCTCGTGAGGTTTGCGGTCCCTGCGCCCGTGGGCACCGCGTTCGCCACAAACACCAGTGCCTGCGGCGCCTGGCCGACGGGGATCTGCCGCGTGACACGCTGCGTCGCAACGTCGATCACGGCCACGCTGTCAGCGTTCTCCTGTCCCACGTACACGGTGCGATTGTCCGCGCTCGGCCACAGCCCGTGCGGCATGTCGCTCACGGGGATCGTCGCCACGAGCGTGGGACTCGCCCCATTGCGCCGATACACCTTCACGACGTTCTCGCCGCCCACCGTGACATACGCGAGCCGCTCGCTGACGGTGGTCACAAAATTCACGTGGTTTGTTACGGGTCCCGTGTCCAGCGTGCCGAGTACCGCGAACGACTGCGCGTCGACAATCACCGTCTTTCCCACGTCCTTCAGCGTCAGCCAAAGCTCCTGCCCGTCAGGACTCGCGGCGAGATTGGGCGAGAATTTCGAGGGCATCGGGATACGCCTGACGATCTCGTACGTGCGCGTGTCGACGACATCGAGCGCCGCCGTGCGCGACGAGTTGACGAAGGCGTAGCGCCCATCCGGGCGGAAGATAACCATCGCGACGCCGTCGCTCGTCGGGATTCGCCGCGTTTCGCGTAGCGCGACGGGATCGATGACGCTCACGTATCCTTCGCCGCGGACCGCCACCCACAACTCACGCCCGTCAGGCCTGAAAAATCCCTCGTGTGGCGCGCGACCGACGTACAGGGTACCGCGAACTCGGTTCGTGGCGGTCTCGATGATCGTCACCGCGTTGGATGTCACACTGATCACGCTGAGCAGTGTGCCGTCGGGCGAGAAGCCAAGGCCGTGGACGTCGATCTGCTTGTTGTAGAGCGCGCCCAGCACATTGGGCCGCGCGTCGCCAAGCGCGATGGTCCCAAGCAGGGTGTTAGTGCCCGCGTCGATCACGCTCACCGTGTTCGACGTTTGGTCGGCCGTGTAGACGCGGTCACGCGACGACGTGCCCGGCGCACCCGGTAGTGCGGGCGCCTGTACGACACCTCCCGTTTGCGGGGCAGTGGCCGTCGGCATGTTCGTGCCAGTGCTACAGCTCGCGCCCGCGCCGATGGCGCCAGCGCACATGATGCTCGCTTTCCAACCCATCGCAACCTCCACTCTCGAGACGCAGGCCCACGACATCCGCAGGCGGGAACGGCCGTTCTCGCCGTGTGCTGGAAACGCGCAACGAGTCCGCTTGGCGCGGGCTCGGCCCGAATGAGGGTGCGGGGAAGCGCTCGGTCGGTAAGCGGAGCAAGCGACATGCCACGCGGTCGCGGCACCCACGCCGGCTGTGCGAGTGTCGCATTGCGAGCGCTGCCAAGGCCGATATGGCAGGGTCATCGGCGCCGGATTGTTGTTCACATCGGCGTCCGGCGCGCATGTCACCACTCGCGTGAAATTCCCCACGGAGCGATCGTCTCAAATTCCCCACCCGGTGGTCTTACACCTCGGAGTGCGGCCAACTGCGCGGACGATCATTGCACTCGTCGTCGCGACGCGCGGTGCGATATTGATGCGCTGACCACCGTTGGCTAGGTAGAGTGTCGCCTCGCCCGCTTGACCCCTGTTTGTCTACGGCCCCGGTGGGTCGCTCCCCGCCATGCGCGATGCCGCTTGTCGCATTCAGACGTACCCATGCGTTCAGGTCGGCGTCACTGGGGACCTACCCTTCAATGGCGCACGAACGCGCGGAGTGATGCCGACGTGATCTTCGGCGCCGAGTGTTTTTGAGAGGTTGGGCGTGGGCATCTTATCGCGACCTCTCGGTCGTGCTTGAGATCGCGCGCGAGGTACACGGTGGCAATGCCGCCGGCGCCTAGTACGCACTCGATGCGGTAGCGCTCACCGTGCCGACCGTGCCGACCGTGCCGACCACCATACGCGCATCTCCAGGCCCACCACGTCAAAAAAATCATCGGCGTTCATCGTCACTAGTGTGGCCCGGTGCACCAGCGCGGGCGCGGCGATCATCCGGTCCAGCAGCTTCCGTCACCAATAGCCGGCGCGGGCGACGATCGTGGCATTGGCGTCCGCCGCCGTTTCGTCGAAGGCGAGCACCGGGATCGCACTCAGCATGGCGACGAGGCGCGCTCCAACATGGATATGCATGTATGTACTTGAAATCCACCGCTTACCACAAAGCGCCTTCGGTCAGGACTATTCGGCGTCGCTGTCATCGGCGCGTGGCGGGATATGCGGGTGGCTCCGATTGGCCGCTTGCTACCTCACGAGCAGAACGTGCGCGTTGAAGCAGGCTAAACTTTTGTTGCCCTTACAGTTCCAAGACCAGTCGACAACGGAATCACAAAACGGGTAGAACGACACATCACTCAGGAGGTGTGTCCATCGAATGGTAAATTCTCGAAGCCTCTCACCTCGCTGGTATTCTCCGCACGAATATCGCACGAATACCGCACGAATACCGCACGAATACCGCACGAATATCGCGATGCACGGTCGACCGCGCGGTGGCTGTGGTCGCGCTCTCGAGTGGAGTACTCGGCCGCGCTCGAGTGTTCGCCGATGAAGCGAGCGAGGCCCCGCGGCTTGTAGCGCGGTGCGGAACGCCACGCCGACCCAGAGCCCACCATGACGTGACGCGGCGCAAGGGGCCGGACACAAATCAGCCGCATCGGATCACGTACATGCGGCTGGTGCGGTCGCGACGCGGGCTGTGGCGCGTTGATGCGGTGCGGGCGGGCGGCGCGGCGCGGCGCCTCCGGTACCGGGAGGGGCTGGAGCAGCTAGGAGTTCCCGCGCATCACTTCCCGATGCGGCGTTTGACAAGCCCGAGTTCCAACAGCCAAACAGAGCCCACGTCCTTGATTCGATGCCAGGTGAGTCCGGTGCGGAGACCAACTCGCCCCGTGCCCAGCACCGCAGCACCACCGACATTGACGCCCGCCGTGCCTCCGGCGCCGCCCTGCCCGGCGCCGCCCACCAGCGTCACGCCGGCGGACGGCAGCAGGAGCATTCCGCTAGCCACGGCGACGGGGAGCGCGACGCCCACACGTGCCGCGCCGGTCAGGGCACCTACGGTAAGGAGCCGCGGCATGACGTTGATCGAAACGTCGGCACCTAGCCGGCCAGGCTTCAGCTGCGTGAAATGAATGCCGATCAGCGTGAAGTCGGCCGAAGCAGGCCCCCCTGCGAACCCAATCACACCCAGCGACCCACCCACCATCCAGTGCGGGCGCTGGAGCGCGGTGGAGTCCTGCGCTCCTATGTTGCCGACCGCAAGCGCGACCAGTGCCGTTACGGTACGCGCGTAATGGAACGGACGGTTCGAAACTGTACGATCCGACTTTCTGTCGATCTCGGGAGCCACTCTGGTGGTTGTGTGGTCGCCGGGACGCCGGTCGGCGGTGTTCAAAAGCGAACCAGGAAGGCAACTCTTGGCCGCGCGCTCCCAGCGTCACCAGCGTAGTTGAGGTCGAGCGCGGGCGCGATCACGAAGCGCTGCCTGGCCTCGATCTCGACGCCGAAACCGAGATGTAGGCCGGCGCCAAGGCCGAGGGCGACGTAGGGTCGCGTCCGGCTGGGCCCGAAGCGTCTGATGACGTCGAGACCCCCAATAGGGTCGCTGTGACAGATCGAGCCCGCCGGCGGATTCTTCTTCGGGACGGCGACGTGGTAGAAGCCCCCGCCCGCGATCGCGACCTGCTGGTAGCAGTAGGACGTTCCGGTTCGCCCATACTCCAACTGCATGGCCCATTTCGGCCCGAACTGATAGCCGAGGATGCCGCTGCCTGCGGGTGCGCTGCCGTGCTTTCCTTCGGCCGACTCGAAGTACTGACCAACCGTCGCGCCCAGATAAATGCCCTTGTCGCCGGGCTGGGGGGTGGAGGTCGATTGGGCGCGGACCTCGACGGCCAACAGGGCCAGCATCAGAATTACCGTTCCTAGCCACCTGTTTTCTTTCATGCGCCAAAGTGTCTGAGGTGAGCGCTAACGTCAAGGCAGTCGATCGAGGGTCGGTCGGTCTCTCCGGCATCGCCTCGCTCGTTGCTGGCCCGACGCGCACCGCCTCAGCATCACCGCGCTGGCGGCCGACCGTGCGACGACGAGCTACCTACGTCAGTTCATCGAGTCGGGCTACGTCGCGGCGAACCCCTACACGTAGTGATCAGGGAATGGGTACTCGAACCCCTCGTTGACGAACGCGGGGACGACGAGTGCGCAATCGACGACCGTGGCGCCGTTCGCGCGCAACACGCCTTCCCATTCGCCACGTATGAGCGCGATCAGGCGGTCGATGACGGCGTGCGCCTCGGCCTCCGAGAACTCGAAACGTTGCACCTGTGACACCAGATGACCACGCGAGGCACGCCGTCCAAAGCGTCCACTGATCCGCGTGACTCTGCATCGACCGGCGGCGCCGCTTGTCGGCGAGCACTATGTACGAGCATTGCGTACGCGCGTCGGCCGAGTCAGCACGGTGAGCGCGCTGACCCTTCCGCTATCGTAGATAGCGAGGTGCGTCGTGTATGTTGTGTGTCGTGCTTGAGCCGCTCGCGATCAACGCGTCCACTTGCTCTTGGGGAAGCCGGAGCGGCGCGAGGTGGGCGTGGCGCACGTCATGACCGCCGTCCACCATCGCCCACTCGTGGATGCCGTAGTAAGTACCCAAAGTTGGCGGGTCGATCCCGCGTCGCGGTGAGGACGTGCATCACGCCCCGTTGCGTCTGGTACCGGCGCGAGCCCATCTCCATCATTTTTGCTTCGCTGTTCTTCGCGTCTCGTCGCGAGCGTCGCGAGCGTCGCGCGCGTCGCGCGAACCAGCTGGCGGTCCGAGCGCGCCGAGGCAACCGAAAGCACCGCCGTTCGCGCGAAGCTCGCGAAGACCGCGAAGGCCCGCGAAGGCCCGCGAAGAACCGCACCAGCAGGAGTGGTGGTGCGGCGCGCCCCCGTGTGCCGACACGATGCCCTGATCCATCATGTTGCGGTTCTTCGCGTCTCTTCGCGGTCGTCGCGAGCTTCGCGCGAACCAGCTGGCGGTTGCCTCGGTGCGCTCGGACCGCCAGCTGGTTCGCGCAACGCGCGCGACGACCGCGACGACC
>NZ_JBKJRB010000175.1:0-75239 GCF_046594945.1 Gemmatimonas sp. | reverse complement strand
CGCGATCTGCGAACCGGGAAGGAATGCGTCGACACCCATGAGATCGACGACTACGCCACCCTTGATCTTCTTGACGAGAGTGCCTTCGACCGGCATGTCGCTTTCGTAGGCCACGCGGATGCGCTCCCACACGCGCATGAAGTCGGCCTTCTTCTTGGACAGGACGACGGAGCCTTCCTGGTCTTCGAGGTGCTCGAGAAGCACTTCGACTTCGTCGCCGACCTTGAGGTCGGGCATGTCCTTGAACTCTTCGAGCGGGATCGTCCCTTCGGACTTGAAGCCGATATCCAGGACGACCAGGTTCTCGCGAATCTCGAGGACGGTTGCCTTGACGATTTCGCCTTCTTCGATCGAGGCGAGCGTGCCGTTGTACAACTCCAGCATGCGCTCGTACTCGTCGGACGTGAACTCGTCTTCTTCGTAGAGTTCCGGACGACGGTTCGCGAGCGGGCGGAGCTGGCTCTTCTGCAGGTCGCGCTTTTCGCGCGGGGTGAGCTTATTGTGCGCCGGCTCCGCGTCGAGCTCGTCCATGTCCGCGCTGTGCGCGGCGTCTAGCTCGGCGGCGAGCTCGGGGCTCAGTTCAGTGCTCATACTTGTGGGTATCTCCGATTCGCGGAACTGCACTCGCCGCGCCGAGAGGAGGGTGGAACGGATTAACAGCGGGAACCCGGAAACGTAGAGGGATTAAGCGCCTTCGGCAATGGGTGCGCCGGCTAACCTATCTCCAACCCAGGCTAGTGTCCGCGTAGCCGTTCCCGAGTGGCCTTGGCGAGCGCCACGATCCGCTCCACCTGCTCTTCCTGCGTCACCGTCGTGGTATCGATCGTGATGGCGTCCCGCGCCGGGGCGCTTTGGGCCGCATCGAGGGCGTCGCGGGCTACGAGCGCCTCCGTCTCCTCGGCGATCTCGGCGTCATTCGGACGACGTCCTAACCGCTGGATCAACCGCCGCCGCGCCCGTTCCCAGGGATCGGCCACCAGAAACACCTTGAGTGCGGCACTCGGGAACACAGCCGTCCCGATATCACGTCCGTCCACGACCACATCGGTGGCCGCCCCAGCCGCCCGAACCTGGTCGTTGACCCAGTGTCGCACGTCCGTCATTTGGGCTACCCGCGACACCTGCCGAGTGACGGGCGCGTCGCGCATCGCCTCGTCTTGCGCGCGGCCGTCAACCAACGGCAACACCGATCGCTCGGTCAGGCGCCACGAGATCCGGTGCGCCTGCGCCAACACGCTGTCGGGCGTCCACTGTTCGGGCGGAACACCGGTGCTCAGCGCCAACAGAGTGACGGCGCGATAGAACGCGCCGGAATCGACGTGGTGCACGTTCAAGAGCTGGGCGACCCATTGGGCCGTCGAACTTTTGCCCGATGCTGCTGGTCCGTCGATCGCAATCACCAGCGGCCTCGGATCGCTCGCCGCGAGCGATGTGACCTCGGCAGCAACGGCCGCCGGACTCGTTGCCTGCGCCAGATCCCGCCAGAATGTTGGATACGACACTGACACGCAGCCTGGATCGTCGATGGTGATACGGTTCCCCGGCAACGCGCCGAGGATGCCGAAGGCCATCGCCAGTCGATGATCGCCATGCGTGATGACGTGCCCCGACAGCCCTGCCCGCGATCCGGAAATGCGCATGCCATCGGGGAGCTCGTCGACATCAACCCCAAGCCGTCGAAGATTCTCGACGACGGCGCGAATGCGATCGCTTTCCTTGACCCGCAGTTCACCGGCCTCGGTGATGCGAGTTTCGCCGACCGCACACGCCGCGACACAGGCGAGCATCGGCAGTTCATCGATACAACGCGGAATTTCCGCGCCGCCAATCGACGTCGGTCGCAGCGATGCGGGAAAGACCACGAGCGTGCCGATCGCTTCGCCACCGACGGTGCGCGCATCCTCGATGTCAATGCGCACGCCCATCCGACGCAGCACGTCGAAGGCACCGGTGCGTGTGGGGTTCAGACACACATTCTCGAGGCGCAGTATGCCCTCGTCGGCCAGCGCGCCGAGAGCGACAAAGAACGTCGCCGACGAGGGATCGGACGGCACCACGACATCAACGGCGGTCAGCGACTGCATTGGAAGCAGTACGACACCAAGGTCGGAGACGGTGAGTTGCACGCCACGCGCCAGGAGCATGCGTTCCGTGTGATCGCGCGATCGTTGCGGCTCGCGTATCACAACGCCGGCGCCAGACGCAAGGCCGGCGATCATCAACGCGCCTTTGACCTGCGCGCTGGCGTGAGTGTTCACGAACGTGATCGCCGAGAGTGGCATGCCGTGCACACGCATCGGCAACCCGTCGTGCCCATCGACGCCTTCGAAGTCGATGCGTGCACCCATCTCCGTCAGCGGAGCGGCGATGCGACGCATCGGCCGCCGGCTGAGACTGGCGTCGCCCTCGAAGCGGGCCACTCGCCCGGCGAGTCCGGCCACCAGACCGGCGATCAAGCGCGTCGTGGTACCGCTGTTGCCGCAGTCAAGCGCCGACTCCGGCGCCTTCAGCGACGCGATCCCGCGTCCGTGCACCACAAAATCGGGACTCAACACGGGAATGTCGGCACCCATCGCGCGCAGGGCCCCCGCGGTCGCGTGCACATCGGCCGACGCGAGGATGTCACGAATGCGCGTTGGTCCGCTCGCCATGGCGGCAAAGATCAACGCGCGATGGCTGATCGACTTGTCACCGGGAGCGCGGATGACACCGCGCACCACCAGTGGCGAGCGGGAAGTACTCACCGCAACCACGCCTCGAGTGCGGTCACGGCATCGGTCTTGTCGTCGCGGTACTTCACGATGACCGGCGTCTGTAGCGACAGCCCCTGCGCTTCGCCAAACGCGGAGGACACGCGACGCGCGCCCGGCACGACGACCGCCCGCTCGGGGATGATCAACGGCTGGTCGGCCGTGGCGCGATGCACCGTCTCGTTCACGAGGTCGTACACCGGCGTGCCGCGGGTCAGAATGACGCCGGCCCCCAGCACCGCCTTGGCGCGTACCACGGTCCCCTCGTACACGCCGCAGTTGCCACCGACGATCACATCATCCTCGATGATGACCGGTGACGCGTTGATCGGCTCCAATACACCGCCGATCTGCGCGGCGGCACTGAGGTGGACTCGCTCCCCGATCTGCGCGCAGGAGCCAACGAGCGCGTGCGAGTCGACCATCGTCCCGCGACCGACATAGGCGCCCACGTTGATGTACATCGGCGGCATGCACACCACGTTCGGCGCCAGATACGCGCCGCGCCGTACGGTGGAACCACCAGGCACGATGCGCACCTGATTCTCCACGCGGAATTCGCGCGTGGGATACGTGTGCTTGTCGAAAAACTGAAACGGCGCATGTCCCGGCATTTCCACCACACGCCCGATGCGGAACCCCAACAGGATGGCGCGCTTCACCCACGGCACCGCATGCCACGTGCCGTCGACATCACGACGGGCCGCGCGAATCTCACCGCGCTCGAGCAACGCCAGCGCGTGGTCGAACAGATGCTGCGCATCGGACGGCAGGGCCACTCCTCCATCGAGCAGGAGCGGATCATTGAAGCGCGCTTCGAGGTCGGTCAGCGAGAAGGCCATAAGAGCAGCATCAAGTGGAAGTGAAAAACGACGGACGTCACGTTACGAGGCGAGCGCGCCGGCCTGGACAAGTGCCGCGCGAGCGAGGGGATGATGCGCCGCGAGCAGCGGAACCAACGGGAGCCGCAGGTGATCGTGCAGGCGTCCCATCATCGCGAGCATTGCTTTGACCGGAATGGGATTCGACTCGATGAAGGCCGCCTGCGCCACCGGCGCCAGCGACGCATCGATACGCCGAGCCTCGAGCAGATCACCACGCGCCATGGCGACGCAGAGCGCCGACATCAGGGCGGGCACGACATTCGAAATCACCGAAATGATCCCGTCCCCGCCGTGCGCCATGACACTGAGTGTGAGGCCGTCATCACCCGAGAGCACGGCGAAGTGCTCCGGGCGCTCGCGAATGATCTGCGTGATCTGCGCCAGGTTTCCCGAGGCTTCCTTTATCGCGACGAAGCGCGGGTCAACCGCCAGCTCCAGGCAACTCCGCGCCTCCAGATTGATCGCCGTTCGGCCCGGCACATTGTAGATCACGATCGGCAGATCGCAGGCGTCGGCAATAGCGCGGAAATGCGCGATCATCGCGCGCTGGGGCGGCTTGTTGTACATCGGCGTGACATGCAGCAGATGCGTAGCGCCGATCGCCTTCATCTCGAGCGAGGTGGCGATGGCTCGCGGCGTGTCGTTGGAGCCAGCGCCGGCGATCACCGGCACGCGTCCGTTCACTTGCTCGACAGTGATCTCGACGACGCGCCGATGCTCCGCCGGCGCAAGCGTGACAGCTTCACCAGTGGAACCACAGGGAATGAGCATGTGCACGCCTTCGCTGACCTGCCACTCCACGAACGCCCGAAGAGCGACTTCGTCGATGGAACCATCCGCCATGAACGGCGTGACCAGTGCAGTACCGCACCCGAAAAGTCGCTGCGCCATCGTCGTTTCGCGCTGAGAGGTCAGGAATTCGCCTGGCTCGATGCCAGGACGTCACGCATCGTGTACACCCCGGGCACGCGCGCGCCCGCGAGCCACCGCGCCGCCGTCAGCGCGCCGTCGGCGAACACCCGCCGGTCGCGCGCTTCATGCACGAGTCGTATCTGCTCGAAGGGTGCGTCGAAAATGATCTCGTGGGTGCCGGGCACCGAACCGGTACGCACACTGGTGATCGGCACGTCGCGTCCCAGTCCAGCCTGCAACCGTTCCGAAATCGCGATGCCGGTTCCGGACGGCGCATCGAGCTTCGCGAGGTGGTGCGTCTCCACCACATGCGTGTCGAAGCCGGACACGTGACGCGCGCGTCGTGCGGCATCTTCGGCCATCGCAAGAAACAGCTGAACCCCGATGCTGAAGTTCGGCGACCAGAGCGCGGCGCCCTGCGAACGATGCGCCGCCGCTTCGAGCTCCGGCAGCTGCGCCGACCATCCGGTGGTGCCGATGACCACCGGGCATCCAGCGTGCAGTAGCGCGACGGCGTTGGCCACCGACGACTCCGGCGTGGTAAACTCAATCGCCACCTGCGCCCCGTTCAGCTCGGCGGCGGTGATGCTGTTCGACATCTCCGCCGCATCCAGGCGAGCGACCACGTCGCAGCCGCGCTCAGCGGCCAGTGCATCGAGCGCGCGCCCCATGCGCCCCATGCCGATCAGCGCGATGCGCACCGGAGCGACGCTCACGAGGCCTGCTCGAAAAACGCCGCGTGCAACCGCTGCATGGCGGGCACGACCTGCTCATCGTCGATCACGAGCGTGAAGTTGATACCGGTGGCGCTCAACGATGCCATGTACACGGGAATGGGTCCAAGCGCGATGAACGCGTCGGCGATCGCGCGGCTGCCGTCGGCGATTCCCGCACCGACGATCGCCACGATACCGCTTCGTCGTTCCACCGCCACATCGCCGAACGCGGCCAGATCCTGCAGGATGGCGCCGAGGTTCGTGGCATCATCGAGTGTGACCGACACCGAGACCTCCGATGTCGTCACGACGTCAACGGAGGTGCGATGTGTCTCGAACACTTCGAAGACCCGGCGCAGAAAGCCCGGCGCCAGCAGCATGCGCGAGGAACGCAGCTTCACGAGCGTCGTACTACGCTTGCCGGCAATCGCGCGAACAGGAAGACGCGGCGCGTCGAACGCAATCATCGTCCCCTTCCCGTCCGGCTTACGCGAGTTGAACACGAACACGGGGATGCCACGCTGTACGGCGGGCGCAATCGTGGCCGGGTGCAACACCTTTGCACCGAACGCAGCGAGCTCCGCCGCTTCATCGAAGCTGATGCGCTCGATGAGCCGCGCGCCGGGAATCACGCGAGGATCGGCGGTCAGCATGCCGTCCACGTCGGTCCAGATTTCGATCGCGGTCGCTTCGATCGCCGCTCCGATCAACGAGGCCGAATAGTCGGACCCCCCTCGCCCGAGTGTGGTCGTCACGCGCCCGGGCGCCGATCCGACAAAGCCACCCATCACGGGAATCTTCCCGTGCTGCAACAGCGGAAGCAGATATTCCTGCGAGGCCAGTGCAATCGCGTCGACATCGGGTTCAGCGCGCGTGAAGCAGTCGTTCGTCTTCATCACGTCACGCGCATCGATCCAGACCGCCGGATAGCCGCGGTGACGGAATGCGGCCGCGACGATCTGTGACGAGAGCAACTCGCCGAGTGCAGCGACCGTATCGAGCGAGCGTGGCGTGAGATAGCCCAGCGTCCGAAACGCTTCCGCGAGATGGGCCAACTCATCGAAACTGGCACTGATCTCGAGGGCGAGCTCCTCTGCTTCCGGCGTCCCGCCGAGTAACGCATGCACCTCACGCAAGTGTCGATCGCGGAGCTGCTCCACCAGCTGCAACGCCGCGAGGAGTTCGCCGCCGGCGGCCTTGTGGGCGACATCGAGCAGCACATTCGTGGCGCCACCGAGCGCCGAGACGACGACGACCGGAACACTCGCCTGCTTGCCGACAATGACATCGACAACACGGTTGATCGCGCTGGCATCCGCCACCGACGTGCCACCGAACTTACAGACGATCACGACGCGACCAATCCGTCGAGCTGACCGGTAGCCACCAGCAGCTCGGCATTGAGAATCGAGCCGCCCGCGGCGCCGCGCACCACGTTGTGCGCCATCGCGACCAGCCGCAGATCGAAGAGATTGTCGGCGCGAACGCGGCCGATGGTCACCGCCATGCCGTTCCCGGCGTTCACGTCGCGACGCGCCTGTGGCCGATCGTGCTCGTCGCGCACGATGAGCGCCGGGACTGGCGCGGACGGCAATCCGTGCACCGCCGGATACCCCTTCCAGTCACGCAACGTTTCCAACGCCTGCTCCGGCGTAGGCGCGCGCTCGAATGCCACGGACAAGCAGATCGTATGACCGTGTTCGACCGCGACGCGATTGGCGTGCGCGCTCGTCACGATCGGCGCCGCGATGAT
The DNA here is from genome assembly GCF_046594945.1 of Gemmatimonas sp. Classification (GTDB taxonomy): domain Bacteria; phylum Gemmatimonadota; class Gemmatimonadetes; order Gemmatimonadales; family Gemmatimonadaceae; genus Gemmatimonas. Next base: position 68,224 of record NZ_JBKJRB010000175.1, on the reverse strand, counting down.
TGTCTCACCGTTGTACGTGCCGAGTAATTTCACGAGCTCGCTTTCGATCTTGGACTCTTCATCGCCGATGAACGGAATGACATTCCCGAGGATATCGAGCGAGGGCACGCCAGGATAGCCGGCACCCGACACGGCTTGCATCGTCGTCACGAACACCTTGGTGACACCGAACGCCTGATGCAACGGTGCCAGCGCCATCGCGGCGACGGTCACGGCACAGTTGGCATTCGTCACGATCCCGCCGGGCCAACCGCGGTTGATCCGCTGCTGTGCCAACAAGGCAAGATGACCCCCGTTCACTTCGGGAATCACCAGTGGCACATCAGACTCCATCCGAAAGTTCTTCGCGTTGCTCAGCACGAGCCTTCCCGCGGCGGCGAACGCAGCTTCCACCTCGCCGGCGACCGACGAGTCGAGCGCGGAGAAAACAATCGGCGCTTTCACCTGCGCCGGCGAGCATGCTCTCACCTCGAGTGCAGCGACGACCGGCGGTAAGGTACCTTCGAGCCAACGGGTGGCGGACGCATACGATTTGCCGGCGCTGCGCTCGGATGCAGCGACTTCGACCAGTTCGAACCAGGGGTGACCTTCGAGCAGGCGAACGAAGGCTTGGCCAACGGCACCGGTCGCGCCGAGAACGGCGACCGGCCAACGTGTCACGGGCGTAGTCATGCGAGCAGGGTGCGGACGATACGTTCGTAAGCGCCCACGGACGCTTCGAGTTCCACCACATCGATGTATTCGATGGGCGTATGGGCCACGTGAATAGAGCCGGGCCCGAAGAGCAGCGGCGTCCCCCAACGATCGAGCAGCGGGATGTCGCTGGTGTACGCAACGGGCTCGACCTCGAAGCCGTTGAGCACATGAAAATATTGGGCCGGAATATGCGATCCCCAGATCAACTCGGCGCGCGTGCCGGCCCACTCGGTGAAAGCCTGCTTCACGGGTCCGATCTCGCCGACAAGTCGAATCATGATCTCGGCTTCAGCGAGCCCAGGCACGATGTTCGCCTCGGTTCCGGCGCGCAGTACGCCAATGTTGTACGTGGTCTCGCCAAGCACGGGATCGACCGGAAGCGCTAAGCGGCACAGCTGCGGGAGCATGTCGAGCAGCGGATCGAGCGCGCTGCTGCCGAGGTGCGCATACGCTGAGTGCGCCTCGCGTCCACGCACTCGCACGATCACGCGCTGCGCGCCCTTGCACCCCGACGCAAGTTTGCTCTCAGTCGGTTCACCGTTCACAAGGAACTTGCTGGTGGCCGGCAACCGATTCGCGGCGCGCGCACCCGGCGAGCCTTTCTCTTCACCAACGACAAACAGCAAGTCGACCCGTTCCTCGCCGGCGTCGGCCAGTCGCTGCGCCGCGATCATCATCGCGGCGGCGATGCCTTTCGCATCGGACGCCCCGCGACCGTAGAGTCGTGTGCCTTCGAGGCGAGGCGGCAGATAGGGCGGGACGGTGTCGAGATGCGTGGACAGCGTCACGCCGCCACCGCGGCGGGAGGCCCACACGTTCGAGCGACCCGGCTCGACTTCCTGGAGCGACACATTCCAACCGCGCGCGACAAGCCAGCGCGCGGCGAGATCCACCGCGTCCCGTTCGCGGCCGGTGGTGGATTCGACGGAGAGTAATTCGGTGGCAAGCGTGACGACGTCAGACATGGTCGAAACATACAATCGCCGCGGCTCGCCTCCTACTGCATGAAATCGGCGATCGTCTTTGAGAGCGTGGTATCGTCCATCGTGTCATCCCACCCCGGCGCCACCAGTGCGATCACCCGTTCCGCACCCGAATTGCACTCGATGGCCACGGTGTCGGCGGGCAGCGCGGCGGCCGCGTCACGTTGATCGACCGGCACTTCAGGCAGTTCGAGGCAAATCCATGTGGTACCGCGCGGGTCGCGCACTGTTCGCATCTGGGCTCCAGGCCACTGGGAGTACTCGGGGGACGCAAAATGTTTGCACGAACAATGACGCGTGATGAGGGCGAACAACGACGACAACATACCCGGAGCGGGATTCGAACCCGCACGTCCTTTTGGGACAGGAGATTTTAAGTCTCACGCGTCTACCGGTTTCGCCATCCGGGTATCGCGTCGTCGTGTTCTCACCACCGCCCCGCGCGTGTGCTGGTGGGAGCATAGCGCGCCCTGCCGTGCTACGCAAAACGGGAGCGCCGAAGCGCTCCCGTTGGCGAACCATCGTTTGCCCGTACCTACACTCAGAGCGGGAAACGGGACTCGAACCCGCGACCCCAACCTTGGCAAGGTTGTGCTCTACCAACTGAGCTATTCCCGCACAGATCGGATTTTAGTGGCGTAGCCCAAGCCGGACAAGCGTCGGGGATCAATCAGGCGCGAAGTCCCAGTGCGTGTGCGGCGTACCAGACGGTGTGGGCCAGCAAGCCGGCCAATGCGGCGTCACCCCCGTTGCTGATCGCCCGACCCTCGGCATCGACGAATTCGGCGGCAATACCGTTGTCGAGCGGCGCGCGCCGAAGCCATGCGAGTACCTCCTGCGCCTCCGGGCCGAGCAGCCGTGCGATCTGCGGCAGCAGCGACGAGGCCGACGCCTCGGGGGTGGTGCCTTCGGTGCGCAACGCGCGGACGGACCGACGATAGAGGGAGTCGTCCCGATCGAGCGCCTCATACAGCGGCAACCACAGGAGCGACCCGACCGCATCGTCATCGAGCGACGCGTTGCCCGTGAGGTCGACCGCGACCGCCAACCGAGCTTTCTCACCACGATCGACTGCGAAATGCCGACGGATTGCCGCGCGGACGGCGGCGGGATCTTCCACGCCGGCCGCCGCCTCCTCGTCGAGCGTGCGACGGAACACATCGAGCGCAAGCGCCACGACCGCATTGCCGTGCAACGTAAAGGGATACTTCGCCGGCGCCCCGGACGGCATCACTTCAGTTGAATACAGCGGGACCCGCGCATCGCGTCGTGCCGTGATGTCTTCCGAGGCCAGATAAAGCGTGTCCGCCACGACCGGATCCTCGACGATTTGATCGTCCTCCGAGTCGCGGATGTAGCGATCGGTGGCGATGGCGAACGCTGCCGGACCCTCGATGCTGAACCCGGGCTGGAATAGTGTGCCGTCGATATAGTGCACGCCCTGCCCCGGCGCGTAACCGTGTAGCTCGCAAACGCGGACAAGCAATTCGCGCGCGAGGCCGGTGTCCGCCAACTGCACGGCGGGCAATGTCCACATCAGCGCTTCCCAGTCGCGCACCGTGCAGCCCATCGAGTGCCAGGGGGCCCGCGACCGAACGAGGTAGTAATGCGCATCGTCGAGCCCGCGTCCCACACCGTAAAAATAGGCAAAAAGCAAATTCCGGTTCACAATGCGATCCATCACGTCGCTTCCGGTCGTCTGCTCGAGCGCCGAGAGCGCTTCGCGCGTGGCCGTCAGCAGGGCACGCCAGCCGCGGCGACGCAGTACAGCGACGGTGGCCTGCGCCCCATCCCGCTCGGGACCGACGGCGATATAGAACGCGACTTGCACCGCGCCATTCGCCGGGGCTACCAGCGATCGGCGTATGGCAAACGGCCGCGAATCGCCCGACGCCGCCGCGGGGACCTCGAGCGCCGCGGGACCATCGCTACCGATCGCGATCGCCGCGAGTCCCGGAATCGCGGCGCCCTCAAGCAACAACACCTCATCTGGACCGACGCTGACGAGATGGTCGTCGTCGAACGGCCGCGGCGTCCGCACGCGCTGCTGGCGATGGCCCAGGGCGCCCTCGAGCGCGATCTCCAAATGCACGTCGTTCGCGCCGCGATTCTCCACCGCGAAGCTGTAGACCGCACCGGCCATATCGGCATCACGGCCATACGGCGCAAAAATAGTCCCCCGCACCACGAGGGATCCGATCGCGCAGGTAAAGGTCGGTAGCCACCCCACGGCTCGCTCCCAAGCGATGCCTTCGGCCGCCAGCACCACGACGTGTCCATCAACACGCAACACCGGGCCCATGAGCGGGGTACCCTTCCCCGACATGAACTCGGGCGATCCGGCGAACTCAATCGCGGCCCGCGCCCCACGATGCAGCACCCCGAGCGCATGAATGGCGCCGTCCGTCGGGTTGATGCACGGCAGGGTCAGCCAGTGGTTGCCGGTAAGTTGCCAAGGGACAGAAGGAATATGCACAGCACGCTCTCGATTGACGGGACGGGGGGTTCGTTGACGCCTCCACTGATGAGGGCTAATCTAGCCGGTTCGGCGCACGACGCTTCTGACCGACGCTTGACGCTGGCGTTGACAGGACACGATCTGCTTCACCTCGCACACGACAACTCGCCTTGGCCTCTCACCGACTGCTGACCGCGCCTGGTCTCGCCGCATCACTTCGTACGTTACTCGCTGTCAGCGTGCTACTTGGAGTCGCGGCGGCGCGGCCGAGGGAAGCGAAGGCGCAAGCTGTAGCTGGGCTCGGCGATGATGCGATTCCCTTGCCGAAGGGAAGCAAGCGGTTCCTGATCTCGGGGCTGTGGAACGACTGGGACGCCGTGTATGCGCCGTCAGCGAACGGCGGCTCGAACAAGAGGCCGCTGTTTGCCACGTTGAACACGACGCAGGCGGGCGTCGCGGTCTTCCCCCAGCTCGTTTCCGCCGAGGCCGGGGTGCGCACGCTCACGGGTCAACCCGCGTTTGCGCTCTCGCTCGGCGCGCTCGATGCCGCTGGCGAGGTTCGTCAGAGTATCGCCCCGCTGGGGCTCAGCGTGGGCATTTCGCGCCGCCTTTCACTGCGGCTGCTGGTGCCGTACGTGGAGTCACGCGACGTGTCGCAGCTCCTGTTGAACCGCGTCGGGTCGACGGCCAACGTCGGCATGAACCCCGCGTTTGTCACGGGCACCGGCGCCGCGGCCCGCTCCAAAAACGGCGCCCTGCTCTCGCAACTTGATCTCGCGCGGACGCAGCTTTCAGCCGAGATCACCCGCTGCGCATCGCCGACGGCCACCGGATGCGACGCGATCCGTGCGAATGGGGCTGCCGCGCAGGCGCTGCTCGTGCGCGCGGGGACAACGCGCACGACCATCGCGTCGGTGTACGGCGACGCCACGACCGGCGGGGCGCCAGTGGTACCGATCGAGAACGGCAGCGCGCAGGCCGCTGTGCAGACCACGATCGCGACCCTCCGCAGTGAGTTTGCCGCCTTCGGCGTGACCACCATCATTGCCGGTGCTGCTCCGGCTGGTGCGACCACCGTGTACGGACCGGGCGGCATGACGCGAATCGTCGGCGATACCGCGTGGAAGCTTGGCTACCGCCGATTTGGGAACACGCGTCGCGCGGGCATCGGCGACATCGATTTCACGGCTTCGTATCTGTTGTTCGATAGCTTCGCCGCGAGCCAGGTGCGTCGCCTGTTGACGCCGTCGCGCGGTGTGCGCAGCATGCTTACGGCCGGCTGGCGTTTCGGCACCGCCGGCGCCGACCGCACCGACGATCCCTTCGATATCCCAATCGGCGACGGTGCCAACGCCCTTCTCGTGCGCAGCACGACAGACCTTGTGCTCACGCGCTCATTCTGGGTAAGCGCCACGGTGCGCGCGGTCAGGCCCCTGTCCGACGAGGTCGCCGTCGTCCTTCCCTTTCGCAATGACGCGAACGTGTTTGATGCGGTGACCGTGGGCACGACCACGCGGTCCCTCGGCACACGACTCGAACTCGAACTGGCACCGCGTCTGTCGATCGGGCAGTTCTTCGGCATTTCGGCCGCGTATCTGGCGCGCCGTTGGGGAGCTGATCGATACCAGAGCGGCGCCCCCACGTCCAGTACGCTCCTCCTGAGCGACTTCGAGATGGAGCCGCGCACGGTGCACGCGGCCGCGTTCGGAGTGAGCTTTTCGACGCTGGCGAGCTACGTGCGGGGACGCTCGCGTTTTCCCGCCGAAGTGATTTACTCCCACACGGTGTCGCTGTCGGGATCCGGCGCAGTACCCGCGGTCACGAGTGACCGGCTCGAACTGCGCGTCTATACGGGCTTTCCGCGGCGTTGACGAACGGGGGTGGTGACCGCCGTTTCACTGTCCTCGTCCTCACCGCGTGCTAGCAGTTCGCGCGCGTGCGCCCGACTGACTTCGCGATCGGCGTCGCCACCGAGCATGCGCGCGATTTCAATCACGCGTCGCTCTTCGCGAACGAGCGTCGTGTCCGCCGTAGTCACCGTGCCGATCGCACTCTTCCGCACGACCACGTGGTGATGCGCGCGCGCGGCGATTTGCGCGAGGTGCGAGATCGCAAGCACTTGATGGTGTTTCGCGACGCGATGCATCAACGCACCAACCTGCCAGGCGACGGCGCCGCCGATGCCGGCATCGACTTCGTCGAACACGAGCGTCGGCACCTGCTGCAGTCGTGCCAGCACGGTACTGAGGGCAAGCATCACACGCGCGAGTTCGCCGCCCGATGCGAGGCGCCCCAGTGGACGCGCCTCGCTTCCCGCGTTCAACGCGGCAACGAAAGTCACGTGCTCCGCCCCGAACGCCCCGACATGATCGATCGGTGTGAGCAGCACCTGCAATCGTCCCTCGGGCATCCCGAGCTCGGGCAGCAACTGCGTGACGGCGCGCGCCAGTTGCTGCGCACCAGTCTGCCGGCGGCGCGTCAGCTCCGCCGCCGCCTCGTTCAGCGCCCCTTCGGCGGCGGCCCGAGCGTCACCGATGGCAGCCAGATCGAGCGTGCCTCCGTAAACCAGATCGAGTTCGGCACGCGCCTCGGTTCCAGTGTCGATCACTTCCTGTAGCGTCGGACCGTGCTTTCGCATAAGCGACAAGAGCTGATCCCGACGCCGCTCCAGCGTGCGTAGCCTCGACGGATCGGCTTCGATCGACTCGGCGTACGTTTCGAGTTCGCGCCCGAGTTCATCAAGTGCATACACCGCTGCGTCGAAGCCGAGCTGCCATCGACCCGTATCGGGATCGATCCGCTCGAGTGTGACCAGTGCGCGTCGCACCGTGGCCAAGCGCGTCAACGCGGCACGCTCGTCACCGGAAATCGCGGTTGCGGCCTGCGCGGCTAGCGTCTGCAGCTCTTCGGCGTGCGACAGCCGACGAATCTCGCCATCAAGCGTGTCGTCTTCCCCGACCACGGGATTCGCCTCGTCGATTTCGCGCGCCACAAAGCGAAGATAGTCCGCGCGCTTGGCCGCATCCTGACGACGCGCCTCGAGCTCGCGCTCGCGGGTGCGCAAGGCACCGAGCTGCGCGTGCGCATCGGCGACGCGCGCGCGCGCCTCGAGCGCACCGGTGAAGGCATCAAGGACATCACGCTGATGCTCGGCATCGACCAGCTGTCGCGAATCATGCTGTCCGAGCACGCTCACCAATCGCGCGCCGACCTCGGCAAGGACGGCGGCCGTCACTGGCGATCCATTGATCCACGCGCGCGAGCGTCCGTTACTTCCAATCTCGCGTTTGAGCACCAACGTTTCATCGTCGGCGTCGATCCCGCGTTCGTCGAGCATCGTCCGCAGCGCGGGCATGGCCCCGGGTTCAAACACGCCCTCGACGGTTGCTTTATCGGCGCCGCTGCGCACGCGATCCGTGGCCGCGCGCTCGCCGAGCAGCATGCCCAGCGCCCCGACGATCAGCGACTTCCCGGCGCCCGTTTCACCCGTCAACACGTTGAGCCCCGCGGCCAGCGGTAAGACCACCGTATCGATGACCGCCACATTGCGGATGCGGAGCTCGACGAGCATGCCCTACCTCCTCAAATGGTTTCGCCGTCGCGCTCGGACAATCCACCCCACCCAAGTTTCCGGCGCAATCGCGTGAAGAAAGTGGTGCCTGGGAAGCGAACGATTTGCACGGCGTGGCGCGCCTTGCGGACCACCAGCGTCTCGCCACCGGTGAAGGTCGTGCCTACCTGTCCGTCGATCGTCACCAAAAGTTCTTCCGGCCCATCATCGGCACGCACCTTGACCTCGACCTGTGGCGGGAGCACGAGCGGCCGCATGGCCAGCGTATGGGGCGACACAGGGGTCAAGACAATGCTCTCCACTGTGGGTACCACGATCGGTCCACCCGCGGAGAGCGAATATCCTGTAGAGCCGGTCGGCGTCGAGACGACCAACCCATCGGCGGAGTACGAACCGATCGCTTCGTCATCGACGAACACGGTGAACTTCACGACGCGCGCGAATCCGCCCTTGTGCAGGACGACGTCATTCAGCGAAAGCCACCGGCACCGTTCGACGCCATCGCGGTTGAGCGTACAGGACTCGAGCGCCATGCGCGGTTCCGACACGAAGTCACCGGCGGCGAAGCGTCGCACCCCGGCTTCGAACTCGTCGCCGCTGCACGCCGTGAGAAAACCCAGTCGACCGAGATTGATGCCGAGGATCGGCACGGTGCGACCGTTCAGAAACCGCGCGCCACGCAACAGTGTCCCGTCCCCGCCAAGCGTGAACAAGGCGTCGACTTGTTCAGGCGTCTCGAGCTTCCCGCCCTCCTCCGCGATTTCCCACAGATCGTTCTCGAACAGGAGCGTCAGACCGAGTTCAGGCGCGATATCGAGCAGCGTGCCGAGGATCGCGGGAAGTTCGACGTATCCTTTATGACCAATGACGCCGACGCGCATCAACCGGCGAGTGCTTCGGAGTCATGCAGAGCGCGCACGCGATCGGCGATACCGGCCGGATCGAGTCCGAGTGACGAGAGTTGCTTCTGGCGCGGCGCCGAATAAATGATGCGATCGGGCACACCATGCACCGCCGTGCGCACCGTCGGCGCCTGTCGATGAATGACCGCACTGATAAACGCGCCGAATCCATTCACGACCGTGCCCTCCTCGACGGTGAGCACGTGCGTGTGGCTCGCGAGAATCGCGTTCAACGTGACTTCGTCGTACGGCTTAAGGTAGCGGCAGTTCACGACGGTGACGTCCAGACCGTCGGCGGCGAGCAGGTCGGCGGCGGCCAGCGCCTGATTCACCATTGTCCCGACGGCGAGAATCGCGACGTCGCGGCCATGGCGAAGCACTTCCCACGTGGCATACGGTGTGGCGGCGATTTGCGACATCTCGACCGGAACATCCGGCGACGCATCACGCGGATAGCGAAGCGAGAACGGTCCGTCGGTGTGTTCCACGGCGGCGCGCAGCAGGCCGAGCATCTCGGTGCCGTTCTTCGGTGCGGCAACTGTCATGCCGGGCACAGTGAGCATGTAGGCGATGTCGTACAGCCCCATGTGCGTTTCACCATCCTCACCAACGAGTCCGGCGCGATCCATTGCGAACACGACCGGGAGCTTCTGCAATGCGGCATCGTGAATGATGTTGTCGTATCCTCGCTGCAGGAACGTGGAGTAGATTGTCACGATGGGCCGCACACCGCGGGTGGCCAAGCCTGCCGCGAATGTAACACCGTGTCCTTCGGCGATGCCGACATCGAAGAATCGATCGGGGAAGGCCTTCGCAAATGGCGCCGTACCGGTACCGGTCGGCATGGCGGCCGTGATCACCGCGATGTCCTTCCGTTCTTCACCGAGTTCGACGAGCCCCTTGCCATACACGGTGGTGTACGCTGGATTCGCCGTCGAGACGGCCAACTGCTTGCCGGTGGCCGGATCGTGGCCAGGCGGAAGCGCATGCCACTTCTCGCCGTGATCGCCGGCGGGAAACCCTTTGCCCTTCTTCGTGATCACATGCACCAAGCGCGGCGTGTTCATCCCGCGCACCGCGGTGAACGTCTCGAGCAGCGCGTCGAGGTCGTGACCGTCGATCGGGCCGAAGTAGCGGAAGCCGAGCTCTTCGAACAACACGCCCGGTGTGAGCAGCGACTTCACGCTCTCTTCCCACTTCCGCACCAGCGTGCTCACGCCCGCGAACGGCGCCGGCGCGTTATCGACGATCTCTCCGATGCGCGACCGCAGCCGGTTGTAGAGCGGATTGCGCTGAATGCTGGTGAGATACTTGTGCATGGCACCAACGTTCGGCGCGATCGACATCTCGTTGTCGTTGAGCACAACGATGATGTCACGATCGGAATGCCCCGCGTTGTTGAGCCCTTCGTACGCCAGCCCCGAGCCCATCGAGCCATCGCCGATGATGGCGGCCACTTTGAACTGCTCACCCAGCACGTCACGGCCGGCCGCCATACCGAGCGCCGCAGAAATCGCCGTCGCGGCGTGCCCGGCGCCAAACGTGTCATACTCGCTTTCGGTGCGCTTGAGAAAGCCCGAGAGTCCACGTTCCTGCCGCAGCGACTCCATCTCCGAGTTGCGCCCGGTGAGCAACTTGTGCGGGTAGGCCTGATGTCCGACGTCCCACACCAGCTGGTCTTTCGGCGTTTCGAAGACAGTGTGCAGCGCGATCGTCAGCTCGACCACGCCGAGGCCCGCCCCAATGTGTCCGCCGGTACGCGAGCAGACATCGATGAGCCGGTCGCGCATGTCCTGCGCGAGCGTGCGCAGTTCGTCGCGCGACAGGCCACGGAGATCGGCGGGTGAGTTGATGCCTTCGAGAATGGACATAACGGAGTCTGGAGTACGCCGCGTGAGACGACCGCGGCGGTCAGGTACGACGATCAAGGATGGCGAACTGGGGAACTGCAGCTTCACGGACTGAATACACCAGCGTCTGCCTACGAGCGCCGTTCAACGATATAGCGAGCCAACTGGTCGAGCGTCGGGGTCAGCAGACCCTCGTCGGCCAGTGCCCGACATCCCTCCTCAACCAACGCCACCGCGCGCTCAATCGCTCCAACTACACCTAGCAGCGCTGGATAGGTGCTCTTATGCAGGGCGATGTCGCGACCGGCCGTCTTTCCCAATTGATCCGTTGTCGCCGTGATGTCCAGTACGTCGTCGGCAATCTGGAACGCGAGCCCGATCGCGGCGCCGTACTGTGCCAGCGCGAGCCGCCGAGACGGTGGAGCCAACGCGGCGCGGGCCCCCAGTGTGACGGCGGCCATGATCAACGCCCCGGTTTTCAGGCGGTGCACCCGCTCCAGCGCATCGAGCGTGAGGTGCACGCCTTCGGCCTCCAGATCGAGCAGCTGACCACCGATCATTCCGCCCGCACCGGACGCGTCCATCAGATCGCGCACGATGTCGCCGGCGACGGTGTCGGAGAGACTCATCGCCTTGGCGGCATGCCAAGCGCTGCGGGCCGCCATTGGCACCATGGCCAGGCCGGCAGCCGTCGCAACGGGTACGCCGTACACGCGATGCACGGTGGGACGACCACGCCGAACGTCGTCGTCGTCCATACACGGCAGGTCATCGTGCACCAGCGAGTACGCGTGGACGACTTCGACCGCGGCGGCGAGATCTCTGGCATCACCGGTGCCACCGCAGGCGCGGTAGGCTTCCATGAGCAGGATCGCGCGCAGTCGCTTGCCCTCCCCCAGCAGCGAGTAACGAATCGCCTCCGCCGTCAGCGGGGCAATGTCGCCGAGCCACCGTGCGCAAAACGCGTCGAGCGCCTGCTGCACCGCCGCGCGCTCAATCGCGAAGGAAGGGGCGGACGTTTCGGTGCTGGTTCCAACGGGCGCCATGGCGCTAGCCACCCAGCTCGACGACTGAGAACGAACCATCGGCCGCCTCGACGAGCTGCTGCACACGGGCGTCGACCGTTTTGAGGGCCCCGCCGGCCGAGCGCAGATGAGTGATGCCTTCCTCGAACAGGCGCAGGGCTTGCTCAAGATCAACGTCGTTGCGCTCGAGCTCACGCACGATCTCCTCCAGGCGGGTCAGTGACTGTTCAAAGCTCATACGCCCTCCTCAGATGGAAACCCCGGAACCGGTGCGGGGAGTGGACGCCCCGCACCGGCCGTCGCCGAAACGATGCCATCCCGGAGCCAGAGATCAAACGGGGCGTCTGGAACGAACTGATCCCGTCCGCTCAAAGTAGCGCCGTCGGGCGTTCGCGCTACCGCAAACCCTCGGGCCAACGTGCCCAAGGGCGAGAGCGCGTTCAGCTGACCGGCCAACGATTCCACGCGAGACCGACGGCGCTCTACAACTCGGGTCGCCGCCAATACTAACCGCTTCTGCACCTGAGACAGTGACGCGATCGCGCGCTCCTCGCGGCGCCGGGCGGCGGCCGCCAGTCGCTTGCCGAGCGAATCCACGCGGGCGATGACCTCTCGACGCGACGGCACCGCCAATTCGGCCGCGGCAGACGGCGTCGCTGCCCGCACATCGGCGACCAGGTCGCAGATGGTGACGTCGACCTCGTGACCGACGGCAGAAATCGTCGGGATAGGACAGCCGGCAAGCGCTCGAGCCACACGTTCGTCGTTGAACGCCCAGAGATCGTCGCGTGCGCCGCCGCCGCGCCCGATGATGAGCACATCGGCGTCGTGCCACCGGCTCACGCGCTCGATCGCCGCTACGAGCGATTCCGGTGCCCCTTCCCCCTGCACCTTCGCCGACACGATCACGATCTCCACGTCCGCACTGCGGGCCCGCGCCACGGTGATAATGTCGTGCATGGCGGCGCCATCCGGGCTCGTGATCACGGCAATCCGGCGTGGAAACGCCGGCAACGCGCGCTTGCGGGCCGGATCGAGCAGCCCGTCCTTCTCGAGGCTGAGCCGCGTACGTTCGAGCGCTCTCCGCCAGAGGCCATCTCCTTCGGCTTCGAGCGCGCGTACCGAAAACTGCAGATCGCCGCGCACTGGCCAAACGGTCATTTGGCCGTAGGCGAGCACCTGCATACCGTCGTCCGGGGGGGCCGGAATGCGCTTCGCTGCCGAGCTCCAGATCACGCACTTCACCTGCGCTTCGGCGTCACGCAACGCGAAATACCAGTGACCGTTGCGGTGCGCCTTGAAATCGCTCACTTCACCGCGCACCCACAGCGGCGGAAATGCGCCTTCGATCAGATCCTTCGCCGCGCTCGTGAGCGTGTGCACGGCGATCGCCGATTCCGGCGCACTGCCCGGCGCCTCTTCGGAAGGGACCGGCGGTCCGTAGCTCTGTGATCCGCTGGTGCGGCGTCCGGCCACGCGACTCAGCTCAGCGTGCGTTGAGCGTGCGTTCAGCCGCACGCACGGTGTTGCGCAACAGCATCGCGATGGTCATCGGTCCGACGCCGCCGGGAACGGGCGTGATACGCGACGCGACCTCCACGGCGCTCGCGAAGTGCACGTCACCACACAGTCGACGGCCTCTGGCGCGCGTCGCATCCGGCACGCTATTCATGCCCACGTCGATCACCACCGCGCCGGGCTTGATCATGTCACCGGTGATCATCTCGGCGCGACCAGCGGCCACGATCAGGATATCGGCGCGACGCGTGTGCGACGCCAGATCTTTCGTGCGGCTGTGGCAGATCGTGACCGTCGCGTCGCCGCCGGCGCGCGCCTGCACCAGCAGCGCTGCCATCGGCTTCCCAACGATGTTGCTGCGTCCGACGACCACCACCTCTGCGCCGCGCGTATCGACGCCGCTGCGCAACAGCATTTCGACCACGCCCGCCGGCGTGCAGGACACGAAACCGTCGGTGTGACCGATCAACAGCTTCCCGACGTTTTCAGGATGAAAGCCGTCAACATCTTTGTCGGGCCGTATGTGCCGGATAACCGTATCAGGATCGATGTGCTTCGGGAGCGGCATCTGTACGAGAATCCCGTGTACCGACACATCGCCATTGAGCTGCTCCACCAGCGCGAGCAAGTCCGCCTGCGTCGCGTCGGCCGGCAGACGAATCGTGCCACCAGCCATGCCCGCCTCGCGGGACGCCTTCTCCTTTGCTCCCACGTAGGTCGCGCTGGCGATATCGTCGCCAACGAGCACCACTGCGAGACCGGGGACCACACCGCGCTCGCGCAGGGCGTCCACGTCACGCGCAACATCCCCTCGGACGGCCGCCGCGATCGCCTTTCCGTCGATCAGTTCAGCGCGCAAAATCAACCGCCCGGCTCTCTCGAATGACCACAACCTTGATCTGGCCTGGATACTGGAGCTCGGACTCTATTCGACGCGCTATCTCTTCCGAGAGCGCCGTCATGCGCGTGTCGTCGACCTGTTCCGGCGTCACCACGACGCGCACTTCGCGACCGGCCTGAATGGCGAACACCCGCTCCACGCCGCGGTAGCTCGAGGCGATCTTCTCGAGTCCTTCGAGCCGCTTGACGTATGTCTCGAACGCTTCGCGCCGCGCGCCTGGACGCGACCCGGAAATGCTGTCGCCCGCCTGCACGAGCACCGACACTTCACTTTCGTGTGGCACGTCGTCGTGGTGCGCGGCGATACAATTCACCACCAGCGGATTCTCGCCGTACTTCGTGGCCACTTCGACGCCGAGCTGCACATGCGTGCCTTCGTGTTCATGTGTGAGCACTTTGCCAATGTCGTGCAACAGCGCCCCTCGCTTCGCGAGGGCGACATCGAGCCCGAGCTCGGCCGCCATCATACCGGCCAACCACGCGACCTCTTTGGAATGCGCGAGGATATTCTGCCCGTAGCTCGTGCGCCACTTCATACGACCGATGAGCTTGATGAGCTCCGGATGCAGGCCGGCCACCCCCACGTCATAGGCGGCTTGCTCGCCTGTTTCGATGATCGCGACTTCGACTTCCTTGCGGGCCTTGGCGACGACTTCTTCAATGCGACCTGGGTGGATGCGCCCGTCACTGACGAGCTTCTCGAGCGCGAGCCGTGCCGTCTCGCGACGGACCGGATCGAAGCAGGAGACCACCACGGTGTCCGGCGTGTCGTCGATGATCACATCCACACCCGTCGCCAGCTCAAAGGCTCGGATGTTGCGGCCTTCCCGACCGATGATGCGCCCCTTCATCTCATCATTGGGTAGCGAGACGGCCGACACCGTGGTCTCGGCCGTCGTCTCGGCAGCCACTCGCTGCACGGCGAGCGCCACAATCTTTCTGGCTTCTCGATCGGCATTGCGTTTGGCCGACTCGCGAATCTCGCGAAGACGGCTGGCCGCGTCCGCCAGTGCTTCGTCTTCCAAGCGACGAATCAACTCGGCTTTCGCCTGATCGGCGCTCACACCGGCGAGCTGTTCGAGCTTGTGTCGTTCCTCAGCGATGAGCTTGTCGAGTTCCTGCTCTTTCGAGATCGCCACCGACTCGCGCCGACCAAGTTCGGAGCCACGCCGCTGGACTTCCTGTTCGCGGCTCTCCAGCGAATCGCGGGCGCGATCAAGTTGCGATTCGCGTTCGAGGACACGCTTCTCCTCGCGTTCGAGTTCGACCCGACGCTGCCGCACATCCTGTTCATGCGAGTCGCGAAGCTGGAGCACTTCTTCCTTTCCCGCGACAATAGCGCTGCGCCGAAGCGTCTCCGCCTCGCGCTTCGCGTCGTCGACCACGCGCATCGCGCTTGCTTCGGCGACGAGGAGGGCTCGCTGCTGCTCTGTCGTCTCTACCGCACGCCACGACTGCCGTCCGACAACATATGCGACGACAGCCGCGATCAACCCAAGGGCGCCAACTAGCGCCGCTGCGGGAATCTCGCCCATGAGGATATATGCTCCACCGCGGCTAAGCGCGGGTTCTTGATCGTTTTCCAGCAGATCTATCGTGCGCACGGCACGGGCGACTATCACGATGCGCCGCGGCCGGCGGAGAGGGAGCGACCTCCGCTGCCGCGGCACAGGGGTGCGCGCATGCCGTTGACTTTCAGAACGTACGGACGCGCCGAGAGGCCCGCAACGGGGAGCAGCAGACCGCTGCTGCTCCGCTTGCTCGTTTCGGCGGTCGATTCGATTCGCCCGTCAGACCGGATGGCCGTCCTCGCCACGCTTGGCGGGCGGAAGCAGCGGGCGAATGTCCGATGCCAGCTGCCGAATGTCGGCCGTCAGCGCTTCCATGGCGGCCCGCTCGCGAAACAGCTCGTCGGTGATCTGGAGGGCAGCCAGGATCGCCGCCTTCTGTGTTTCCACCGTGGATCCGGCGCCCATGATGGCCCGAATGGTCCGGTCCACGTGGTCCGCCACCGACTTGGTGTGCTCGGGCGATGCCTCCGTACGAAGCGTGTACTCCTCACCGACGATCCGGACCTTCACCACCAACTTGTTATCGATCACCGGTCCGCCCCGTGTCCGATTTGCTGGCGGAGAAAGCGTAGGCGCTCGCCGAGCTGCGCTGTTTTCTCCCCCGCCTCGGTCAATCGGGCGCGCAGTCGTTCATTCTCCCGCGACAGTTCGCTTTCGACGGACTGCGGCGTAGCGGCCTCAGCCGCCGCCGTGAACGCCGACTGGACCCGCGCCACTTCAGCATTGGCCAGCTCGGCCGTTGCCTTCAACTCTTGAACCTTGGCATCCAGCAATGCCCGCGCCTGATTCGTGCGCTGCCCGTCGGCCCGCACCTCGATCAGGGTGCCGTCACGCTCAGCCACCAACTGTTCGAGCTCGCGGGTACGCGACTCGGCCGACAGCGCGCGTCGGCGGTAACCCGCCAGTTGGTCGCTGAGGTTGCGGACCAGCGTATCGAGTTCGCGAAACGCGGCGGTGTCAGGTCGCACGTGGACGGATACCGAGTTCCTTGTCGAGGAGATCCAGCAGGCGGGCGCGCCGACCTTCGATTTCCTTGTCTCGCAGGGTGCGCTCCGGATGCCGGAACGTCAACCGCCACCCAAGACTCCGATGAGTCGCCGGTACGCCGGCCCCGCGGAATTCGTCAAATAGGCTCACCCGTTCCAACAGCTCGCCACCGGCAGTCCGCAGGGCCTGCTCCACGGTGGCGGCGTCGACGCTGTCCGGCACCAGCAGGGCAAGATCGATTTCGACGGCCGGCGTGGTCGGCAGTCCCTGGAAGCGGATGCCGGCCGAGGCGGAAGCCTCCCGTGCGAACGGGGCGGCATTATGTCCGTTCGTGCGAGGCGGCGCGACATCGGCCGAAGTCATGACGCCGAGCGTGACCTCAAGGCCGAACGCTTCACTGGCCCACACCGGACGATCGAGCGCAACCGTCTCCACTCGCCCAACGTGGCCGAGGCCGTCAACGGCGAGCGTCCAGATGGAGGGCGTGGCACCAGCCGACAACGTGGCAGCCTGGCCGGGGAATGCCGCCGCGAGCACCCGTCCGGCGATTTCCTTTGCGTCCCACAGGTCGAACGCGGGTGGTTGCGGTTCGGTGAAATGCGCCGGACGACGACTGCCCATGATCAGTGCTCCCACGTGCACTTCCTCTCGCGGGAGTCGAGCTGACGTGCCGAGAAAGACGTTGCCGATTTCGAACAGCCTGAGGTTGCCCTGCATGCGCGTGAGATTGTACTCCGCGCGACGGGCGAGCGTGTCGAGGATCGACGCGCGCAGGAATGGCTCGTCGTCGGCCAGCGGGTTTCGCACCCGAGGCGTGTGTTCCTCGCCCGTGCTGGTGAAGGGCATCGGTCTAGTTTCGGCGAGTCCCATGCCGACCAGCAGATCGCGTACGCGCCGACCCGCGAGATGCAGCGGGTGATCCGGCGCATTTCCCGGCCGGAACGGACGCAGCTCGTCGGGGAGGCTGTCGAATCCGACCAGTCGCGCGACTTCTTCAATCAAATCCACTTCGAGGAGCAGATCGTGTCGCCACGTAGGCGGAGTGACCACCAATCCGTGCGCATCCTCCACCACCGTGCAGCCGAGTGATTCAAGACGATGCCGAATCTCCGACGGGGCGACGACAACGCCAAGCACGCGCCCGAGGCGTGACGGGCGCACGGTCACCACGCTTCGCGACTGCCTAGGTTCACCAACGTCGATGAATTCGACGACCTGACCACCGGCCACCTGCGTAATCAACGTCGCCGCCGTGCGCGCGATATCGAGCGTGCGGCCGCCGTCCACTCCACGTTCGAAGCGATACGAGGCGTCGGTGGAAAGATTCACGGCGCGACGCACACGCCGCACGAAGCGTGGTTCGAACACGGCAACTTCCAGCAGCACGTCGGTGGTCGACGCGGTGACTTCGCTGTCGAATCCACCCATCACGCCGGCCAGTGCCACCGGACGGTCCCCGTCGCAGATCACCGTCGTGCCGATCGCCAACGCGCGCGTCGTGCCATCGAGCGTCACGATCGATTCACCTTGAATGGTGGGCCGCACCACGATGCCCTTGCCGGTCAACTTGGCGAGGTCGAAGGCGTGCACGGGCTGTCCGAGTCCGTGCAGCACGTAGTTGGTGGCGTCGACTACGTTGCTGATGCTGCGCTGTCCGATACTCTCGAGACGCTGACGCAGCCAATCGGGACTGGGGCCGACCTGCACGCCGGTAATGACCGCAGCGATGTAGCGCGGGCAGCTCACGGCATCATCGATTCGCACCGTGGCGTGCAAGCCAGCGGCATTCGACGGTGCACTATGCACCGGCACGTTCACGGCCGTCGGCGCGATGTCGGCCGGATGCGCGGTCATCGGCACGCCGAGCACCGCCGCGATCTCGCGCGCCACGCCAAGATGCGACAGCAGATCCGGACGGTTCGGCAACACGTCGAGATCGAGACGCGCATCGGCGAGCGGGAGCACGTCGAGCAACGGCGTACCTGGATCCGCGTCCGTCTCGAGCGCGAGGATGCCGTCGTGTTCCTGCCCGAGGCCAAGTTCACGTGCTGAACAGAGCATGCCATTGCTCGTCTCACCGCGAATCTTACGCTTTTCGATTTTGAGCCCGCCGGGCATCAGCGTGCCGGTGCGCGCGAAGGGATACTTGGTGCCCACCACGACATTTGGCGCTCCACAGACGACATCAAGCAGCAGGCCGCTGCCGTCATCGACTTTGGTGACCCACAGATGATCGGAGTTCGGATGCCGTCCCGCTTCGACCACCTGTGCGACGACGAACGACGCCAGTTCGCCACCGAGACGCTCGAGGTTGTCGAGCGTCACACAGTGGCGACTGAGCGCGTCGCCGATGTCTTGTGCGGAGCGCGTGTGGGGGACGAACTGCTTGAGCCATTCATGAGAAACGATCATCGAGCGAACTGCTCCAGGAAACGGACATCTGAATCGTACAGGACGCGGATGTCGCTGATGTTGTAGCGCGACATGGCAATGCGTGCCGGCCCCATACCGAACGCCCATCCGGTGAACTGCTCACTGTCGAGGCCAGCATCCTCGAGCACATGCGGATGCACCATCCCGCAACCAAGAATCTCGACCCAGCGCAACCCCTTGCCGTCGTTCAGATCCACTTCAACATCCATCTGGGCGCCGGGTTCGACGAACGGGAAATACGACGGCCCGAAGCGGACGCGACGCGAGGCGCCGTAAAACCGACGCGCAAATTCCGCGAGCGTCGCCTTGAGATCCACGAATGAAATGCCTTCGTCCACCGCGAGTCCTTCGAGCTGCATGAAGGCCGGTGCGTGCGTGGCGTCGAAGAAATCGCGGCGATACACCTGTCCGGGCGCCAGCACGCGGACCGGCGGCTTGTAGCGCTGAAGCGTGCGCACTTGTACCGGCGACGTGTGGGTGCGCAACAACGTGTCCGGTCCGAGATAGAGCGTATCGTGCAATTCCATCGCCGGATGATCGGGCGGGAAATTCAGCGCACCGAAGTTGTACCACTCCGTTTCGGCTTCCGGACCGAGCGCGATCGTGAATCCAAGCTCACGGAAGATCTCGCAGATTTCGTCGATCACGAGCGTGACCGGATGCAACGAGCCGCGCCATACGCCACGCGCCGGCATCGTCGTATCAAACGTCGGGGACCCGGTGGCCGAGGCCTGTCGTGCCACGAAGACATCGAGGGCCTCCTGAATGCCCGCTTTCAGCGTATTGAAAGCGGTACCCGCGGCACGGCGATCGTCGGCCGGCAGTGCACGCAGCGCCCCTTGCAGGGCCGCGAGTCGGTCGTCCTTGAGCGCGTTCAACAGCCCCTTGGCGACATCGAGGCGGGTGTCGGGTTCGAGCCCGTCAAGGAGTGCGCGTGCGTCCTGCGCGAGGGCATTCGCTTGGGCGAGATACTCGGAAAGTTGCACGAGACGAAATCGGAAATCGGGGGATCGCGACGGATGGCGGAGCAGGTCCGCCGCGGAAACACGAAGGGCCGGCATCGCGTCGATGCCGGCCCTACAACTTAACCATGAACGGCGCGGCCGCTCACGCGTTGTTGCCCATGTTCGTTACGCGGCGGCCGACTTGGTTTCGATCGCCTGGCGAACCTGTTCGGCGATGAGCGTAAAGGCCTCCGGTTCGCGCACGGCGAGGTCGGCGAGCACCTTACGATCAATCTCGATACCAGCGGCGTGGAGGCCGTTGATGAACACGCTGTACGACATGTCATGCAAGCGGGCGGCAGCGTTGATACGCACGATCCAGAGGCGACGGAAGTCGCGCTTTTTGTTCTTGCGATCGCGGTACGCATAGCGCCAGCCACGTTCCACGGTTTCCTTGGCGGCCTTCCAGAGCTTGGACCGGCCACCAAAGGCACCTTTGGCGTGCTTGAGGATCTGCTTCTTCCGCTTGAGGCGGACGACGTTCGATTTTACGCGGGGCATAGTAGGTCCTCAGGCCAGGATAAGACGCTTGATACGCTTCACTTCGCCGTTCGTCTCGACGATGGTCGGACGGCGGAGGTTCCGCTTACGCTTCGACGTCTTCTTGGTCAGGATGTGGCTCTTGTAGGCTTTCAGACGCCGCACCTTCCCCGATCCCGTCACGGTGAAGCGCTTCTTGGCGCCGCTGTGGGTCTTCATCTTTGGCATATTCTGCTCACGGCTACGGTCAACCGCTCCGATGCGGAAGCGGCCCTGCATGTGATTACGCGCTGCCTACTTCGGCGCGAGAATCATCGTCATCGATTTTCCTTCCATGGAC
The DNA here is from genome assembly GCF_046594945.1 of Gemmatimonas sp. Lineage (GTDB taxonomy): Bacteria > Gemmatimonadota > Gemmatimonadetes > Gemmatimonadales > Gemmatimonadaceae > Gemmatimonas. The sequence continues at coordinate 47,506 of NZ_JBKJRB010000175.1, read as the reverse complement.
GGCGCGCTCTCGATCTTTGCAAGATCGGTGAGCTCCTGCGCCACCCGATCGACCACCTGTCTGCCAAGCTCAGGATGGGCGATCTGTCGACCGCGGAACATCAGCGTCACCTTCACCTTGTTGCCTTCCTCGAGGAATCGCCGCGCATGGCGGGTCTTCGTCTCAAAGTCGTGATCATCGATGCCCGGTCGGTACTTGACCTCTTTCAGATGAATCACATGCTGCTTCTTCTTCGCGATTCGCGCCTGCTTGGCCTGTTCAAACTTGAACTTCCCGAAGTCCATAATGCGGACGACGGGCGGCCGCGCGGCAGCCGCCACTTCGACGAGATCCAGCCCTTGCTCGACTGCCTGGGCGAGCGCCACGTCGACTTCCATGATACCGAGCTGACTTCCGTCGGCGCCGATCACGCGAACGGGGCTGATCCGGATCTGCCGGTTCACCCGTGGCGGACGCTTCGTCGAATCCTGAATAAACCGTGCTCCAGTAGAAGAAACAGAAAACGCGAACCCCTGAAGGAGTCCGCGTCGCACACCATCTAGCCCCCGTTCGACACCCACCACGGGCGCAAACAGGAGACACGGTGTCGATCGACTCCAGCAGCACACCTCCGCAGGACTGAGCCTGACTTGAGGGCCGAAGGGTGGGACCGGCGTCGCTGCCGGTCCGCTTCTCAATTATGAAGACGGAATCGCTCCCGCTCTCGAACTTGCCGAAAAACCGTTACGGCAGGGATAACCTCAGAAACCTAGACGCTCAACGCGCCGCGTCAAGGGGTACCACCGGTTCCGCGCGCCATTCCCCGTCTTGGACTCACTCTGCCAGGCGGTAGCTCTTGCCGTCGTGCATCACCCGACCGAAACCTACCGTGGCGTCGTGCTCGAAGATCAGGAGCCAGTCGTCCCGCAGGGCGTCGGCCAGCAGCGCCCGTTTCGATTCGAGCGTCACCAGCGGCTCCACGTCGTACCCCATAATCCACGGCAGCGGCAGGTGGTGCGAGGTGGGGACGACGTCTCCTAGAAAGCACGCTGTCTCGCCGCCGGACTGCAGGATGACGCTCTGATGGTATGGTGTATGTCCCGGCGTCAGGCGCACGGAGATCCCCGGCACAATCTCCCGGTTGCCCGTGATGAAATCGAAGCGGTCGGCCGCCACGATCGGTGCCCAGTTCGGCCCGAAGTAGCTGGCGGAGGTCCGCTCATTCGGGTGCTCGGCGTAGGCCCGCTCGCCCGCCTGCACGACGAACCGCGCCTTCGGAAATGCCGACTGCACTTCACCGGCCGCATTGCGCCACGTGTTCCCACCCGCGTGATCGAAATGGAGATGAGTGTTGATCACGAGACACACGTCGTCGGGCGTATATCCGGCCTCGCGGATGCCATCTTCGAGCGCCGTACGCCCGTCGGTCCCGTCGTTCTCCACGCCGTAGATCTCGTGAAACTTCGGGTTCTCCTTATTTCCCAGTCCGGTGTCGATCAGCACGAGGCCGTCATCATGCTCCACCAGCAGACAGCGCATGCCCAGGGGAATACGGTTCTTGTCATCGGCCGAAAGGCGTCGTTCCCAGAGGGTCTTGGGCACAACGCCAAACATGGCACCTCCGTCGAGACGCTGGCCGCCGGCTTGAATGGCATGGATGCGCCAGCGGCCCAGGGTACGGGAATCGAGCAACGGATGTGGGAAACTCACGCGATGTAGTCCTCGGAAGCAGGAAGCGGGAACGCGCGGCGACGGCGATCGCTCGCGGTCTGCCGACGTTTAGCCGACGGCGTTGACAGCATCGTCTCGAGTGCGGGCCAGGAACGCACGCCCTCATTCTCGGCCATGCGCAGCATCCGAACGAGCGCGTGCGCGGTCGCGACCGCGTCGCCCTCGGCACGGTGTCGCGCTTCGATCTCAATGCCGAAGTATCGCGTAACATGGTCGAGCGACTTGCGCGGCAAGCCGGGCAGCAGGACACGAGCGAGCCGGACAGTGCACAGCTTCGGCCCCGCCAGCCGGTGGCCGATGCCGCGATCGAGTTCGTCGCCCACGAAACGCCAGTCGAAGGCCGCGTTGTGTGCGGTAAACACGTGGCCGGCGAGTCGATCGACTACGGCTGGTGCGATTTCTCGGAACGTCGGCTTATCCCGCACCATCTCCCCCGAAATTCGCGTGAGCTGCGTGATGTACGGTGGGATCGGACGCTGCGGATTGACCAACTGCGCGTACACGTCGACCACTTCGCCGCCACGCACCTGCGCGACGGCGATCTCGGTGATTCGATCACCGGCCACGGAGCTCGTCCCGGTGGTTTCCACGTCGACGACGGCGAAGTTCACGTCGAGCAGCGAGCCCGGCTTCCCGTCGTTTGCCAGCTCGTCCGACGGCGTGGCGGTGGTCGCCGATCGGAGTGCCCAGTGCCCGCTGGGCAACCGGACGAACTCAGGATGGCTTGACAGCAGGGCGACCGCCATGCGCTCGGCGGCGTCGACCTGCAGCCGGTCGACTCGGCAGACGTCGCACATGAGGGTGACCGGGTCGAGCGGACCGGACGCCAATCGCTGGGCGGCGCGCGCCGAGAGCGTCGTTGGGCGAGACATATGGGGGAAGATAGCGATCAGCCTCAGCGCCGCTGGTAAATCATGCGCGAGCGGTCTAACTTTGTGAAGAATTTCACAAGCCACCGACTCTGCCGTGAAACGCATCGCCGATTCGACCGTCCGACGCCTCTCGATGTACCTGCGGTACCTCGAAGATCTTGACACTCAGGGCCAGCAAACGGCCTCCAGTGACGAGCTCGCACATCTCTGTGGGACCACCCCGGCGCAGGTTCGAAAGGACCTGTCGTTCTTCGGGTCCTTCGGGAAGCGAGGTCTCGGCTATCCCGTGCATGAGCTGACGGCACACCTTCGGGAGATTCTCGGGCTCGAGCGGGAGTGGAAAGTCGTGATCGTGGGCGCCGGCAAGATTGGCGCGGCGCTGGCAAACTATCGTGGCTTCCGGCAGCGCGGCTTCAAGATCGTGGGCGTTTACGACAACGACCCGTCGAAGATCGGCCAGCCGTGGGGTGAGGCCATCGTGCACGACATGGCCGACCTCGCGCACGACATCCAACGTGAAGAAGTCCCGATCGCCGTGCTCGCGATCCCGTCTGACGATGCGCAGGCGGTCGTTGACCGACTCGTCGGCGCCGGCATCCGGGCGATTTTGAATTTTGCTCCGACGCAGATCACCGTACCTCCGCACGTCTCACTCAAGTCGGTGAACATGGCGATGGAACTCGAAGGGCTGTCGTTTGCCCTTACGAACGCGATGTCGGGTCAGAGTGTGGCGTAAGCACACGCACCAGCCGTGCGAAATCGGCGGGCGTGAGTGTTTCCGGTCGTACTTCGTTTGGCAGTCCCGCTTCCTGCAGCACGGCCGCCGCGCGTGCGGCATCGAGTGATGCGACGGTGCGCACCACGCGAATCAGCTGTTTCCGGCGCAAACCGAACGCCGCCAGTACGAAGCTACGAAAGCGCGCTTCGATCTCGGGCTCGACCGATGGCACCGCGCGCGGCGTCACGCGCACCACCGCCGAATCGACCGTGGGCGGCGGATTGAAGGCCGATGGCGGAACGCGTCGCAGCATCTCGACGTCGACGACGGCCTGCAGGTTGACGCTCAGCGCGCCGTACGTCTTGTCGCCCGGCGGTGCCGCCATGCGCTCCGCGACTTCCTTCTGCACCAAATACACGGCCACATCGGGACGCGGCAGTTCGAGCGCGTGAAAGATGATCGGCGTCGTGATGTAATACGGCACGTTGCCCACCAGCACATACGGACCACTCGCGAGCGTCGGTAACGACACGGTCAGCACATCGGCCTCGACGATCTCCACGTGCGGCATGTCGGCGTATCGGGCGCGTAGATGCTGCACCAGATCCCGATCGAGCTCGATGGCGATCACCCGCCCGGCCCGCTCCACGAGGCGATCGGTGAGCACGCCGCGTCCCGGTCCGATCTCCACGACCGTGCGACCCTCGAGCGGTCCGAGCGCCTCAACGATGCTCTCGAGGACGCGCGCGTCCTTGAGAAAGTGCTGACCGAATCGCTTTCGCGCGGCGGGCAGTGCACCGTCGGGCCGCGGCGGGCGCGCGCCGCGCGTGCCAAATCCGTGTTTCTGACTCACGAGCGTTCCTCGAATGGACGATCCACGATGACGGCGGCGAGATCGTCGCGCAGCGCCGTCCGGCGCGTGTGTGATTCAACCTGTGCGAACAAGCCCTCGAGCATCGTCTCCGGCGATTCGCCGTGGGTCATCGTGGCGAGCATGTCGAGGACCGCACCTTCCCCGAGCCGCTGATCGCGCGCATCGCGCGCATCGGTGATCCCGTCCGTGAATAGCACCAGCCGGTCGCCGCGACGCCAGGACATCACGCACTCCTCGATCGGCGCATCGCTGAAGCCGATGGGTGGCACGACGGCGGCGAGTCGCACGCACTGGCCATCAGCGCCCACACGAAACGCGTGCGGATGACCAGCGTTGGCGAAGCGTACTTCGCCGGCCCGCGTATCGATTACCGCATAGCACATCGTGATCGACATCTCGGTGGAGGAGAGTTCGTCGTCGAGAGACCGCCGAACCGCGTCAAGCGCGATGGAGGGATCGAAGGCGGCCTGCACGTGAATCGCGGCGGCGCTGAGCGCGAGCGCCATCACGAGCGCCGACTGATACCCGTGACCCGACACGTCGCCGATAAGAACACCGGTGCGATGGCGGTCGAGGCGGGCCAACAGAAAGAAATCGCCTCCCACACTTTCGGCGGGCACCAGTCGAGCCGCCGCCCGCGCCTCGGGGCCGACGACCGCCGGCTTGGGCAGCAGCTTGAGCTGCAGATCGTGGGCCAATTGCATTTCCCGAACCAGCTGCTGCCGTTCGACGGCAGCGCGCACGAGCGACGCGTTGTGCATGGCCGTGCCGATCTGGGTACCCACGGCCACCGCCAGCTTGCGATCCCCGGCACTGAACGGCTGTCCGTTCGCGCGTCCGCCCAGCACGAGCACACCGAGGGGTACTGGCGTGCGCGGCTCCACCGCATTGCCGCGTCGGATCGGAATCTGATGCGTGCCGGTGATGCCGACACCGGTGCTGGGGCGCGTGATCGCCACGGCCATCAACGCGCCACCGCGCACCGTCAACACGGGATCGGCCGCGCGCGCGGCCGCCCCCTCGTCGGTAATCGCGCCGGCACTGCTGTACGCCGTTACCGCGATATGGCCCATCTGATCCAACGCAAGGCTCGGATATTCCACGTCGTCGAGACCGAGGGTGGCGATCGGCGAGAGCATTCCTGTGGTGCGATTGTTCTGTAGGAAAACCGCGCGCGTGGCTCCCACCGTGACGGCCAGTTCGCGCAGCAACGTGTCGGCGACATTCTCCACCGACGTCGTACCGCCCAGCAGCTCGCCGATCGCATACAGCAGGCTGATCTCTTCGTAACGCTCCACCAGTTCGCCGGTGGCGCCATCGCGTTCGCGCGTCAGCCGGCGCACCTGTGGCACGAGGCGCGCCAAGAGCCGGTCGGCATCGGGCGAGTGACCCGCTTCCACAAAGAGCCAGGCGACGCTCTCACTCGTGGTGACCAGCTGCGCGTGCAGCCCCTGCGACTGTGCCCAGGCGATCGCATCCCAGGCTCCGACACCCGCTTCGGTGGCAGCCGCGAACGAAGCCGACGACGTCCCGAGGAGCATCGGTGATCCATCTTCGCGTCGTTCCCAGATGACCGCCTCGCGTCCGGTGGCCTCGAGAAACGCGGCCAGGAGCGCAGCGACCTCGATCATGTGCGGTGGAGAATCAGGCGGATGCAGTGCCCGGACTCGGCGTCGGGCCCCGCGCTTTCCACACGGTCCATCAGCGATCGCATCAGGAACACGCCTCGGCCATCCTCGCGCTCGAACCAGTCGGCCTCATCGGGACTCTGTGCCAGCGCCGAGAGGTCGAATCCCCCGCCCTCATCGGTGACGTCGACACGCAGTGACTGCGTGTCGATGGCAACGCTCACCACCACCGAGCGTGACCGCTCGCTGCGATTGCCGCGCAGCATGGCGTTGGCCAGTGCTTCGGAAATCGCCACCGGCACATTGAGCTGGCAATGGCGTGCCGAAAAACCGACGCTCACGCACAGAGCGACAATCGTCTCGACCACCGGCTCAATCAGCGACAGATCCGACGCCAACGTCCACCGACGCGTGATCGATGTCGATCGGTCGGACGCGGGGCGCGGCGCAGAGGGGCCGGTCATGGGATCCGCCGCGTCCCGCACGGATCGCGACTTGAGGCGTGTCGCCACGCCGTCAGCGCGCCGCGAGCGCGTCGGCCCGGGTTGCGTAGAGTGGGAAAAGCTGGTCGAGTCGCGTGAGTTCGAAGAGCGTCCGCAGATCATCATTGAGCCCCGCGAGCCGCAAATCGCCACCGGCATCACGCACCCGCTTGCTGAGCGAAACCAGCGCACCCAACCCTGAGCTGTCGATATATCCCGAACGCGTGAAATCGATGACGACCGTGCGGGCGCCCTGCTCGACGGCATCGAGGATCGCCTGCTTGAACTCCTGGCGATTGGTCACCACCAGCTGCCCCTCCACTTCCACCAGGAGCACATCGTCGTTCTGATCCAGAATGAAGCTCATAAGGCGCTCAGGAAGCGGTGGAGGAACGATCGTGATTGCCGGCTTGCAGGGCGGTGATCGCGGCGACATGCACAATGTCGTGCGACGTGGCCCCCCGCGACAAGTCACTGCACGGACGCGCCAGCCCCTGCAGGATCGGCCCGATGGCGGTTGCATGGGCCACACGCTGCACCAATTTGTACGCGATGTTCCCGGCGTCGAGTGACGGGAAGACCAGCACATTGGCCGTACCCGCTGCGCGTTCGCCTGGGGCCTTGCGACGGGCGATTTCCGGCAACAACGCCGCGTCGGCCTGCAACTCCCCGGACACGATCACCCCGGGCGCCTCGGCGCGTACGATCGCGACCGCCTCGCGCACCTTGCTCACGGACGGTCCATCAGCACTGCCCATGCTGCTGTACGAGAGAAACGCCACCCGCGGCTCGTCACCGACGATCCGACGACGATCAGCCGCCGCCGCGATCGCGATATCGGCGAGCTGTCGCGCCGTGGGATCGGGAATGACCGCGCAATCCGTGAACGTCAGCACTTCGGTCTCGCCACCGCGGAACGGTGGCACTATCAGGTAGAACGACGAGGACACGGTGCGTACGCCCGGCGCGGCTCCGATCGTCCAGATGGCCGCGCGTAGCACGTCGGCGGTGGTGTGCACCGCCCCAGCCACACAGCCATCGGCTTCCCCCAGCGCCACCAGTGAATCGGCGAAGTACAACGGGTCACGGGCAAGGCGCTCGGCGTCTTCGCGACTCAGTCCCTTCGCTCCACGACGTGCCAGCAGGTGCTCAACGACGCGCGGCGTGCGGTCATCCATCAGTGGATCGACCATCTCAATGACGCGCGACGGCACAACGCCCGTGGGCGCATCGTTGCGGCGCACCAGCACGGGGACGACCGAGCCAAGCTTCCCGAGTACGATCACCGCTTCGACGGTGCGAATGTCGGTGGCTTCCGGGAAGAGAATCGTGCGAGGCGCCGCCGCGGCACGTTCGTGCACCGAGCGAAGGAACGCACCCGCGGCATCATCGAAGTTGGGCACGGAACTCATCGCAACTCAGCGAATCGCGTCACGAGCGCCCTGCCAACCAGCGGATGCACCAGCCCGCTCACGTCACCACCGAATCGCGCCACTTCGCGCACCATGCTCGAGCTGATGTACGTCGTGTCGAGCGACGGCGTCATGAACACGGTCTCCATTTCGGGAAGCAGATGACGATTCATCAGCGCCATCTGGAACTCGTATTCAAAGTCGCTGACGGCACGCAGTCCGCGCACGTTGACCTGGGCGCCAACCTCGCGCGCGAAGTCGACCAGCAGACCGCTGAACGCACGCACCTCGATGCGACTGTCATGCCCCATGATGTCCGTGATAAGGCGCACGCGGTCATCCACCGAGAAGAGCGGCTGCTTGCTCACGTTGTTCGCGACGGCCACGATCACGCGATCGGCAAACGTCAGGGTGCGCCGAATCAGGTCCTCGTGCCCATGCGTGATGGGATCGAAGGAACCGGCGTACAGGGCAACACGCTCGGCGGATGCGGCTGGGAACGGCGTCACGAAGGGGCGCGGAAGAAGGTCAGAGACGTGGAGCCGTATCGACGGCTCTCGCCGATTGCCGGCAGAATCACCGACGACGAATGTTCAATGCCGAACACGTTGGCGAAAGGGACCGCCATCCAACACTCGACGAGCTGCGGGACGGTCTGCGTGGAATACGGCGGATCGGCGAACGCCACGTCGTACGCGCCGGCCGACAGCCGCTCAACGAACCGGACGGCGTCATCACGATGTAGATGTGCCTCCGGATGCCCACCCAGCTTCTCGAGGTTGGACCGAATGACGGCCAAGACTTTGGGCGACTGTTCGACGAAGTCGCAGCTGGCCGCCCCGCGAGAGAGCGCTTCGAGTCCGAGGGCACCGCTGCCTGCGCACAGATCGAGCACACGGGCCTCGGGCAGAATCTGATGCACGATGCTCATCCACGATTCGCGGACCCGATCGCCGGTGGGTCGCACCGCACCACCATCCGGCGCCTCGATGAGACGCCCGCGCCATTTGCCGGAAATGATCCGCACGAGTTACTCCGAAGCGGGTCGCACACCGGCGACCCGCAGTTGAAGGCGCGACACCCCGCGATACTCATCGCGGTCGAGCCGATAGGCGAGGTCTACCGGTCGCGAGACGCTGAGGGTCGGAGCGAGCGCGGCCATCCCCCAGCCGATCGCTTCGAGTACGCCACGCGGTGCGTCAAGGGACAGCTTCAGCCCGTCACCGCCCACTTTCCGCGGCGCCGCTGCCAGACGGACGCCGGTGGTCCGAAACATCGGCGACGGATTGCCGATGCCGAATGGCTCGAAGTGCCGCACCAGCGCTTCGAGTTCTTCGCCGACACTGTCGATCGGGACATCAAGATCTACACGGAGCTCCGGTATCAGATCGTCGGGCGTCAATCTTGCCCGCGCGACTTCGTCAAAGCGCTCGGCGAAGGCTGGCAGCTGAGCAGCGTCCATCGTGAGGCCCGCGGCCGCACGGTGCCCGCCGAAGCGCTGAAAATGCATCGCACAGTCACTCAGCGCCCCGTGGAGGTCGAAGGCACTGATCGATCGACCTGACCCCTTCCCGATGCCATTCTGTACCGCCACGAGGACCGCAGGGCGGGCTGTTTGCTCAACGATGCGCGACGCGACAATGCCGATTACGCCGGCATGCCAACCTTCGCGTGACAACACGTACGCGTATCGATCGCCCATGCCTGGACCCTCAACCTGTCGCATGGCATCATCGAGCACGGTGCGATCGAGCTCCTGACGGGCGCGGTTGAGCTCCTCGAGCTCCCGGGCGATCACGTTCGCTTCGTCTTCCCGTTCGGCCAGCAGCAGTTTGAGTCCGAGCTTGGCGTCGGCGATGCGGCCCGCCGCGTTGAGGCGTGGTGCCAGCACAAAGCCCACGCGACCGGCCGTAAGTGGCTTTCCTTCGAGTCCGGAGGAGCGGATCAGCGCGCGAAGTCCAGGGTGCGTCGTTTCGGCCAGCAGTTTGAGTCCGTAGCGCACCATCACGCGATTCTCGCCGCGGAGCGGCGCGACGTCAGCAATCGTGGCGAGTGCCACCAGATCGAGTTGCCGATGCGCAAGCGCGGGGGACACGTTGAACGCCTCGCAGAGCGCGAGCGCGATTTTGTAGGCCACGCCGACGGCCGCCAAATCTTTGTCGGCCGACGGGCACTCCGGATGCCGCGGGTTGCAGATCGCGTACGACGCCGGCAGCGCGTGCCCCGGCAAGTGATGATCGGTGATGATCACGTCGATTCCCGCGGCGTTGAGCGTCGCAACGGCATCCCGCGCACTCGTGCCGCAGTCGCACGTCACCACCAACGTCGCCCCCGCGCGCTGCGCCGCTTCCACCCCAGCGCGGCCAAGGTCGTAACCGTCGGTGAGTCGGTTCGGAACGAACGGCACGACGTGCTCGGCACCGAGGCCGCGCAGCACCCGAACCATCAGGGCGGTGGAGCTCATCCCGTCAACGTCGTAGTCGCCGTGCACAACGATCGTTTCCTGCGCCCGGACCGCGTCGGCGATGCGCTCGACCGCCCGCGGCAGATCGCGCATGGTGTCGGGGGCCGCGAGGTGCTCGAGGCGCGGGCGGAGGAACCGTTTGGCCGCGTCGACGTCGGCGTAGCCTCTCGACACCAGCAACCGACAGACGGGTTCGGGCAGCAGCAGCGCCTGCATGAGCCCACTCACGCCGTCGCTCGCGGCGGGGACGGTGGCGATCCACCGTGTCTCCGGCCGCAGCCGCGCCGGCGGGAGGAAGGTCGAAACGGAGCCACCTTCAAGGCGGCGGTCGAGTTGGGCGGAGGACGGGGGCACACCCGCAATGTACCGGCAGAGCGGCGGGGGATGCACCCGAAGGGCTGCAACCGTACCCCCGACGCGGCCGATCGACGTCAAATCAGTCTTGCGGTGCCTGCGGGGGCGCCGGCGGCGCCGGGATGTAATACAGCAAGCAACCACACCCTTCGCACGGTTCGATGATCGCGCCGGTCGACATCGGCAGGCGACGCTGCAACGGGATGGATGTATCGCAGCTCCCGCACGAGAAATCGTCATGCAGCTGGAACACGACGATCGTCCGGCGCCGGGCTTGGACCCGATCGTACTTGCTGAGCAGCGAACGGCCGACGCCTTCCGACGACTTATTGCGCTTGCCGCGCGCGACGCCGAGTTCCTTGTCGATCACCGCCAACTCAGCGGCCAGCGTTGAACGGGCGGCTTCCTGATCGGCCGACGTACGCTCCAGCACTTCCCGGTGGACGGCGAGCGCGTTGCGCAGATCAACGATGCGACGCGAGATCGCCAAGGACTCGCTTTCCTCATCCGCGAGCACCTTGCGCGTCGCCTCAACCTGTGCGGCCGCCGCGGTGACTTCCTTGAGCTTTTGCGCCGAGTTCAAGACTTCAACGTTCTTATCGTGCCGGAGCTTGTGTTCGACGATGCGCGCTTCGAGTGAACGATGCTTCTCGAGTTCGCGTTCGAGCGCGCCATCGGTCCGGCTCACCTCGTCGGCGGCGCGCTTACGCGCCTTGTCCAGCGTGGCGAGACGAGGGGCCAGCGCATCGCGCCGAGTTTCGATCGCGCGTATCACTTCATCGTCCTGCTGAACGATCAACAATGCTTGCAGCTCGGTATTCACTACACCTCCAGGAGGGAGATCCGGTCGATCATCGACCATCACCCCTTCGGTTTAGCCCGCGGACTGCGGATAGGCAAGAGCCGACGGATTTCGGCCTCAAGTTCAAGGCGCTCCTTCATCAACGCGTCCTGCGCTTCTCGCGTTGCAGTTCGCATCGCCTCACGGATCTGATCGACCCGGTACTCCAACACACGCGCATCCAGCTTGCTGAGGCTGAGCCCGATGTCCGAGGCTTCGACGCTGATCGCCACGGCCCCATCGGTAAGTTCACGAAGCACGGTCAATGCGTCCGGAGCCAGTCGATCGGCAATCTGATCCAGGTCGTCGCTCATGGGCGCGGCGAGGAGCGCCGCGAACAACGCCCCGTACTGCGCGTGACGGAACGAGCTCGGCGGATGTCGCTCCGAGACGCGTTCCGCGATCCCACGATCGGCCAACATCGCTCTCACGAGCGATCGCTCGACCGGTTCATCCCGTCGCGGACGCGGTGGAATATTGGTCGTCTTCCACTCCGGCCCTCCGCCGTACTTGTTGTTCTTGCGCCCCTTCCAAACGGGCTTGTCGCCGTCGGGCGGCGGTAACGGCGCCGGCTCGGGCTCGGCCGGCGGCCCCTCGAACTCCGGCTGAGGTTCGTCATTGGAGCGTTCCGGCGGTCCGCCGGACGCGCGGCGACGCCCCTGCTCGGTGACCGCGTCGGCCTCCGTCGACAGCGTGACTTTGTCGAGGTGCGAGACATCGGCGAGACGGGCCAGATACAAGTCGCGCGTGAGCGGATCACGCGCGGCGCGAATCGTCGGCAACAGCTTGTCGATGGCAATGCGACGACGACGCAGATCGGAGAACCACCCGAGACGCTCGAGCATCTGCACCTGTCGGTCAAACAGGTCGATCGCCAGACCGAGCTGCACATCCATCGCGACACGTCCATGGTCGCGCACGAACGTGTCCGGATCTTCGTTCTGCGGCAGCGTCACGACCCGGACGGTGGCTTTGTGACCGAGCAACTCCAGGCCAGAGCGAAACGTCGCCTTCTGTCCAGCCTCATCGCTGTCGTACAGCAGGAAGACTTCAGGCGCATAGCGTACAAGCAACTGCGCTTGTTCATCAGTCAGCGCCGTCCCGAGTGGCGCGACGACTTCCTCGATGCCGGCCAGCACCAAGCGAATCGCGTCGAGATACCCCTCCACCACGATGGCACGATTCGCACGACGCATCGCCTGTTTGGCGGTGTGCATGTTGTACAGGGTCTTCCGCTTCTGAAAGACCACCGATTCCGGACTGTTCAGATATTTCGGGGTGTCGTCCCCGAGCGCGCGTCCGCCGAAGGCGACATGTCGACCGAGCTCGTCGAGAATCGGAAACATGACGCGGCCGCGAAAGCGAGGGCGAGGCTCTGTCTCGCCCTCACGCACCACAAACAATCCCGCTTCGATCAGACGCGCATCGTCGGCGCCGAGGGAATGCAGATACCGGCGAAGCGCCTGCAGATCGCGCGGCGCGAAGCCGAGGCCGAAGCGTTCCCACGAGGCTTCGTCGAGTTGCCGTTGCTGCAGGTAGGCCCGCGCATCGCGCCCCGCGTCGTCGTCGGTGAGCTGGCGCTGAAACCATTCGGCAGCGGCCGCGAGGACTTCGAAATTCGGGGCGTTGGGATCGGGCGCCTGCGCTCGCATCGGCACGTCGATCACCTCGATGCCGACCCGCTCGCCGATCATCTTCACGGCCGATGGCCAGTCGAGGCCGAGACGCTTTCGCACGAACGAGAACACATCACCGCTTTCGTGGCAGACGAAGCAGTGGTAACTCCCGCGTTTGGGCGACACCGAGAAATTCGGATTGGTGCCGCCATGAAACGGACAGGGTCCGCGATAGTCTCCGCCAGCGCGCTTGAGCGGCACCAACTCACTGATGATCTGCACGATGTCCGCCGCCGTGCGGACGCGCTCGATGATCTCGTCCGAAATCACGTCAGCTCTGCCACGGTCACACCCGCCCCCCCTTCGTTCCATGCGCCAAGACGAAACGTCGCCACGCGCGTGTCCCTCTTGAGCATCTCACCCACGCGGGACCGCAGCGCACCGGTTCCTTTGCCGTGAATGATGCGAAGCTCGCGCATGTCCGACCGCACCGCGGCATCGAGGGCCTGCAGCACCTCATCGTCCACTTCATCCACGCGTAGTCCGCGCACGTCGACTTCGCGCCGTGGATCAGACTCGGGGATGCTGCTAGCGTAGGTCACCTTTACCGCCGGTGGTGGTGGCGCCGACGAACGCGTGAGTGTGGACAACGGCACCGTCACGGTGAGCGAGCCGACCATGACGCGCGCGTCCTTGCCGCGTACCGAGAGTACTAGTCCGGTCTTGTTGTCGAGCGTGCCCACCAGCACGCGATCGCCCTCGGCGAGCGGCGGCTGCGCCCTCGGTAGCGTTCCGACACTCGGCGTCGCCCCATCGAGCGCTTGACGCACCTGCGTGCGGACCCTCTCGCGCGCCGCACGCTGCTGCACGGCCTCGACCGCAAGGCCCTGCACCGCCGCGGCCTCCTCGACCGCGCGGCGCGCCGCGCGCGCGGATTCTTCGAGCGCGTCGGCCTGTTCGCCGGCCTTGGCACGAATCTCGGCAATCGCGCGCTCGACCTGCCCACGCGCCTCGAGCAGATACTTCCGCGCCTCTTGACGAGCCATTTTCTCGGACTCACGCTCGCGTTCGCGCACCTTCAACTCGCGATCGGTCACGGTCGCCACTCGTGCACGCAGCTGCTCCTGCTCGCGGACCATCACCTGTTCGCGCAGGCCGAGTGCGCCGTCGCGTGCTTCCACATCCGAGAGCAACACCGCGAGATCGCGCTCGCCGTGAGGCAGCCGCGCTTCGGCGCTCACGATGACGTCCTCGGGCAGCTGCAGTCGACGCGCGATACTCAGACCATAGCTCCGCCCCGGAATGCCCTTCAGCAGGCGATAGGTCGGTGCCAACTGCACCGCGTCGAACTGCAGTGACGCATTCACGACACCCGCCACTTCAGTGGCGAGCAGCTTGAGCTGCCCAAGATGCGTGGTGGCGATCGTGGTCGACGACCGTCGGGTTAAGGTCTCGAGAATGGAGCCGCCAAGTGCAGCGCCTTCGGCCGGATCCGTACCCGATCCGAGTTCGTCGATCAACACCAGTGAGTCGGGCGTCGCCGACCGCAGGATCTCGCCAAGATTCTTGAGGTGGGCGCTGAACGTCGAGAGACTCGCTTCGATACTCTGCTCGTCGCCAACATCGGCAAAGACATCGTCGAACACGGGCAGACGGCTGGTCGCGCCAACCGGCACCGGCACGCCCGACTGCGCCAGCGCACTGAGCAGACCGATGGCTTTCAGCAGGACCGTCTTACCGCCCGTATTTGGACCCGAAACGAGCAGTGTTCGCTCGTGTTCGAAGAGCGTCAGATCAAACGCGACCACCGGCGTACCACGCGAGAGCAGCAGCGGATGGCGGCCATCCACAATTGCCAGCCCCTCGGCCGGCGTACAGAACGCCAGTGGAGCACAACGCGCTTCGATGGCGTACCGCGCGCGGGCATACAGGGCATCCAGCGCGACAAGCGCACTGAACGCGGCGATCAGCTGGTCGTGATACGGGTGCAGCTGCTCGGTGAGTGCGCGCAGCACGCGCTCGACTTCACGTAGCTCCTCGATCTCGAGTTCGCGCACGCGATTCCCAAACTCCACGGCGGCAGGCGGCTCCACGAAAATCGTGGCGCCGGTGCCGGAGCTGTCATGCACGATGCCTCCGACGTAGCCGCGCGCTTCGCGGCGCATCGGCATCACCCAGCGACCGTTACGCATCGTGACCGACAGGTCGCTGACCTGATGATGCGATTCGAGTTTCGCGATTTCGCGCTCGAGCAACCGGACCAACTCGCCCTCGGCCTGCCGAAGCTCGCGACGCACGCGACGAAGCGCTGGTGAGGCATCGTCACGCACGGTGCCATCATCGGAGACGGCACGCGCGATCGACTCCTCGATCGGGCGGAGATCGAGGAGATGGTCGAGATACGCCTGCAGATACGCGACCGTAATACGCGGGCGCCGCGGGTCTCGCAGCGCGTCGCGCACGCGGCGGGAGGAGCGAATCAACGTCGCGCCTTGCAGCAGTTCGAGGGCGGTCCAGGTCAGCCCTTCGATGCGCAGCCGACGGAGCGGCTCACCGAGTTCTGGAATCGGCTCCGTTGGCCAAGTGAGCTCCGACGAGACGAGCGCGCGCATGGCGCCCACGCGCGCGTGTTCAGCCTCCAGCCATTCGCGATCGATTCGAGGCGTGAGCACGCGCACCGCGGCCGCGCCAGAAGCCGAATTTGCCCGTCCGGCGACATGCGCGAGCATGCGTGGGAACTCGAGGACGTCGAGGGCGTGGGCGTTCATCATACGGAGTGTAAACGTCGAGGTGCGTCGCGGCCTAAACGGCACGAACCCGGACCGCCGAGGGCGCTAGTCCGGGTTCGAGATCTGCTGTGTGCTGTCATTCGGCCCGCCACGACGTGTCGTGCGTTGTCGTTGTCACCCGCGCGCGAGTTCCTCGCGCACGATGGCGTTGATCGTACCACCGTCGACCCGCCCTTTAAACTGCGGCATCACCTTGGCCATGACGGCGCCAATGTTGACCGGCCCATCCTGCATCGCAGCGCGCACGGCGACGCGCAAGTCTTCAGGGTCGACGGCGGCAGGGAGGTACACCTCGAGCGCCGTGACCTCACGCTGTTCTTTCTCGAGCAGGTCAGTGCGTCCTGCTCGGCCAAAAAGCTCGACAGATTCGCGCCGTTTTTTGATGCCCTTTCGAACGACATCAAGGACGTCATCGTCGGTGGCATCGCAGCGGAGTTCGATCTCTCGGTTCTTGACCTCGGAAATGATCATCCCAAGGAGGAGCACGCGATCCTTCAGCTGCTCCCGTCGTGCATTGGCTTGATCACGCTGCAAACGCGCCAGCAATGAACCGCCGGGATCCACAGGACTGCTCACCCGTTACGGGTGCGCCGATTCTTGCGGACGGCCGCGTTCATCTTGCGCTTGCGGCGCTCCGAGGGCTTCTCATAATGACGATGCTTGCGCAGGTCGGATAGGATACCGGCCTTCTCGCACTTCTTCTTGAAGCGCTTGAGCGCACGCTCGAAATTCTCGTCCTCGTGGATGATGACTTCGGACAAACGGAACCTCGTAAATGATGGCGTGACAGACACGTTGCGATAGAACGACAGCCTTAAATCCTACCCAACCAACGGGGGGAGGTCAAGGCGCAAACAGCGATAATTCCAGAGGACCGCGACCAATTATCCCGGCGGCCAGTGCATTACCCGGCCTCCCAACACATGCAAGTGAAGATGGTGGACCGTTTGACCGGCATCATCTCCGGTATTGGCCACCACCCGATAGCCCGTTTCCGACAAGCCTTCTGATCGAGCGACCTCAGCCGCCAGCAACAAGAGGGCGCCCAATTCAGCGCCGTCGGACGCGTCGGCCAGTGAGGCGACATGGCGGCGCGGGATCACCACGAGGTGTGATGGCGCCTGCGGATGTTGGTCTCGGAACGCGATGCCATGCGTGTTACTCGCCACGAGCGTGGCCGGGATGGTCCCGCCGACGATGCGGCAGAAGATGCAGTGGTCTGACATTAGGCCTCGTGAATCGTGGCGCGGGCACCGAGCGCTGTCCGGGCGATCGCCAAGGCGGCCACGGCGGCGGTCTCGAACCGGAGGATGGTCGGACCGAGTCGCACTGGACGGAATCCGGAGGCCACTAACGCCTCGAGCTCATCGACCTCGATTCCGCCCTCGGGTCCGATGGCCAGCACAATGGGGTCCTGCAGGGAGGTCGCGGTGGGGCCCACCATCGGCGTTCCCGCGGGATCGAGCACCAAGCGGTCTCCTGGAGGAGCCGCCATCAGCGCGCGCTCCAGCGTGGCCTCGGGGAACGGTTGTGGCAACCACGCCCCTTCCGACTGCGCGAGCGCGCTCGACATCCGAGCCAGCACCTTCTGCTGAAACGCGACGCCTTCCCCGCGCGGCGACACGCTTCGTGATCGCCGCCAGAGAACGGGCCGCCAGCTCGTGCAACCAAGCTCACACGCCTTCTCGGCCAACCACAGCATGCGGTCGCGGTCGGCGACCGGCACCAGCAGGTGCACCTCAGGGAGCGGCGCGAGGACCTCGACATGGCGGATCTCGAGGTACGCCTGCGTCTTCGTCAGGCGCACGAGCTGCCCGCCACCCACGTGCCCCTGCCCGTCACGGACGCCGACCTCGGCCCCCGCGACGAGGCGCAAGACCCGCATGTGGCGCGCCGCGTGCTCGTCCAGTACGCACGTCACCCCGACCGCGAACGGCTCGGTCGTGACGAAGTTCGGTCGTCCGGCGGCTACGCCCTCGCGATCGAGACCGACCACCAGATGTCCTCCGCATCCTCATCAAGCACGCGCCAGCCGGTGGCGGCCAAGACCGCGAGCAACTGCTCGCGCTCCTCCTGCAGGATTCCGCTCAGGATCGCCCCGCCGTCGGCGCTTAGCGCGTCCGCAATTATCGGCAGCAACTCGACCAGCACCGACGAGATGATGTTCGCGAGCACGACCCGGACCGGCGCCAGGAGCGGCAGGAGCACACCCGCATCGGCCTCGAAGACATGCACACGGTCGGCGACACCATTCCGGCGCACGTTTTCTTCGGCGTTGGGAATCGCTTCGGCATCGAGCTCGACGGCGTACACACGCGAGGCACCGAGTTTGGCCGCCGCGATCGCCAACACCGCGCTGCCGGCGCCGAGGTCGGCAACGATATCGCCGTCGCGCATCACGGTGGGAAGCAGACGCACCACGCCGCGCGTGGTGGCGTGCTCGCCGGTGCCGAAGGCCATACCCGGCTCGATCACGATCGTGCGCGCCGGATCGCGCCCCTCCGCGAGCCACGGCGGCGTCACCGTCAGCGAGCCCAAATCATGCGCGTTGAGGCGCGACTTCCAGGCCTCGCTCCAGTCGATATCGGGCACCAGTGCGGTCTCGATCGTGACACTCTCGTCTGCCTCGGTCAGCGCGAAATGCACCGCTTCGAGGTTCGTTTGCGGCGGAAAGTGCGTGACCAGCGACGTGCCGTCTTCGTGCACGCCCTGCGCGCCGACGGCGAACAGGGCGGCGAGACAGGCCTCACGGCTGACATCGCCTGTTCCGGGGCTCACGCGGACGCTGACCCAACGCGAGGACGCATCAAGCACCCAGCGCCTCCTTCATCTTCGACCAGAAGCCCTTTTCGCGCTGCGGCGGTGCCTGCCCCTGCAACGTGGCCAGTCGCTCGATCACGACCTGCTCCTCACCCTCCACGTCCTGCGGTGTCCAGAGTTGCACCTTCACGTGGAGATCACCCGTGCCGGTCGCGTTTACGCGTGGCAATCCACGGCCGCGCAAATGGAACACCATGCCACTCTGCGTGCCCGTTGGCACGCGCAGCGACAGGTCACCAGTCAGACCGGGAACCCGGATATCGGCGCCGAAGACGAGTTGCGAGTACGTGACCAACGCTTCGCAGAACAGATCTTCTCCGTCACGATCGAAGCGCTCGTCATCCTCCACCTCGAACACCACGAGCACGTCGCCCTTGGTGCCGCCGCGCGGTCCCACATTGCCCGCTCCGCGCAGAGTCATGTACTGACCCGTCGCGACACCCGCCGGCACCTGAATCTTGAGCGTGCGCTCGGCCCGCGCGCGCCCCTCGCCTCGGCACTTCTTGCACGGCGACGACACCACCACCCCTTCGCCGGCGCACGTCGGACACGGCGCCACCGACACGAACTGGCCGAAGAACGACCGTTGTGCGCGTCGCACTTCGCCGGCGCCGCCGCACGTATTGCACGTCTGGGGCTTAGTACCGGGCTCGGCGCCAGAGCCGTCACACTTGTCACACGCCTCGAGCACCTTGAGCACGACCGACTTCTCGACGCCCGTCGCGACTTCCGTGAGCGTCAGCGGCAACGGCAGTTTGACGTCGGCTCCCGTACGCGACCCGTTCCGCCGACCGCCGGCCTGACCACCGAACAAATCTCCGAATCCGCCGAAGTCGCGCATGAAAATGTTCAGCGCCTCTGACAAGTCGACGTGCTCATACTGCTGCTGAGCACCCCGGAGACCGGCCTCGCCGTAGCGATCGAATCCCGCGCG
Source organism: Gemmatimonas sp. (assembly GCF_046594945.1). Taxonomy (GTDB): domain Bacteria; phylum Gemmatimonadota; class Gemmatimonadetes; order Gemmatimonadales; family Gemmatimonadaceae; genus Gemmatimonas. Next base: position 27,992 of record NZ_JBKJRB010000175.1, on the reverse strand, counting down.
CTTCTGCGGGTCGCGCAGTACGTCGTAGGCCTCGGTAATGGTCTTGAACTTCTCCTCGGCCTCTTTGGCGCCCGCATTGCGGTCAGGGTGCCACTGCATCGCCAGGCGACGATACGCCTTTTTGATGTCGTCGTCGGATGCATCGCGCGGCACTCCAAGCACCGCGTAAAAATCGGCCATATCGAAACCCGGAAAAACGCGCCGCCAGAGCGCGGCGCAGTCGAACGGCGGGTGCCGGAAACCGGTCGCCCGTCGGTGAAGTCAAAGTCGAACTGAGAAGCCGACGCGAAATATCGACCGCTCCGCCCACCTGAGGCGAGGGGAGGGAAGTTAGCAGAGCAGATCGGACACAAGTCGGGACGTGTGACCCACCAGCGCGATCACTTTGTCGTAGGGCATCCGCGTGGGACCGATCACGCCGATTACACCGCTCAACGATCCCGCCTGGTACTCCGCCGTCACCACCGTAAACGGTTCAAGTCGTGGGTCGCCGTGCTCGTTACCAATCGTGATCGAAATGCCGTTCGCCCCAGGCTTCTTCTCAAGCAACGAGGCAAGTTGCTGCCGTGTTTCCGTGAGCTCGATCAACTGACGCAAACGCTCTCCACTGGCGAACTCCGGCTGATCAGCCAACAATGAAGGCTGTCCAAGCACCACGGTCTCCGACGGATCGGAGACACGCCCGAACACCTGCTCACCCTCCTGCACGAAAATGTGCAGCAGTTCGGCCGTGTCCGGCTTGAGGTGGACATCACGCAGCCGCGAGGGGAGCGTGGTGCGAACCTGCTCGAGGGTAAGCCCGGAGAGGCGCTCGTTGAGCACGATCGTGACTTCGATCAGCGCCTCGTCCGCAATGACGCCCGGCACTTCCACGAACACCGTGCGCACCGCGCCACCGTGCAGCGTGAGCACCATCAACAGACGCTCCGACGAGATGCGGACCAGCTCGACCTGACGAAGCGTTGCCCGCTCGAACCGAGGGCCGAGGGCCACACCGAGTTCTTGCGTCAGGATACCCAGTGACTGCGCAGCACGGCGGAGGATCGCCTCGATGGCCGACCCGCCGGCCGAAATGTCGGCCTGCAATCGCCGCTGCGCATCTCCGGTAATCGTCTCCACGCGCATGAGCGAATCGACGTACACCCGATACGCCTTATCGGTGGGAACGCGTCCGGCCGACGTATGCGGATGAAAGAGGAATCCTTTCTCCTCCAGATCACTCATCGTGTTCCGAATGGTGGCTGGAGAGATGCCCAAACTGAAGTGCCGTGACAACGTACGAGAGCCCGCGGGCTCGGCCGTTGCCACGTACCGGTGGATTACCGCTTCCAGTACCTGTCGCTCCCGCTCGGAGAGCTCCCCGCTAATTGCCATAAGTGTAATGCTACGAACGACTTCGAAGTGCTGTCAAGTCGGCGGCCAAGGCATCGAGCCGAAGCCACCCGGAGGCGGTGCACCGGATATGCGATCCGGCGGTCCCAACAACAGACTCGATCCACCCCTGCCGACGCCACGTGGCGACGCGGGCTTCCTCACCTTCCCGAAGCTCCAGTCCGTCGATCGTGCGCAATCCAAGGTACACCATCTCTGCCTCACGGTTCTGACCGGTTAACGTTTCTGAGCCGCCTACCGGGTCGAGTCCGGCGATCAGCGCCGTTTCCCACGAGGCGAGTGCGGCCTGATTCCACCGCCGCTCCGAGCCGTCGAATCCGTGCGCCGACGGGCCGATGCCCAGATACGGCACGCTTTGCCAGTACGCGCTGTTGTGTCGGGCCCTACGGCCGGGCTTCGCGAAATTCGACACTTCGTAATGCTCGAAGCCGGCGGCCCGCAACCGCTCGTGTGACTCGAGAAACTGGCGCTCGTAAAGCTCCTCTGGCGCTTCCTCGACCTCGCCCCGCGCGTGCCAGCGCCCCAGCGGTGTGTGCGGTTCGATGGTGAGTCCGTACAGCGAGATGTGGTCGGGGGCGAGCGCGAGGAGGCGCGAAATGTCGCCGCTCCAGTCGCGCTCAAGCGCGGACGGCGCGGCGAAGATGAGATCGAGCGACATCGCGTCAATGCCGCCCGCACGTAGCGTGTCGACCGCGCGCACCGCCGTGGCGGCATCGTGCACGCGATGCATCCAGGAGAGCACGCGATCGTCGAAACTCTGCACGCCGAGACTCACGCGATTCACACCGGCCCGACGCCACGCCGCCACGGCATCGACCGACACGTCTTCGGGGTTCGCTTCCAGCGTCACCTCGGCGTGCGCATGGAGACGGACGTGTCGGTGTAACTGTTCGAAAAGGCGCTCGACGCCCTCGCCACCCAATCGTGAGGGCGTGCCGCCGCCGAGATACAGCGTCGACAGGACATCGCAGGACTGCGACGCACCACGCAGGCGCAGCTCCGCCTCCACCGAATCGGCGAACGCACGCCACGGGACCTGCTTGCGAACCGCAATCGAAAAATCGCAATAGCTGCAGCGTCGCGCACAGAACGGCACATGCACGTACAGGTGCCGATACCCCACGTGGATTGTGCCCGGTGCGCTCACGACACACTGACGGACGGGTGCACTTGCCCAGTCGGGCCAAAGTGTACGAGCCCGTCGATTTCGAGTGCGCTCAATACGGCCGCCGCTTCGCGTGGGCGCAACTTCGCGACCGCGGCGATCTGATCGACGTCACGAGCGCCACGCTGCAGCGCATCCCAGCACCGCGCGGCATCGCCATCGAGGGCAACGTGGATGGACGGAGATCGATCGATACGCAGCAGCGCGAGCACGTCGTCGATCGCCAGAATGGGTTCGGCGTGCATCTTGAGTAGCGCGTTGCTGCCCATCGAGGAGACCTGATCGATGGCGTTCGGTACGCAGGCCACCATCCGATTCAATTCAAGCGCATGGTCAGCCGTGATCAGGGCACCGCTTCCCTTCCCGGCCTCGACAACAACCGTGACGTCGGCCAGCGCCGCAATAATGCGATTGCGACGGGGAAATGTGCCGCCGTGGCCCGCGTCACCCGGCTTCTGCTCGGTGAGCAGCAGCCCATCGCGCGCGATGCGTTCTTGTAGTGTTCGATGCGAACGTGGGTAGTGCACATCGAGACCCGTGCCCAGCACGGCGACGGTGCGCCCACCGGCCGCCAGCGCTGCCTCATGCGCGGCGCCGTCGATACCACGCGCCAGTCCGCTCACGATCGTCACGCCGGCGCGCGCGCAGGCGGTCGCTATGGCGCGAGCGACGCGCAGTCCATAGGCCGACGCGGCACGGGTGCCCACGATGGCCACGGCTGGCGGATAGGCACTGGCCAACGTGCCCTGTGCGTAGATCACCGGCGGGGCATCGGGCAGCTCGAGCAGTCGGGCGGGGTAACGATCGCTCCCCGCCGGCAACGCGTCGGCGCCGATACGCTGCAGGTCCGACAAAATACGGTCGGCCTCTTGCAACGCCTCGTCGCGCCGCGCCCTTGCGACCGACTGCAGCGCTCGTGTGACGTCGCCATGCAGCGACAACAGTCGTGCCATGCCAACGTCACCGAGCCCGCTGACCTGACGCAATGCAATCACTTCTCGACGCGCTTGAAGTCGCTGCGCAACCTCCGTCGACACGGACGCCAACGGGGCCGCCGACTCGCTAGGGAAGGAATTGCGCATCGCGTGCCGGCTTCTCGGCTTCCACGCGCATCGCGAGCAGCTCACGCCACCACGCGTCGAGTACCACGTCGAGTCCCATGCGCCCGGCCGCGCTGATGGCATACTTGCCGAAGGCATCCGGTGCTTCGATATCCGGGATGTAATGCTCGCCCAGCAAATCGAGCTTGGTGAACACGACGCAATACGGCTTGGTCGCGAGTGCGGTGGAGTACGAGGAAATCTCGTGACGCAACTGATCCAACTCCGCCTGCCAGTCTTCCGCATCGATCGGGATCATGAACGCGAGCATGCGAGTACGCTCGATATGGCGGAGAAAACGCAAGCCGAGTCCCTTGCCCTCGGACGCGCCCTCGATGATGCCGGGAATGTCGGCCACCACGAACGAGCGATGGTCGCTGAGTGGCACCACGCCGAGGTTCGGCGAAAGAGTCGTAAACGGATAGTCCGCGATCTTGGGACGGGCCGCCGAGATCACCGAGAGCAGCGTGCTCTTACCCGCGTTCGGCTGGCCGACGAGGCCGATATCGGCAATCAGCTTGAGCTCGAGTTCGAGCGTCCGGGCGTGTCCCTCTTCGCCTGGTTGCCATTCGCGAGGCGACTGGTGCGTGGGTGTGACGAAGAACGAATTCCCCTTACCGCCGCGACCGCCCTTTGACACGAGAATGGTGTGTCCATCCTCCATGACTTCGCCCAGAAACTCCTGCGTCTCAGCATCTCGCACGACCGTGCCGGGAGGGACGGGCAGCACGATGTCTTCGCCGGAGCGACCGGTCCGATTCGACCCCTCGCCGTGCTGCCCGCGTTCGGCCTTCCAGGCATCGCGATACGTGTAGTCGAGCAGCGTGGTCAGGTTGCGGTCGCCGCGCACGATGACGTCGCCGCCTCGTCCGCCGTCACCGCCATCAGGGCCACCCATCGGAGCGAACTTCTCGCGCCGGAACGAGGTCTGTCCCGATCCACCAGTTCCTGCTTCGACCTTCACGAGTACGCGATCTACGAACATGAATCACTTCCGAAACGAGAGAGGCAGCCGGCCACCGAGGCGCCGCCAGAAACCTACGAGTGCACGACGTGCTGCGTGTCCTGCGGCATGAACGATCCTGCGGACCTACTTCCCCTGCACGCGCGCCCACAAACCAACATACCGTCGCATGTCGTCAGCGGCGATTAACGGTGCCACTACCTGCAGCGCGGCAGAAACAACTCCCACGCTGGCTCCCGCATTTACGGCACCGTGCAGATGCGAATGCAGCTGCCGATCCTGTCGTGCGATGGCGCATGCGGCCACCACACACAACTCACGACGGGCGAGATCCAGCAACGGTCGACCGAGCACCTTGCCATACCCTTCCGTGATCATCCATCGATCGAGTGCCGGATGCAGTCCACGAATATTTACGCGCAACCGATCGTAGAACTCGCCGTACACAGTGGCGCACGTCGTCTCGCCGCGCTGAGAAAAGTCCACCACATCTCGCTCGTCATCATCGGCTGACATCGGTGCCTTGCGACCGGAGACGCGACGCCAATCCCGCGCCGCGTTGAGCGCCCGAGGAAATCCCGCAAACAAGTAGGTCTGCAGAATGACTTCTTCCACCCAGATCGGATTGACCACCCCATTCACCGCCGACAGCTCCGCGCGCACCTCCGTCTCGTTCCCACCGGCGAGCACCGCCGCCAGTCGAACGAGCGCGGCCGTCTCCGCATCAAGTGCATCGAGTGTAACCGACACATGGCCGTGCCGTGTCACCATAACAACGCCAGCTGGCTCGCCCGTACGCGCGTGGTTCGCGCTCACGTCGTGGTCGTGGCGGCCACCCCCGGCATCGGCTTCGCGCATCATTGCCGCACCGTGATCAAGCATGAGTGCGGGCCGGCGCACCGAGCGGCGCCATGCTTACGAACACCTCGCCCACCTGTTCTCCGCGCGTATTCCGAACCACTCGGACCGCCGCTTCACGCAAACTCTCTGGCAACGGTGACGGCAAGCCGTCGTACTCGGACAGCATCGCCAGTACCGCGACGAACTGTGCGCGCTGCGAACCATCTTCGACTTTCAGCGCGAAACCGATGCCCCGGTCGATGATCGCGAAGGTGTGCACGCCTTCAGCGCCGACTTTGCAAACGACATTGCCGCCCACCGCTTCCATGAGGCGCGTGTCGAAGCGGTCGCTGCCCCCCACTAAAAACGGATGCGACGTCATCGCTTGAAGAATCCGGCGACTCGGCTCGTCGCCGTGCGTCGACGCGTGTGCGAGACGCGCGTACGAAAGCGCCATGTTCGCCAACGGAAGCGAGAAGACGGTGACGCCGCAGCCGTCCACCGCGACCCCAATCTGTTCCGCGGTCATGCCCGACCACAGGGCGACCGTATTGAGCGCCGCCCGCTGCACTGCATGCGACCCCTGCTCGTAGCCGGCGGTCGGTTCCCCAAGCAACAGCGCCCGGGCCAGCATCGCGGCGTGCTTTCCGGAGCAGTTGTTGTGGAGGCGCGTGAGCCGATCGCCTGACTCACGCAGCAGCCGCGCGCCGCGCGCCGCCAGCGGTTCGTGGGCGCCACAGGCCAGGTCGCCCTCCTCGAGGCCGATTCCCGCCAGCATGGATTCGGCGAGCGCCACGTGCTCCGGCTCGCCCCCGTGCGACGCACAGGCTAAGGCCAGCTGGGTGGCGCCCCATCCCAGACGCTCCAAGCCACCAGAGCGCACCAGCGGCATGACCTGAAACGGCTTGGCGCAGGAGCGCCACCACGTGTCGGCGTGTGGATCCCGCGCCGCCTCGAGCAGCGTCCCGCTTGCGTCGACGACCGCGGCATGTACGCGGTGCCGCGACTCCACGGTCCCACCGCGCGTGACCACGACATCGAAACTGCGCTCACGAAGGGCCGCAGCAAACACCACCGGTGCCGCCGATGCATACGGCCCCTCTGGTGACGCGTCATCACGGTCGGCGTAGTGTGCACCGGCCCCAGAAAATATCGATCGAGTTTCGCTCACCACCGAAAGATAACCGAGGCGCGGCAGACGAGACGTTTTTAGGCCCGGATCAGCGGTCCGGCTGATCCGGGGAGCGGCGCGACGCCAGTAACACACCGCCCAGCACCAGCGCCCCGCCAGCGATGGTCCCGACACCTGGCACCTCGGCGATCCCCGGCAGGAGCGCCGCCAGAATCGTGGCGCCGATCGGCTCGCCCAGCGTGGTGAGGTTCACCACGAAGGCCGGTAGGTGGCCGAGCGCCCAGTTCATCCCCGTGTGTCCGAGCAGCATCGGTCCAATGGCAAGACCGGCGAAGATCGACAGCTCGCGACGTGGCTGAGGCAGTAGCGCCTCTCCCGTCGCGAAGGCGATCGTCACGCAGGTCAAAAACGCCGCGCCGTAGGCGATGGACACATACGGCCACACCCCCACGCGCTGTCGAAGTCGGCGTCCGATGAGGTAGTACATCGCCGCCGTGACCGCGCCGACCAGCGCCAGGAAATCACCGAACAGGGCGCGGTTGCTGCCGTCGGCCATCGCGCTACCCGAGATCGCGGACAGCATTCCCGAGAGCCCCCCTGGTACGTCGGCCAACCCCACCACCAAGGCGCCGATCACGGCAATCACGACACCGAGCCACTGGCGACCGGAGGGCGACTCCTGAAGCCACCGCGCCGACACACCGGCAATGATCACGGGCTGCAGATTGACCAACGCCACCGACGCCGCCACACTCGTGTATCGCAGCGAGGCGTTCCAGCTCCAAAAGTGAAGCGCCAGCAAGATGCCGGCGCCACTGGCGAGTAGGAGCTCACGTCGGGAGAGCACTCGCCACTCGCGCCATGATCCCGTGATCAGCAGGGCGGCGGCAACAATGAGCATCGACAGTCCGAGTCGCCACGTGGCGATCACGATGGCGGAACTCGCGGAGAGCCGTATCAGCGGTGCGGCGAACGAGATGCCGATCAGTGAGGCGGCCAAAACCAGCACCGGCGATCGGCGCGAGACAGCGGATGCGCGTGGGGATGCGCGTGGGGATGACGAGTTGGACATCTCGGTGGGAAGGGGCACGGGAACAGCACGACCGGTGACGAAGCTAATCGGTGCGACTAGTTTCCTCGCCATGACGCCCACCATCTCCCGCGCTCGGCTCGAGGCGCTACTGGCTGACGCCGCCTCGCAGCATGTGGTTATCATCGGCGACGCCATGCTCGATGTGTACCTCAGAGGGGACGTCGATCGAATTTCCCCCGAGGCGCCGGTCCCCGTCGTCAGAGTGCGCGACCGGAAGTTAGCGCTCGGTGGCGCCGCCAACGTCGCCCAGAACGTTGCCGCCGTTGGGGCGAGGTGCGACCTCGTGGCCGTCGTCGGGGATGACGGGGCCGGCCGGACGTTGCGCGATCGGCTCGAGGCCGGCCGAATGGAGTCACGATCGCTGGTCACGGTCGGTCGGCCCACCACGACCAAGACCCGAGTGATGGCACGCTCCCAGCAGCTGGTGCGCTTCGACGAGGAAGACGACGCGGATCTTGAGCACCCTGACGTCGCCCGCGTCCTCGACGCCATTGAACGAGCGATGCCGCACGCCACCGCGCTCGTGTTCGAGGACTACAACAAGGGTGTGCTTGTACCGGCGGTGATCGAAGGTGCGATTGCACTGGCCCGTGCGCGCGCGCTGCCGATTGTCGTCGATCCGAAGTTCCGCAATTTCTTCGCGTTTCGCGGCGCCACCGTGTTCAAGCCGAACCGTCGGGAGCTTGAAAGCGCACTCGGCGCCGCGGTTGATCTCGAGCATCCGGCGGCGCTGCCGGAAACATTTGCGCGCCTCGGCGTCGATCACTTGCTGCTGACCCTCGGCGAGCGCGGTATGGCGCTCGTCTCCTCGGACGGTATCGTACACCGCGTTCCCACGACCGCCCGTGAGGTGTACGACGTGGTCGGCGCTGGCGACACGGTGACGGCCTACTTGGCGACGATGCTGGCCGCCGGAGCCACGACGCTCGAAGCGGCCATCGTGGCTAACTACGCGGCCGGGGTCGAGGTGGGAAAGCTTGGCGCCGCGACGGTGACGCCGAGCGAAGTCCTCGAAGCCTACGACGCACACATTGCGGGCGATTGACGTACATTTGCCACAGGCGTTGGCGGATGTTTGTCACGTTCGGTCCGGTAGCTTAGTTGGTTAAAGCGCTCGACTCATAATCGAAGGATCGTGGGTTCAAGTCCCACCCGGACCATTCGCCTCGGTGCCCTGCACCGGGGCGTTTGTCTTTTCGCAAGGCGAGAGGCCTTCCCAGCGTCGATCCCCTCCGTTACGTTCTTGATCCGCGCGTTGAGTTGTCGAGCGCGGGATGTTTCGGGCGTGTAGCTCAGCTGGTTAGAGCGCTGCTTTCACACAGCAGAGGTCCGGGGTTCGAGTCCCTGCACGCCCATCACCATTGCCATTGCCATTGCCTTACATCGTAAACGGCCGGTCATCGTCACTGATGATCGGCCGTTTGCATAGCAGGACGGAGCGGCACGCTTAGAACGCTTCGACCGCCTCGATAGGAGCCTTGACCCGCTCAACGCCCCTGAGCACGGTGATCCGCGCGCCGGCCTGTCGCAGCCGACCGATGGTGCGGTCGTCGAGTCGCGCCCGCAGCACGATGACATCCTCGTCGGTACGCTGGTCGAGCACTTCACCATCGCGATGCATTTCCGCGATCATCCGGCCATTGGCCGCCGGAAGTCGGACCTCGAGCACGGGGCGCTGGCGCCGCAAGCTATCGAGCAGCGATGCCCGAAGCACATCGAGACCACCCTGCTCGATCGCCGACACGAACAGCGAATTCGGGAGAATGTTCGTCACCCGTTCACGAACGGCCGATGCCTCCTCGGTGGGCAGCAAGTCCATCTTGTTCATCACGTACAGCTTTGGCTGATCGGCCAGACCGAGATCCGCCAGCACACCGTCCACAACATCGCGCTGCTCTTCCCACACCGAATGACTTGCGTCGATCACGTGCAACAGCAAGTCCGCTTCCTTCGCCTCGGACAACGTGGCGCGGAATGATGCGACCAGATGGTGCGGCAGCTTTCGGATGAATCCGACGGTGTCGGTGAGCAGCACCGTGTACCCGTCGCCCACCTCGACTTCGCGTGTGAGCGGATCGAGCGTGGCGAAGAGTCGATCCTCCACGAAAACCTGTACGTCATCCGCCATCTGCCGCAAAATGGACGACTTGCCCGCGTTCGTGTAGCCGACGAGGGCGACCCGGTAGTGCGATTTGCGTCCTTCGCGCTGCACTTCGCGCGCCCGTTCGACGTCGGCCAGCCGCGCCTTGAGCACGCGAATACGATGCTGGATGAGTCGACGGTCGGTTTCGAGCTGGGTTTCGCCCGGACCGCGCACGCCGATACCACCACGAAATTTCTCGAGGTGCGTCCACATGCGGGTAAGGCGCGGCAACAGATACTGTAATTGCGCGAGCTCCACTTGGTTACGCGCCTCGCTAGAACGCGCCCGCGTGGCGAAGATGTCGAGAATCAGCTCGGCACGGTCCATCACACGCGTACCGACGATCGCCTCGACGTTCTTGCCTTGCGCCGGCGTAAGCTCGTCGTCGAAGATCACCAGCGTGGCGCCAAGTTCGTTGATTCTCAGCTTGAGCTCTTCGACCTTGCCGCTGCCGAGATACGTCGCGGGGTGCGGTCGATCGAGCGCCTGCGTGAGCCGGCCCACCACGATCGCGCCCGCCGTGTCCGCCAAGCGCGCGAGTTCTTCGAGGTGTTCGTCGGACTGATGACGCGCGTGGCCACGCTTTGACGGTGCACTGACGAGCACCGCGCGCTCGACTGGCGGCGTAAGGGAGATGATCTCGCGGCTGATGTGCGTCTACCTAATCTGAGAGGGCGAAGCCGATCAGCGTCCGTTGCCGGACACCGAGGAGTAGCGTCCCGTCCGATCGTACGGACGGGTGAAATTGCCGAGCGGCGTGGACACGGTGAAATCACCGCGTACCCGATAGTTCACCGTTCCCGCCGTGAGCAGCGACCGACCAGCCGCTCCCAGTCCGGCGTAGGTGAAACGTACCGGCAATCGCACCAGCGAGGAGTCTTTTTCCGGGACCACGAAGCGTCCATCGAGCGCACCGCTGCCCAGCCTGATAGTGTCGACGTCCACTTGATAGGTCATGCTTAGCGCGTCAAGCTTGTAGCCGTTCGGATTATAGACCGACAGGACGACATCCACGCTCCCGCCGGTAAGGCCAAGTCCGGTCACATTGAATTCACGCAATGTGACCACCGGCTCGTTGAACGTGGCGCGCCCGAGCGAGGCGCAGGCTGCACCGCCCGCGGCCAATGCCACGACCGCACCACCGGTCATCCAGCGCCGTACCGCCCTCGTCATGCGCATCTCATATCCCCAGGAGCTGAAAGGTCTGCTCGAAGTGCTCGATGCCGCCATTGTCGGCCGTGCAGCACGTCGACGTCTGATACCCGTGCCGACGGTCGTGTTCCGTACAGCCGACGACCGTCGCACCGGAATCGACATCGTTCGACCGCTATTCGGCGACAGGTGGACCACCCCGCTCCGCCCACCACGCGAGTCGCTTGGCGATCTGTTTTTCTTCGCCAACCGACAAGGGATGATAGTAGGTCTGACCTTGAAGGTCCGGTGGTTGGTACGGCTGCGCCACGAAGGCTCCGGGATGATCGTGGGGATACTCGTACGGCAGACGGCGATCGGGGTCGGCGCGCAGGTGCATCTCGGAGTTTAACAGATGCGCCGGCACTGGCACCGACGGTGAGTCAGCCGCGGCGGCGCGGGCCGCCGACCACGCGAGATACAGGCGGTTCGATTTGGGAGCCACCGCGCAGTACACGGCCGCCTGCGCGACCGCCCGTTCGCCCTCGGCGGGACCGAGCCGCCGGAAGGTGTCCCACGCCGTCATCACGATACCGACCGCCTGCGGATCAGCCAGACCGATGTCCTCCGTCGCCATGGCGGCCAACCGGCGCAGGAAAATCTGCGGATCTTCTCCCGCCTGTAGCCCGCGCGCCAGCCAGTACAGGACGGCATGCGGGTCACTGCCGCGAAGTGATTTATGAAACGCCGACAGTACTGCATTGCGGTCGACGTCGACGCGATCGTAGCTGACCACTCGTGTACCGAGGGCATCGGCGAGCGTGTCGCGCGTCAGGCTGGCGCCCGCCGGCAGCACCTGTGCCACGGCTTCGAGCGCACCCAGGGCACGACGCGCATCGCCGTCCGCGTGCTCGGCGAGCCAGCGGAGGGTATCGGTGTCGGCCTGCAGCCCCTGCGCCCCAAGTCCTCGCGGCTCGTCGGCGAGCGCTCGCGCGCAGACACTCACCACATCGTCGACCGTGAGTGGACGTAGCGCGTACACGCGAGACCGCGACAGGAGTGCCCCCACGACGGCAAATCCCGGTACCTCCGTGGTTGCCCCACACAACGTGATCACGCCGGTCTCGACATGTGGAAGCAACGCGTCCTGCTGCGACTTCGCCCAGCGATGGATTTCGTCGATCACCACCAGCGTGCGACGTCCTTCGTAGCGGCGACGCTTCTCCGCGTCGGCAACGATTTCACGAAGACGTGGGATACCGTCGGTCACCGCGTTCAGGACAACGACCGTCTGTTGCGTATACCGCCCGATCAGGCTGGCGATCGTTGTCTTTCCGGTTCCGCTCGGCCCCGTCAAAATGACGCTACCGATCGAGCCATTGCGAATCGCGTCGCCAAGGGGACGGCCGGGCGCCAGCAGATGCTGCTGCCCAACCACGTCGTCAAGGCGCTCCGGGCGCATGCGCGCCGCCAACGGTTCTGGAGAGCTCGCCGCAAATAACGTCGGACTCATCGTTGGATCGACACAGTGCCCGCGCTCAAGCCCAGTCGCGCCGCGGCCGCGGCCAGAGCGGTCGACTGCTCCGGTGAGTGCGTCAGCATGGAGCGCGTCGGCATCCAAACCGGTGGCGGCGGAACGGCGCGTTCGGACAGTCCAAGTCCGTCGAGCAAGAAGTACCAGCGATCGGAACGCGAGTAAATCACGAGCAGGAGCTCAGGCGTCAGCGACAGTTGATCGCTCGGGTTCAACACCGTCAGCTCCACGCCGCCATACGTCGCCAACGGAAAGCGTAGCCGACCGAGCGCATCACGGAAATCCGGCAGCGCCACGCCGACGCCCACCCATTCCGTTCCGCTTCGCCAGTCGCTCATGACGACGTCGACGGCCGGATCAAGATGGATCGCTAGCGAGTGCATCAGATCGACCACCCGTTCGGCCGTTGTTCCGATGCGCGCGATGAATACTCCGTCACGCACGGATGCGACGAACCAATCCGATGGCGGGCGGAATCGTAACGATTCGTCACCGTCCGCCGGCGACCACTCGTTTCGCAGCTGAAAATTCATGCGGACCGGCAGTCCGTTTCGGAAGGGGGCTCGTGCGTCCGCGCGATCTTGAGCAGGGCCTCTCGGCTGTTCAGTGCAGGATTTTCGATTACCACCTGCAACAGCGCATGCAAGGTTCGCCCCAAGGCCGGCCCCGTCGCAATGCCCGCGCTTCGGAGGTCGTCGCCATCTACCGCGAGATCCGCGAGCTCGATCGGTTCGCGGAACGCCATCGTAATGATCCGACGATGCAGTCGACGAACCAAAGACGGCTGCACGGCGCCGGCCGCGCTCCAACGGGCCGCCGCCAACCGCACGAAGGCCGCTACCCGCAGCCGCCCAACGCCGGCCGCGAGTCGCCGCAGACCCGCATCATCTGGCAAGGTACCTTCAGAGAGCATCTCGGTGAGCGTCGGCGCATACCGGCTCCAGCGGTCTACGAGCGCCGACACGTTCGCGATGTCCTGATTGGAGAAGCGGAGATCGCGCAGCGCCCGCTCGGTCTGCTTGCCGCCGGCCTCGCTGAAGAGCGCCGCAAAACGTAAGGTCTTGCGTAGCGGACGCCCAAGCAGCCCCGGACGGGGTAAGGCATCGATCGCGCGGAGTGTCCTGGTATCGATGTGCGCCAGCGTAGGCACCAAGGAGGCGAAGGCCCCGGCGTCACGCCAGCGCACGAACGCGGTGGAGGGCGCGAGCACCTGCGCCATCGTCTTCTCCAGCTCCTGCTTCACACGCTCCGGTGACAAACGTGTCAAAAAGGGCGCGCTCCCGACGATGGCCTGCCACGTGTCATGGTCGATGTCAAAGCCGAAACGCGCTGCGAAACGGATCGCCCGCAGCGCCCGCAACCGGTCTTCGCGCAGCCGGGCCTCGGCGTCGCCAACGGCGCGCACGACGCGACGGGTCAGGTCAACTTGCCCGCCGAACGGATCGTGCAGGCGGTGGTCGATCGGGTCGTACGCGATCGCGTTGATCGTGAAATCTCGCCGCGCCAGATCCTCGTCCAACGACGCGCCGAACTCCACGACTGCATGACGGCCGTCGGTTTTCACATCCCGACGAAAGGTTGTGACCTCATGCATGCGATGGTCGCGATCGAACACACCAATGGTTCCGAACTCAATCCCGACGGGCACCGTTCGACGGAACAGCTTGCGCACTTGCGTCGGCGTCGCGGCCGTCGCCAGATCCCAATCGAGGTGGGCCTCGCCCAAGAGGGCGTCACGCACGGCTCCGCCGACGCACCAGGTTTCGAAGCCCGCCTGCCGGAGCGTGCGGGCGATTTCGATGACCTGGTCGGGTACCCGGAGGCTATGGCCAGCGCCTGAGCGCGCTATCCGCAGAGCACGCTCCCGCCATTCACATTCAGGATCTCGCCGGTCACGTGGCGGGCCAGCGGGCTCGCCAAGAACAGAATCGGGCCGGCTATATCCAACGGAGAGGCCACGCGCCCGAGCGGGATCGCCGCCTCGATCTGTTGGCGTCCGACGGCGAACGGCTTTTCGACGGCCTCGGTGTCGACCCAGCCCGGCGCCACGGCGTTGACGGTGATCTGTCGGCTACCAAGCTCAACCGCCATCGATTTCGTGAAAGCGATCATCGCGCCCTTGCTCGCGGCGTAGTCCGCATGCCCAGCCTCGCCCCGCTGCCCGGCCGTGCTGGACACGAAAATCATTCGACCACCATCGCTCATCGCGCGCGCCGCGGCCCGCGCTCCGTAAAACATGCCATCGAGGTTCGTGGCCATCGTAAACCGCCAGCGCTCGTCATCCAACATCGACACGGGGAGCGGATCAGGTGGCCAAAAACCAGAGTTTCCCACATAGATATCAACACCGCCGAACAGTTGAACTGCTTTATCCACAAACGAATCATTCGCTGCCTTTGTGGATAAATCGCCCATGTGCGAAAAATAGATGCCTTTGTGATTTGTGATATCAAACAGAACGCTCTCGGCATCAGCAGATCGGCTCCGGTACGCGATCCCGACATCGGCTCCGGCCTGCGCGAGTAAACGCGCCACCGCAGCGCCAATGCCCCGAGAGCCGCCGGTGACCAGTGCTCGCTTCCCTTTCAGTGAAATCATGTCGTGATAGGCCTGAGAAAGTGTAGAGTGTCTTCTGCGGTAACATTCATCGAAGTTGGCGCTTCGCGCGCTCTGACAGACGACTCGCTCAGAGCGTCTGCTCGATCGCGTCGCAGATCGCATGTTGGATGCACAGATGAATCTCCTGCGCGCGGTCCGTTCGATCGGTCGGCACCACAATAGTGTGATCCGCGATCACCCTCAGCGCGCCGCCATCCCGCTTGGTCAACGCCAACACGGGAATCCCTTTCTCCTTCGCGGCCTCAGCGGCGCGTAAGACGTTCGGTGAATTCCCACTCGTAGAGTGGATGATCAGCAGATCCCCACGCTTCCCGAGCGCCTCGATTTGCCGAGAAAAAATGTGATCAAAGCCCAGATCATTCCCCACCGCGGTGAGCAGGGACGTGTCTGTGGTCAAGGCGATCGCAGGATAGGCTCGACGGTTTCGCATGTACCGGACCACGTATTCTGTAGCGAGGTGCTGGGCGTCGGCAGCCGACCCGCCATTCCCGCAGAACAGCAGCGTGCCTCCCTGGCTTACCGCGGTGCGGACCATCTCCAGTGCGCGCTCGATCTCCGGTGCCAGATCGCGCGCGACCCGTTCGGCCGTCTGCGCGAGCTCAGTCAGGGCGGTCAGTAATGGTGCAACGGACGCCCCTGGCGCGTTCTGGGAGCCTCGATCGGCGTTGGACATGGATTGGGGAAGGTTTAAGGATTGATCGTGTCAGCGACCGAAGATACGCTTGAGTCGTCCGACCAGCCCGGCTCCGAGGGGGGGAACTGGCAGGGGATCCTCGTCGCCGAGCACCCGCGCGGCATTCGCCCGAAGCAGCAAGTCCTTCTGTTCGTCGGCTCCGCGCTCCGTGAGCCAGTCACGGGCGGCACCAAGGGACCGGCCATCTCCATGATTATCCGAGGCGAGGATGTCGATAAGTCCCTCAGCCAGCATCGCCTTCGCGAGATCGGCCGGGCCCCCGCGCCCCATGAGCACCGAGGCGTCGGTCTGAATGACAACGCCGAGTGCCCTCCACTCCCGCACGAGCTCAAGGGTACAGCCGAAGTACCGCTCGGGGTGGGCCAGAATTGGCGTCCGCCCGCTCCGGGCGATTCGGCGTAGCTCGCTCGTGGCGCCGCGGGGGAGCCCGCCGCGGGTGAACTCCACGAGCAGCGCGCGCGAGTGCCCCAGGCACAATTCCGGAGCGGTTAGCTCAACCCCGGGACTGTCGAGCATGATTTCCCACCCCAGCCGAATCTCGAGACCGGCGGGAGCTTCGGCCCGCAACTGCCTGTGGAGAGCTTGGTGATGAGCGTATGGTGCGCTGGCGGCCTGGCTCGCATTTAAGTGCGGGGTGCATATGAGCAGCGTAACGCCCTGCGCCGCAAATCGCTGTAGTACAGGAATAGAGACCTCGAGCGACGGCGAACCATCGTCGACTCCCGGCAGCAGGTGCGAGTGAATGTCGATCATGACGCGTCCCCCCGGCTGGCGTGGCTCGGCGATGCGGACACCGCTCGCATACGTCTGTTCAGGCGCCCAATGCTCCAGGGAGCGCGGCGATTCGGGCGAGGGCCCGAGCTGCCCTGGCATCCAGCAGCGCCGGCTCATCAGCGGCGGCCTGAAACGCGTAGGTCACCAACGCATCGACCGCGAGCAGATCGAGAGCGGTTGCGCGCGAGGTGGATCCCGATGCCAACAACTCGTCCAGCAATCGCTCTCCCGCGTCGAGGCAAGCCTCAGGCACCTGCTGTACGGGCAGATGCGCGAATGGGAGCAGCAACGACGCCAGTCGAATTCGCAATCCGTCGGGGGGAGCGGACGACAAGGCCTCGAACCATCCGCCAACCGTGGTCACGCTCGTTTCCGCCACGCTTACCGCACCGGTCGCCGTGCTCACCCGGCGGCCGCCAGTCGAGCGAGAATCCCGGCCGCCGCGGCGATCGCGGCATCCAACTTGTCTGCATCGACACCAGCCTGAGCCATGTGCGGCTTGCCGCCGCCGCGTCCACCCACGGTTGCCGCCACCTCACGCACGACGATGTCGGCGCGAAGACCGCGATCGCGAGCGTCATCGGTGGACACCGCGAGCAATGCACCCTTTCCATCGGCCAGCACCGCGCCAAGCACGGCCACGCCGCTGCCGAGTGCCTCTCGGAGCGAATCACCGAGCGACTGGAGCGCTTTCACATCGACTACTTCGACCCGCGTCGCGATGAATCGAATGCCGTGAACCTCGGCGGCCTGAGCGGCCAGTTGCTGCGCCACCCCCCCGCCGGACACGCCGCCGCGCATCGCCTCGTCGAGGCGTTTCTCGAGCTGCCTCCGCTCATCGATCAACGCATCGATCTTCTTTTCGATCTGCTCGAGGTTCGTGGCGGTACCAGCCATCGGCACCTTGAGCCGCGTAGCCACCTGCACCAGCGCGCGCTCGCGATCGGCGAGGAACTGGAACGCTCGCGGTCCGGTCACGGCCTCGATGCGACGCACGCCGGCCGCGACACCTCCCTCCGAAACAATGCGCATCAGGCCGATCTCGGCAGTGTTTCGCACATGCGTGCCGCCGCAAAGCTCGACCGAAAGGTTCGAAATCTCGACCACGCGCACGACATCACCGTACTTCTCACCGAACAGGGCCATAGCGCCCTGCGCCACCGCGTCGGTGTACGCGGACTCCCTTGTATTCACGGGGGCGGCGGTCCAGACACCCGCGTTCACCTGCGCTTCGATCGCGACCAGTTGATCGTGGGTAAGCGGTCCGTGGTGCGTGAAGTCGAAGCGCAAACGGTCGGGCGACACGAGCGAGCCGGCCTGGTGGACATGTTCGCCGAGCACGTGGCGTAGCGCCGCGTGCAGCAGGTGAGTGGCCGTGTGATTGCGCTCCGTATCGTGACGACGCTCGCGCGGCACCACGGCGTGCGCGGCACCAAACGTGATCTCGCCGGTGGCCACGCCGATGGCAGCGATGCGACCGTCGAGCTTCTTGACGTCGGACACGCTCACCGACCAGCCGGCACCGGTAATGGTACCGTGGTCCGACACTTGTCCACCCGACTCCGCGTAAAACGGCGACTCGCGCAGCATAACGGCCACGCGTCCGTCAGGAAGCGCTCGTACTGCGGTCACGACCGTTTCCGCTTCCGTCACGTTGTAGCCGACGAACCGACCAAGGCTAGCCGCATGCTGCTGGTCGTGCGTCCATTGGGTCGGATCACCGAAATCATCGGCGCTGACCGTGATCTGGCGTGACTTCCGTTCGTCCTGCGACTGCTTGCGCTGCGCCGACAGCGCCTGCTCAAAGCCGGCAATATCCACGAGATACCCGCGCTCACGTGCCATGAGCTCGGTGAGGTCGATCGGGAATCCGAACGTGTCGTACAACCGGAACGCGTCTTCTCCGGACAGCGTGCCGCGCATGGTCGTCGAACCCTGCGTCGATGCGGCAGGCGCCCACTCTTCGAAACGCGTCATGCCCGCGTCGATCGTGGTGAGGAAGCGCTCCTCTTCCGCGCGCGTCGTCTCGAGGATGTGTTTCCGACGCACATGCAGCTCGGGATACAGGTCGCGCATCGTTTCGATGACGACGTCGACCACGTGCACGAGCGTCGGCTCGCGGCGTCCCAACAGCCACGCATGGCGCACGGCGCGGCGCAAAATGCGGCGGAGCACATAGCCCCGCCCTTCGTTGCTCGGAAAGACACCATCGGCCAACAGAAACGCGGTCGCGCGCGCGTGATCGGCAATGACGCGGAAGGACGCCGGATCGATTTCACGACCATCCTTGCCCACGGCGGTTCCGAGGCCTACACCCGGACGATACGGGTACCCGATTCCGACGACGTCCTCGACCTTCGCGATCAGGGGGCGGAAGAGATCCGTATGGAAATTGTTCGTGACGCCCTGCATCACGGCGGCGATCCGCTCGAGCCCCGCACCCGTGTCGACCGATGGCTTCGGAAGCGGCACCATCGTTCCGTCCTGCTGACGGTCGAACTGCATGAAGACGAGGTTCCAGATCTCCAGGAAGCGGCCTGCTTCGGCGCCCTCAACGAAGGCATCGAGCGAATAGTCCGAAATGTCGGTGTTCGTCCACTCACCGTGCGCATCGTTCGGAAATGCCCAGTCGGGGGCCATGTGCGCGAGATCGACGTAGATCTCGGTACACGGACCACAGGGACCGGTATCGGCCATCTGCCAGAAGTTGTCCTTGGCGCCGAGCCCGTAGATCCGGTTGTCCGGGACGTCGGCCACGTCCTTCCATAGTTGACGCGCTTCGTCATCCTCGTGGAAGACGGTGACGCGCAGATGCTCACGAGGAATCTTCAGGTCTTCGGTAATGAACTCCCAGGCGAAGCGAATCGCATCGCGCTTGAAGTAGTCACCGAACGAGAAGTTGCCGAGCATCTCGAAGAAGGTGTGGTGGCGCGCCGTGTGGCCGACCTGCTCGAGATCGTTATGCTTGCCTCCGGCGCGGACGCATTTCTGCGACGTGGTCGCTCTCCGACTTCCATCGGGAGCGTCCTCCATGCCGAGAAAGACCTTTTTGAACTGAACCATCCCTGCGTTCGTGAATAGCAGGGTGGGGTCATCGGCCGGAACGAGCGCGGAGCTCGGGCGGATGGCGTGGCCATTCTTCTCGAAGTAGGCCAGGAATCGGGCGCGGATGTCGGACGCAAGCATAGACGAAAATATAGACGAGAGGTCGTGCTTTGTGCGGAGGCTACGCACTCTCGTTGTCATATCGTCGTCCAAGCAGCTCGCGAAGGACTTGGCCGATGATGCCGCTGCCGAAGCCGCGACGTTGCAGAAACGCGACCAAACGGCGTCGCAGCACGGCGGGCTCCTTCGCACCGAGGGCGCGCACGCGCTTTTCCGCCACGGCGCGGCACGCGGCCAGCTCATCGAAGCCATCCTCGCTGATCGCCGCGCTGACGGCCTCATGGACGATGCGCCCGTCGACCCCCTTTCGCCGAAGCGTCTGGCGAACTTTTGCCGGGGCTTCACCGCGCCGGAGCCGTGCCGCGGCTTCGGCGTGCGCGACCTCCTTATCTGAGAGAACACCAATGGCGGTCAGTCGGTCGAGCGCTTCGGCGATCAGCGCGGCGTCAGGCTGCAACCGACGGAGGCGGATCTCGAGTTCGCGGCGCGTTTTTCGGCCACGCGCCAGCGCATTGACGGCGCGATCACTGAGATCGGTGATGAGCGATTCTCGGCCGAGGTATGCCACGGCGTTCGCGTCGAGCTCGACGCCCGCCCGGGCGGCGCCCGTTTCGTTCAGGGCGCTAATCGTGACCGTGAATACGCGTCCGTCGGCCAACGTGACGACAAACCGGCCCGGTCGACGCGACGATTCCAGCACGTGCTTGACCGTGCCGGGCCCACTCGCTGGCTCAGGAGGGGGTACAAAAAGAGCCGAGGGGCTACTCACAATGAGCCGTGGTGATCCGGGCACCACTTCACATCGCGAGCGACCCCTCGGCCCTCTTTACGTTCAGACATGCGACAGATCCTGTGTCCTACTCCTCGGTCTCTTCGGGTGCGCCGGGCACTTCCGCGACTTTCACGCCGAGCAAGACCTTGACCTTTTCTTCGATCTCCGCCATGAGCACCGGGTTGTCCTTGAGGAACATCTTCGCGTTCTCGCGGCCCTGTCCGATACGCTGGGTACCGTAGCTGTACCAGGCGCCGGCCTTGTCGATGATGCCGGCTTCCGAGCCGATATCGACGAGCAGCGAGGTATGGCTGATGCCTTCCGCGTACATGATGTCGAACTCCGCCTGCTTGAACGGGGGCGCGACCTTGTTTTTGACGACCTTTACGCGGACGTGCGAGCCGACCACTTCTTCTTTGTCCTTCACCGGACCGATGCGGCGGATATCGAGTCTCACCGAGGCGTAGAACTTGAGTGCCTTACCGCCGGTGGTGGTTTCCGGATTGCCGAACATGACGCCGATTTTTTCGCGCAGCTGATTGATGAAGATCACGGAGGTCTTCGATCGGGCAATAGCACCGGTCAGTTTGCGCAGCGCTTGACTCATCAAGCGCGCCTGTAGACCGACATGCGAGTCGCCCATGTCGCCTTCGATTTCCGCCTTGGGTACCAGCGCGGCGACGGAGTCGATGACGATCACGTCGACGGCACCTGAGCGCACAAGGATTTCGCAGATCTCAAGTGCCTGCTCACCGGTGTCGGGCTGGGAGATCAGCATGTTCTCCACATCGACGCCGAGCTTCTTGGCGTACTCGGTGTCGAGTGCGTGTTCGGCGTCGATGAAGGCGGCCACCCCGCCCAGCTTCTGAGCGTTGGCGACCACATGCAAACAGAGCGTGGTCTTACCGCTGGACTCCGGTCCGTAGATCTCGGTGACGCGGCCGCGCGGAATACCGCCGACACCGATTGCCGCGTCAAGATTAATCGCGCCTGTGGGGATCGATTCGACGCGCACTTTGGAATCGGTACCGAGGCGCATGATCGAACCTTTACCGCAGCTCTTTTCGATCTGCGCGACTGCGAGCGCCAGGGCCTTGCGCTTGTCGTCTGACATCACTGTGCCCGCCATAGATACCGCCGTCGTGAGTGGTGAAGCCGCCATGCCCTGGCTCGCGAGAATCTACCGGGAACGCGACCAGGACCAAGACCCGAATAAAATACGAAGAACTTTCGATGTGGACAACTCCCCTGCACTGTCTGATTTCAGGGCAACAGAAAGGCATTCTCGACGTGCATGACTCGGACATTCTGACCGGAAACGAGGATTCCGATCACATCGAAGCGATAGACGAGCTCTGGAGCGCCATGTCGATCGACCCAAACACGGGCGCTCCGGCCGAGTTCCCGGCGTTTCCGGAAGTGGACCGCTTCCACCGGATGGCCGAAGGCGTCGCCTCGTCTGGCCTTCACTTCCACGAACGCGATCTCGTTT
Organism: Gemmatimonas sp.; assembly: GCF_046594945.1. GTDB lineage: Bacteria > Gemmatimonadota > Gemmatimonadetes > Gemmatimonadales > Gemmatimonadaceae > Gemmatimonas. The sequence continues at coordinate 5,982 of NZ_JBKJRB010000175.1, read as the reverse complement.
GCGCGTCGCATGATGAGGTCGATATCGCGATGCCCGCTGCGGAAGCGATGCGCGACGAATTCCCATCCGTCGCGTCGCATCCATCGCGCGGCGATGCGTTCGCCCAGCAACCCGAGCGCTTGTCGTTGTTTGGTCATGGTGCACGGTATCGCGGTTGCCCGCGACGTGTGTCACCAGAACTGCGCAGGGGGACTCAAACGAACGCCACGCGCGATCGTGCGGCAAGGATCGATGCGGGATCGTCGCTGATGATTCCCTGTACGCCGTCCGCCCAGAGCCGCATGGCCTTCGCCGGATCATTCACCGTCCAGATGTGCGTGACCACCGCCGACGTGCGTACGGCACGCGCAATCGCGGCGATCGGCAACGGAATGCCGTTGTGCATTGGCGGAATGCAGAGGGCCTGATACCACGGTGTCGGGATCGGCCGATGCAGCAGCGACGGGAGCAGCAGGCGAACGACATCGGGTGTACTCGCGCCAAGTGCGAACCCCTGTCCGCGCAACGGCTGTGTGCTGGCCGCCTCGAATCCGGCCACGATCACGCGCTTCTGCATCCCATGCCGAACGATGGCCGCATGCAGTGCCGCCGCCGCCGCGGGCGTTTTCAACTCCACGATCAACGGGAGCGTGCTCGGCAGCGCGTCCACAACCTCATCGAAGGTCGGAATCACGACGCCGCGATTGCGCCAAGGGAATGTCCGACCGCGATTCAATGTGAAGCAAGCGCCGGCATCGTGCGCCCGGAGTTCCGAGAACGTCTGCGTGGCGACCGCGCCGGAGCCGCTGGTGGTCCGGTCGATCGTGCGGTCGTGCATGAGCAGCAACACGCCGTCGCTCGAGAGCTGCACATCGAACTCGACGGCATCCACGCCAAGCGCGACCGCCTCCTGCAGCGACTCGAGGGTGTTCTCCGGGGCATACGCACGATTCCCGCGATGGCCGATCACGGGTCGGGCGTTGGGGTCGAGCAAAATCATCCTTCAAGATAGCGGAAGCGTACGCGGGGGCGGCGCACCGTGTGCACCGCCCCCGCGCGAACATCGAACTCGACGACGGCCGGCGACCAGGCCGCCGACCGAATCCGATTAGAACGAATACTGCAAGCGCGTCATGATCATGCGTCCGATCTCGGGCACGCCCGGGAAAGTGCGCACGCGATTGTCGAACAGGTTGGTCGCATTCAGCGTCCACGCAAGTTTGTTCTCACCGAGGTTGAAGCGCTTCGTCACCTGAGCATCGAACGTGAACGCTTCGGGCACGTTCTCGTAGCAGAACGTGCCAGCCGGTGCCGGCGAGCATCGCCCCGGTCCGCCCGCGGTCGCCGTGGTGGTTGCACCCGCTTGGCCGGCGGCAATCGGGAACGCGAAGTTCGACGCGTACACCCCGGAGTTCACCGGATACGCCTCGTTGTAGCGCGTTCTCAGTTCGAATCCAACGCCGTTGTCTTCGTTGCGATAGCGCATGCCGAGGGAGCCACGCGAGTTCGGTGAGTTGGACATCAGCGGTAGACCGTTGCCGCCGTTCAGGCCCCGGAACACGTTCTGGCTCTGATAGCTGTACGCCAGATCGGCGGTGACGCGTTCGGTGGCCGCCACAGAGGTGGCGAGGTCAAGGCCACGCACCCACAGCTTCCCGGCCGACGTGAAGTACGTCGCGTACACGGCGTTCGGCAGCGTGTTGCCGTTCGCGAAGGTGACCACACCCACCGGCAGCGAGGCAACGCTGGGCGTCAGCGCTCCGGCGACACCGTTCACGACCGCACCGATTTGCGTTGGTGTGAGGCCGAGCTGTGCGAGCTGCGGTCCAAGGTTTGCCGCGAGCTGCGCGCCGAGGTAACCGCCCAGCTGCTGCGGGTTACCGAAGAACACGTTTGGTGTTGCCAGTGCCGCCGGCGTGCCGACATCGCCACGCTCCTGACCCCAGAGCGCCACGTCGAAGGTCACGTTGCCGCCGACGGTGCCCTTGTAGCCGACTTCGAACGTGTTGTTGAAAGATGCCTGCAGCGGGTTGATATCGGGCAACTGCGTGGTCTGCAGTGCGGTCGTGGCCGTCGACAGATACGAGACGCGGGTCGACAGGTCGGCGTTGGTCGGCGTGCGGGTGCCAAGGAACTGTACCGCGCCTGCGGCGAGCGTGGCGGCGATGCTGGCCGGGATACCAGCCTGCTGCAGCGCGCCAGCGATGCCGGGCGTGAGTCGCGGGGCAAGTGCCTGGATGGCGCCCGGGAACGCCGCCGCTGCGCTGGCTCCGACAAACGCACCCTGAGAGGCATATGCCGACTTCATGCAGTACGTGCCGAACGCGCTTCCCGTGCCGCAACTGCGGTTGAACTGGTGACCTTCCTTGGGCGGGTTACCCCGCGCCCGTACGTCAAAGCCCGATCCACCGGCGTTCGGTGACTGAATAAGGTCGAGGAAGAACGAGAAATTGCCAGGCGTGGAGAAGGCGCGGTTGAATGTGAACCGAATATTCTGGTTCGCGCTCGGCTTCAAGATGAGCGCCGCGCGAGGCGAGAAAAACGTACCTGCGATCACTGTGTTCGCATCGCCTCGGGCAGCCAGCAGCAGTTCAACTTGCTTAATCGGCTTGGTCGAAGACTGGATGTACGCACCATACTCTGTCACGTTGTCCACGTCTTCGTTTTGGCCGTTGATGGTGTTCGAAGTGCGGGGATTGGTCCAGATATAGTCGGCACCGTACGTGAAGCTCTGCTTGGCGCCAAGGTCGAAGCCGTGCTGCAACTGCGCTGAAGCCACGCGAGACTGGTCGACGATCGGCTGGCCCGATCGCAGCAGAAACGTACCTTTGTCCGACGACGCCGCATCGTTGCCCGCGTCGCTGCTGTTGATGAAAGCCTGTGCGAACAGACGATTCCAGCGGAACCGCTGCTGCAAGCTCAGATACGTCCAGTTTTTAATCTGAGATGACCCGTTGGCACCAGTCAGTTCGATCCCATTGCCGACCTTGGTGTAACCGAGCGTTGAAATGGCTTCCATGCCTTCGCGCGGACGAACGTCGACCCGCGCTTCGCCGGTGTAGCGCTGGAGTTCAAAATCACGCTGGTTCGCCTTACCCCGACGCGATTCCGGCACGTTGGCCGTGTTCGGAAAGAGTGCCGGCTCCGATCGGTCGTTGTACTCCCAGTCGTTTCCCTGCATGTATTCGCCCGAAAGCTTGTAGGCGACCTTCTCGTTGATCTTGCCCGCATGGCGCAGACCGGTGCGGAGCACCGAGCGCTCGCCACCGTCAACACTGATGGTGGTGCCCTGCGACTGGAATGGTGACTTCGTGATCACGTGGAGCACGCCGTTTGAACTGTTCGGTCCGAACAAGGCCGATGCCGGTCCAAGCAAGATTTCCATGCGATCGATGTCTTCGTTCGTACCGGTGAACAGGAACGGCACGTTCACTCGGAGCGACGGCACACCAGCGAAGCGGTAATCCTGCAGCATGAGCATGCTACCGCTGAATGCATTGTTGAACCCGCGTGCCACGACGTTTGCCTGCGCGATACCACCGCGGTTGATGTCCACGCCGGGCGTCGAGCGCAGGTGGTCGGTGACAGTGACAGCCGGGCGCTCCTCGATCTGCTGGCTCGTGACTGTCAGGATCTGGGCCGGCGCATCCAGCACCTTTTCAGGGCGGCTTCGACTGGCCGTGACGACCGTTTGTTCGAGAACGTTCGTGCGTGGCGTCATCGCAATCGTGAGCGCGGCCCCCGGCTGTACGTTGGCCGAACTCTTGGGCGCAAAGCCGATGGCCGACACGCTCACCGTGTAGGAGCCGTTTGGAAGATTCACAATACGGAACGCACCATCGGCGCCGCTGACGGCCCCGTACGCAGTGCCTCCGGAAACCAAGGCCTTGATGGTTGCATTCTCGATCGGGCGACCGCTCTCGGCGTTCGTCACCTTACCGGAAATGGCTCCGGATTGGGCCGCCACTCCGGCCGCTACGATGGGCAGCGCGCTGAGCGCAAGTAAGGTCGAAGTCAGTACTCGTCGAACGCGAAGAAGAAACATCTAACACCTCGGAAGGGAGGAAAAACGTCGAGGTCCGGCGGCCCGCGGGAGGGGGAGCGGGAGGAGGAGGGACTAACCGCATCAATGTTCGCCGGACCGTTACACCCCGTCAATACGTCGTACCGAGAGACGGCTGAGAATCTGCAAACGTCAGGACCCGCAGATGCGATCCAGATCCTGCGCACCCACCAGCACCTCGCGCGGTCGCGCCGCGCCTTCGGTGGGTGACAGCACGCCGGCCGCTTCCAACTGGTCGATGATCCGTGCGGCGCGCCCGTAGCCGATTTTCAGCCGACGTTGCAGAAGCGACGTTGATCCCTGCCGATGCTGAATGACGACTTCAGCCGCTTCACGGAAACGTACATCTCGCTCGTCCGACGCGCGGTCCCCATCCTCGTCATCGCCACCGTCGCCCTTGGCTTCAAGGGCTCGCACCGTTTCGAGAATGTCCGGCTCGGCCGTGATCCCCTCGCCCGCCTCATGACGGGCTCGAGCGTCCTCGTACCACTTGAGCAAGCGCTCCGTATCCTCACTGGAGAGATACGCTCCCTGCAGTCGCGCAGGCTCCGATTTGCCGGGCGGGAGGAACAACATGTCGCCGTTGCCGAGCAGCGCCTCGGCGCCGGCGCCGTCGATGATCGTGCGGCTGTCAACCTGCGATGCCACGCGAAAGGCAATGCGGCACGGAAAGTTCGCCTTGATGAGGCCCGTGATCACATTCACACTGGGACGTTGCGTGGCCAGAATCAGGTGAATACCGATCGCACGCGCTTTTTGCGCCAGCATCGCGATCGGAGTTTCCACTTCCCCCTGCACCGTCATCATGAGGTCGGCCATTTCGTCGATCACGACGACGATGTACGGCAACACGCCGCCGGTGTACGTGCGATCCTCGAAGGCCACTTCGAGATTGCGCGGCTTCTGGAGCGATGCCCCCTCGCCGTCGGCGTGCTGCTGCACGCGACGATTGAACTCCTGCAGGTTGCGGCAGGCATTCGCTTCGAGCAACCGGTAGCGGTCCTGCATCTCCATGACGGCCCACTTGAGCACCGAGGCTGCGTCGCGATTGTCGGTGATCACCTTGTGGCGCAGATGCGGTAGCGTGTTGTAGACACTGAGTTCAACCATTTTCGGATCGACCATCAGGAATCGCAGCGTGCGCGGCGTATGCCTATAGGCGAGACTCGTAATGATCGTGTTCACGCAGACGGATTTTCCGGAACCGGTCGCGCCGGCGATCAGCAGGTGCGGCATCTTGGCGAGGTCCACGGCCTGGGCCTTGCCCGCCACGTCCCGCCCGAGGGCGAAGGTCAACGTGGAGCCCGAGGCCTTGAAGTCGACATCCTCGAGGATCCGGCGCAGCGCGACGATGTTGAAGTCCGCGTTCGGGATCTCGATGCCGACCGCGCTCTTGCCCGGGATCGGCGCCTCGATCCGGAGCGAGCGCGCGGCGAGGGCCATGGCAAGGTCGTCGGAGAGCGCCTCGACCCGGCTCAGCTTGACGTCGGGTGCCGGCTGGACCTCGTACTGGGTGACCACCGGGCCGGCATTGCGCGCGACGATCCTGGCCGGGATCCCGAAGCCGGCCAGCTTCTTGACGATGATCTCCTCGTTGCGCTTGTGGGATGCCTCGTCCCCACCGGCATGCAACGGGATGGCGATGTCCTCGAGCGCCGTGATCGGCGGCAGGACGTACTCGATCCGGTCCTTGGTCGGTGGTGCATCGGCACCGTCGGTCACGTCGTCCGGGTCGCGCATCGGTCGTGCCGGCGGCGGGGCGACCATGGTGGCTGACGAGGCCGCGCTGCGGGCCGGTGCGAATGTCGCAGAGTTGGGGGCGGCGCTCGGAATGGCCGTGGGGATCGCGGTGTCGTCATCGCCCCACGCCCCGGTCTGGCCGGGCGACGGCGCGGCCGGCGGGACCGGCACCTTGCCGTTGGAACCCGTGGCGACGGGGC
>NZ_JBKJRB010000098.1:0-102761 GCF_046594945.1 Gemmatimonas sp. | reverse complement strand
GGTGGGAGGTGGGCGGTGGGAGGTGGGCGGTGGGTTATACGGCGGACGGTCAGATGGAAGTGGTCAGTGGCCAGAAGTGCTAGGGTCAGCGTTTTGGCCGAGCTGGCAATTCGGGTGCGTGCGCGACCAGGGCCTCGGGGTGCTGGTCGAAGTGATGACGGCGGCTGAGTCCGTCTTCGGTGATCAACGTCTCGGGGGTATCTCGGCAGCCGAACGATGGCTCGTCGTTGCCGTACACGCACCCCGTGCGGACGCGGCGCAGCTTCTCGCGCTCGGGTCCGTTGGGGAGGTCGCTTGATCGGCTTACGTCGCGGACCAATTCTACAAAGTGAAACTCGAAACTCGTGGTGAGGGCGAGTCCGAACAACGCGAGTCTCACCAACTGCTGCTCGAGGGTAGTTGGTCGACGAGTGGTCACGAACGGCACGGTGTCGGCGCCTCGAGCATGGCCAACCAGCACGATCCGATCGGTCAACCATTGCCGTTGGGCGGGTTGTGATTACGCGCACGGGATAATGGTGTCTCCTTCTACACCAGTAAAGTCCGAGGGCTCGTCGCGCGCCTATTTCACCCCGAACGCCATCGCTTCCGCCCGCAACACCACACTCGCCATATCCGATGTCGAACTGAACATCACGTTGCCCTTAGCGTCGAGCAGATACATCGACGGCGTGCCCAGTTGTTGAACGCGTTGCCGGCACTGCCTCCGGCGTCGAGATACACGGGCAGTGTGAACCCCTTCGCGCGCAGCAGGTCGCGCATTGCCAGCGTAGGCTGCGACTGTTCGGAAATGGTGATGGTGCGGATGCCACGCGCGGCGAGTGTCTTGGTGGCAGTTTGAATCTCGGCGAGCGCATCTACGGCGGGGCCGCAGTCGGCCGACCAGAACACGACCACGGTGACGGCTGGCGCCAACAGCGATCGGAGTGACGCGCTGGCGCCGTCGAGGCCGCGCAGGGTGATGTCGGGCAGCACGCGTCGCTTGGCGCCGGCCATGACACGCGTGGAGAGATCACGTTGCGCGTTGCGCACGAGCTGCGCAAACGCCTCGGCACCAATCTGCGATGCCCCGAACGCCTGCATGGAGTCGCGGCGTGCTGCGCGCGTGCCCGGATCGACGGCAATGCGCGCCGACATGATGCGGGCGGTGGCGCTATCGCCCACGCGCAAGCTGGTTTCGCGCACCGCACTGAACACGCTGACATCCCATCCGGCGGCGGTGGCGCGGGCCAGCGTGTCGAGCGCTGCCCGAGGCGCGCCGTCGTCGGCGAGGGCACGTCCGAGCTGCGCCAACGCCAGCCGCTGCGAGCCGGCCAGTCGCGCCTCCTGTTCGGCGTGCGACTCACCGAGCAGACGCAACTGCGTGCGACCGCGCTCGAGCCGTGCGATTTCGGTGCGCAGTCGACGCTTGCCTTCGTTGCGCCAGGTGGGCGACGCGAGCAGCCGCACGGCGAGGAAGCGCGCGGCGCCTGATGATGAGTCGGCAGCGAGTAAACGATTCGACCAGCGCAGCAGGTCGGCCGCATTGGCACTCGGCGGCGGCAACAACGTGAGCGCGGCCGAGGCAATTTGGGTGGCACGATCGGCCGGCACGTCGGGCCACAGCGTCTCGAGCGCGACGAGTGCGGAAATGGTGTCGCGGCGCAGGGTGAACTGTTGCGAAAAGATGTCGTTCATCCGCTCTTGCGCCGCGAACGACTGGGTCGGCGCTTCGCGCAGCAGACGTTCGCGCCAGTAGCTGTTGGCGGTACTGTCGCTGCGGCGTGTATACCAGAACGTTTGACCAATGATGGCCGGAGAGATGTCGCGCAAGGCGCGATGCCGGGCGTGGAACATGACTACTGCGCGGCGATGCTCGGCGCGCGTGCTGTCGGTGTCGAGTGACATCCACGATTCGAAGCTCTGCAGCCAACTCCACGCCGTGAGTGAATCTGGATACAGCCGCATCATGCGACGCGTGGTGGAAAGTCCTTCTTCCCAGCCACGTCCCATGAGATCGTTGTTCCGCTGGTCGAGTGCGGAAAGCAGGGGTTGCCCGTTCGGTCCGGCGCGCATGACCTCCCAGGCGCGGCCGCCAAGATCATCCACGGCGATGGCGGCGGTATCTTCGACCGCCAGCGCGGCAAACACCACGGAGTCGGGGAGCGTGAAGCGCCCGGTGTATTCGTTGCCCGTCGTGCGCTGCAGCGTGGCAATCTCGATCACGGGGACGGTGGCGTTGTAGTTCTCGCCGTGCACGGTCCGAATGCGCGCGCGGAGTCGCAGCACCGGCGGACGTCCAAGCAGCGCACCGGCGTTGTAGCGCACCGTGACCGCCTCGCCGGCCTTGGGCAACACGGTCGATAGCGTCATGGTGCCGGAGATCATGCCGGCCTCGACCACCGGCGTGCCGCGCACGAACGCGATTGCCGTCCAGGCGGCGATTCCGGCGGCGATGGTGGTCGGAACGCGCCAACGAGTACGCCACAGCGGCTGCGCCGCATGCTGCGCGACGGGTGATGCACTGGATATATGGTCGTCGAAGCTCTCGTGGTCGATACGCTCGTCATCGAATGCTTCCACCTGCTCAGGCACGAGCACACGCACGCCAGCGGCGCGCGAGGCCAGTATGCGTTCGCGCAATTCCTGTGGCGCGGAGCCCGTGGGATGCTGCGCCACGAGCGCTTGCAAGCTACTGAGATAGCGCACGGTGCGCTCGCACTCGATGCAGCGCTGCCGATGATTGGCGAGCGTGCGGTCACGTGCGACAATTGGCGTACTGAGATAGTCCTGCCAGGTGGCCATGGACGGATGCGCAGCGTGCAAGGCAGTGGGCGTGGTCATCGGGTGATCCTGGCGCGGAGATGTTCGAGCGCGCGGGTGTGTCGTACGCGCGAATTGCCTTCGGAAATACCGAGCAGGGCGGCGATCTCGGGATGGGAAACGCCTTCGAACTGTCGCCGCACGAATACGGTGCGCAGCGTGTCGGGTAGCGTCGCGATGGCGCGCTCGAGGTCAGCTAGGCCGAAGCCGCTGTCGGCCGATGCGTGTTGCGCGACGTGATCGCTGTCGGCGAGCGCGTCTTCGCGACGACGTTTTGCGCTGCGAAGTCGTATGAGGGCGACACGGACGGTGCGGGTGGTCAGCCACCCGCGTAGTGTGCCGCGTTCGTCGTAGCGCCGTAGTGCTTCGGGCAGCCCGACGAACATGTCGTGCACTGCGTCTTCGGCATCTTGGCGGGGACCAAGCAGTTGCCGGGCCACGCGCAGTAGGCGCGGCGCGAACTCGTCGTAGAGTTGGCCGAGCGCGTGCGGATCACCGGCGCGCACCTGATCGATCAGGTGTGTCGGTTGGTCGGTCACTCGGCGAGGTGCGGTAGGAGCGGTCATGATGGGAAGGATTTCCCAATCAATGCCGGCGGAGGGTGGAACGTTACAGGGGGGCGATTAGGGAGTAGGGAGTAGGGAGTAGCGAGTAGGGAGTAGGGAGTAGGGGAGTCGGTGGGGGAGGCTTGTGAGCGAACGATAGGCTGTGGGCGTGTGGCCATGGGCCATGGGCCATGGGCTGCGGGTGGTGGGTTTTACGGCAATGGTCACTGGTCAGAAGTCAGACGGACATCGGTCAGCGTTTCTGACTGTTGGGGATTACGTGACGCCTGACGTCGGCGGCATCGACCGGGTGGCGCTAGCGTTCTGGTCGAGTCAGTAATGCCAGTACGTGCGCGACCAGGGCGTCGGTATTCTGGTCGAAGTGATGACCACCGCGGCGTCCATCTTTCGTGATAAGTGTCGCGGGTGCGTCCCGACAACCGGATGCTGGCTCGTCGGTGCCATATACGCACACCATGCGGACGCCACGCAGCTTTTCGAGCTCAGGTGCGATGAGAAGGTCGCTGGGACGGTTTGTATCGCGTATAAGGTCCATCAGGTGAAACTCGAAACTCGCGGTTGGGGCGAGACCAAAGAACGCCAGTCCAGCCAACTGCGCCTTCTCGCCAGCCGGAAGGCGCGTTGCCACGAACGGCAAGATGTCGGCACCACGGGAATAGCCTACCAGCACAATCCGATCGCTCGGCCATCGCTGGCGGGCGGCGTTGATCACGCGCACCACGGCGGCCGCCGTGGCGTCGGGTGACTTGGCTGAAGACAGCCAGGCGCGCGAGTTGAACCCGACCACACCGATACCCTTGCTGGTGAGCCCGACGGCCACCGACTTTACAAGTTCCGCCCAGCCTCCATCGCCCGTGAGAATAACCGCGGTCACCCGCACGCGCGCGCCTTGCGGGTCGTTCCAAGTGAGGGGCAAGTCGGAGACATTCACGGCCGCCGTGGTGGGCTGTGCGCGCGCGGGCGTGGCGGCCGTGGCGGCAACCAGCACGGCAAGAAGTCCCGACATGTATTTGCGCATAGGAGCGATTGCGGTCACTTATGGAATATGCCTCCCAGACCACCCGAGATCAGCGCGGCCACGTTGGTCAAAATGCGAGGGAGTACGAGACCGCCGGGTGACGCGAGATAGCGCGGTTCCCAGATGGGATCGAACTTGTCCTTGTACTGGCGTAGACCGCGGAAGTTGTAAAAGTGTTCGCCGAACCTGAACACCAGCGAGCCCGCGCGATTCCAGAGCGGCGCCAGCGCGCGCGGATCAAGCCCGGACAGGGGTGCCATGCCGAGGTTGAAGTGGCCATAGCCCTCTGCTTTGCCCCACAACATGAGCTGCACGAACAGGAAGTCCATCATGCCGCCGGGCGCACTTGGCGTCCACCGCATCAGGTCGACGCTGAGTTCCGAGTGCTCCGCACCGCACCACACGTTCGCGAAGGCGACCAACTCGCCCTCGTGTCGCACGACCGCCATCGGGTGATGCTGAAGATACGCGGGGTCGAAACGCCCCAGCGAGAACCCCTTCTCGCGAACCAACTTCTCCGCAAGCCACGCATCCGAAATGCGCTGCAGGTCGGGCATAATCGCGCCGACCTGCTCAACGGGGACCATCTCGAACGTCACGCGCTTTTTCTCGGCATCCTTCACCACGCGACGCAGGCCCTTCCGTGCGCTACCGTCCAGCCCAAAGTCGGCCAGCGGGACGATCGCCTCTTCGCCCAGCTTGAGTAGCGAGAGACCGAGATCGATGTACAGTGGCAGTCGCTCGGTGCCAACTTCGTAAAACACCGTCCAGCCACCGTGGCGATCGGCAAGCTCGCGGAAGCGCCACGCGAGTTCTTCCGCGGCGGCCGGCTCGCCGATCGGATCGCCAAGCGCGATCCAGCTGCGTCCTTCAATGCCATACATGAGCATTGCACGATCGGCGTCATCCATCAACAGCGCCTTGTCACCAAGCAGCGCGAGGTTTGAGCGGGTATCACTGGCGTGCGCTACCACCGTTGCGGCTCGCGCGAGGGTGATCGTATCGGGCAGCGCCGGCTCACCCGGCGCATGTCGCATCAGTCGCCAGAAGGCGAGGAGCACCGTGCTGCCGAGCACCGCCGTGGTCGCGCGCAGGAAGCGCGGTGCATCGCCATGTCGGGTAAATCGCCACCACAGATCGTTGTCGTAGTCGACGTGACGATAGGCAAACATGCCAAAGGCGATGCTGGCGCCAATGGCCGCGACGATGGCGATGATCCACTCCGGCTCGAGTGGCTCGGCCAGCAACGCCGCGCGCCGATGGAACGCCGAGCGACTGGGGATCAGGACCGCAAGAACGGTGGACAGGACAACGGCCTCCTCGACATCGAGCCCCTTGAGCAGCGACACCACAATGCCGACGCTCAGCGCGACGACGCCCAGGACCCACGCCGCATCCAGCCGACGACGGAGCGCCCACGCCAGCACCAGTAGCGCCGCGCCCAGCAGACTGCCGGTGAGGTGCGAGACCTCAATGACTCCCAGCGGCAGCACCCCATCGATCGCCGCAATGCGGGCGTTCTCGGCCGGGAGCGCGCCAGAGAGCAGGAGAATGAGTCCGGCCACGAACGTCGCGCCGCTGAGCGCCGTCGGGAGCACCGTCGGTCCCCACCGACTGGCTATGCGCACGGTCGCACGCGCCGCGTGGGTAATGCGCTCCCGGCGCTGCCGGATGACCAGCACGGACAGTGACGACGCGGCGAGTATGAACGGCAGCAGATAGTAGATGGCGCGATAGGCGACGAGCGATGCCAGCGCCTGCGGCGCGCCGCCATGCGGTGTGAGCAGCAGCACCATTAACGCGTCGAACACCCCAAGCCCGCCCGGTACGTGGCTCACCAGCCCGACTGCCTGTGCCAACGCAAAGGCCCCAAGGAATGCCACAAAGCTGAGTCCCGGCGTCGAGGGGAGCAGCGCCCACAGCACCGCGCTGGCGAGTGTCCAGTCGGCCGCTGCCACCACGAGTTGCAATCCGGTCAGGATGGGTCCGGGCGGTGAGAACAACATCCCCGCGACCGCAATGGGGCGACGACGCACGCTGGCGACGAGTACGTAGCACGCGACGATAGCGAGCAGTAGCACGCCGACGGCACGCAGTACCGCGCTCGGCGCGTACCCGAGTACTGCCGTCGGCAGCGTCTCGAACGTCAGCGCGAGTCCGCACGTTGTGAGCATCCCGAGCCAGAAGCCGATCCCCGAGAAAGAGGCGGCGCGCGCCACATCACTGGTCGTCAGTCCCGCCGCCGTCCAGAAACGCAGCCGGACGGCGCCGCCGGTGATGGCCGCAAAGCCAAGGGTTTGGCTGAACGCGTAGGCGAAGAACGAGGCCTGCATCGAACGGAGGAGAGGAATTGGCGTGCGCGCGTAGCGTAATCCGAGCAGGTCGTACATCGGCAACACGAGGTAGCACGCGATGGTCAGGGCAACGGCGCTGAGCACCGCGCGGCGCGGCACTGCGTTGACGGCGCGCATGACGGAGTCATAGTTGGTCGTGCGCAGGACGTCGCGCACGGCCATCGTCGCGATCATCAGGATCGCCAGCGTCAGCACCGGGACGAGCCAACGTCGCCAGGTCGTGTTTCCGCGCAGCGTTGATGGAGCGGCGGGTTGCGCGCGATCGACGGGTGACAATGCGGGAGCGCTCATCTGACGGGCACCTGCACCGTGGCCTTGCGTTCCAGTTTGCCCCAGCCGACCAGCCCACCGCGCGCTGCTGCCGCGAATGCCTTGAGCACCACCCAATACATGAACTGCCGATAGGCGAAGCGCTGCAGGAATACCAGGAGCGTGAGGCGCCAGTCTTCGTCCGGCTCCACGAGGATCGCGATCACGGCCGCCGCCCAATCGAGCAGCAGAAACACCGCATACAACGTGAGCACCTGCTCCAGCGGGGCGACCGCGTAGGTCGCACCGTGTTGCAGCTCGATCAGCCACACGGACACGAGGCTCCAGACGAACATCAGGTCGGCCAGGGGTGCGATCGCACCGACGAGCAACTGGAAAATCCATGTGTTCGGCAACGCGATCATACCCAGCGATCCGTAGCGTGGCCGCAGCAGCGCGTCGCGATGCTTCCACATGCACTGCAGCGTGCCGAAGCTCCAGCGAAAACGCTGTTTGAGCAGGCCATGAACGGTATCTGGCGCTTCGGTCCAGGCGATCGCGAGGGGCGCGTAGGCGACATGGTATCCGCGCCGTAGCAGGGCCAAGGTCAAATCCTGATCTTCAGCCAGCGTGTCATCTGAGAAGCCGCCTGCCTCACGTACCGCCGCGCGTCGCCACGCACCGACGGCACCCGGGACGACGGTGATGCCGTTGAGGAGTGCGAACGCGCGTCGGTCGAGATTCTGGCTCGTGATGTACTCGATTGCCTGCCATCGCGTGAGGAGATTGATCCGGTTGCCGACCTTGGCATTACCGGCGACCGCGGCGACGGTCGGTTCGGCGAGCGGTTGCACCAGCTGCGCCACCGTATCCGGCTCGAAGAGTGTGTCCGCATCGAGCCCGACCACGATATCGGATTGCGCGTATTGCAGTCCGACGTTGAGTGCGCTGGCCTTGCCGCCATTGGTCTTGGTGAAGACCCGCACCCGTGGATCATGCGCGAAGGCAGTCTTGGCCACGTCGTACGTGTCATCGGGAGACCCGTCATCAACCACGATGACTTCGAGTATGCCCGCGTAGCGCTGCTTGAGGAGGCTCTCGACGGTGCGCGCGATGACTTGTGATTCGCGAAAGGCGGGGACGATGATCGTGACGGGCGGGGCGAACGGCACGCCGCCGCGGCGCGCAGTGGCGGAGGCGAATACCCGTGCGACGCGGCGTTCTCGCCACCGGTGGACCAGCGCCAGTGAGCCGACGGCCAGCACCCGCCCCACGCCCAACGTAACGGCGATGAGGAACAGCCACGTGAGCACCCACTCCACACTGCCGATCGCGGCGATGCCCGCGAATTCCAAGGTGCGGGCGGCCTCGTCTCCGTGCGCCAGCGGGACCATGCCTTCGATCGCACCATTTGACAGCCCAGAGAGCGTGACCAGTGTATCACCGTGCGCCTGAAGCGAGTCGATGAGCGGGCCGAGCGCCGCGATCGTCTGCGAGCGCTCGCCCCCGCCATCGTGCAGCAGCACGACGTTGCCGCGCGGTCGCGATTGGAGGACGTTGCGAACGATGTTCGACGCGCCCGGCCGTTCCCAGTCGCGCGAATCAACGTGCAGTCCGGCGATCACATAGCCACGATCAGATGCGATGGACGCCGGTAGCAGTTCATCGGCCGTCGTGGGTTCGGCATCGCCGAAGTACGGTGCGCGGAAGAATACGATCCGACGGTCGAGCGCCACCTGCAGCATCCGCTGATTGACGTCGAGCTCGAGTCCCACCAGCCGATCCGGGAGCATCGCCAGGTTGGGGTGCGTGAAGGTGTGGCTGCCGACTTCGTGGCCGTGGTCCATCACGCGCCTCGCCAGTCGCAGGTGGCGTTCCACTTGCGACCCGATCATGAAGAACGTTGCGTGTACGCCACGTGAGGCGAGCGTGTCGAGGATGGCGGGCGTCCAATCGGGGTCGGGCCCGTCATCAAACGTCAGCGCGACCTTGTGTGGATGGGCACCAAAGCGCTGCACCACCCACGGCGATGGATACGACGTCACCTGCTGCGCAACGATAACGCCGCGTGACGTGTCGAGGCGGGTGGTTCGCTGCCCGTTGGTTGGCTTACTCTGCACACGCAGTAGCTCGCCGCTACCGTCGAACTGCACATCATATCCCGGCGGGATCCGGCTCAGCCCCGCGACCGACGTGCGTTCACCAAGCACTTCCCACAATGACGGGTCCTCGGCGCCGAGGCGCCATAGCGCATGTCCGCGGACGCCGAGTCGACGACCGGCGGACAGCTCATTCCACGCGGTCACGCCGTCGAGGTACCAGGCTACGTGGTCGGTGGAGTCCGCATCTGTCCACGTGAGGTACGGATTGAGCGAGACGCTGTCGAAATGAATCGGGGCTCGATGAGTTTTCGCCACGCGCATGATGTCCTGAAAGGTCATCGCGTCTCCCGACGAAACCGGGCCAGCGTCGTTCCAGTCGTAGCCATACGCGCCTATCGCGAGGAGGGCCTTGTCGACCGGCACCACTTGCAGCAACCGCGCCGCTTCCTGCTCGTACCACGCCTGACTCGCCACCGGTCCTGGATCGCCATGCCCATAGTGCTCGTCATAGAGCATGAGGAAGAGGCGATCGTTCACGGCGGCGTACTGTTGGAGGACACTGGGCGCGAGGTCGGTGCCCACCGCCTGCGTGAGCATCGGTCGCGGCGCGCCGGGCGCCCTGGGGATCGAATCGAGCGCGGCGCGGAGGTCGCGAAGAAAGGTCAGCACGGCGGGATGTAGCGCCGCCGGGATTTCTTCGAAATCCACCGACACGCCGCCCAATCCCCACGTACTCACAAGCCGGCGTAGTTGCGCGATGGCCTGCGCCCGAGCCGTCGGTCGCGAGACGAGCGCCTCGAGTCGTTTGGGGTCGAATCGCTGCGTGGAGGAATCGATGTTGCTGATCATGGCCAACACGCGCGGACGCTCGTGCGGTGGCATGCGCGAGAGCAGGAACGGCACACGCCGATCGACTGTGATGCGCAGTGAGTCGCCGCCCGCCGTCACGAATGCCCATTCGCACACCAGCAGATCGATGGCGCTGGCGTGGGCGGACAGGGCAGCGAACGCGTTGTCGTCCCAATTCACGTAGAACGCCGCAAGCTCACCGCGCTCGAGGGGTGGGCGTCGCGAGCCCGCCACCGACTGCACCGGCAAACTGGCGGCGCGAATCGACGGCACCGATGGCCGATGCTCCAGCGACGCCAAGAGCTTCCGTCGGGCCTGCTCTCGCTCCCGCAGGCCTTTCGTTCCTCGCCATATCGGCAACGCCGTCAAGGCGCGATCCACGCGTAACCCGGACGTTGCGGGAAGGGCGGGGGGCACGAGCACGTACGCCAAGAGCGCCAGCGCCGAGACGGTGCTCATGATGCCAACGCCCAAGGCCGCGCGCCGGACGCGTCGCCACCGTCGACCGGTCGGGTCCGCGAAGATATGCTGAGTCATATTGCGGTTAAGTCAACGTTGCGCCGCCTTACTGCAGCATGAACAGCCGCCACCGCTCGGTGCCGTTCCTCCGGAGGGGTATCGCCTGTCGTGGTCAGGAAAGCTCGTAGGCGATGACGACACAGACCACGGACATGCACGTCAGGCCCACGAGAAAGAGGGCATCGGCGGCCCTCTCGAACCGACGATACGCCACCGCTGTTCTTGATCGCATCGCGCCATATGCGAGCGTTGCCGCGCCGAGGAAGACGAGGGAATCGATCGCCAGCAGGTTGTCTTCGATCGTGCGCACGGTTTGCAGGTTCTCGATGACCCGAATCAATCCAATCACGGTCAGGCAAACACCAACGAGCGCCGCCGACACGGACAGGATGCTGGCGCTAAGCGTCACCTGCTCGGCGGAGCGCACGAAGGATGAATCGGTCGTCGCCGAAGGCGGACGGTCAGCGGGCCCCTCGGCTTCCGGGTTCGGCCGTGCCGACAGTGCGCTGGGCATCATTGACTCTCGGTGCGAGCGGGTCTCCCAGGATGCCGAACAAGATCGTCCAGCATCCGTATCTGCTGCTGTTGCATCAGGATCATCTCCGCCCACTGTGACTCACGCAGGACGTCGAGCTTGTCATGCAGTTGACGGATCTCGAGTTCTGCCTTGAGGTTGACTCCGTAGTCATTTTTGGCCTCTACGCGGTCGCGCTGCGCGGCGCGATTCTGCGACATCATGATCAGTGGCGCTTGGAGTGCCGCGATCATGGAGAGCAGCAAATTGAGAAAGATGTAGGGATACGGATCGAAGGCGGCCTGTCGAGGACCAAGGACTTCGGTGTTCAGCACCGCCCACGTGAGCAGAAAACTGAGGAACAACAAAATGAACGTCCACGATCCGCCAAAGGTGGCGATGCGATCTGCCATGCGTTCGCCGAAGTTCCGCGTCTCGCGGAACTCAGCGTCCGTGTCGTGCGAAATAATTTCCGATCCGGCGATGCGCGACAGGACGCCGTCAATCACGGTGCGCTCTTGCGGCGAAAGCGTGTCCCAATGCCGCCGAAGCATCCGTTTCGCCAGGGCGTCAACGGTGGTCGGCGTCTCGTCGCTGCGTTCGGCCGCACGCGATTCCTTAAACGGAGCGCCGGTCATGATTGTTGGTCCGGGCAGACGTAGCGAGCGTGTCTGTGCCACGCGGACGGATTCGGTACACTCATGGTGGTACTCTCCCGTCGTCGAAAAGACCTGATTGGCTCCCAAGTAAGAGGCAACATACCGGTGTACACCGAACCAGACAAAACGGCGGTGTAGCACGGCCGAGGGGATCGCGACTAGACTTCCCGCATGATCCGATTCGGTGCGCGTCACGGTGCCATGCAGCTGTCGTTGCTGGCGCTGATGGTCATGGTGGGATGCCTCACGCCGCCCTTGTCACCGCCGGTGGGCGTACGCACAAGCGATGTCGAGGAAGTCGAGACGTCGTTTCGGAGCGGTGGCGAGGAGATTCGCGTCGATGTGTACCGTCCGAAGTCCGCCGGTCGACACGCGGTCGCCATCATCCTGCATGGCTCCGGCGGGATTCATGCCATCGCCCCGAGCACCACGAACCGCTATGCACGCACGTTGGCGCAGCTCGGCGTCGAAGCCCTCGTCGTGCACTACTTCGACGGGACGGGCCATTTTCGCGCGGATGATCAGGCAGAACGTGACTTCTACTACCACTGGGTACGCGAAGTGAAGGACGCCGTCACGTGGGTACGACGGCGCACCGACGTCCAGTCGAATCGCATCTCGTTGGTCGGGCAGTCGCTGGGTTCGTGGGTGGCGGTCGGCGCAGCAGTCGGTGACCCTCGCATCTACCGCATCGCGCTCTTCGGGGCGGGACTCGAACCATTTCTGGAGGATAGTCTCGCGCGCGTGCCTCCGATGCTCCTTTTCCATGGTGACGCGGACGATGTCGTCCCGCTGTCCGACGCGAAGCATCTTGCTGCGTTGTTGACGGCGAATGGTCGACGGGTTCAGTTGGTGGTCTATCCTGGCGAGCGCCACACGCTCAGCGACTCCGCCGCGACCGATGCGCTGCTGCGCACGGCACGATTCATCGACCCCAAACGGGGAATCGTACCACGTCGATAGCGTGTGATGGGCTCGCCGCGCCAGCCCTTGTCCTGATGCGATTCAGACGGCGTTCGAGGCGTTGTCTGACGTAGTAGACCAGGTGTATCTGGTCGACGTCGCCGATGGTGAGCCGGCGAAGCTGCTGATGCGTTCCGTGACATTGTTATCGACACGGGCAGCTGTGCGCGCGGCCATCATGCCGTCCTGAGCCGTACGTCGGCTCATGCGTCTTGATGCCGAACTTGGTCGAGAGCGGTGGCTGGAGCCTTTCGGCGGTCAGGAGGGCATGCTGCCGATGTATCGACCGCAACGGTACTACGAAGTATGAAGTACGCGAGCGCGCTTAGCGGCGCGTGCTGGAACCCGGATGATGGCCGTGGGCCGTGAATAGCGGGTCAGACGCTCAGAGGTCAGGCGGTTCAGATATCAGATTTTCTGTCTTCAGGGTTTTAGAGTTCTCGGTATGAGACGACTTCTGTGGGCCGCGATCGTGGTCGGGGTAACGGGGTGCGCTGGGGCACCTCGATTTGCGGTGCCGATTCCGCCGGTGGAGGGGAAGGCGGTGCCGCTGTTCTCGCTCTCCGCGATTGATCTCGCCGTGGGAGCGGGAACGGCGCTCACTGCGGGGCGCTGTGTGTACGCGCATTACACGGGGTGGACAACGGACGGTAAGAAATTCGACTCGTCACGTGACACCACCAACGCCGGCCGGGCGAAGGATCCGATCAGCTTTCCGCAGGGATTCCGACGCGTGATTGCGGGATGGGATTTGGGTTTTCAGGGGATGAACGTGGGCGGTTCGCGCCGGCTCGTCATTCCGTGGCAGTTGGCGTACGGAGAGAAGGGACGGCCGCCGGCGATCCCGGGAAAGGCCACGTTGATTTTCGACGTGGAGTTGATGCACGTCGCCGATACGATTCCGCGTGCCGATGGGTCGCCGCGACCGGCTGGACAGGCGCCATCGTGTCCGACGTGGAGTGCGGTGCAGCCGGTGCAGGCGCCTACATTTCGGGAATGAACGATTCGTCCACTCCAACGTTTCCGGCCACCTCGCCGTGCATCAAAGTCTGCGTGATCGACCTGCGCGGGGAGTGTCGCGGTTGTCGGCGCACGCTCGCGGAGATCGGACGGTGGTCGTACATGTCAGACCACGAACGGCGCGAGGTGAACGAGCGTATCGGGTTTCGTGGCCACGACGAGAACCGTTGAATGGGCATCGCGCGGGCATCGCGCGGGCATCGCGCGGGCATCGCGCGGGCATCGCGCGGGCATCGCGCGGGAGCCATCAACTCCATTGGAACGACCTCACGCTACATCGCGAGCGGCAACCGAACGACAAAGGTGCTGCCGTGTTCGAGCCCGGGGCTCCGCGCCTCCACCTGACCGCCGTGCAGTTCCACGATGCCTTTTACGAGCGCCAGTCCGATGCCGAGGCCGTCGTCTGAGCGGAAGCGCACGCTCTCGACCTGCGTGAACATGCCGAACACGCGCTCGAGATCGGCCTCGGCCATACTGATACCGTTGTCTTCGACTTCGATCACGGCGTGTAGTCCGTCGCGCACAATGCGCAGGGAAATGGCGCCGCCGGTATCGGTGAACTTGGCCGCGTTGGTGAGCAGGTTGCAGCACATCTGTGCCAGTCGCTCGATGTCGCCATGCACGTGCATCCGATCACTCGGCGCTTCGACCACGAGCTGATGGCTGCGCGCTTCGATAGCCGGCCGCGCCATCTCGACGCCGCGCTCGAGCATCGCGGCGAGTGTCACCGCTTCGCGTTGCAGGGTGATCTTCCCGTGTGTGATGCGTGACAGGTCGAGCAGGTCGTCGAGCAGTCGCCCCATCTGCGTGACCTGACGGTCGATAATGTCACGACACCAGGCGAGTTGTGCCGTGGAAATGGGATCCTCCAACAACGCCACGACGTTGCCGAGCGGTGCCAGCGGATTGCGCAGTTCATGCGCGAGGGTGGCGATGAAGCGATTCTTCTGCGCGTCCGCCTCGCGCAACCCGAGTTCGGCCTGCTTTCGATCGGTGATGTCGCGCATGAGGGTGTCCCGGTACTGCGGAACGCCGGCGTCGTTGCGTACGAGCGTCATGATCGCCCAGAACCAGCGCCGGTCTCCCGACGCCGAGAAGGAGCGGAACTCCGAGTCGGCGCGGCCCTCGCGCTCGAGCGTCTTGAACGCGGCCGCCAGCGACGGCCGGTCGTCTTCATGCACCATCATCTCGAAATGGCCGACGTCCATCCGCATGAGTTCCTCGGGAGCGAAACCCAACACTCGCTGACACGACGGACTGACGTACTCGTCATACCCGGTGCTCAGGTTCGCCCGCAGATGCAGGTCGGGCATGTGTTCCACGAGCGAGCGAAAATGCGCTTCGCGGCGTGTCAGCGCTTCGGCCGTGGCGCGTTGCGCGGTGATGTCCTCGAACACCGCATAGGCTTCCACTGGCATCGGGAAGCTGCTGTGCATGAGCGGCACCGCGTCGATGGAATCCACCGACGCTGGCGTTCCCGTGGATTGTAGACGCCCA
Organism: Gemmatimonas sp.; assembly: GCF_046594945.1. GTDB lineage: Bacteria > Gemmatimonadota > Gemmatimonadetes > Gemmatimonadales > Gemmatimonadaceae > Gemmatimonas. The sequence goes on along the minus strand of NZ_JBKJRB010000098.1, from coordinate 87,649 downwards.
TGACCACGTTGCGCACGGTAACGCCGGAGGTGAGCGCGACCATCACGGGATGTTCCATTGCCGGGAAGACGGACCCATCTTCCCGCACCGTGTGGTGCTCGGCCTGTTCCGATGTGCTGCCCAGCATTTCGGCGCGCGACTTCCCAAGAATGCGTTCGGCGGCCGGGTTCATGGCGATGATGCGTCCGTCGGCCGACTGATGCACGACCCCGTGCAGCATGGTGTCGGCCAGCACGCGATAGCGCGCATTGCTGTCGCGGAGTGCCGCCAACGCGTGCGGAAGATCGGGCGTGTCCATCCCGGCGGCCGTCAGACTGTGCAGGGGGGCCGCTACTGAGAACCGACGGTGATCACGACGGGATCACATCTTGATGACGGCGGCGATCGCGGTCGCGGCCACTTGTTCATCCTGCGCGCTGGTGGCTCCACTTACCCCGACGGCGCCGATCACTTTGCCGCCCACGAGGATGGGAAGGCCCCCCTGCAGTGCAACGAGCCCGTCGACAGAAAGAAACGTCAGCGTGTCGCTGAGAATCCGGTCGGCGTACACTTTGGTGGGCCGCCCGAAGCGCGCCGCGGTGCGCGCCTTGCCCTGCGCAATCTGTGCGGAGCCGACGCTGGCATTGTCGAGCTTGAGGAAGCCCAGAAGGTCTCCGCCAGCGTCGGTTACGGCGATCGACACGTTCCACTTGTTCTGCTTGGCGGTGGCTTCGGCGCTGGCGAGGAGGCTTTTCACCGCCTCGGCGGTGAGCTGCTTGGCGTCGGCCAGCTGCGCCAACGATACGCGCGGTGTGGTGATCGTCAGGACAACGACGGCAACGGCTGCGGACAGCAGGCGAGCGATGTGCATACTGGGGGGAGCTGATGGTGGGTGGGCGGCGGGGCGCACCGTAACACTCAAGGCAACATGTAGCCGTTTTCGCGCCGCGGCGCCAGCATGAATGTATGGATGAGCTCTCTGTAGTGGCTGGTGCTTGGCGTGGTCATGGTCGGCACCGACAGCGGCGTGTGATGACTGCGATACCGTACCGGCTGGTTCGCGCGACGCTCGCGGAGAACGCGACAGCAGGCGAAGAACCGCAAACAGCCCGTTCGTTGTTTTTGAATACACAATGACCCACCGTCGATTCGATCAGACCGTGGGTCATCTGCTATTTCTCCCCGCTGTTCTTCGCATCCCAAGAGCACCCCGAACGCACTCTTCAGAGCGATCCCAGCAAATCGTCGATGGCTTTCCGGTCGGCGTCTTCCAGCGGTTCGGCGCCATGGATGATGCGCTGCAGGATGTCGACCGCTTCTTCGGCCAGGTTGTCCGGATACTTGCGGTCCTTGGCGAAGCGCACGATGTGGCCGAGGAGAATGGTTTCGAACGGTGACTCGCTGTCGCCGTCCTCATCATCGTCGTCCGTGTCGTCGTCCATGTCGTCGTCGGTGTCGCGCATGGCCTCGTAGCTCGGCACGCTCGCCTTCCACGGTTCCGACGCGTGCGCGTCGGCTTCGAGCGAGGCGCGCGGCACGAGGGCAAACAGGCGGCACTGCAGACCCGGGGCCTCTTCGTAGGCGAACAGGCCGAGGGGGACGGGCTCCTCGAAAAGCTTGAGATCCACGAGACGTTCGATCGCTTCTGGCGGCATCGCGCTGCGCGCCACCATGCGGCCGTCGATGTAGGCGGCGAGCGCGGACGACTCCGGCGCGCGCGGATCGTCCAGACGCGACACCACCAGCGCGATCGGTTCGCGCGTGGTCACGAAAACGGCTGGCTTCGCCTCGCCATCGACCTCATTCGGGTTGATGCTGTCGGTGACGCCGTAATCGTCGTCATCGCCGTCATCGCCGTCATCGCCGTCGTCATCCCCGTCGTTGTCGTCGGGGGACGCAGGCGTGTCGTGATCGGGCGTTTCGTCCGGCGTTTCGTCGTCGGGCACTTTGAATTCGTCAGCCGGCATGGCTCATGGACACGGTTCGTGAATCCTGCAACGGGGACATACCCCGGCATGGCAGGTTAGGCACCAAACCACCCCACGGGAAGGGCGCAGTCAGGCGACGATCAGGTGGAGGCGGCGACCTCGCTCACATCGATCTTCTCAAATACGCCGCCAAGCCAGAACAGGATCGGCCAGAGCTCGGCCACCACCACCACACAGGCCAGCATGGTGGCGACCAGCACCGACCAGCCGCCCCAGTCGTTGGTGAACCACAGGATCAGTCCACCCAGTCCCACCGGAAATACCAAGGCAACGGCGGCCACGAGCGTCGTGGCCCCAGTGGTGAGCAGGTTCTGCCCCATGGTTTCGAAGCCGCGCGCTTCGGTGCCTAAGCGCACCCACGCTGGAAAGAGCAGCGCGGTGCCGTTCTGGATTGTAAACATGAGCGCGTTGAAGATCGGTACGCCCACCACCACCGACACAATGATCGGAATGGTAGCGCCGCTGTCGGCCAGTAATGCGGGCTCCTGCAGGAACATCACCAACGGTACGACCATCAGCGACCACACGGTGATGGAATGCAGTGCGGTCACGGCGGCAATCTCGGCCGCTACGATGCGCCACCCGGGCAGCGGCATCGTTTTCAGCATCGCTAGACGCGGGAGGTCGAGACGCAGGTCGAAGCGCATCCAGAGAGGCCCGATGAACAGCAACATCGCGCCCCACCCGAAGGTGACACCCAGGAACACATCGCCGGCGCGATCGGAGGCGGAGCGCGTGACGGCGGCCAACACGGCGAGACCGATCGTAAACGTGAGGAGTTGCGTGCGCCACGCGCCACCGCGGAGGGCGGCCACCACGTTTTTCCACGCGATGGCCATTTCCGGGCGACCCGTGAGCGCGAGCGACGGCACTTTGGCCAGCTTTCCCTTCCGCGAACGTGAGTTGCCCATTTGCGACGTGCGGAATCGCTGCAGTCGCTCGGCGCGATGCTGGGTGGCCTCGAGCGCGGCTTCTTCGAACGCTTTGTCGAGACGTACGACCCAGATGTAGTGCAGTGTGAGCATCGCGGCGGCCCACGGCATGGCCACGAGCCACTTCGCGCCGCTGCCGAGGAAGACCGGTTCGAGGACCGCGCGCACGGGCCAGAGGGCGGCCGACGGCATCGGAGTGCGGAGTGCGTCGGTGATCGCGAGTAATACCGCCTTGAAGCCCGACAGACTCGCGACACGCAGCAGCGGCCACGCGGTAACGACGCCGGAGATCACGGCCACCAGCACGACGCCGAACACGATGAGCGGCAGGATGAGCCGGCGACGGGCCTTGCCGACGTGCTCCATGGCGTTCGCGTGGACGATCGAGGCGCCCAGTCGATGCAACGCAAGGGTGGAGAAGAGCATCCAGAGCGAGAGACCGCGCTGCCACCCTTCTACGGTGCCGCCGCCGCCGCGAAGCAGCACGGTGAAGATCAGCGTATTGAGCAAGATCGCGAGCTGCATGCGCACCAGCTTCGCATGTACGAGTTGCCGTCGACTCACGGGGGCCGGAAACAGGAACTGCACTTCGGCCGGTGTGAACGCCAGCGCACTGCGTTCGCCGCCGAACACCCACCACCGTGCGGCCGAGAGCAGCATGAGGGCACTGGCGATCGGGACGGCCACGTCGGTTTTTACGATCGACGCGAGCGGTCCGCCGCCGAACTGTGAATTTCGGAATAGCGCCCACCAGATGTAGAGCATGCCCATGACCACGGCCGCGAGGTAGCGCGGGCTTTTGGCGCGGGCCGCCTGTCGGCGCAGCCGATTTACCAGGGTGCGCTGATACAGAAAGAGCATGGCCGGCACGGGAGCCGACAGTGGAGGCACGCTCACGAGACCGTATCGTCGCCGGTCAGCGCGATGAACATCTCCTCGAGCGAACGCCCGGCCAGTTCAGGGCGGGACTCGACGATCTCCGCCAGCGTGCCGAGGGCCACGGCCTGACCGCGACGAATCACGAGGATGCGCGTGCACAGTTCTTCGACGAGATGCAGCAGGTGGGAGCTGAGAATGACGGCGGCGCCTTCGCGGGCGCGCGCCGCGATCGTTTCCTTCATGCGACGGATGCCAACCGGATCGAGTCCGGTGAGCGGTTCGTCGAGCAGCAACGCCGTCGGTCGATGCAGCAGACCGCACGCGATCGCCAGCTTCTGTTTCATGCCACGGGAGAGCTCGGTGGGCAGCGCATCTTTTTTGGCGGTGAGCTCGAGCTCTTCGAGTAACACCGGAATGCGTGGCGCCGCGTCAGGCACGCCATACAGACGCGCCACGAACTGCAGATGCTCAGTGACCGTGAGATAGTCGAATAGTTGCGGTTCATCGGGGATGAACGCGAGCCGCGACTTGGCGGCCACCGGATCGGCGTGGAGATCGATGTCGGCAATGCGAATGCTCCCCGACGTGGGCTGCAGGATGCCGGCGAGGGCGCGCAATGTGGTGGTCTTGCCGGCTCCATTGGGACCGACCAGACCGAGCACATCGCCCGGGGCCACGCGAAACGACAGGGACTGCACGGCCACGGTGTCGCCGTACAGCTTGGTGTATTCGATGACGTCAATCACGCAAAACAGTAAGGAGTACGGAGCACGGAGGAAGGAGTACGGGGGGCATAGGACGAACTACGTAATGTGCTTGCTACGGAAAAATGAGCGGTGCACTGAGCGTGACGATGAGGGTCGCTCCGGCCGGAAGACACCGCTCTGTCTGTGCATTGCGCGCGGCGGCAATGGTTCCCGCGGCCGCGCCGCCGGCGGCTCCTATGACAGTACCACGGGTCCCGCCGCCGAGCACGCGGCCGGCGATCGCGCCGAGAATGGCGCCGGTGATAACCTTGCCTTTGTCGCCGCCTTTGGAGACCCGTCGCTCGGTGATGGCCACGTCGTCGCCCACGCGCACGGCGCCCTGTACGGGGACGAGCTCTCCGTTCACCTGCACGCTGCGCAGGCGGAACACGAAGCTGCCGTCGGTTGCCGGGGGCGCCATTTCCACGAGGATCGGGGTGCCGGCGGGGAGCGAAGCGCCGTCGGGGCCGTTCACGGACACCGCGAGCTCCGCAACGATACGGTCACCGGGGCGATTGGCCAGCGAGCAGATGGCGGCGTTCGTTTTTCCAGAGAGGGACGTTCCGGCGGCCAGTCCTCGGGCCGGGCCGGACGCGCTGACTGGTGCTGAGCTTGGTATGGCGGCGGCCATTGACGTTTCGGCGACGACGGCCGGCGCAGTGGCCGGTACCTTAGCTTCAAGAGGAGGGCGCGAAGGAGGGCGCGAAGGAGGGCGAACAGCAGGGCGAACAGGTGCCGGTTCAACGGGGCGGGGGGTCGCGGGCGTTGGTGAGCTGGGGCTAGAGAGTGCCGTGTCGCCGATTGCGGGCGTGGATCGCACGGGCGAGTCGCCGGCCGCCAGTGTGAGGTCGCGCGCGAGGAGTGAGTCGACGGCCGACATTGGCGCATTACGATCGCGACATCCGGCCATCATGAACATTGATAACGGGAGGCTGAGTGCGATAATGTGTCGCACACCGAAACGCTTCATCCCTTTTCGACGTTCGCATTGAAGTTGCTGCATGGTCACGCCGATAGTCGAGGGTAAGATGACGAACCCGGGTCCCGAATGAATTACACCGAAGTCGACGTGACGCCGCCACCGACGGCGCAGCACGTGTTCATTGCGCGCCAGCCGATCTTCGATACCAATCGACGTCGGGTTGCGTATGAGCTGCTGTATCGCGCGAGCCGGGATGCCACGCAGGCAATGGGCCTGTCGGAATCGCACATGTGCGGCGATACGGCCCTGCACGCTCTGCTGTCCATCGGCCTCGACCGACTCACGGCCGGCACCACGGCGTTCGTGAACATTACCCGCGAACACCTGCTGGGCGAGCTCTATAAGATCTTCGACCCGACGGCGGTAGTGCTCGAGCTCTTGGAAACGGTGGACGGCGACGCAGCGGTGGTCGATGCCTGCAAGCGCGCGGTGGCCGAGGGGTATCGCCTCGCACTCGATGACTACGACGGACGTACGTCGCTCGATAGCTTGTTGCCGTTTGCCAGTATCGTAAAGCTAGATGTCCTCGGGAAGACCGCCGCCGAGCTCGCGCCGACGGTGTTTCGCTTGAAGGAGCTTGGACTCACCGTGCTCGCCGAACGGGTGGAAACGGCGGAAATGCTGCACGCCTGCGAGGCGATGGGGTGTGTACTGTTTCAGGGCTATGTGTTCAGCCGTCCTGAAACGCTGGACGGACGCGCGGTCAACGTGCAGCATGCCACGGTGTTCAACATCATGGCGCTGTTGAACGAGCCGGATGTCACGGAAGCGGCGCTCGAGGATGCGTTTCGCAGCCACCCGTCGCTGTCGCTGTCTTTGCTCCGTATCGTGAATTCGGCCTCGTTCGGGGCGCGCTCCGTCGACTCGATTCCGTTTGCCATTCGCCTGATCGGCCGTGAAGCGCTGTCGCGCTGGATGCTGATCATGTTGATCGCCACCGTCGGCGCGCAGAGCCCGGTGGCGCACGAAGCCGTCGTGCAGGCCCTCGTCCGTGGCCGCTTCTGTGAGACAGTCACCGCCCACGGCCTTAGCGGCGATCCAGCCGCACGTTTCTTGGTGGGACTGCTCTCGCGCATGGACGCGTTGCTAGGCCTGCCAATGGAGTCCGTCCTGGAGCGGCTCCCGGTAAGCATCGACGTGCGCGACGCCCTGCTCTCGGGTACCGGACCGCATGCACCGGTGCTACGCCTGGCCGATGCCTACGAGCGCGGTGAGTGGGCCGAGGTCGATGCCGACGACAGTGTGGCGATCGCGCTGCGGGCCGAGCTCGCGGGGCTGTACGCGGATGCGGCGCTGTGGGCGACGCAACGGCTGGCGAGCGCGGGATAACGACAGCGTATGGAGTGCGGAGTCGGGGGTATGGAGTAGCTATTCCCTACTCCCTACTCCCTACTCCCTACTTCGCCATTATTGCGGGACCCGTTTCGCCAAACTGGCGTGCATGGAGTCCGTCTTGTACTGCGCCATACTCGCGGCATCCGCGGCCCCATCGGGCGTTACGCTGAACGGCAGCAGAATCGAGATACGGCGGTTGGCGGCGGAGAGCGGATCGTTCATGATGCGCGGTTTGGTGGCGGCGTATCCGCGCACTTCCACGATGCGTCCGTCGCTCAGTCCCACACCTTCGAGCACGCGACGGGCGGCATTGGCGCGGTCGGCGGAGAGCTCCCAGTTGCCGTAGGTGCCGCCGGCGGTGCTGAACTGCGCGCCGTCGGTGTGGCCTTCGAGAATCACCGGGTGGTGCAGCGTGGCGAGTTCGGTGCCGATCAACTGCAGGGCGAGCATCGTCGGTGACTTCATCTTGGCCGAGCCCAGCGGGAAATACACGTCGCCGGTGCCGGTTTCCACGAGCTCGATACGCAGGCCGTCGTTCGTGACTTGCACATCAACCAGGGCCTTGAGTGCCTTGAGCGAATCGTTCGACGCGACCTTCTCGAGAATCGCGTTCTTGAGCTGTTCGAACGTGCGTTGTTCGGTGCTGCGCACGATCATGCGCAATGGTGTCTTCTGCACGTTCGTGGGCGCGGTGCCAGTAGACAACGGACTCGAACCAGCGCCGTATCCCTTCTTGTAGCCGACGGGATTGGAGAAGTAGCCTTCAATGGCCATCTTCGTTTTGTCGTCCATGCCAAGAATCCACATCACCATGAAGAATGCCATCATGGCGGTCACGAAGTCGGCGTAGGCCACCTTCCATGAGCCACCGTGATGGCCACCGTGAGCGGCGACCTTCTTCTTGACGATGATGATCTTCTTGCCGCCACGCGGAGCCATGAGCTTACGCGGCCTTCTTGCGGGTCATCTCTTCAAGCTCGGTGAAGGTCGGGCGCTCATGCGGCTCAACGTTGCGACGGGCAAATTCCACGGCAGTCATCGGCGCATCGCCACGCGCAAAGCACAGCAGGGCCGTGCGCACGCACAGCATGTAGTCATGCTCGGCGGCAATACGACTGCCCATGGCGGCGGCGATCGGACTGAAGACGCCGTAAGCGAGCAGAATACCGAGGAAGGTGCCGACGAGTGCGGCGGCGACCTTTTCACCGATTTCGGAGGCGGCGCCGCCGATCGAGCCCATCGTGATGATGACGCCGAGGACGGCGGCGACGATGCCGAAGCCGGGCATGGCGTCGCCGACGGCTGTCACGGCGCTCGGTACCAGCATGGCTTCGTGATGATGCTTCTCGAGGTCTACGTCGAGAATTTCGGCGAGGTTATGATCTTCCACGGTACCCGTGAGCAGCACTTTGAGCGTATCACAGAGGAGCGACACGGCGTGGTGGTTACCCATGAACGACGGGTACTTTTGGAAGATGTCGCTGGACTCAGGATTCTCGATGTGTGATTCGAGGCCGACCAGACCGTCCTTGCGGGCCTTCTGGAAAATCTCGTAGAGGACCTGCAGGAGTTCCGCGTAGGCGGTCGCGCCGAACGGATTCGGCTTGAGCAAGCCGAGCGTCTGGGACACGACACCTTTCAGGACCGCGGGAGGATTGGCCACGATCATCGAGCCAAGTCCCGCCCCACCGAGAATGAGAAACTCGTTGGGCTGGATGAGCACGGCGAGCTCGCCGTGGTGCATCATATAGCCACCGATGACGGAGCCCATCACGATGACCAAGCCGATGATGACAAACACGCGGCAGATCCTGGAGTGCGAGTGGAAAGTTCAGACGTGAGCGGCGACGCCGGAGCGGCGCGCTGGCTCTCGGTACATGACGATTTGCTTCGCGGCTTGGCACATGCTTTCAGCAATCGGGTGGCGACGGTCTCGGCCATCGCCGCGCTCTTCGATCCGTCGCGTAGTCCCGACGAACGCGTGCTTTCCGGATTGCGTACAGATGCCGACCGATTGGACGGTTTGCTGGAGCAGATGCGGCAACTGCCGCGACGCGGCGATGCCGATCTCGAACCCTTGATGCCCGGCGACAGTGTCCGCGCCGCGCTGGCGCTGTTCGAGCATCATCCCGAGTACCGCGACGTGCGCTGCACCGTGATCGCCGCCGATACTGTCCAGCCGGTCCGAGCCGAGCCGTCGGCGCTGCAGCACGCCGTGTGTGTGGCTCTGGCGGCGGCGTGCCGGGTGGGAGCCGGCGGTGGCGGAGCGTCCGGCGCGGGAGTGCGCGTGGTGCTCTCCACCGACGGCGACGTGGTGCGGATCGAGGTGTCCACCGACGGCAGCACCGGCGAGGGTGAGGCCGACGCCCTGGCGCTCGACGCGGGCGCGATCGACTGGCTGCTGGCGCGAAGCCACGGACGCGGTCACCCGTATCCGTACGGCTGTCTCATCGAGCTGCCCACCTTGCAGGCCTCGCGCCGAGCGCGCTGACATCAGGCGTCCGGTTCTGCGATCGGCGCGGGCGCCGGAGTGCTGGCGGGCGCGGTAGCGGGCGCGGTAGCGGGCGCGGTAGCGGGCGCGGTAGCGGGCGCGCCAAGGGCGGCCAGCCATTCCCGAGCCACCGGGGCCGCGGCGCGCTCGTTTTCCGACTTGACCTGATCGGCGATCTCGCCGCGCAGAATCTTGACGCTGCTGGGCGCGTCGATACCAATGCGGACGCCCCCGCGATCGCAGGACACGACGACGATCCGAATCCCGCCGTCAATAATGATCGAGTCGCCTTCGCGACGTCCGAGGATGAGCATCGCGTATCAGACCAGTGAGAGGAGCGTCTGCATCATTTCATCGGCCACCTTAATCATCTTCGTGGCCGCCTGATAAGACTGCTGCACGCGCATCATGTTCACCAGTTCCTCGTCGGTACTGACGCCGCTGACCGACTGGCGTCGGGCGTCGGCCTGGTCGGCCAGGCTGCGATACACGGTCGCATTGTCATCCGCCGCGGCGGCATCGATGCCGATGCGGGTGACCATGCTGCGAAAGAAGCTCAGAAATGAGCCGGTCTCCGTGGCGCCGCTGCTCGACGTCCAGTTGACCGTGTTCTCGACGATGCGCAGTCCGGCGAGTCCCTGCGCCACGCTGTTGTCGGTAGGTCCGTTGGCGTTTCCGCTGGCGGCAATCTTGAGCGGGTCGCCGAGAATGGCGCTGTCGAGCTTGAGCGTGGCTGCGGAGACCGGGTTGGTGACCGAACCGGCATCGAAGAAGTTGCCGGCGGCGGTACCGGGGACGGTGGTGCCGCTAAAGCTGTAGCCGGTGGTGTGCACGGTGTTCACGGCCGTCGCGAACTGCGCCGCCATGGCATCGAGCCGGCTGCGAGCATCGGGAATGTCCGTATTCAGTACGTCCACCATCGACTTGAGCTCGCCGGCCAATGGCGCGAGACGATCGGGAGACGTACCAAGTTGGATCCGCACGTTCACGTCAGTGAGCGGCGTGGCCGGCATGGGGTTGGGCATCTCGAGCTTGAGCGAGAGCGGCCGCGCCGTATCGCCCTGCACGAGCGTGGAGTTGCCGATCAGCACCGACACCGTGCCGTTGGCCTGCGGAATGACCCGCGTGCCGGCAATCTTCGAGAGCTCGTCAAGCTTGATGTCGCGCAGATCGCGCAGATCGTTGTTGGCGTTCCCGTTGCTCTCGGACGTCACGATCCGCGTGTTCAACTCGGCGACCTGCGCCGCGATCGAGTTGATCGTGTTCACTGTATTCTGCAGCCGTTCCAGCGTAGAGTCGCGCTGCTGCGTAAGCTGCGTGTCGTACGCATTGAACAGCTGTGCCACCTGACGGCCGCGCTGTTGCACCACCGAGCGCGCCGACAAACTGCTGGGCGATGCGGACAGATCGCTCCACGATCCCCAGAAGGCATCGAGAGCGCTGGCCATGCCGGCGTCGCTCGGCTCACCGAATACGCCTTCCACTTGGCCCATGAGATCGCGACGCATTTCCGCATTGCCCGCGAGGGTGCTCGCCGAGCGATAGCTGTCGTCGAGCAACAGGTCGCGCTTGCGGATGATCGTTTCGACGTGGACGCCGGTACCGACGTTGCCGTACGTCATGCGAACCGGCACGTTGGCAGCGAGGACTGCTTCCTGGCGCGAGTATCCCGGCGTCTCCGCGTTCGCGATGTTCTGCGAGATCGTCTGGAGTGCGGATTGATGCGTGAGAAGCGCTGTGCGCGCAATGCTTAACAGGCCGGAGGACATGTTATGCGGTCCGGTTCACGAGCACGCCGCGTGGCGCGCCGCTGCTGGGCGTGGCTACCCCTTCGGTGGCATACGTGATGGGCAGGGCAGGCGCGCCCACGAGGGTGCGCACGTGCTGGTCCGTGTTGGTCAGCGCTTCGCGCAGCAGCTTACGGTTCATGCCGACTTCGCGGGTGAGGAGATCGGCGGCTTGCGTGAGACGGAGCCGTGCATCGCGCAGTCGCGTGTCGACCTGATCGCCGAGCATGTCTTCGAGTTCGCGCAGCGTGCAGTCTTCGGAGCCGCCCAGCAGGATGTTGAGCTGACGACGACGCGTGCGCGCCTGTCCGAGTGTCGCGAGAATGCGGTGCGTGGCGAACGTGCTTTCGTCCACCCCTTCGATGTCATCCGCCCCTACCGCCGCGCGCTGGCGTCGCATCTGCGCAATCAGATCATCGAGCAGCCGGCGCTCGCTGATGAGCGCATCATGCAGCGCCTCCAGCAATGCCCCGGTCGGTACGCCGAGGCGAGGGGCAGGTTCTTGTGCGAAGAGTGTCATCGGCGACATCAGCGGGTGTTTGAATCAGGAGTAGTCACGGAGTCCTGGGTTGCGTCAGCGAGTGTGCCGTGACGCAGCTGTCGGTAAAGCGCTTGTGCGATCCCATGCTCCCACTGCTTGGGAGTCTCGGCAGCAAGGTGCTGATCCAGGAGTCCCGTGAAAATGTCTTCCCCGGCCCCTCCTGAAACGATTCCTTCCTGCTGTGGAACGGTCTCGCGCATTGCTTTGTAGAGTTGCTGCACGAACATGCCCTCGAGCTGACTGGCGGACTTCATGAGCGCGGCGTCCCGCTGGTCCTTGGCGGACAATGGGGCCGACGGCACGCTCGCGCTCTTCAGGCTGCTGGCATTGATGCGGTCGATCATCGAACGATGACCTCGGCGGTGATAGCGCCCACTTCGCGAAGGGCCGCGAAAATGGCGGCGATCTCGTTGGGCGGCGTGCGCACCGCATGCAGTGCGGAGGCAACGCGCTGCACCGGAATGCCCGCCGGTAAGCGGACACTGCCCGGAATCGCACTCGTGTCGTTGGCGGTCTCGGTGCCGATGGCCAGGGTGATGGCGCCGTGACTCACGGTGGCCGAGCCGACGATCATCTCGCCGCCGGCAACGACGGTACCGTCTTTCCCATCGATGATGATGCGCGGGCGCGACTCCGGCTTGATCGCAAGGTCACGAATGCGGGCGAGCGCGGTGGGCTTCTGCACCGAGTCGGGGAGCGTGACGATCACTGAACCTTCGTCTTCCACGGTGGCAGTTTTTTCGCCGTACGTGGCGTTGATGGCAATCGCGATGCGCGTGGCGGTACCGAGGTCGGGCTCACGCAGCAGCAGTCGCGAGGTGGCGACGATGGCTGGGCGCGGCAAATCGGCTTCGAGCACGCCACCGGTGGGAATGCGCGCCGACGTTTCATGCGACGGCATATACCGGGTGGCCGCGCCTCCGTCACTGACCAGCAGCGATCCTTGCGCCGAGGCGAGTGGGGCACCGCTGGCATCGGCTACCAGCGGCGTCATATACAGTGTGCCACCGCGCAGCGAACGCGCATCACCCATGGATGCCACGTTCACTTCAAAGCGGCCACCGGCGCGCAGGTATGGAGAGACTTCGGCGGTCACGAGCACCGCCGCCACGTTGCGCATCCGAATGAGATCGGCCGGCACTTCGATGTTGAAGCGACGCAGGATGTTGATGACGCTCTGAATGGTAGGGCCAGCCGTCTGTCCGCCGATCGCCCGGTCACCGGTGCCATCGAGTCCGACCGCGAGTCCGTAGCCCACCAGGCGCACGGGCAAGGCGCCCTCGGCGCTCGTCAGATCGCGGATCTTGCTGTCGTTCTGCGCGCGAGCCATGACCGGCAACAAGAGCAGGCCAGCGCTCACGAGAATGGCACGGACGATCTTCACGCCGAGATGACGCGCCTGAATTGAGGTCATGGCCAGAGTGCTCCGAGCACTTTCGTGATGATGCCCTGCTTCGGTTTGCCGAGCGGTCCAGGCGAGGCGTACCCCAACTGTGCGTCGGCCACGCGGCTCGATTCAATCACGTTGGACGTGGACACGTCCTGCGCGCGCACCCAGCCGGTAAATACGATGTCCTGCAGTGCCTTGTCGATGTCGATCTTCTTCGTACCCTTGAGTTGCAGCAGGCCGTTCGGGCCCATCGCGACGATGCGCACGCTCATCTCGTTCTGGAAACGGTTCTCGCGGCGCGCTGAACCACGCTGTTGCTGGTCGGCGCTGTTGCGTGAGTCGATGCCGACTTGCTTGGAGCTGGTGGGAAGCTTGGCGTTCACCGACAAGCCGCGCGTGCGGTTGTCGGAAGCCGAGTTCTCTTTCACCGCGGTAGAGATGGTGTAGTCGTCGATGAGAATCGTGATGATGTCACCGACGGCAAAGCTGCGACGATCGGCGGTCCATGATTCACGCGGTTTGATCGGAGCCACCGGCGGCACGGTGGTCGTGCTTGCAGTCGCCGTCGCGGCCTGTGCGGCGGCGGTAGGCGGAGCGATTGGCGGCGTCGCACCGGCAGGCTGCGCTTGGAGCGGATGCGCAGAGAGTGCCAGCGCAACGGCGACGCGGGTGGTGATAGGCAGGCGCATAGGAGTCATATCGGCGGTCCTCACCTGATGGGGCTTCAACGGAGGCGAACAGTATTGGGCCCGGCCGCAATGCCGTCGAGCCGACGTGTGGGATCGATGCGAACGCCGACCGGTGCTCCGATGGCGGCAGTATTGGTGGCGATGCCGGTGACGACCACGCGGAGCGGACCATCCTGCCAGATCGCGGTGACGCGGGTGCCGCTGGTGATCACGGGCGGCGGCATCACGGCTGGTGCACGCAACACTTCGCCGAGGGCGATGTTGCGGCGCGTCACCCAGCCTGGAAGCGCACGCGTGGAGTCCGGCGCGATCGAGTTCCAGCGCCATACGATCGTCGTGTCCATGGTCGCGATGTCGCTGGCCTGCAGCGTCTCGCCGCGTGCGAGCGCGCGCGCCGCGACGGAGACCGTGATCGTCCGTTCCTGCGCGCCGAGCACGGAGACCGCGCCGACAAGCATGAACGTCGCGACCAGGAGTCGCATGAGCACGAGTTTCATGAGCCGAGCTAGCGAGTGATGTTGTTGGCGATCTGACCCATCTCGTCGGCCGTCTTGATGGCTTTCGAGTTGATCTCATAGGCGCGCATGGCGGCGATCATCTCGACCATCTCGGTCACGATTTCGACGTTGCTGCCCTCAAGGCTGCCCTGCTGCAAGCGTCCCATGCCTTCATCGTTGGGAAAGCCAACCACCGGCTGTCCGGACGCCGCCGTGGGGGCGAGTAGGTTCTGGCCGAGCGACATGAGTCCCGACGGATTGGCGAACCGGGCGATTTCGATGCGTCCGAGTTCGGTTGGTTCGATGTCGTTGCCGCGACGCACGGACACGATACCGGTGTTCGAGATCGTCAACTCAGCCGAGTCGATCGGAATCTGAATGGGCGGCTGCAATCCGTAGCCGGCGCTGGTGACAAGCTGTCCTTGATCGGAGATCTGGAAACTGCCGTCGCGCGTGTAGACGGTCTCGCCATTCGGCATCTGCAGCTGGAAGAAGCCTTCGCCTTCGATCGCGACGTCGAGATTGCGATTGGTCTGTTCGAGCGGCCCTTGCTCGTGCATACGCTGCACGCCGGAGAGTCGCGTACCACGTCCGACCTGAATGGCGGCAGTGGTATTGGTGGCGGTCTCGCCGAGGATGGCTTGATCCTGCACGGTCTGGTACAGCAGATCCTCGAAGTGCGCCCGGCTCCGCTTGAAGCCGGGCGTGTTCACGTTGGCGAGGTTATTGGCGATGACTTCGGTGCGGGTCTGTTGCGCCATCATGCCGGTAGCGGCGGCGCGAAGTGCCGGATCCATGTCCTATTCTCCTTAAACGGGCTTGGCGAGGTCGTTCACGGTCGTCCCGCGCGCGGCATCGATGGTCGAAAGCGCCTTCTGGGCCGCACCGTATCGGTGCAGCACGGCGAGCATGTCGGTCATCGCCGACATCGTGTTGACGTTGGATTCTTCGAGGAATCCCTGGCGGACGGTGCGCGCGGCCGGCGGAATCGCCTGACGCGAGGCATCGGGTACGAACTGGGTGCCACCTTCGTGCAGGAGCTGCGCGCCATCGGCCACACGTTCAAGCCGCAGTCGCTGCAGCACGCGTCCATTCACTTTAACGGTGCCGTCCTGTTCTACTTCGACGTTGCCCGTAGGTAGCACGAGCGGACCGTCTTCACCGAGCACCGGATTGCCGCGTGCATCCACGAGCTGGCGTTCCGGATCGAGCCGGAAGCTGCCGTTCCGAACAAAGCGTTCCCCGTTGGGGGTTTGCGTGACGAAGAACCCGTCGCCTTCGACGGCGAGATCGAGACTGTTGTGCGTCTCGGTCAGGGAGCCGGCGGTGAGGTCGAGGGCGGTGTCGGTCTTGGCGAGCTGGTTGTCCATCAGCCGTGCGAACGCGGTCTCCGCTTTGAATCCGCGGGTGGAAGCGTTGGCGAGGTTGTTGGCAAGCACCTGCTGCTTCCGCTCCAGCATCTGCATGGCGGCTGCGGCACTGCTCATACCATTGGTTCGAACGGGTCCGGGCATGGTCGTGGTCGGGAAAGGGTACACGAGCTCACCAGGGGAACAAGCAACGGTCGGGCCACGAATGGCCCGACCGGTATAATTTCTCTAACGTGTTGTTGGTATTCGTTTTAGCTAGTACTGCGAGGTGCCGTTCGGCGTCATCGTGGATACCGCAGGTCGGCAATAGCTGCCGATTGGTACTGGATCGACAACGGGCCTCGGCGGGAGTTGCCGGAAGGGGGACGGCGGAGTCTGCTGGCGCTTTCAACGACGACAGACAACTCAGCAGATGATCATGTTGCTTCTCTGTGCGGCTCCGTGCAATCCGCCAACTCCGTGTTCCAGCCGGTCGTTGTTGCGGTCGTTGTTGTACCGGCTCCAGCGCCCGGTGTCAGCCCACGAGCGCCGCGGTCCGTGCGCCGGAGATCTCGAGGAGCATGGATACGGCGTCCACGGGGAGGCCGGTTTTCCAGGCAATCTCGGTGGGGTTGGCGCCGGCGGCGGCGAGGGCGGCTACGGCGCGCGGGGTGCGCGACGACTTGCCGCCGCGCAGCGTGATCGAGGGGGCCGGGGCCTGACGAGCCTGACGGGTGGTCCTGGTGGGGCGCGTGCGGAGCGCACGGATCACCAGGCGCGCGGCGAGGACTACGGCGGCGATGCCGAACAGTGCGGCGATGCCGAGCAGGCGCTGTTGGTGTGATACAGCGGGCGACACGACCACGGCGCCGATAATCAGGCCGATCACTGTGACAGCCAGCCCGACCCCGATGAACTGCATCGTGTCGCGGAGTATCGTGCGCGTGGTCGTATTCATGCCACGTTCCCGCGGAGCGGCGTGAGTTCGACGCGGAGCTTGCTGAGCGCTTTCGAGCGAATCTGCGACACGCGCGATTCCGTCAGTTCGAGCACCTTCGCGATCTCGTGCAGCTTGAGCTCCTCAAAATAGTACAGCGACAGCACCACGCGCTCCTGCTCCTTGAGATGCATGATCGCATCTTTGAGATGCGACACTTCTTGCTCGTGCGTGAGGCTATCCTCGACATCGTTGTCGCCGTCGCTGCTGAGCGTTTCAGCCGGCACCGGTGAGCTATTCTCGCGCTCGCCCGGGGCGCGGTCGAGCGGGATGTGATGCGCGCCTTCTACGTCGGCCTGCCAGCGCCACAGTGTATCCATGTCTACATTCAGATGCTGCGCGAGCTCCTGGTCGTCGGGAGCGCGGCCATGCGCACGCTGAAACGCTTCACGGCCGGCGGAGATTTCACGCGTCTTCCGACGAATCGAGCGCGGGACATGGTCCTGCTTGCGCAGCTCGTCGAGAATGGCGCCGCGGATACGCGGCGCCGCGAAGGTGCTGAACGCGAGCCCACGCGAGAAATCGAAACCCTCGAGCGCCGTCATCAGTCCAATCGTACCGGCGCTGACTAGCTCATCGAAGTCGGCGCGTACGGCGAGCGTGCGTGAGACCTGACGGGCCACATGATGGACGAGTCCGAGGTGCTCTTCGAGGAGCCGATCGCGCGCGGTCTGATTGCCGGCCTGGTATGACTGCCAAAGCTTGGAGTGCATGGTGGCAGCGCCTTGCGTAGAAACGAGAGTCACGGTCAAGTACCAGATCGGGAGAGGGAAGCAGTTGCGAGCGCGCGCATCACGACTTCGTGAGCAGCAATCGCCGCCGGCGAGCCGGCAGCCGCATGCGGAAAAGGCATTCCCGCGCGGAGCGCGGCGTCGAGCGTCGGATCGGTGGGAACAACGCCTGCGAGTTGCAGAGAAATTCCGAGGAACTGTCGGGCACCGGCGTCGATGGCGTCGAAGCAGCGAGCGGCTTCGCTCCCTTCATGCCGATTGACGAGTACGTCCATCGGAAGGGCACCGTGACGGGTGTGCACCGCTTTGCAGAGAGCGTAGGTCGAGGCGAGGCCCACCGGATCAGAGCCGGCGGAGATGGCGATGAGGCGTTCGTCGGCGTGCGGCGTGATGGCGGCCAGTACCGTGTCGATGCGCGCCCCACAATCGATGACGACGAGGTCCATGCCGTCTGACAGAATGCCGAGGCGACGCATGCAGGCGCGGCGTTCGGCAGCGGAGAGTGCGAGCGCGTCGGAGCCAAGGCGCGGGGCGCCGCCGGCCACGAGCGTCAGCGTGGTGCTGATGGGTGTGGCCACATCGGCGGGCGTCACTCGACCGCCGCGCAGATCCTGCCATGACGCTCGGGCCTGCACACCGAGTGTGAGCGAGAGCGGTCCGACGAAATCATCGGCGTCGATGAGGAGCACGCGACGACCATCGCCTGCCGCCGCGACCGCGAGCAGTGCCGACACCAGCGAGGTGCCGCTCCCACCGCGGCCACTGGCCACCAGCAGGGTCGTCACACCGCGCGGGGTACCGCGGAGCGTCTCGCCCTGCTGCGCGCCGTGACGCGGGCCGCGACCACGCAGCGCATCAACTTGCGACACGTTGGCGGTTCCACGCGGCGGCGACATGAGCTGTTGACCGGTCATGCCGGCATCCAGTCAGGCTCCGCATCGGCGGAGAGTCCCCACGCGCGTAGTAAGCGCGGCACACCGGGCTTGAGATCGCTGGGCACGTCCTGGCCGTCGGTCACCCACCGCGTAGGCATTTCGAGCGACAGCGCGAGATCGCTGATGCCTGACTCGCGCGGCACTTCGTCGACCTTGGAGAGAATGAGGTGGGTCGCACCGCAGTGATGGCGCGTGGCGCGATAGGCGCGGCCGATATCGACCGCGAGATCGGCGCGTAGCGATGCCGGAATCACCAGATGCACCTCGTCGGGATTGAGCGCGTCGAGCAGTGAACGCCAGCGTTCGGTGAGTTCCGCCGACGCCGGACTGCGGCCCGGCGTGTCGATGATGATCACATCGCACGTACCAGAGAGTCGCTTCATCGCGGCGTCTACTTCACGCGCGTCGTACACGACCTCGAACGGCACGTCGGCAAGTTCGGCGTATGTCGCCAGCTGCTCCATCCCTCCCACGCGATACGTGTCGATGGTAAGCAGACCGGGGCGCGCGGCGCCGAACATGCCGCGACGCACCGCGAGTTTGGCGGCGGTGGTGGTTTTGCCGGCGCCGGTCGGACCGACGAGCGCGATGCAGTACGGACGACCGTCGGCCTGGCGCATGTTCAGCGGGAACGGCGTCGGCTCCAGCCGCGCGCGCACGCGGTCGATCGCGGTGGACGGCGCCGCCAGGACTTCGACCATCGGCACGCCACCGTCGCGCACCATGCGCGTGTGGAGGATCATGACATCGTCACCGAGCGTGCGTCGGGCCCGATCGGCCACGCGCGAGAGATCGGCACCACGGAAACGTTCGGCCGAGTTGGAGTGCATCAGTTCATCTCCCAAGTGGCAACACTGCTCAGCGTGATCTGCGCGGGGAGCTCGGCGAGCGAGACCACCGGGAGGCTGGGCAACACAGGTTCAATCAGGCGGCGCACACCGACCCGTAGCGACGGCGGCGTGATGAGCGGGAGCGGACGCCCATCCACCGAGTAGGTGCTGGCCATCTGGTTGAGATCACGCAGCAAGCCAGCGAGCGATTCCGGCGTGAGTACCGGCGCGTTGACGTTCGACGAGCGCGGCGAGAAAAGACCGAGCAGCGCCGACTCGAGCCGGCCGCCGATGGTGATGCCGCGAACGACCCCACTCTGATCGGCGAAGAGACGGGCAATGACGTTGGTGAGCGACTTGCGCACGACTTCGGTCAGCGCTTCGGGATCCTTCGTGGCATCCGCGCCGTCGCCGATTGCTTCGAGGATCGTGACCAGATCGCGAATGGGAACACGCTCACGGAGGAGGCGCTGCAGCACGCGATGCAGCACGCTGAGCGAGACCTTGTTCGGAATGATCTCTTCGACAAGTGCCGGGTGCGACTTCTTGAGCGTCTCGACCATTTCCTGCACTTCCTGGCGACCGAGCAGATCGGCGGCGCTCATCTTGAGCGTCTCCAGTAGATGCGTGGCCACGACGGTGGTGGGCTCGACGACCACGTACCCGCGCGCCTCGGCGTCGGAACGCTGTCCCATGGAGACCCACTTGGCCGGCATGCCGAACGACGGGTCGACGGTATCCATGCCCTGGATCTCTTCGACCACACCACCGGTGTTGAGCGCCATCACGAAACGCGGGAGTACTTCACCGCGCGCCACTTCGGAGCCACGCAGCTTGATGACGTACTCGTTGGCCGGCAACCGGATGTCGTCGCGGATGCGAATGGCCGGCACGAGAATGCCGAGTTCGAGCGCTGCCTGCTTGCGCAGCAGGCCGATGCGTTCGAGGAGATCGCCGCCTTGATTTTCGTCTACGAGCGGGATGAGCGAGTAACCGACTTCGAGTTCGATGGGATCGATCTGCAACAGGTCGCGCATCGGATCGCTCGGCGCGGGCGCTTCGATGTCGGCGATCGGGGCGGCCGAAAATTGTGCGAGTTCGTTCCGCGTCGTCGCCGCCTTCTCCGACATTTTGGCGAGCACCGCCGCGCCTGCGGCCAACGCGAGGAAGGGGAACATCGGCAGTCCAGGAATCAGCGCGAATGACGAGAGCACGCCGGCCACCATCCACATGGCACGCGGATGCGCACCGAGCTGCTTACTGAGCACGGTGCCCATGCGCTCGTTGCCTGCCGCGCTGGTGACCATGAGACCGGCGGCGGTGCTGATGATCAGCGCCGGCACTTGCGACACGATGCCGTCACCGACGGTGAGCATGGTGTATGTGCTGGCCGCCTTCTCGAGCGACATGCCCTTCTGGATGACGCCAATGAAGATGCCGCCGACGATGTTGACCGCGACCACGAGAATGCCGAGGATCGCGTCGCCTTTCACGTACTTCGAGGCGCCGTCCATCGCGCCGTAAAAGTCGGCGGTCCGCGAGATCACGTCGCGACGCGTGCGGGCCTCCTTCTCGTCGATCAGTCCGGCCGAGAGGTCGGCGTCAATCGCCATCTGCTTGCCGGGCATGGCGTCGAGCGCGAAGCGCGCACCGACTTCCGCGATACGTCCGGCACCCTTAGTGATGACGATGAAATTGATGCCGATGAGCAGCAGGAAGATCACGATACCGACGGCGTAGTTGCCACCGATCACGAAATTGCCGAACGCCTCGATCACCTTGCCCGCATGCGCCTGCGTGAGAATGAGGCGCGTGGACGACACGTTGAGGCCGATGCGGAAGAGCGTGAGCAGCAACAGCAGTGCAGGGAAGCTGCTGAAGTCGAGCGGATCGGTGGTGTACAACGACACCAGCAGTACGACCAGCGAGAGCCCGATGCTGGCGGCGAGAAACAGGTCGAGCATGATCGGCGGCAACGGGACCACGATCAGTGCCAGGATGAGCACGACCGCGAGCGCGAGCGCGACTTCCGCCTTTTTGCCGGGGTCGGCGGGGAGCGACATTGGGAGTGCGGCGCTGGTCACTTAGGCGTTCCTCATGCGGCGGCCGTTCCACGCCACGAGGCGCCGAACCGTTCACGCTGGCGCATCACGAAGGCCAGCACTTCGGCCACGGCCAGATACATCTCGACGGGAATGACGGTGCCCACCTTCGCCACGAGGATGAGCGCGCGGGCGAGGGGGATGTTTTCGATTACGGGCACGTTGTGCTTGAAAGCGAGTTCCTTGATACGCAGGGCGATCTTGCGCTGGCCGATCGCGACGACATATGGCGCGGGCGCGACCATGGGGTCGTATTTGATTGCGATGGCGATGTGCACCGGGTTGACGATGACGACATCGGCCTTGGGGACTTCCGCGAACATCTGGCGACGGATGCGCTCGCGGCCGATCTGGCGACGACGTCCCTTCACTTCCTGATTGCCTTCTTGCGACTTCGATTCTTCCTTCACTTCTTGCTTCGTCATCTTCAACGACTCGGTCGTGCTGTACTTCTGCCACGCGAAATCCGCGACGGCGAGCACGAGGAACATCAGACCGGCGTTCTTGAGCAGCGCGACCGCGTACTTGGACACGACCTGCATGAGCGCGGCGGGCGACTTGTCGAGGGCAAGTCCCTGCACGTCAGGCCAGGCATCGGCGAGTGTGGAGTACACAGCCCACGCGACAATGCTGAGCTTCAGCAACGCCTTCACGAGTTCGACGATCGATTGCTTACCGAGGAGCCGTCCGAGGTTGTTCATCGGATTGATGCGGCTGAACTTCGGCGTGAGCGTTTCGATGGTGAGCAAGCCGCCGGTCTGCAGCGCTTGGACGGCGATCGCAATCACGGCGAGGGCCGTCATCATGCCGACCATCGCCACGATGGTGCGGAAGCCGATGGCCTGCAGAAATGGAATCGCCGACGCGCCGCCACGTTCGAGATTGCCTGCGTTGGCGAGCGTGTTGCCCATGGTATCGAGTAGGAACTGCCAGAGCGGCGGTCCCGCCATCGTCATCGTGAGCGTGGAGCCCAAGAGGAAGGCGGCGGTCGTGAGCTCTGGGCTCTTGGCGATCTGTCCTTTGTTGCGCGCGTCGTCGAGCTTTTTGCCAGAGGGCGCTTCTGTCTTTTCGCCGGAATCTGAATCAGACATGGATCAACGCCCCGTCGTCGGCTCAGGGGTGACGTGCACCGCCCGCGCAAAAGTTTCGAGCGTCGTGGCGTAGGCCGGCGTCCAGTCAGCGAGCGCGTGCACGACGAGGCCGATCGAACCGGCGAAGGTGAGCAGGCCGATTCCAATCTGCAGCGGGAAGGCGAGGCTCATGACCTGTAGCTGCGGCGCGGCGCGTCCGAGGATCGCCAGCGCGATGTTGGCCACGAGGATCGCGGCGATCACCGGTGCGGCGAACTGTACGCCGGTGGAAAAGATCGAAGCGCCGGCCTTGGTAACCGACAGCATGCCGTTGGCGAGATCGAGCGGGGCGCCCAGCGGCATGGAGACGAAGCTCTGCGCGACGGCCTGCAACATGATGAGGTGACCGCCGCCCGTGAGTAGCAGCGTGATGGCCAGCATCTGCATGAAGGTGCCCAGGATGGCACCCTGCGTGTTGTTCACGGGATCGAGAATCGCCATGCCGGAGAGACCGATCGAGTTGGTCATGAGCTCACCGGCGAACTCGGCCCCGGCCACGATGATCGCGGCGGCAAAGCCGATTACGAAGCCGATGATAGTCTCACTGAGGAACGTCACCGGCGTGATGCGCAGTACGGTGAGATCCGTAGTCGCGGCAGCGCTCGGAATGAGCAGCGTGGCGAAGACGACGAGGACGGCGGTGCGGAGCTTCATCGGGAAGCTCTTGGCCGACCACGCCGGGGCGACGAGCAACAGCCCGCCCACGCGCAGTGCGGTCAGCACGAAGGCTGTCGCGACGCCGGGAGCGAAGAAGTCAGGGAGGCCAAAGAGGCCCGTCGACGGGGGCACGTAGGCGATCCGGCTCAGCCGACCATCGCGGGGATGCCGCGAAAGAGTTCAGTGGTGTAGCGGATCAGGATCTGGAGCAGCCACGGCATGCCGACGATGAAGGCGCCGCCCACGAGGACAAGCTTCGGGACGAAGGCCAGCGTCTGTTCCTGGATCTGGGTCACCGACTGGATGATCGACACGACGAGGCCGACGCCGAGGGCGATGAGTAGCATCGGGGCCGCGATCATGAGTGCAGTCATGATCGCCTGGCGTGATAAGTCGATGACGAGTTGGTGAGACATCCGGGGTGGCTCGGGTAAGTGATGCTTCCGAGCACTTGGTAAAGCAGGGGTCGTACCAAAGGGTACGCGGATCACATTCGTCTGTAAAGCATTGCCATGGTTGAAGTTAAGTGCACAAAAGAAATCGGTCGCATTGACTGATTTCGGCAATTCGGCAGGAATTGCCGAGTTGTTCCGCGGCGAGAGTTGCCGCGGAAGCGATAACTGCCAACGCCTAGGATGGAGGGGGGAGGGTATCCGGATGGAGGGAATTGACGCGGAAAAGGGCAGCACCGCGGAAATCCGCCGTCCTGCCCCCTGCTCCCTGATACCCTCCCTCCGGCTTCCTAGGCAGTCCCTACTTGAAGCTCTGCACCAGACTCGTGATGGTGAGTGTCCACCCATCAACGAGTACGAAGAGCAACAGCTTGAACGGCAGGGAGATCATGGCCGGTGGCAGCATCATCATGCCCATGCTCATGAGCACCGACGCGACCACGGCGTCGATGATGATGAAGGGCAGGTAGATCGCGAAGCCGATCTGAAAGGCTGTGCGCAGCTCACTGGCCACGAAGGCCGACATGAGCACATGGAGTGGCACATCATCAACGCTGTTCGGTCGCGGCAGGCGGCTCATTTCAACGAACGTCTTCAGATCCGATTCACGCGTCTGCCGCAGCATGAATTCCCGCATCGGCTTGACGCCAGTCTTCATCATTTCGACTTGCGAGATCGTGCCGTCGAGCCACGGCGTAATGGCGTCGCGATTCACTTGGGTGAGTGTGGGTGTCATCACGAATCCCGTCAGCAACAGCGCCATGCCGGCGAGCAAGTGCGCCGGAGGCGCGCTCTGGGTGCCCATCGCTTGCTTCAGGAAGTGCAAGACGATCAGGATGCGGGTGAAGCCCGTCATCATGAGCAACAGCGTGGGCAGCAGCGTGAGCAGCCCCATCATCACGACGATGCCCACCGTGCCGTTCAGGCGCAGGCCACCGTTCTCACCGTCGCCGCCGAGCTTGACATCCATTTGCGGCATCATGCGCATGATGGCGTCATCAGTGCCGACGGGCGCGGGCGAGGCGGTGTTGGCCCTTCCACGCGCATCGCGCACGGAGTCCACGACCATCTGCGACATCGGACGCCGCGACGCCGCGGCTTGGGCGGTCAGCGCCGCACCGTTGTCAGAGCCCGGGGTCGCTCCCAGTCTGGAGTGGCGGCTCTTCGGCTTCGCCGTTGCCGCCGCACCCGGCTTGGTGGCCGCTTCGGCGGCGGCAGCCTTCTGCACCAAATCCTGCGTCACTTGCTGCAATGATGCGGGCAGTGCGAAGTCGGGAACACTCGGCGCCGCCGGAGCGGGCAGTGTTGCGGCCGCGGCCGGCGCACCGGGAAGCGCCGGGGCCTGCAGCGCCACTGGTGTCGACGCTGCCGCTGCCGGCGTGGCTGGACGCGGCGGCACGGTCTGCGTCGCGGTCTGTGCGCTCAGCGACGTGGTGCCGAGCAGAACCATCGCCGCGGCGAACGTTGCGAGGCGTGTGGCACCACCCAGCGAAATGCCAAGCATCGCGCGAAAGTCACGATCGGCCTGCTGCGACGTCTGCGGCGTCCCGTATAGGGGCGCGGCCATCGCGGAGCGGGGCGCATACGTAAGCACGTCACCACGGCGTGTCGTCACGGGCGCCGTTAGAAACGCTGGCACTTCGCGCGGCTCGACCGGTGAGAACGGCAGCACCTCCCCGCGCGGCGCACCCGGCGCCAGCACGGCGGCGTCGATTTCGAGATCGGCTTGCGCCATCGCGGCCTGCACAGTGGTGGCGTTGAGCGAGCGGCGGAACATCGCGCCGAACTTGCCCGGAAATGCCGTGCTCATCGCCGCGGGCAGCGCCGTCGATATCGTGAACGCCGCCGAAGCGGCCGCGCTGGAGACCATCGGCACCGGCAACGTGCTGGTCGCGATCACACGCAGGCGATCGACTTCATCGAGTTCGAACAGCTGACGAACACCGCCTTCGCCGACCGAAAGTGCCATCACTCGTTCTCCCACGCGCACCACGGCGAGCCCGGTTTTCGGGCCCAGCGGAATGCGCTGCACGACTTCCAGCGGCACACGCGTCTTCGACGCGAGAGCACCGGCTCCAAAGCGCTTGAGCGCCCAGAGGCAGACGGCGCCAAGTCCGAGGACGAAGGCGAGAGCGGCGACAACACCGAACGCAGCGGTCAGCATGTCAGGTCTCAGGCTGCGTTGGCAGCGCTGGAGGCGGCCGGATTGGCCAGCACGCGCGTAATGCGCACGCCAAAGTGTTCGCCGAGCACCACCACTTCCCCTTCGGCGAAGCGACGGTCTCCGACATAGATGTCGATCGGTTCGCCGGCGAGGCGCTCGAGTTGAATCACCGAGCCACGACCGAGGCGCAGAATCTCCTGCACCGTCATCGAGGTGCGACCCAGTTCGATGGACACGGGGAGGGTGAGATCCAGGAGCATGCCGATCGGCACTTCCGTGGTGCTCATCATCGTCTGTTCGAACTCCGTGAGCTGCGGAGCGCGAACCGGGATCGCGGCGGGCGTAGCCGATTCGTCCATCAGCGACGAGATAGGCTGGCCGGCCGCCTTGGCGGCTTGCGCGCTGGCAACGAGCGCGTCGATTTCGGCGGGATTCATGCGGAGTCCGTCCGTGAGTCTGAGGTCGTGGTGCTGGGTACGGCATCGAGGATGCGCACCGCGAGATTTCCGCTCACGCGGCCGGGATGGCCAATGAAGCGTTCCTGCGTCCCGGCCCGCACGATCACGCGCGCGTCGGTCGGGATACCGGTCGGGATGATCGTGCCTTCGGTAATACCGGCGATGTCGCGCATCGAGAGCTGGAAGTCGGGCAGACGCGCGGTGAGCGGCACTCTCGTCGCGCGAAGCGCGGTTTCGCTACGCTGCCGTGTCGTCTCGCGTTCCCGATCGCTCGTGGTGAGCAATGCATTGCGCTGTTGGCCACTCGAGGAGAAAAACTTGTCGAGCACCGAGAAGGGCAAGCAGATCAGTAACAAGCTGCTCACACTGCCGGTGGTGAATTCGACGTTCGCCACAAGCACGGGATCTTCGCGGTTGACGACCTGCAGAATTTCTGGAGACGACTCGAAGCCCGTAATGTTGAGGTCCATCGCGACATGGTCCTGCCAGATCTCCTGAAGGAGACCGCTGACCTTGTCGGCGACCGACCGAACGGCCATCCGCTCGATGGGGGTAAGCGCACGCGTGAGCGCGCTGCCCGTTCCCTCGCCACCGAACAGGCGATCGATGATGTAGGTGCTGAACTCGGGCCCGACGTCGATGACGCCCTTCTGGCCCGTGCCGGTGATGTCGAAGATGAACGACGAACAGGGCATCGGCAGCGAAAGCGTAAACTCGCCGAATGAGAACTGCTCGACGCTTTGCAGACGGACTTCGATCTGTCCGCGCACACGCGAGATGAGCCACGCTTCCAATCCTTTTACGAGGCGCTCGTACATGGCCTCGAGCGTGCGCAGGCGTTCCTTGGACACGCGGTGCGGACGACGGAAGTCGTACACCTGCACGTCCATCGCCAACGTCGGTGCGGCCGATTGACGTGAGCCGCCGCCGAGGAGGCGATCAATGTCGTGCTGGCTGAGAGTTTCGGAGCTCATCGTGTGGTCGGTGCGGCGTGACTTACTGAACGACGAACTGCGGGAAGTAGATGCGCTTCACCGACTTCTTGCCGAAGCGCTCGTCCACGGCCTTCATGATCTCGGCCTTGAACTGTTCGCGGGTGGCCATGTCGGTGAGTTGATCGACGGGCTTGGTGCCCAGGGTGGTCAGCACGATGTCGCGTAGTTCGGCGTCACGTGCCTTGAAGCTTTCGACGGCGGTGGGCGAGCCCACTTCGATCGCCACGGTCAGCAGGAGGTAGCGCGAGCCACCACTGCCGGCGGGATTGAGCACCATGTTGTCGAGGACGTGGATCGCCGCCTCAGCGACGCCGCCTTCCTTGCCTCCCTCAGCCGGTGGCCCGTGTTCGCCCGCGGCGGCGGTGGAGTCACTGCCGTGCGCGCTATCCGCCGCCACGATCGGGGTGACCTTGCCCATTTTCTTGGCGACCATCGGTCCGAGCAGCGCTGCCCCCGTTGCACCGCCCACGGCGAGACCGACGGCAACCATGCCGATCAGCAGCGGGAGCTTTGCTTTGGTGGGCGCGACTGGAGCGTCTTCGGGAGCCTGCGGGGTTTCGTTGGCCATGGATCGATTGATCGAGTCTGACAGAGGGACTGCTACAGCCCCTCTAAAAGCAGGACCGGGGCCACAATGAGTTCGGAGTGTCGCGTTTCGAGTAATGCGTTTATTGACAACAGTTTACAGCGACTTTTGGTGGCGAAAGGTCTGAAAAAGTACGGCGTACGGTATGTCACGTGTCCGGCCGATTTTACTTCTTCCGGCATTTTCTGCCGGTGTGCAAACGCCAAAGGCGGAGGATGAGGGCCCGTGCGTGCCCCCACCCTCCGCCTTCTGGCCGCCCGGATCCAGGCGGTCCAGCCAACCCGGTTACTGGTTAGCGCTTGATGCTCATTAATTCTTGCAGCATTTCGTCTGAGGTCGAGACGACCTTGCCATTCGCCTGAAATCCGCGCTGGGCCACGATCATATTCGTGAACTCCTGCGCCAAGTCGACGTTGGACATTTCGAGTGCGCCGCTGGTGAGCTGCGACTGCGAGCCTTCGAGCGCGAAGCCAAGCACCGCACCTCCCGAGTTGGCTGATTCTTGGTACATGTTGTCGCCGATACGGAGCATGCCGCTCGGGTTGTTGAAGTCGGCGAGCACGATCTTGGCTAGTGACGACGTGGTGCCGTTCGTGAAGAAGCCGGTGATCAGACCGAAGCGGTCGATGCTGAAGTTCTGCAGCGTACCAGCGGTGTAGCCGTTCTGGTCACGCAGCACGGCGGTGGACGCCGTAGACGCGAACTGCGTGAGGCCGCTGACGCCGCCGTTGAGCTTGAGGTTGAGCTGCACCGGATTGGCACCGGGCACCGCGAAGTTGATCGCGGCCGCGATGTTGGTGTTCATGATGCCGGCGCTGTCGAACGTGAACGTGCCGGTGTTCTCGCTCGTTGTCGCGGTGGTCGGGCTCATGAAGTACGAAATCTTGATCTCGGAACTCGACGGCATGCTCGCCGTGAACTGCACGGCCGGCGGCGGGCCACTCGAGAAGCTGTAGTCGGCGGGCGACAGATACTCGGTACCCGACGCGCTGTACACCTTCACGTTGGCCGGCAGGATCTCGTACCCGGCCGGCGGCGTGGGAAGTGCGATGTCCGACGGTGGCGAGTTCGCATCCGTCTGGAAGCTCTCGGTGACGCCCGAGGCGATCGGATCGATCTGCCAATCCCAGGTGTTCGGCCCGGTCTTCCACATCTGGATCTTGATGTCGCGCTTCGTACCCTGCGAATCGAACACGGCGATTTGCGATTCCGTCCACGACTTCTCGTTGATCGGGAGCGCGCGCACGAGCGGATCCTGAAAGTCACCCTGGAACGCCGGCGCTGAGGCGTTCAAGTTGCCGGCCAGTACGGCTTCGGTCGTCGGCTTGGCTGACACCTTCTGACCGAATGGCAGGCGGATGTCCTGGAAGCCGTCCTGCAGCACGCCGTTGTCGTACATGCGACCTTGCACGATGAAGCCGTTGGCCGGCGACACCATCTGCCCGTTCGCGTCGATCTGGAAATTGCCGGCGCGCGTGTAGAAGCTCTGGTTGCCCTTTCGCACGACGAAGAACGAGTCGCCTTGAATCGCGACGTCCGTGTTCAAGCCGGTCGTTTCGAGGTTGCCCTGATTGAAGATCTGATCGATCGAGCCGATCTGCATACCGAGGCCGATCTGGACCGGGTTGATACCACCCTGGTCTCCAGGCGGACGACTTGCGCCCTGTAGCAACTGTGCGAAGCCTTCCTTGAACGTGACGCGACCGGCCTTGAAGGCCACCGTGTTCACGTTCGCAATGTTATTACCGATCACGTCCATGCGCACCTGGTTGTTGCGCAGGCCGGAGACTCCGGCAAAGAGAGAACGAAGCATCTGTAAAAATCCTCGTGGGTCAGGTCGCGATCAGGCGCGCACTTGGGTGAGCTGCGACATCGGCACGTTCAGCGAATCGCCGATGATCAGGATGGGGTTGCCGCTTTCGTACCGCATGCCGGTAATCCGTCCGGCCGTGTACGTCTTCGCTGCTTGCCACTGGCCGCCATCCGTTGCGACCTCGAACTTGTATGTGTACTTCCCGGGGGCGAGTGGCGGCGTCCACGCATAGTCGCCAAGCTCGAACGACATCTGCCCCCCCTTCACATCGCCGACGCTGGTGGTGCCGACGGTGACGCCCTTCTCGTTGACCATGCTGATGCGGCCACCGCCCTTCATGGTGCCGCTGTCCACCACGATCGTGCCGTTGCCGGCTTTGTCAACGAAGGTGTTGTTGCCGGTGGTCACGCCGATTTTGCCCACGGTGCCCATCGCCATCTGCCCTTCGATGAGCTGCGCGAGTTCATCGGACCGCGAATTCTGCGTCGTCTCGAGCGACTTGATCGCTTCAGCCGTTGCGGTTGCTGACGCGGCCTGCGCTTCCATCGACTTGTTCATCGTGATCAGCTGCTCGACGGTGGAGAACTGGGCGAGCTGCGCCGCCATGTCCTTGCCGTCCATCGGATTCAGGGGATCCTGATTCTTCAGCTGAGCGACGAGCATCTTGAGGAACTCGTCCTGTCCCATCGCGCTCGTCTTGGCCAGGCCGCTGATCTTGGCGGATGGCTCGGCAACGCCGACCGGTGGCTTCGCGCCGGTGGGCGCGTCCGTCGTGGCGTACCTCGGCGTGATCGTGCTTGGATCAAATGCGTTGGCGGCGTTCCGCGTAGCGGTAATCATCACTTGGTCCCGTTGAAGAGATTCTGCCAGCCGCGCTGGTTCGCCTGCTCGCGCTGCTGATCCCGCGCCGCTTGCTCCTTCTGCTCGCGGCGAGCATCCTGCTGCTTATCCCAGTCGCGGCCAGTTGCCCGGTCGCGCTGGCTCTGCGACTGTGCATTCTCTCCCGACGTGGTCGGCGTCGCGCCGTTCGTGCGGAGCGCATCGCGCTCGCTGCCGATCGTGCGTGAGGCGTCACTCGGCTCCAACCTCGCGGCACTGGTAATGCGCACACGGTCGGCGTCAAGACCATGACGGCCTAGCGATTCCTGCAGTTCGCCGGTGCGCAGTTTCATCCGCTCGGCGCTTGACGCATCGGTCGAGATGACCGTGTCCACGACGGTGCCGCGCAGATCGACGGTGATGCGGTCCTGCGTGCCGTTGGCGTTCTCGACGTTGAGCGTCATCCGCGAGAGCGGACCGGCCGGTGCATCCGCACGCATCGCTTGAATCTCCGACACGCGTTGGGCCTGCTCGTTGCCAGCGGCCTGACCAACCGACGCCGCGCGCTCGGCGCCCGTCGTCTTCGTGCTGCCCTGGGCGTTGCTGTGCATCGCACCAAAGCCTGACGTGTCGCTCGCGGCCTCCTGCTTGGCGTGTCCGAGCTTCCGTCCCTCGTTGATTGGATGTCCGTTCTCGTCGCGTGCACCGCGGCCGAATGCGTTGCCATTCTGCTCACCCTTGGCGCTCGTGTTCGTATGGGCCTGCGCAACGTACGCGGCAGCGCCTTCGCCCAGAGCGGCCGGAGCGGCCTTGGCATCGGCTACGCGCGCCACTTGCGCGACACCGGCCACACTCGCGACCGGCGCGACACCGGCCGGTGCCGCCGCCGCTGAAGCAGCCGACGACGACTGGCGCTGAAACGCCGCCGTCACCTTGTCGAGCGCAGCTCCGCAGGCGCTCGCGCGCGCGCTCGCCATGATTGTCGAGCTCGAGATGTCCCGGGTCCTTCATCCCGAGCGTGTGAAGCCCCTCTTCTTTGGCGATGCGCTGCAGGCGGGCGAAGCCCTGCGCATTCGCCCATGACCCGTCCACGATCACGTCGACCGCGTCACCCCGCGTGTGCGCGGAATCGCGCGTCCACGTGACGACGGCGCCTGGACGTGTGCGCCCCTGCTCGTAGAGCTGGTCCTGACGCTCCTGCGAGCGGGCCGTTTCGACGATCGAAACGTCGTGACCGTACTCGCCCTTCATACGATCGATCACGCGCTGCACCCGTGAGCGAAGCTCCGGAGCAACGGCATCGAGATCCTTGATCGGCGTGGTCGGGTCGGCAGCCGACGCTGCCATGGCCCCCGCCAGTGCCGATGCGGTGGCCATGGCAGCAGCTGTGGAAGCGGCAGCGCTGTCCGCGATTTCAGTACCCGCCGGCGTGCCTGCCTTCGCGAGGAGGGCATCCAACGCCGCGCGGGCGTCGGCACCACGGACATCGCCGATGGCCATCAACTGTTCGAGCGACGTGCCACCCTTGGTGGCGATGCGCGACAGCACGGCGAGCGCATTGCGGTCACCCTCGAGCTCACCCTGGCCGCCGAGCTGCGCGCTGATCCGCTGCGCTGCACGGGAAATGCCGAGGAGGCCGTTGCTGCCGCGATTCTTGGCGTACGTGGGCAGATCGACGATGTCGTCCGAGGCGGATTCAGTCGGCGTCCGGCCGGCAGACGTAGCGTCGATCGACGTGTTCAGAATGCCGTAACGCAGCGCTTCGCTCACGTCCTGTGCGGCGCGCTGAGCGTCGCGATCGTGCGATCCGTGCTGCAACGCCGTGCGCAGTCCCTTTTCACCGGGAAACGCGCCTTCACCCGTGAGCGTGTCGCCCGTCGATTCATCGGTGGTCTGCTCGGTGGCCGCGTCGTCGAGCAGCTTGTCCACGAGCGATGCGCCTTCGGCCGGGAGCTGCTGAATCAAATCGGAGCGAACGCGCGATCCGGCGCCAGAGATGAGCGCCAGCAGCGCGGAGAACTCGGCGCGCGACACGCCGCGCTTTTTCTCACTCTCGGCCGTCGATTCCGTCTCGGTGTGGTCGGTATCCGAGCGCGTGGTGCGCTCGAGTGCCCGCTCGGTAGCCCGTTCCAAGCGTGGTGCGGTCGTGGTGACGGCCGTTGTCACGTTCATAGCGAGCCTCCGGGGGCCTTGCCGCCACCCTTCGTGATCGCAGCGGCGCGCGTTGCGGACATCGACGTCAGGATGGCGGCCGCCTGGCGGTCGTTCATCATGCCGAGAATCGTTCGAACATCGCCGTCGGTCATCTGGTCGAGCACCTTGACTGCGTCTTTCGCGGCCATCGCCGAGAAGATCTTGGCGAGTCGCTGCTCAGGGAGTGCCGTCTGCATTGCGGCATCACGTGCACCTTTGACAATGTTGGCGGCCGCTGTGGTGCTCGCCTTCGCGTCGATCGATGACGGTGGCGGCGATTGCGTCTGCGACTTCAGGCTAGGCGTCGAGGGTGCGTCCGGGGCCGACTTGGCGAGCGTCGCGTGACTGTTGACGGCTTTCCCCGGGGCCGACTTCGACGGCACCGACTTCAGGTCGCGGCGCGCGGCCTCGAGCAAGCGAATACTGTCGGCCGGCGTTAGCGGGGCGACGGATTCATGTGAGCCCGGTACGTCCATACCGCGTGAGGCACTGTCTGCCGGAACGCTGTCGTGCGCTGCTGCGTCGGTGGGCGCCGCCGCGCCGGGCGCGGAATCCGTATGCGCGGAATCCGTATGCGTGGAGTCGGTCGGATGTGCTTTGAGGCTATCGGCGAGCTGCGTCGAGTCGGCCGTGAACTTCGCCGCCGACTTCATGTACGAGAACCCCGTGCCGCCACCAAGGCCGGCCAGAAGTCCTATCACGATCGGGATGATCAGCTGCTTCATGAATGCGAACCATCGATGGGGGTGTTGGTGCTCGCGGCGTCATCCGCCGCATTCAGCCCTGCTTTACGCGAGAACTGCGCCAGAGCGATCTCGTCCATAGCGACACGATCGCCGTGTGCCCTCTCAGCTCGCCAAGTCTCAGCGTGGCGGGACTTTAGGCGATCGAGCACGCGTCGGTCGCGAGCCGCTTCTTCCAGCATTCCTTGCGCTTTCTGCACGTCGTCGTCGGCAAGCTTTGCCGCATCGACGGCCAAAAGCACCCGTTGATCGAGTGAGGCGAGTACGAATCCGAGCTGGTGGAGGTGCCCGATGCGAGGACCGCTGTTCGCGGTCGTCGTGATTTGCTGCTTGCTATGATCTCGCAGGTTCGCGATCGCGTCTTTCGCGAGGTGCGCTGCAACGGCGTTGTCACGGGCAGCGCCCAAGGCGCGGGCCTTCGCCTGCTCATGCTGCTCGCGCAGTTCGAGAATGCGCTGCAACCGGAACTTGAAGCTCACGGGCGTCTCCGCACCGACGACTCAATCGCCTCGGCAATCTGGGCGAGCGCGCTGTACGTGTCGCCGTATGGCGTGGTCTCGTCGGGGCGCTGTTGCAGGAATTCGAGCACGCGCTGTCGATAGATGATGGCCGCGTCGACGTAGGGATCGCTCCCTTTCTGATAGGCGCCGACCATGATCAAATCTTCCTTTTCGCGATACGCCGCTTCAAGTCGAAGCATGGCGCTTCCCGCGCGGCGCTGGATGTCGTTGGTGATCGCGTCTTTCACTCGACTCTTCGAGTCGAGCACGTCGATTGCCGGGAAGTGATTCTGCGCCGCGAGGCGGCGCGTGAGCACGATGTGGCCGTCGAGAATCGAGCGCGAGGCGTCGGCCACCGGCTCGTTGAAGTCGTCACCGTCCACCAGCACGGTGTAGATGCCGGTGATCCCGCCCGTGGTGGCATTCCCGGCGCGCTCAAGGAGGCGCGGCAGGTTGGCGAACACTGAGGGCGGATAGCCTTTCGTAGTGGGGGGCTCGCCGGTGGCGAGTCCGATTTCACGCCAGGCCATCGCGACCCGAGTGACCGAGTCCACCATGAGCAGCACGTGCTTGCCTTGATCGCGGAAATACTCAGCGATCGCCGTTGCCACGAGCGCACCGCGGGCGCGCACGAGGGCGGCCTGATCGCCGGTGGCCACAATCACCACGGAGCGGGCAAGTCCTTCTTCACCCAGCGAGTTCTCGATGAACTCACGCACTTCACGACCGCGCTCACCAAGCAGCGCGATCACGTTCACGTCGGCCTGTGCATTTCGCGCGATCATGCCGAGCATCGTGGACTTGCCCACGCCAGAGCCGGCGAAAATGCCGATACGCTGACCGCGGCCGATCGTGAGCAGTCCATCGATGGCGCGCACACCCGTTTCCAGCGGACGATCGATCGTGTCGCGCGTGAGGGGATTGGGCGGTTCGGCGGAGAGCGGTACGCGCTCCACCGTATCGAGCTTGCCCTTGCCGTCGATCGGATGACCGAGACCGTTCAGCACGCGGCCCAACAGTCCCGGGCCTACATCTACTCCGAAGGTGCGACCGAGCGGCTGCACACTGGCACCGGCGTGCAGTCCATCGAGTTCGCCGAGGGGCATGAGCAGTACGCTGCGCTCGTTGAATCCCACGACTTCGGCAAGCACCGACCGTTCGCGCGAGTGACTGGTGATGCGGCAGAGTGAGCCGAGTCCGACATCGATGCCGGTCGCTTCGACCACCAGCCCAACCACGCGGGTCACACGACCGTACGAACCGAAACGCTCGCTGTGCGCGAGTCGGTCCTGCATTGCCTCGAGCATCGAGTGGTATCCGTCCCCAAACGGCGCCGTGGCGCGTGTTGGCGTCACGACGGCTGTACTCCGCCGAGGCTACGGTACGCACGTTCGAGCGCCGTATCCACACGGCCGTCGATGATTCGCTCGCGTCCTTCCGTCAAGCAGCCGCCGCGCAGGATCGATACATCGCTGATCCAGCGGATTTCGCGACGACCAGCTTCTTCGATCGAGGCGCGGCAGGCGTTGAGATCTTCCGGGTTGATGCGGATCGTGATCTCCTGATCGAGCGGATACTGCGCCATCGCACTCTGCACCACGTCACGGACAAACGACGGATCGGCGTGCACCTCACGCTGCACGATGTGTCGCGCCACCATGACTGCCAGCGCAGCAATGTTCTCTTCGGCGTTGCTGACCCAGCGTGACTCGTGCAACTGCACATTGTTGACTGCTTCGGACAAGAGCGCCATCGCCGACGCGATCTCTTCGTCCACACCGACGCGGGCCGCGCGTTCGCCATCGGCTCGGCCGCGGCTGTAGGCCGTCGCTTCGGCGCGCGACCGCTCAACGGCGAGACGAGCTTGGAGATCCGCTTCCAAGTCGTCCGCCGACTGCGCGGGGATCCGCCGTTCCGCGGGGGTGAATTCGCCGAAGCCGTCGGCCACGGCGAATTCGTCGAGAGACCAGGCTGTTGCTCGCATCGGTCGGTCCTCAGATGATGACATCGTCGGTTCCGGCGCTCAGCACGATCTCGCCGGTCTCTTCGAGTGCGCGGACCTTCGATACGATGTCCGTCTGTGCCGCTTCAACATCGCGCATCTTGACCGGGCCCAGGAACTCCATCTCCTCCCGGAGGCCAGCGACGGCGCGCTGCGACATCGTCTGCATGATCTTCGCCTTGAGCTCGGGGCTGGCGGCCTTGAGGGCCAAGGCGAGCTGTTTGACGTCCACTTCGCGCAGCAGGCGTTGCAGCGACTTGTCGTCGAGCGAGGAGAGATCTTCGAACACGAACATGAGGTTCTTGATCTGATCGCTGAGGTGCGCGTCCTTCTCGGCCACCAGGTCGAGCACTTCCTTCTCGAGCGACGTGCTGACGAGGTTGAGAACCGCGGCCACGGCCGCCGGACCACCGACACTGGACATGCCCTGCGAGAAGGCGAGGTCGGCTTCGCTGCCGATCGCGCGTTCCACCAACGAAATCATTTCGGGCGACACCTTCTCCATCTTCGCGATACGGAACATCACATCGCCCCCGAGTGCGGGTTCGAGCTCGCGCAGAATGGCGGCCACATGGCCCGGATCGAGGTGTGCGAGAATGAGCGCGATGGTCTGCGGATGTTCACCGCGCAGGGTGTTGCCCAGCTGCTGCGGATCGGCACGACGCAGGCGACCGAAGCGATCGCTGTCGGCGAGCTGCCCCTGGATGCGCTTGAGAATCTGCTGCGCCTTGGCTGTTCCGAACGCGGCTTCGAGCACGTCCTTGGCGAACTCCACGCCACCGGCGCTCAGTGAATCGACACCGAGCGTGAGCTCGAGCCATTCGGCGAGCACGGCGTCGACGGTCGACGGCGGAACACGATCGATCTGCGCCATCTCGAGGGCGACGATCTCCGCCTCCTCAGGGTGCAGGCCGGCCGTGATCTTGGCGGCATGCTCCGTACCGATCGCCATGCACACGATCGCCACCTTCTGGCGACCGGTGAGACGATCGGGAGCGTACTTGTCCGCGTTGCTGCTGCCGCGAGGGAGAGCGATCATGGAA
This sequence comes from Gemmatimonas sp., assembly GCF_046594945.1. GTDB lineage: Bacteria > Gemmatimonadota > Gemmatimonadetes > Gemmatimonadales > Gemmatimonadaceae > Gemmatimonas. The sequence goes on along the minus strand of NZ_JBKJRB010000098.1, from coordinate 50,914 downwards.
GCACTCACGAACGAAGCCAGCCGCGCATCACACGAACGGCAGCGTCAGGACGCTGGTCCACGGTGGCCATGGCCTGCTCACGTTCGGGGGTGGTCGGCGGGGGAGGAAGGCGCACGGGGCGCTTGGGCTCCTCAAGTTCGTCCGCATCGTACTGGTTCATGCCCTGCATTGCGGACTGCATCTGCGAGCTGGCGGGCAGTTCCGGATAGCCGGAGCCTGGCGGCAGCAGATTCGACGCTCCACCCGCGACAGCCTTCGACCTCTTGGGCTTGAGTGCGCTCACACTCACGAGTGCGATGACGAGCAGCACGACGAGCGCAGCGATCGCCACGATCGGCTTCGGGTTCGCTTGCAGCTTGGTCACCATGTCTTGCGGCGGCACTACGGTATCCCGCTGCACGATCGGGGCCGGTATGTCGAACGGGGCGCTCACTACGGAGATCATGTCGCCGCGGGTGGAGTCGACGCCGAGGGCATTGCGCACCAGCGTTTCGATGCGGGCGATCTCGTCGGGCGTGCGCACGGTGATGATCGGTGCCTGCGCCGTCTTCCCGGTGGTGTCGAGTAGTGGCATCGTGACTTTATCGGCTACGAGCACCGCCACGGTGAGCTTCTTCACGTTGCCGATCGCGCCGCTGAAGCTTTCGACACTCTTGGTGTTTTCATAAGACGTGGCGGTCGTACTGTAGCCGGCGCCCTGTGATGGATTGCTCGGCGTGACCTCGGCCTTTTGTTCCGTGGACAGCGCCTGGCGCTCAGGGTCGACGGCCTGCACCGTGCGCTCGACCTTGTCGAAGTTGATCGATGCGGCGACTTGCACGCGAGCATTACCGACGCCGACGAGGCTGTTGAGCAACTTGTCGGCTTTCAGTTCCATGTACGTCTCGACGTCGCGCTGCACGGAGAGCTGACGGCTGGAGAGACCGGCCACCGAGCCTTCGTCCTCGAGCGTGAGTGCCTGTCCGCGTTCGTCGACGATCGTGACGTGCTCGGGATCAAGTCCGCCCACGCTGTTGGCCACCATGCTCGCAATGCCGTGCACGGTTTCGGCGCGCGGCGTCTCGCCGCCGGCCATCTTGAGCGTCACCGACGCCTTCGAGGGCCGCTCGTTCGCCTTGAACATCTGCGCGTCTTCGAGTGCGAGGTGCACCTGCACCATCTCGACGTTCTTCAACTTCCCGATCGTGCGCTCGAGTTCACCTTCGAGTGCGCGTCGGTAGTTCACTTTCTGCGTAAAGTCCGTCATGCCCCACGACGGCTTGTCGAACAACTCGAGGCCGGGACGGCCGCCGGTCGGCATCGCTTCGGCCGCGAGATTCACGCGGGCCCGCGCCAGATCGGCGCTCGCCACCATGATCGTCGAGCCGGTCCGATCGAGTTCGTACACGATGCCTGTTTCGGTGAGCTTGTCGGTCATCGCCTTCACATTCTCGACGGGGATGTCCGCATAGAGCGGCACCATCGTCGGCTGCGTAGCCCAGCGCGACACGCCGAACACGAGCGCCGTGGCAATGACGCCGACCGCGATGATCGCGATCTGCCGTCCGTTGCCCATGCGTCCGAAGAGAGATTCCATCAGAGAGTTCATGACGATCGCTTACTCAGGACTGCATGGCGATGACGGACCGATAGGCCTCGACCATCTTGTTGCGCAACTCGATCATCATGTCGAGCGCGAGTCCGGCTTCTTCCCCGGCTGCCATCACCTGGTGGAGTTCGACGTTCTCGCCGGCGGCGAAGCGCTGGGTGAGGTCACCTGCGCGATCGCGCGCGTCGGACACTTCGTTGATGGCCTTCGTGAGCGTATTGCCAAAGGAGTTCTCGCCTTCACCGATGACCGGGACCTGCTTGGCGATACCGGTGTCGCGTCCGCCGAACTCGGGCATCGCCCGTGTGAGAAGATCGATTCGATTTTGCATGATGATCAGTCGGTGGAAGTCAGAGATCAGGCGCGGACGTCGAGGCGAATCCCGCGCGCCGCCGGCGGCGCAGGATTCGTGACGGCCTTGATGCGGCTATACGTCAATGGGCCGAGCGCGGCGGACTTCGCGAAGAAGTTGCGCTCGTCATTCGTCAACACGCTCCACAGCGTCGGATCGGTTCCGGCGGGCGCTTCAGCCGGCACGGTGCTCTGCGCCGTAGACTGACCAGCGATCGGCGTCTGCGGCTTCAGGGCAGCATTCGGCGACGCATTCTGCGACGCGCGAGCGTTCGTCGTGGCCTGCTGCGCGCGCTCGGCGCCGTTCTGCGCGCCGTTCTGCGTGCGTGCCGTCTCGGGTCGCGACAGCGAGCCGAGGGTGGGAAGCAGCGGGGTGTTGTTGATGCCGTTGACGCTCATGTGAATCTCTGGTGTTCGGTTGAAGCGAGTGCATCGAGTGCAGCGGGACGCGCGGTACTATCAGAAATGCTGCGGGTCGGGGACCGAGTGGTTCGGAGAGGAGGAGGAGGAAGAGCCACACCGATCCCCGGGCCCGCAGCGGACGTACGGTTATGTCATCAGATATCGATCGACGCGCGCAGCATGGACTTGGCGGTCTGAAAGACGGCGGCGTTGGCTTCGAAGATGCGTTTCGCATCCATGAGCTTGACCATTTCTTGTGTGGTATCGATATCGGGGTAGCGCACGTAGCCGGCGTCGTTGGCGTCTGGGTGGCCGGGCTCATACACGAGACGGCCTTCGCCTTGATCTTCGGCGATGCCCGCCACGCGGACACCGAACTCACCGCCCATCGTGCCATTCACGCCGCCGGTGGTCGGCAGCACGGGCACTTCGATCGCTTTCCGGGAATCGCCGGTCGCGATTTCGAAGGCGTTGCTACCCATCACATTGTTGCTGACGGCGGCCGTGCCCATGGTCGACGCAAAATCCCCGGCGTTGTAAAGCGCGTTCTGCGACGTGGCGGCTTCCATCACGACGTCTTTCCGCTTGTACGGCAGTCCGTCGGGGCCGCGAGTCACATCGGCGTTCGCCATGTTCTGGGCGATCGTTTCCATGCGCTGGCGCTGCGCGCTGAGTCCGCTGGCCGCGATGCCCAGCGAGCGGAACATCGGGCGGATCGTCTGCTGGCCCGGGATCGGGAGCAGGGCGGGTCGGCGGGTCGGATCAATCGACATCAGCCGTTACCTCCCTTGATCGCGGTGCGGAGGCTCGCGTACGTCTTCTCGAGAAGGCGGGCGGTGGCGAGGAAGCGGATCTGTTCATCCGCCAGCGCCGTCATCTCGTCTTCCACGTTCACGGGATTCAGGTCGGCCTGAGCCGTGCCGGCTTTCGCTTCGAGGGCGAATCCGTCCGCATTGCCCACGGTTGCTTTGGAGACGCGATCCGCGATGCCACGGGATCGCTCCACACTCTTGTCGAGTGCGCCTTTGAGCGAGGTGGCGGATGTGGTGCGATCGATGAGTCCGAAGAGCATTTGCGTATTCCCGGTGTGAAAGGGCGAGCCTATCCACACCGCTAAAAAGCAATGGCCGGGCCACACGGGCTCGGCCATCCAGAACGCATCTCTTTTTGTTTGTTAACTCGTTAATACTATGAGTTTTAAGTGGCGAGTACCGGCCGCGAACGGGGAGTGATTCCAAGCAAGAGTGAGGTGGCGAATCACGTCAGTGTGGCAATTCTTGCCGGGGGTCGTGACGACTAAATTTGCCGACCACCGCGACTCGACGACTACGCGTCGTCGCTGTCGGCGTCCTTGCCGGGACCGTTGAGCTTATTGCGGAGCGTGCGCACGCTGATGCCCAGCAGTTCGGCGGCCTTCGTACGGTTATTATCGGCCGCTGCCAGCGCATGCTGAATAAGCACACGCTCCGCGTCGGCCACATTCAGCGAGGCGAGCGCGATGTTGCCGTTGGTCGCACTACCAGCGACGAGACCGGCGGAGGGCGTCGCGCGGCTCGCGCTGGTGGCGACACCCGGCACGACGCCTGGGGTGGGGATGGTGCGCGGGCGGATGGAAGGCGCGCCCAGCGAGTGCGCCAAGCCGAACCGTGTCCCTTCCAGGCAGTGCGCATGAATCATCGGGTCCGGCGTCAGAATGACCGCGCGTTCGATCACATGCTGCAGCTCGCGGATATTACCGGGCCACGGATAGTGCTGCATCGCGTCGAGGGCGTCGGGTGAGAGCCCGTCGATCTTCTTGCCCAGCTCGGCCGCGGTCCGCATCGCGAACCGAAGCGCCAGTACCGCGATATCCTCGGGGCGATCACGCAACGGCGGGATCAGGACCGGAATCGTGGAAAGTCTATAGTACAAGTCTTGTCGGAACGTGCCTTGGTCGGCCTCGGCCGCCAGATCGCGGTTCGTGGTGGCCACGATGCGCACGTCCACCTTGATGGGCGAGGTGCCGCCGACCCGCTCGAATTCCTGCTCCTGCAGCACGCGCAGCAGCTTGGCCTGCAGATCGAGCCGCATCTCCGAGATTTCGTCCAGCAGCAGCGTGCCGCGATTGGCGCGTTCAAAGGCGCCCTCAACCCGCTTGATCGCACCGGTAAAGGCGCCCTTCTCATGACCGAAGAGCGCTGATTCGACCAACCCCTCGGGGAGTGCGGCGCAGTTGAGCTTGATGAACGGCTTGTCGCGACGGTCGCTCTGGTCGTGAATTGCCCGGGCGAAAAGCTCCTTACCAGTGCCCGACTCGCCCTGTAGCAGCACCGTGGCCCGCGTGGGGGCCGCCATGGAGACCGTCTGCAGAATCCGACGGATCGCCGGCGAGTCGCCGATGATCTGCCGCTCGTTCCGGAACTGCATCACTTCCTTACGAAGCGTCTCGTTCTCGCGCCGCAGGCGGACGAACTCCAGCGCCTGGTCGACCGCCAACTCGAGCTGCTGAGGACGGACCGGCTTGGTGATGTAATCGATCGCGCCGGCCTTGATGCTGGCCACCGCGTGCTCGATGCTGGCGTGTCCCGTCAGCATGATCAGCGGGATGTCATACCCCTCGCGGCTGAGCAGCTGGATGAACTCCAGCCCCGTCAGTCCCGGCATTCGATAGTCGGAGATGATCAGGTCGATACCGCCCCGCTCGAGGATCTGGAGCGCCTCCGGCACGCTGCGGGCGCCAATCGGCGTGTGGCCGGACTGGGCGAGCGAATCGTCAAGAATGAGTCCGACGCTTGGCTCGTCATCGACGTACAGAATTGTGGCCATGGCGGAGCACTGCTGGGACGAAGGGAGGCGTTCGCAGGGTGCCTCAGCAGGGCACCCGGCAAAAATAGCCGCCTGCTCTGAAAAACGCGAAACAATCAACATCCGACGGACCAAACTGGCCGAGTTGCTAAAGGACGGGCTCACCCGTCCGATACTGGTAGAGGAGTGCCGGCACCGTGTTGCAATCCTTCGGGGATGTAACGGTCACCGATTCCACAGGTCAGATGCGCGTTACCAATTCGATCATCACCCGAAACAGCCAATCGCGCCTGCAGGCCAACCTGCAGGGGCTCGATCGTATTCGGGATGACATTTCTTCCGGCATTCGGCTGCGGAAGATGTCCGACAACCCCACCAGCGGTGGTGAACTCGTGCGCATCGGCAGCTCGATGCGCGCGCTCTCGCAGTTCAAGCGCAACGTGGACAGCGGCATCGCCCGCGCCTCCGCCGAAGAGAACGCGCTCGAGCAGCTCACGAACGCGCTCACCCGCGGCATCGAGCTTGGCATCGGACAGGCGAGCGGAACTGCGAACCCGCAGTCGCGCCTCATCGTGAAGGCCGAAGTCGATCAGCTCATCAACTTTGCCTCAAACCTTGGCAATACGCGCATCGGCGACGAATATCTGTTCGGCGGGAATCGCGCCGGAGAGGCACCGTTCGCGACGCCGGCTCCGGCGACGGGTAGCTTCTCGCGGTTGACGCTGGCTGGCAACCCGGTCAATCCGAGCGGCAATATGACGCTTGAGATCGGTGACAACACGTTCGTCACGCCCACGCACAACGGCACGGAAGTGTTCATCGACACCGACGCTCTCGAGTCGCTTCGCGCCCTCTCGACGGCACTCGGCAACAATGATCCGACGGCCATTCAGGCGGCAGCGGACCGCCTCACGACGGCGAACAGTAACGTGCAGTCGCTTATCGGGACGCAGGGCGCGCGCATCAACGAGTTGGAAACGGCCACGGTCAACCTCAATTTGATGGAGTTGAACCTGAAAGCGTTTCGCTCCGACCTGCGCGACACCGAGATCGACAAAGCGATGGTCGAACTCGTAGGCAAGCAGACGCTGTATCAGGCGGCGATGAGCGCGACTTCGCGTATCCTCGGACTCAGCCTGGCCAATTACCTTTGACGTTGATGAGTCACGCCGTGATGGAAGCCCAAGATCGTAGCACCACGACGTACACGATCACGTCGCCGGCCGTTGGCACGATCGAAATAAGCGGAGAAGCCGTGATGCATTTCACGGAAGCGTTGTGGGGTTTTCCGGAGCGTTCCGCTTACGCGCTGCTGCCCGCGGCGCGACACGGTCTCTGGTGGCTGCTCTCGGTCGACGAGCCGCAGACGACCTTCGTACTCGCCGATCCATTCGTGGGACATCCCGAGTACGGCATCGATCTCGGTGACGCCGAGCGCGACGCCCTGCAAATCGTGGAGCCGACCGACGCACTGGCGCTGGTGATGGTCGCGCTTCCGATGACGCCCAGCGAGCCGATAACCGGGAATTTCCGCGCGCCGATCGTGTTCAACCTCCGCAAGGGCCTCGCGCAGCAGGTGGTGAATCGCGACGAGCAGTATTCCTTGCGGGAGCCGATGGATCTGGCGGACTATCCGGCGCCGGACGACGGTCTGCGGTTGGGGTGAACATTTATCCGAGTACTTCGGCTCACCGGCAGTTCTTGCCGGTGTTCAGATTCGGTGAAATGACTTAAGCGCTGTATTTTCAATGGCTTACAGATTGGCATGGTTGCTGCAATTCTACACTGCATGACAGTTTCGCTCGCTCGCTCCGAACTTCGACGGACGCCCCAGCCCACGCGGCGCGGTCCGGTCGCGATTGGTCGTCCTCAGGTTGGAACGGCAGGAGGGACCGCGTGAGGGACAGCCTAAGGGATTGCACGTCGAATGGCGGCATCGGCAATCACGATCGGTCTGACCTTCCCGTAAGGCTGGTACAGCGGCGAGAGAATCGCGATCTCCTGCAGCATCGACATGAGCGGCCGGTCGTCGAGTTGCACCATGAGCCGGTACAGGCAATTCACGGCGCACTGCCACGGCTCGTTGGCGAAGTAGATCCACTCGATGGACTGTCCGAGCTCCGCCTCGATGCGCTCACGCCAATCGGTGCGGCAGAAATTGATTTCCGAAACCACCACCGGCGTCCCCGCGGCGAGACTCTCTCTCGCGCGCGCGACGTGCTCATCCCAATGCTCACCGAAGTCGTCGTAGCTCGCGTAGCCGGACGCGATGTACTCGCGCATCAGCGAACTCTTTCCGCTGCCAGGTAGCCCCACGATGCCGATGACGTTCATCGTATCCGCGCGGCAGACCGTCCGCGCGATGTTTCAGAATACACGTCCTCACTGCAAACTCTCATGACTGCTCCGACGGTGCCCGGCGATATTGCGGCGTTGGTACGTGCGCTCCCTGAAATCTATCAGTCCATCTACGGACATCCAGAGTACGCTGTCTCGGCGGCGCGCGGATGCGAAGACCGGCTGACCTATCTCGTGGCGATTCACGACCAGCTGCGCGCAGCGCTCGGACGGCCGGTGCGCGTGCTGGATCTTGGATGTGCGCAGGGCTACTTCTCGATCGCGCTGGCCAAACGCGGTGCGTCCGTGCTTGGCGTAGACTTCGCATCGCAGAATATCGACCTCTGCAACGCGTTGGCGACCGAGCATCCCGAGGCGGACCTACGCTTTGTGCACGGCACCGTCGAGGAAGTCATCGGCACGACGTCTCCCGATGCGGTGGACATGGTGCTTGGCCTGAGTGTCTTCCATCATCTGGTCCACGCACACGGCGTCCCTGCCGTGCGCGCGCTGCTTTCGTTCCTCGGAGCGCGCGTCGCCGTGGGCGTCTTCGAGATGGCGATGGCCACGGAACCGCTGTACTGGGGTCCGTCACAGCCCGTCGATCCGCGTGAATTGCTCACCGGCTGGTTGTACATGGCGACCAGCAGCCACTGCACCACCCACCTGTCCAGCGTGGCACGACCGCTGATTGTGGCCCAGGGACACGCTACCGATGGCGGCTTTTGGGACAGCACTCCGCCACTGGCGGCGGGGCTGGGCCTGGCTGACGGCATGCGGTGCGTACCCAGTGTACAATTGAACGCGAACGAGCATCCGCGCTTTCATGTGTTCATATCGGAGAGTGCCTCACCGCTAGGTGCGGTGCAAGAAGCAGAGGGCGGCGTCGAACCCTCCATCCGGCTCTTTCTCGATGCGCAGCTCGAATCCGATGATGTGGTTCTCGACCTCTCGCCGGGAGACGGGTTTGTTGCCTTGAGCGCGGCCACGGCGACCGTCGCACCGTCGGTGTATTGCGCGACCTCGGACAGTGACGCACGTCGGCATCTCGAGCGAGCCGCCCGTGCGGCCTCCGTGGGGCTCACCTTGATCGACAGCGGAGCGACGATCACCGAGAGCTCGCTTCAGGAATTGCGCCGTGATGTGCAGCAGGGTGGGCGAATCTTCGTGCACTCCACGGCCGACGATGTCGCCGCATGGGGCGCGCGTCTCGCGTCTGTTGTGGCGTCAGGACGGCTGATCGCGTGGTGTGTGGGAGGGCAGGGAAGTGATTCGTCGCGCCGCCGTGCACTCGGGATGCTCCGCTCCTTCGGCTTCCTGCCCATGATGCTCGTGGATCGCGATGGTGACCTCGAGTTGTGCGAGGCGGACGAACACGCCGACGCGTGGATCGCCATTCATCAGCCCACGGAAGAACCGATGCGCGAACGCCTGGTCGGCGACGACCCGGTTACCAATCATGCGATGCACAGTGCGGTCATGTCGGACACGCCTGCCCTGAACTTTATCGCGCCGTTCTGTCGCACCGGGTATGGTATCGCGGGTGCGCATCTGCTGCACGCGATGATCGGCCTGAACGCCGACGTGAGCTACTTCCCTCTCGGAGCGGTCGATCCGAGCATCCTGCCATTTCCCGAACTCGAGTCAGCGTTAGCCGCGCAGGATCGCTTCGACACAACGGTGGCCAGCGTTCGCCTCTCGCAGCAGTTCGACTTGGCGCTCCACGTCGGCAAAGGCCCTCGCATCGGCTTCCCCATTTTCGAACTCGATCGTTTCGATCAGCGCGCCCTGCATCATCTCAAGTCGCAGGACCGGCTGCTTGTGTGCTCCGAGTGGGCGCGTGGCGTGCTGCTGCAGAATGGCATCTGGAAGATGCCGGTGGATATCGTGCCACTTGGCGTGGACCGCAGCATTTTCCATGAAAAGCTGCCGACTGGGACGACCGTCGATACCCAATTCTTGAGTGTCGGCAAACTGGAGCCGCGAAAGGGGCAGCTGGAGCTGTTGCGTGCGTTTGAATCGGCATTCACGCCGTCTGATCCGGTGCGGCTCACGTTCATCTGCGCCAATCCCTTCCTCACGGAAAAGGAGATGGAGGCGCGGTGCAAGCCGTTCAGGACGTCGAAGCTGGCACGGCGCATCACGCTCGTCACGCGCTCTTATGCCACCCAGTCTGAGGTCGCTCGGGCCATGGCGATGTCGGATTGCGGCGTATTCATCTCGCGCGCTGAAGGGTGGAATCTCGAAGCGCTTGAGATGCTGAGCTGCGGACGTCAGGTGATTGCGACGAACTACAGTGCGCACACGGAGTTCTTAAATGGGTCGAATGCGCGCCTGGTGGAGATCGACGGCGTGCAACAGGCCCGTGCCGACGCGCTTGGCGCGTGGGCGGCGTGGGATACACGTCAGCACGACGCGCTCGTGGAGCAGTTGTGCGCCGTGCACGCTGCTCGGCGTTCTGGGCCCCTCCCGCTGAACGAGGCGGGGCTGGACACCGCGAAGCAGTTCAGCTGGACGTCGGCGGCGCGGAGCCTTTTGGCGGCCGTGCAGCGCGTTTGATCGCGTCGGCCTGCCGTTGGCGCCAGACCTGTGACAGCAGCGTCTGCACCACCGGCATCCCGATACGGCGAGCCGCGTGCGCGAGCGGCGGGTCGTCAAAACCCACCACCACCTGGCACGCTGCGAGGAGTGCCTCACGCGCCGCCGCGGTGATCGCGTCGGGCAGCAGCACGATCGGCGGTCGCGTGTCCGCGCTACGTCCGGCCAGCTGCGATGCCTCGTTCACCATGCGCAGCAGCGCATCGCGGGACACGTGTTGCGCCGCGTCTTCGGCCAATACGAGCACCACGTCGTCGTCGGCGGTAAATGTCTCGCAATAGCTGCGCATGATGCCTGCGCCCTTCCCCGAGCACCAGTCTGGAAAGGCAAGGAAGCGCGTGGTGTGCGCCGACGGAACCACAGCCGCGGCGACGCCGCTCGTGCGCAACGTGCGAGGTACCTCGTAGGTCGGCGGCACGAGAAGCGCGGACAGCCGCTTGCCGACCTGCTCACGCAGTGCGTCGTAGCTGATGATGTCCATCCGTCCGACGCTCGACGTACCGGATGTCGTCACCTCGAGCGTCAGCTGGGCGGCGGCGGCGTCGCCTGAGGCGGCGAGTTGAACGGCTGGCCGCTCGAACAGGAGGGCTAGGCGATGTACGATATCCGCGCGCACGGTCGTGTGCGGCGACGTGATGACCACGTCCGCCGAACGCACGAAGGCCGCCGTTTCTTCAAGTGTCAATGAACGCCCGTCGACGCGTACCGGCACGCGGTGTTCAACACTGCCCTTCGCCAAGAGGGTCAGTAGTCGGTCGCGGCTGCGCGGGCTGCGGCGCGTGCCCTCATTCGGCAACAGCACCAGCAGCGTCGCCGTGTCGCACGCGAGTGCGCTTGTGGGCCACGCCTCGACCAGGCGAGCGAGATCCGCTTCCTGTTGTTCATCGAACACCGGATAGAGCACCAGCTGACCGGCACGCCCCTCAATCGGCATTCGAGGACCATCCGGCGGACAGCGATCATTTGGTGTGACGAAGGGGGCCTGCCAGAGGCGGTCCGGGTCGACCCCAACCCGCAGGCAGGCGTTTAACGCGTCGTGCGTCGGGGTCCACACTTCCGTGGCCTGATCCCGGAGCGTGCGCACCCATTCGCTCGGCACCGTGTCGGCGACCACGTCTCCCGTATAGACGATCCATGCCCCGTGGGTCGGTGGGATCACCTCGTGCACATCGTCGCGACTCAAAAAAGTGAGCGTGATATCCGACGCAGTGGTGTCGCGATCGTGGCGTTGCATCGCCTGCCATGCCGGGCGCACGCGATCGGACCACGAGGGACGCAGGGCATGGTCGGCGCTGTTGTGAACGACACAGGCGGCCCCGGAAAACTCAGCGACCGCCGATGCCAGCTGCTCCGACGGATAGTGCCACGCGTTGCCGTCGAAGAGCCGGGCGGCGAGCCGGAGCTGTCGATCGGCCGTTGATGGGGCGCTGGGCACTGCTGGTAAAAAGGCCTGATGGCCGGCGATCTGCCGCAGTCGCCCTCTGATGGCATCGGCCGCGCGGCTCCACGGCCAATCGCGCACCATGTCGGCTCGCGCGCGCGTGCCGACAGCACGCGCCTCGCCGGGGTCACCATGCACGCGCTGCAGGAGTTGTGTCAGGTGCGCGGCGCTGGGGTTGGCCCACTGCTGTTCGGCGTAGAGCGGCACTTCGATTCCATCAGCGGGTCCGACATCGTCAAGGTCTATCAGATAGCCGTTCTCGTCATTCAGGAATGCCAAGTGCGCGCTCCAGCGCGTGGCGATCACAGGCACGCCGGACGCCATCGCCTCCATGAAAGGGCGCCCCCACCCTTCGCCGCGCGTTGGCGACACATAGGCATGCGCAATGCGATACAGCGCTGGCATGTCGCGCGCGGCAATCTTGTCTGGGAGCACCACGATCGGTGCCACGTCCGTCCGCGTGCGTCCCCCGCAGGAATGATGCAGGAATTGCGCGATCTGCTCGTTGATGATCGTGAGGTTGTCGCGACCGTCGGCGCGATCGATAGGGTAGGTGCGGATCACCAGTGTCACGTCGTCCGCAGGGGTAAATGCGTCCACCCAGGCGCGCAGCAACACGTCCCAACCCTTTCTCAGCCGCCACTCGAACACCGACAGGAATATCGTTCCGCGCAATCCGGCAATCGGCAGTGGCGCGATCTCGGGGCAATACGTGGTACTGTCGATGCCTCCCGGCACCAGATGGATGGGCACCGTGACGCCCGCCCGCCGGAATGTTTCCGCATTGAATGCACTGGGGAGCCACAGTTCGTCCATCGCATTCGCCGGCTCGACCCATGTAGGAGGAAGTGAGTCGGTCTCGAACATGGTGCGCCCCACCATGTATTCCACGCTGCTCGCTCGATAGAATCCATCGGCGGTCACGTGCTGCACCATGACATACGATTTCGGTAGCGGCTGTGCGATGAGACGGTCCAGAATTGCTCGCTCCGCCGCCGGTAGCCCCTCGCGGAAACCGACCGAGACCCGCTCCATCGGACGCACGGCCACAGGCACCTTGGCCCCGTCAAGCGCGCCAAGGATACCTCGTGCTTCGTCGGCGTAGCCCGACGGGTCAAACACGGGTCCCAGCCAGACGATACCGGGCGTTGCACTCATGCTGATGACGTGGGGAGTGGAAGGGTTTGGCGCAGAAGATCGTGGAGGGGGGTGATCACGCTCTTCCAATCTCGTGGTGCACGCTGGCGGACCAGCCGAGCCGTGGGATACCACGGCGTGTGCACCCCTGCCAGCCCCCAGCGCCAGTCGGGGGAGTGGGGAAGGAGTACGAAGGTGGGCAGCCCCAACGCACCCGACAGGTGCGCGAGCCCAGTATCCACGGTGACGATGCCATCGAGCGTCTCCAGCAGCGTGGCCGTTTCCAGCCAATTCGATGACAGCGTCGGTGTTGCCAGCCGCTCATGCTGCACCGGTGGCGTGGCGCCGTACTGTAGCCACACCCATTCGATTCCGTCGATATCGAGCAGCGGCGGTAGTAGCGCCGGGTCGAAGTCACGCAGCGTCGTGGCGAGAAACGCCGGATTGCCCTGCCACACCACGCCCAGGCGATGGCGACCGGATTCCTGTCGCGCGAGCGCTGGCGACGACTGGTCTGACTCTGTGCGCAGATACGGAACGCGTGCGCCCGCGACGTCGCGTCCGATATCCAGTCGATGCGGCAGCGACAGCATCGGGACATACCAGTCGGTCACTGGTGCCTGACCCATGGGGACCGCGTCGAATCCGCTGGCGATGAACAGCGACCGCGCTCCGACGTGGCATTCGACCACCACGCGCGAGGCGCCACGGGCGACCAGATCGCTCACGAAGCGGATGAACTGGAAATTGTCGCCCTGACCCTGTTCCGACGTAACCAAAATCGTCTGTCCGGTAAGCGGCTCGCCCTGCCACGACGCGGCGCCGGTACTCGGCGGCGTCGGCAAACCCCGGTGTTCAAAGTCCGCCCAACCCGCCGCGGAGGGACCACCAAGCAGCGACGTGAGCGCGCGCTGCAATCGTGTGGGGCTGTGCTGAGGGCGCGCAGCCTCGGCACGGTCCAGCCAGTAGCGCGCTCTGGTGAGGTCGCCCAAAGCATGACGGATCTGCGCGGCGGTGAGCAGTAAGGCCGGCTGCTTGGCGGAGATCGCCATCGCGCGCTGCACGATCGGCCACGCACGCTGCGGATCGCCGGCGGCGCGCGTCGCCCCCGCGAGGGCACCCAGCGCCGCCGGGTCCTTCGGTCGCTGGCGCACGACACGCTCGAACAGTCGCCGCGCTTCGTCGGGGGCCCCGGCATCGAGCAGCGCGGCTCCGAGCTCGTAAACCGCGGTGATGTCGGCGCGCTCAATGGACGCCGTGCCGGACGCCGTCGCGGTCGCGTGATGGAACACCGAGAGCAGCGATGTGCGTACGGCCACCGTGTTGCCGGCGAGCCGCCAAGCGTTGGCGACCATGAGGGCCGCGGTGATCTCACCCGGCAACGCGTCCTGCACGCGCATGAACGTGGCGGCGGCGTCAGCATGGTGACCGGCATCGAGCGCCACCTGGCCAGCCAGGAGCCACGCTTCGATCTCGCTGGGGCGGGACGTCATCGATGATCGACCGTATGCGTGACGGTCCGCGCCAACGCCGAATCGAGTGCACCGAAACTGTGATGATGCGTTCCATTCCGGCCGGGCATTCGAAATCCCTCGCTCAAGTTCTTTCGGGCTCGGACGACAATATCATCTGACCGCGATTCGAGAGTCGGATCGAGGCGAGGCACGGATGCCTCAGAGTATACATCACGGAGGATAGTCTCATGCGTATCAACACGAACGTCGGCGCCATCACTGCTTCGAAGAACATCTTCGTCAACAACATGGCGACGGAGAACAGCATGCGGAAGCTGAGCTCTGGCCTCAAAATCAGCCGTGCGGCTGACGATGCGGCTGGTCTCTCGATCGCAAACAAGCTTCGTACGCAGAGCCGCTCGCTCACGCAGGCGGCTTCGAACGCCGAGCAGGGTAATGCGATGCTCCAGATCGCGGAAGGCGCAGCGTCCACGATCCAGCGCATCATCGAACGTCAGAAGGAACTGATCACGCAGAAGGCGTCGACCGGCAACAACAGCACCGTGTCGGCTACCCTCGGCACCGAAATCGCTACGCTCCAGACTGAGTCGGCTCGTATCCTGGCGGATGCGGACTTCCAGGGCGCCTCGGTGTTTGCATCGCTCACGTTCCAGGTTTCTGACTCTACGAGCAACGGTTCGGTGACGGTGAACGCGGCGCTGACGCTGACCTCGCTCTCGGCGTCGTCAACGCTGGCCGATGCGGATACGGCGCTGACGGCGGTGAACTCCACGCTCGCCAACATCGGTGCTGGTCAGAACGTGCTCGACTACACAGTGCAGAATTTGAAGTCTGCAGTTGTGAACGTCCGCGCGGCCGAGTCGACCATTCGCGACGTCGACATGGCGGAAGAAATGGCCAATTTCACCAAGAACAACATCCTGACGCAGGCTGCACAGGCCATGCTGTCGCAGGCGAACCAGGGCAGCCAGAGCGTTCTGCAGCTCCTCCGCTAAACCCGAAGTTTTCCAGTGGGTGAGTAACCCCGGGGTCGGCGAATTCGCCGGCCCCGGGGTAAAGCCTTAGAACGCAGTCAGGAGGCGAGTATGTCGAGTCCGATCAACATCAGTGGACTGAGCACCGGTATTCAGTGGGGCGACATCGTCGACACGACGATCAAGGCCTATGAATCCCGCCAAGTCAAACCGATCACCGATCGTCTCACGAAGCGCGCGGCGCAAAAGACGGCGTGGACCAAAATGCAGGGCCTCGTCGAAACGCTGAACACGAATGCGCGCAATCTGCGGCGTACCGGGTTCGGCGGATTTCTCGCGACCGTCCCCCCCAGTCCGAGCACATCCCGCACGCTGCTCGCCGCCACCGCATCGCTCACGGCGACGCCGGGGCGTTATCGCGTGGAAGTGCTGCAGCTCGCCGACACGGCGAAGATCGGCGGGAGCTCCGTCTCGGATACGACGGCAGCGCGTGGATTGACGGGATCGATGTCCATCAATGGGACATCGATCGGCATCGTCGGCACCGACACGCTCGCCGACATCCGCACGAAGATCAATGATGCCAACATCGGTGTCACGGCTTCCATTGTGAGCGACGGCGGAACCGCTGGTCGACTGGTACTGACAGCCAAAACCGCCGGCGTGAGCGGTGTGTCCATCACCGATGGCACTGGTGGTATGGCACGCGAGCTCGGCTTCCTCGACACGCGCTCAAAGCCCATCTCGTCGGCGACAACCGCCGCGGCGGTGGCGCTGGGAATGGCCGTCTCCCCGCAGCCTGCGAGCATCCGGGTGGGGAGCACGGTCATTACTGCAGATCTCGCGACGGAGTCGATCACCGCCATCGCCGCGAAGATCAATGCCGCCGGTGGCGCGGCGTCGGTGGAATCCGAGGCGTACGGCAGCGAAACGCGCTATCGTCTGGTGGTCGACGGAAACGTCACGGCCGTGGCCGGCGATGCCAACTCGCAGTCCGTCATCGACGCGCTCGGATTTGCCGCCGGCACCTCCGGCAGCGTGAAGCAGACGGTGCAGACGCCCGTGTATACCAACGCCTCCGATGCCGTGGCCGGTGCTTCGACGTCGCTGGTGGGGCTCAAGTTCGGCGGCTCCGCCTCCAATCTCGCTGTCGGCGACGCGATCAATATCCGCGGTCTGCGCGGTGATGGCACCGCCGTGACGATCGGGCTCGTCGTGGGCGCGAGCGATACGATGCAGACGTTGCTCGACAAGGTGAACGACGCGACCACGGGCTTCGGCTCGGGCGCTCGCACGGCCACGGCGGCGCTGGGCAGCGATGGTCGTATCCGTCTCACCGACGCGATCGGCGGCGCCTCGCGTCTGTCGCTGTCCATGTCGGTGACCCATGCCGACGGCACGACCGGGTCACTCGGTACGGCCAGCACATCGGTGACCGGACGCAGCCGCGCGCTGCAGGTCGGTCAGGACGCCGTGATCCGCGTGGACGGCCGTGAAATCACGCGGTCGACCAACAACATCACCGATGCCATCGCCGGCGTGACGCTGTCGCTGAGCACCGCCGAACCCGGTACCGAGATCGACGTCACCATCGATCGCGATGTGAAGGGGACGGTCGACTCGGTGCAGAAGTTCGTGGACTCGTACAACGAGATTCGGAAGTTCTTCGACGAGCAGCGTGCTTCCGACGCGCCGCTGTACGCCGATACACTGCTGCGCGGACTGGTGGGAACGTTCAACGATGCGCTGCGTACTGACGTGCCGAGCAACGGGACGTACACCAAACTTACGATCGCCGGTGTGACGCTCGATCGGAACGGTATCCTGACGTTCAATCAGGACACGTTCAAGACGGCACTGGCTGACAAGCCCCTCGAGATCGAAGCCCTCTTCGGATTCTCTGGTGTGGGACAGGCGTTCGTGACGGCATCCGACAACGCAACGCAATTCGGCATCGGTACGATCAGTGCGCAGCTCAAGAACATCAATCAGAACACGATTCTGCTGAAGAAGCGTGAAACCGACGCGCAGAAGCGCATCGAACTCAAGCGCGAGCAGCTGGTGGCGCAGTTCACGCGCATGGAAGAGGCGATGAGCCGATTGACCTCACAGAGCAGCTCGCTGCTTTCGAGCGTGCAGGGACTTCAGGGCAACAAGTAGCTGCCGATACTCCAGAGTGAGACGCAGTTCCCGCATCCGTTCCGACTCCAGCCACCGTCCTGATGTCCTACGCCAGCCAGTCCTCGTCGTATCGCGAAATGGAGATCCAATCGGCATCTCCCGAGCGACTCGTCGTAATCGTGTTCGAGCAACTGGTCGTGAATTTGGAGCGTGCCCGGATCGCGATGGATCGCAACGATATCGAGTTGCGGGTCACCTCGCTGCGCCGCGCGCGCGGCCTGGTCGGCGAGTTGCTGGCCACGCTCGATTTCGAGAAGGGTGGTGCACTCGCGCATCAGCTGGCCGACTTGTACCAGTTTATGCTGTACGAGCTCGTGGACGTGGGACAGCGGAAGGACGTGGTCACGCTGCGCAAGCTGGTCAACATCGCCACCTCGCTCCGTGAAGGCTTTACCACGGCCGCGCAGTCGGCACCGACCGGCGCACGCCTGAAGACCGCGTGACTCGAAATCCGATCATGAACGCCTTCGATACGATTCGTAGCGGCCGGTTCGGCCGTCGCGGTCCCGAGGCCCGTCGGGCGGCCGCGCGCGGCGCCCTGGCAATCTGTGCCAACGCCGATGCGCTCGCCCGTGAAGCCGGTGATGTCGTCGGACAGGATGACGACCGACTGTTCAGCCTTCTCGAACAGCGCGACGAGATGTTGCAGGATCTCAGCGAGCACCTGGTCATGCTGCGTCTCGAACGTCCGACCGCCGATAGCCCGCTCTATGCGGCCACGGAACGGGCAGTCGATGACGCGGACGCCCTGCTGACCGACGTGTCAGCCGCGCTGAGCACGTCGCACCGGGTCACCATGGAGCTGGCCGCGAAAGTCGCGCGCCGGACTGACGAAATCCGGCGCGAGCTCGATGCCGTGCAGCGCGCGAGCAATGCTGGATTGGGGTACGCCGTCGCGGCTGGAGCACATCTGGTTGACCGGCTCCGCTAATTCGGGATCTGACGCCAATGTCCGCAAGACCGGCCACCCCCGAGGCGTTTAGCGCTCTGTTGCAGGAGAAGCTGGACGAGCTCGATCAGGCGGCGCAGCATGAGGCGCTGATGGAGCATGACGAGGTCGAACTGCTGCGGTTGCGAGCGGCCTTCCTCGTGAGCGGAACTGACGGCAAACCGTGGCACACTGGGGCCCTGGTGCATTTTCAGCGGGATCGGTCGGGAATGGATGTTCCCGAACCGACACTCGATATCAGCTACCCTGCCCGACGGACTGGATGAACACCTGCACGACCGTCGAGACGGTGGTTTGGTCCCGACCGGTTGCTACCCGCACTACCTGGGCGACAGGGATGTCGCGGAAAGGGATACGGAAATCCTCCCGACCTGTAAAGTTGCGCGCCATTCCTGCCGATAGTCCCAAGTGAGGAGGAGGAACCCCCTATGCGAATACACGGAAGCAGTTTCGATCCACTGCGCCCGACGCCGACGAGCAGCCCCGCCGTACAGCGTCCAGCGCAGGAGATCACGCAGTCGCCGGCCACCAAGCCGGTCAAGTCGGACTCGGTCCAGATCTCGGACGCGGCTCGTCGCCTGAATACTGAGCAGGCGAACGCCCTGAACCCGGAACGTGTGGCCGAACTACGCAACAAGGTGCTCACGGGCGCCTACAACACTCTCGATGTCGTGGACCAGGTAGCACGCCGCATTCTGACGCGCGGCGACCTATAGGTCTGCGTCCCACTCCGACCAGCAGGATCAGGAGACCGGCAGTATGAAGTTCCTTGTGGTGGACGATTCCGCGACTATGCGGCGCATCGTAATCAATTCGCTGCAGCGGATCGGCTTCAACGACACCGTCGAAGCCGGCGACGGTCAGGAAGCGTTGGCGAAGTTCGACAGCTCGATCAAGTTCGTGATCACGGACTGGAACATGCCCAACATGAGCGGTACCGAGTTCACGAAAGTGCTCCGGTCGCGTGATGATGGACGGCAGGTGCCTATCCTGATGGTGACGGCGCGCTCCGTGAAGGAAGACATCCTGACGGCAATGGAAGCAGGCGTGAACAACTACATTGTCAAGCCATTCACTCCGCAGGTGCTGAAGGAGAAGATCGACGCGCTCCTCCCGGCAGCCGCGGCCTGAGGATCTGTCCAATGACCAGCACCCGTGCGCAGGAAGTCCTGTACGAGTCCGAGGCGGCTCTCCGCCTCGTCGATCATGAGCTGACAGGCATGCATGATGTCCGAGATGCAGCGGAGGCGCCGGCGCGAGTCATTCCGATGCTCTCGCTGTCCGAGCTCCCGCAGATTCTCGAACAAGCGAACGCGCAGATCCTGAGCGTGCTGTCGAGACTGCGCGAAAGCCGCGCCGCGCTCCAGACAAGCGCACTCGAGAAACTCGCGACAACGCACGAGAAGATCCGGGAAGTCACCTCGGCGACGGAAGATGCGGCCATCAACATCATGGACGCCTGCGACCGCGCCACGCAGATGGTCGACGAGCTCGATACGATCGATGCGGAAGCAAGCCCCGATCGCGAGAAAGCTGGCGGTATCCGCGCCAACCTTCGCGACGAGCTGTTCCTCATGATGGGCGCACTCCAATTCCAGGACATCACGTCGCAACAGTTGTCGCACGCATCGGCGGTGTTGGTCGAGATGGAGAACCGCCTACTCGACGTGTCCAAGCTGTTCGATCAGAATACGGACCACGTGAAGGTCACTTGGGGACGAGATTGCGCCGCGCCCGATGGAGCGACCTACGATCCGAATGCCACGACGCTCAACGCGGAGACGCGCCAAGCGCTGGCCGACGAAATCTTCACCGCCGTACGCGCTCCCGCGGCGTAGCGTCCCCCCCGCTCCGACGCGTGACCACGACGGCCTGTACCTTCACCGGTATGGGCCGTTCGTCGTTGAGTCGTATCAATGTGTCGACGGCGGTAAACCTGACGGACCGACGAGCCGATACTGGACAGTGTTGATCGTATCCACGTGGGTACTGCCTGCAGACCTCCGACGCTTCGCCTGTGTCCTCTCTGAATCTCGATGATGCCGCCACGCTGCTGATGCAGCTGGAAGCAACCGATACCGCCGATCTCGCGATGCTGCGTGAAGCCCTCACCGATCTCGCGTTCGAGAATCGCGTGCCGCTCCGTGCGCAGCCCTTTGTCGCTCGTGCGGCGCGTGTGCTCGGTACGATCGTCAAGGGCACCGCGCCCGACATTCCGGCCGCCTTCGCCGATGTCAGCCGCGCCATTGAGGACGCCATGCAGGCGAGCGAAGGGAGCGTGTCACCAGGCGATCGCGTGGTGGCGCGCGCCGTGGACACGACCGCCGCTGCCGTCACTGCCAGCGTGCCCACCTTCGAGCTCGACGAGCCCGCTGTGCGCTTCGAGCAGAAACGCTCACTGCAGCACGATGTGGGTATCGATCAGCTGCCCGACGATGCCGATCGCGACTTGCTCCCCGATTTCCTCACCGAGAGCAACGAATGCGTGGTCAACTCCGAAGTGGCGCTGCTGCAACTCGAAGCGTTTCCCGACGACGAAGAAGCGGTCAACACCGTGTTCCGTGCCTTCCATACGGTGAAGGGCACGTCCGCCTTCCTGGGACTGTCGCGCATCGCCGCGTTCGCTCATGAAGCGGAGTCGCTGCTGAGCCGAGTGCGCGACAAAGAGATTGCGTACACCAAGGGCTGCGCAGATTTGTCACTGCGTTCGGCCGATATGCTGAAGGCGCTGCTCATGTCGGCCGAGACCGGATTGAATGGCGACGGTAAGCTGCCGATCCCCGATGGCTATCACGAGCTGCTGGACGCGCTTGCCGGCTACGACCCGGCGCGCGACGCTGCCGGCGTGACACTATCGGTGCTGCCGGCTGCCTCGGTCCTTCCGCGCGTTGTGGCGGACTCAGACGACATCTTCCCCATGTCCAGAATATCGACTCCCGCGACCGTGACCGCGGCCGCCGCACCGGCGAACGGCAACGCAAACAAGGCGCGTGTGGAGTCGAACGCCGACGCGACGATTCGGGTGCGGACCGATCGCCTCGACCGCATGATTGACATGGTCGGCGAACTGGTGATTGCACAATCGATGATCGCAGGCGACGAGCTCTTCGGCGCCGGTAAGCAGCACGAACTGCTGCGCAAAGTTACGCACGCCGGCAAGATCGTTCGCGAGCTGCAGGACCTCAGCATGTCCATGCGCATGGTGCCGCTGCGCGCGACCTTTCAGAAACTTACGCGCGTTGTCCGTGACACCGCATCGAAGGCGTTCAAGACGGTGCAGTTCGTGACCGATGGCGACGAGGTGGAAATCGATCGCAACATGGTCGACGTCCTGGGTGATCCGCTCGTGCACATGGTGCGCAACGCGGTGGACCATGGGGTCGAGGGCCCCGATGAGCGCGAAGCGAACGGCAAGCCGCGCTTGGGCGTGGTGCGGTTGCATGCCTATCATGCGTCGGGGAACGTCGTCGTTGAACTCAAGGACGACGGTCGTGGTCTGCACCGCGACAAGATCGTGAAGAAGGCGATCGAGAAAGGGCTGATCGAGTCGGACAAGGGCATGACCGACAGCGACGTGTTCAACCTGATCTTCGCGCCCGGCTTCTCCACCGCTGAACAGATCACTGACATCTCAGGTCGCGGTGTCGGTATGGACGTGGTCCGTCGCAACCTCGAGAAGATCCGCGGCCGCATCGACATCACGTCGGTGCCGGGCAAGGGTACCACGTTCGCGATCCGTCTGCCGCTCACGCTCGCCGTGACCGACGGTATGCTCGTGCGCGTCGGCGACGAACGCTTCATCGTGCCGCTCACCCATATCCACATGAGCTTCCGTCCGGAACAGGCGATGCTCTCAACCGTGGTCGGACGCGGCGAGGTCGTACTGCTGCGCGGTGAGCTGCTGCCCATCATCCGGCTGCACCGTCTGTTCGATGTCAGCGGCGCCGTGCAGTCGCCGCTGGACGGCCTGCTCATGATCGTTGGCGATGGCGAACGCCGCACCGCGCTGCTGGTGGATGACCTCCTCGGCCAGCAACAGGTCGTGGCCAAGACCCTTGGCGGCGGCCTCGGCAAGGTGCCGGGCGTGAGCGGTGGCGCCATTCTGGGCGACGGTCGCGTAGGCCTCATTCTCGACGTCTCCGAGACGGTGGCGCTGGCGCAGAGCCACGAGCCGTCTCCCGTGCGTCGCGACCGACCGGCCGCGGCCTGATCAGGCCGACAGCAGTACGGGTCCCGGCGACGCTGGGTCCGTAGGGCAACACGTGTTCGAGTCAAGCTCCGACGAGGGGGCGCCGATACCACACAGGATACGGGTCATGTGACCCTGGTACTCTCTTCCATTTCGAGCGAGCCATGAGCACGCACACTGAATCGGTTTCCGCTGTCGCGGCCCAATCCCGCGCCGGCAAGTATCTGACGTTCTTTCTCGCCGCCGAAGAATACGGCCTCGAGATTCTGAAGGTGAGCGAGATCATCGGCATGCAGCCGATCACGCGCGTACCCCGCATGCCGGAGTTCGTACGCGGCGTCATCAACCTGCGCGGGAAGGTCATTCCGATCACGGACCTTCGGAGCAAGTTCGGCATGGAGCATGATGGCAGCGAAGATAGCTGTATCATCGTCGTGCAGATGCGTGGCATTCAGACGGGCGTTGTGGTGGATCGCGTGAGTGAAGTCGTCGCGATCGCGGAGGCGGACATCGAGGACGCGCCGAGCTTCGGCGCTGGCATCCGCACCGAGTTTCTGCTCGGCATCGGCAAGGCCGGTGGACGCGTGAAGCTGCTGCTCGATATCGATAAAGTACTCGTCAGCAGCGAGATCGCGGCGCTGGAAGCCGCGCAATCGCACGCCGCCTGACGCGCGTCCCTTCGTCACTCTCCGTCTTTCCAATGGCCGCCCCGATCGCCAGCCACGCGCTCTTCGCCGAATGCGAAATCTCGCCCACGCAGTTCGCGCGTATCACCGAGGTGCTCCATGAGCATGCGGGAATTCGTATGCGCGAGGGCAAGGAAGGGCTCGTTCGCGCCCGCTTGGCCAAGCGCCTTCGCAAGCTGAATCTCCCGGACTTCGAGGCGTATCTCGACTTCGTGGAGAAGGAGCCGTCGCGTCGCGAGTTCGCCGAGATGATCGATGCGCTCACCACCAACAAAACCAGTTTTCTGCGCGAGGTGTCGCACTTCGACTACCTGCGCGATGACGTCTTCCCTACGCTAAAGGGTCCGGTCAGGATCTGGAGCGCGGGCTGCTCGAGCGGTGAAGAACCGTATACGCTCGCAATGCTCGCCAACGAGAGCTTCGGCAATGTCAACACGCGCGACGTACGTATCCTCGCGACCGATCTCAGTCATCGCGTGCTGGCGACGGCGAAAGCGGCGACGTACCCGGCTGAGACCATGGCCGACGTGCCGTCGGCGTGGATGCACAAGTATTGGACGCGCCGGCGCGACCCCGTGGGTCGCGAGGTGTACGAGGCGGGTACGTCGCTCCGTCGACTGGTCCACTTCGCAAAGCTGAACTTGATGGAACGGTGGCCGATGCAGGGGCCGTTCGACGCCATTCTCTGTCGTAATGTCATGATCTACTTCGATAAAGCCACCCAACAGCAGCTCGTCGAGCGCTACTGGGCACTGCTTCGCCCCGGTGGACATCTGTTCGTCGGACACTCGGAAAGTCTCACCGGCCTCACACACCGCTTCCGGTATGTGCAGCCTGCGGTCTACGTGAAGTAGCCGTGGGCACGATAGCGCCTGTGCGCGCGGTCGATCGGGTCGTGGGCGTCGCCGACGTGAAGGTGTCCAATACACCGGGCGAGCGCCTGATCACGTACGCCCTTGGCAGCTGTCTTGGTATCGTGGTCTATGACCCGGTCGTCTCCGTAGCGGGACTGCTGCACGTCATGTTGCCTACGGGGTCCATCGACGAAGCCAAGATGAAGGACAAGCCCGCCATGTTCGTGGACAGTGGCGTGCCACTCCTGTTCAAAGAGTGCTACAAGCTTGGTGCAAAGAAAGAGCGCATGCAGGTGAAAGTGGCCGGCGGCGCGCATGCCGGCGCTCGTGAAGAAGACGACCGTTTCCAGATCGGCAAGCGCAACATGATCGCGCTACGCAAGCTGCTGTGGAAGAATGGGGTGCTGGTGCACGCGAACGACACGGGAGGCGTGCAGACGTCCCGAACGATGTGGGTGGACGTGACCACAGGCGAGGTCACGCTCAAGATCAACGGCGCCGAAAGCAAGCTTTGATGCACCGGATACCGACTCATGGCCTTTAACGTTCTCGTGGTCGACGACAGTGCCGTCATGCGGCAGATGGTCGTACGCACCCTCAGGATGAGTGGTCTTCCGCTGGGCACGGTCCTCGAGGCCGGCAACGGCGAAGAAGGACTGTTCGTCCTGCAGGACCAGTGGGTGGACCTGCTGCTCCTCGACATCAACATGCCGGTGATGAATGGCGAAGAGATGCTCCGGCGTCTTCGCGCCGTGCCGGAAACCGCCACACTGCCCGTTATCGTGGTCTCCACGGAAGGCAGCGAGACCCGTCTGGCTGCGCTCCACGCGTTGGGCGCGGCGATCGTCCGCAAGCCGTTCGCGCCGGAGACCCTGCGCGACACTATTCTGCGTATTACTGGAGTTACCGATGCCGAGTACTACGGTCCAGTCCCTGTCGCGAGCGACGACAGCGACTTTTGAGGAGCTCGCGCTCCTCTTTCCGGAGCACGAGCTTTCCCCGGAACAGGCCGCGGCTCCGCTCGACGTCGCGGTGTCGGTCGAGTTTCGCGGCCCCCTGCGCGGGCGCCTCGTGCTTCGTGCCTCGTCCCTGATCCTGCCGTCAATCACGGCAAACATGCTGGGCGAAGACGCGTCTCGGCAGCGTCCCCTGCAGCGCGATGCGCTCGGGGAGCTCGCGAATGTGATCTGCGGGAATCTGCTGCCTGCGATCGCGGGCGTGGAAGCGGTCTTTCACCTGTCCGCACCGTACGTGCACGAGGGCGTCGACGACGTCTCACGCGACGCCGACGCACCGACGGCGAGTCTCATGTTCGGCCTAGAAGAAGGCCGCGCCGAAGCGGTGCTCTACGTATTTGGCGACAGAGACGGTGTCGAGTCCATCGCCCAGGGTGCCGTGAGCGCCGCGTGACCACGACGTTCACACCGGGGGCCCCGCTGCCCGGTTCAGGGGTGCCGCCGCGAAGGCCAGGCGTCGTTCGCGTCCTGATCGTGGACGACTCTGCGCTGGTGCGCCGTATTCTGTCCGAGGCATTGTCGAAGCACGACGACATCGAAGTCGTCGGAACGGCCACCGATCCATACGTGGCGCGCGAGCGTATCGCGCAGTTGCGGCCCGACGTGATAACGCTCGACATCGAAATGCCGCGCATGGACGGGCTGTCGTTCCTGTCCAAGTTGATGCGGCATTTCCCGCTCCCCGTGGTGGTGGTGAGCTCACTCACCCCGCAGAACAGCGAGACCGCACTCCGTGCGCTCGCGCTGGGCGCCGTGGAGGTGATCGCGAAGCCGGGTTCCTCGCTCGCCGCGGGCGATGTGGCCGAGGAGCTCGTGCGCGCCGTGCGCGCCGCATCGCATGCACGCGTCGTCAAACTTCTGGACACGGCCGATGCACCGCCGGTGCCTGGCCGTTCGGCGATCGCGTCGCTCAACACCACCAACAAGATCATCGCGCTCGGTGCCTCCACCGGCGGTACGCAGGCGCTCGAACAGGTGATCCGACGTTTCCCGGTCGATGCGCCGGGCACGGTGATCGTGCAGCACATGCCGGAACATTTCACGCTGTCGTTCGCCAAGCGACTCGACCAGGTGTGCGCGATGCGCGTGCAGGAAGCGAAGGACGGCGACTACGTTGTGCCCGGCCTGGCGCTCGTGGCGCCCGGTGGCAAACATCTGGTGCTGCAGGCCAGCGGCGCCCGGTGGGCGGTGCGCGTCAAAGATGGTCCCAAAGTGCATCACCAGCGTCCCGCGGTGGACGTCCTCTTCCAAAGCGTCGCGCGCAGCGCGGGACGGAATGCCGTGGGCGCCCTGCTGACCGGGATGGGCGCCGACGGCGCCAAGGGGATGCTAGCCATGCGCGAAGCAGGCGCGTACACCGTGGCGCAGAATGAGGAAACGTGCGTGGTGTACGGGATGCCGCGTGAAGCCGTCAAGATCGATGCGGCCGTCGATGTCCTGCCGCTTGACTGCATAGCGGACGCACTCCTCAACGCCATCGCCGCCAAGCGCGTGTAGGTCGCGGTTGCGGTCGCGCGTGTCCGGTGTGTTCGTTAGCCGACGGTTCGGTCGGCCGGCATCACCACACGGACGCGAGTGAATGCGCGCGGTAGGGGCGTCCCGGCGGATGTATCATCGGACGCGCGGTCGATGCGTTCGAAATGGAGCGAGCCCCCGAGCGTGTCCACGAACGCGGCCACGATCGCGAGGCCGATTCCCGCCCCCCGCACGCCCTGCTTGGACGTCACGAACGGCTCGGTGAGGCTCGCCCGCAGGTCGGCCGGAACGCCATCCCCATCGTCCTCGACCTCGACCGTAACCGTTCCGTCCCGGACCGCGCTGCGGACCGCGATGCCGCTTCCCGGGGGCGCCGCGTCATGGGCGTTGCGGAGCAGCTCGATCATGACGTCCCGCCACCAGCTCGCATCGGCGTAAATCTGTCCGCCCCCGAGTGTCACGCGCACCGCCCGGTCGCTCTGCTCGGACGCCAGCGCGGCCTGCGCATCGGCGATGCCGTCGTCGACCGACGTGGAGAGCCGACGCATACTTCTCGCGCGTGAAAACTGCGACACCCGCTGGAGATACCGGACCGTGGCGTCGGCGGCCCGATGGATCTCCACCACGTCGGCGTGCATCGGATCGCCGTCGGGCATGTCGGCGAGCAGCAGTTCGCTGTACGTCCGGACGACGGTCGAGAAATTGTTGATGTCGTGCGAGACCCGCCTGGCAAAGCGCACCAGCGCATCGGTGTCGGACACCGCATTTGTGGAGGAGGCCATGTGTGACGTAGAATACGCTCCGCGGCGGCAATCACAACGGTCACTTTTCGTCCGCCCTCTCCGGGAGCCAGAACCATGATGATTCGAACCAGCTGTGTCGTGTCCTGTGCCGCGGCGCTGTCGCTTGCCGGGTCCGCACTCGGCTCCGCGCTCGGTGCGCAGACTGCGCCGCCGGTGGCGGAGCAGATTTCGGCAGCCACGCAGGCGCTCCCGAAGGAGCTGCGCGACGGCGCCGGTGTGATGGGCTATAAGTCGGCTGGCAAACTGGAATGGCTTCGCCCCGCGAAGAACGGCATGATGTGCCTGGCCGACGATCCCGCCGAAGAGCAGTTCCATGTGTCGTGCTACCATGACTCGATGGACCCGTTCATGGCCCGTGGCCGCGCGCTCCGTGCGTCCGGCGTGAAGGGCGGGCAGGTCGACACTGTGCGCTTCGCCGAGGTGAAGGCGGGGAAGCTCAAAATGCCCACGGCGCCGGCGTCGCTGTATCAGATTTTCGGCGCGAAGGATGCCTTCGACGCCGCGTCCGGCACCGTGAAGAAGGGCAACCCGTTGTTTGTTGTCTACATCCCCTTCGCGACGACGGCCACCACGGGTATCTCGACGACGCCGTCCGATACAAAGCCGTGGCTGATGTTCGCCGGCACACCGAAGGCGCACGTGATGTTCTCCTTGACGATGTGACTGGGCGTTGACCTCGGTGCGACTGACGCCACGCCGCCTGCAGGAGGCGGTGGCGGTACTCAGTGCCAACGATCCGACGATGGCGGTCGCCATTGAACGAGTGGGCCCGTGCACGATGCTCCCGCGCGCTGATGGCACGCACTTCGATCATCTGGCGCGGGCCATTGTTTTTCAACAGCTGTCGGGTGCGGCGGCCTCCACGATCTATGGGCGATTCAAGGAGCGCATCGGCGCGGGCACCGACGCCCCCACTCCGGCGCAGATTTTAGCGTCGGATGAGGCCACGCTCCGAGCCTGCGGTCTTTCCACGGCAAAAGCACGCGCGATCGTCGATCTCGCGCGACAGGTCGAGGATGCCCGACTGCCGCTCGAACGGATCGACACGATGGACGACGACGCGGTGATCGACGCGCTGGTCGCGGTGCGCGGGGTGGGCCGCTGGACGGCGCAGATGTTCCTGATGTTCCGGCTCGGCCGCCCCGATGTGCTCCCGGTGCTCGACCTCGGCGTGCGGAAGGGCGCCCAGCGGATTTATCGCCTGCCAGCACTGCCGGACGCCGACCGTCTCGAACAGGTGGCGCGGAACTGGCGTCCGTGGGCAAGCGTTGCCAGTTGGTACTGCTGGCGTGTCCTCGATCTCGAGGACGCCGGAGGCTGGTAGCGCAGCGATGGCGGATGCGGGTCGCCGCCGTGGAGAGTGAACGTGTCGATGCAGGAATTTCGGAAGCAGGTGCAGGCCCCCGTGTCGGTCGAGACGCTTTTCGCGTGGCATGAGCGCGCGGGCGCGTTCGAGCGGCTGTCTCCACCGTGGGATCGCCCCAAGGTGCTGGAGCACACGGGCGGCATTCGCGACGGGGCCAAGGTGGTGCTGCAGGTGCACGCCGGCCCTGTCCCCACCACGTGGACGCTGGAGCATCGCGACTACATCGCGAATCGACAGTTCCGCGATGTGATGCGCGATGGACCGTTCGCGGTCTGGGAGCACACGCACGGATTCGCGCCGATCGACGCGCACTCGAGCACGCTTGACGACCACATCCGCTACGAACTGCCACTTGGTGGTCTGGGCAATGCCGTGGCTGGCGGCTACACGCAACGCACGCTGGCACGGGTGTTCGCGTATCGTCACGCCGTCATGCTCGGGGATCTGGCGCGTCACACCTTGTTCGCCGATCGGCCACGTCAGCGCGTCGCGATCACCGGCGCGTCGGGATTCATCGGCACCCAACTGGCGGCGTTTCTGTCCACCGGTGGACACGAGGTGATCCGTATCGGTCGCGGTGCGCCGAAGCCGGGGAGCCGCGACATCCAGTGGAATCCCGAACGGGGACAGCTTGATCCGCGCGCGCTCGAGGGCCTCGATGCGGTGATTCACCTGGCCGGTGCTTCGATCGCCTCGCGGTGGACGACGGCGCATCGGGCGGCGCTCAAAAACAGCCGGGTGGAAGGCACGGCACTGCTGGCGCACACACTTGCGCAGCTGTCGCGCAAGCCGCGCGTGTTGCTCAGCGGCTCGGCCATCGGCATCTATGGCAGCCGCGGAGACGAACTGCTGGACGAACGCAGCACCTTGGGGGCTGACTATCTGGCTGACGTTGGACGCGTCTGGGAGGCATCGACGGCGCCAGCCGAGAAGGCTGGCATCCGCGTGGTCCACCTGCGCACAGGCATCGTGCAAGGTGCGGCCGGCGGTGCGCTCGGCACGCAGGCCCCGCTGTTCCGCTACGGCGCCGGCGGTACGCTCGGACCGGGCACGCAGTGGGTGAGTCCGATCGCGCTCGACGACGAGGTCGGCGCCATCCACTTCTGTCTGATGCGCGACGATATCCGCGGCCCGGTCAACATCGTGGCACCGACGGCCGTCACGAACGCCGAGTACACAAAAATGCTTGGTGAGGTGCTCGGCCGGCCCACGATTGCGCACGCGCCGGCGTTCGCGTTGCGTTTGTTGCTGGGCGACGAGATGGCGAATCTCACCGTGCTGGCTAGTCAGCGCGTGGACCCGCGCGTGCTCCGCGAGGCCGGGTTCGAGTGGCGACGGCCCCGGTTGGAGCAGATGCTGCGGTTCGAGCTCGGGGAGTAGCCGAACGGCAACATCCAACAGCAAGAGCTACTGCTGGAACACGGAGACCACGGATTACACGCAAAAAGCACAGGATAAGATAAAAACGCGGCGCTCGTCATCTTATCCGTGTGCTTTCTGCGCCATCCGTGGTCTCCGTGTTCCAGCTGATGCTGTTTGTGTATCGTGTTTCAGAACAACAGCTTGGCTCAAGGCTATCGTGCCGAGCTTCCTCTGAAACGGACTGCCTTCCGATTTCTGACACTTTTCGATGCGCGCACCGTATTATTCACGACATATATGAACGCCATCATGCTTGAGAGCGCCCTCTTCATCGCCCTGCTGGCGGTGGTCGGCGCTCTTTTCGTTACGGCGCTGCGCATGACCCCATTTGGTCGCCGGTTTCGACAGTCGGCCAATCGCAAGCGCATCGATCGGCAGGCCGATCTCACCTGCCCGATTCACGGGTTGCAGCGCGAAGAAGAGCTCGTGCGACTTCCTACGGGTGAACCGTTGTGCTCTCATTGCTATAAGGAGGCCGTCCATGGATACATCGATTGATTCGACGCTCGAGCAACTTCGCAGCTCCATGCGGAACCCGTTGACCGGGATGCCGGGCGGCGGCGGCGGTGGCGGCGGCGTGTTCAAGAAGCTCGCCGGGGCGATTGTCGCGCTGCTCGTGCTGCTCTTTCTCGTTCGTCCATCGGTGACGTACATCGAGCCCGGCCACGTCGGCATCGTGATTCATCGCGGGGGTGGCGGCGTCGATCCCACGCCGCTCGGTCCCGGCTTCCACATGCGCAATCCGCTCATGACGCAGATCCAGGAGTACCCGACGTTCATGCAGACGCTGGTGCTCACCAAGGAAAGCACCGAGGGTTCGGAGAACAACGACGAGATCAATGTGAACTCGGTGGAAGGTCAGCCGTTGTCGCTCGACGTGTCGATGAGTTTTGAACTGCGGGGAGACAAGGTGCCGCAGCTGTATCAGACATTCCGCACCGATGTGCAGACGATCTCGCACGGCTACATCCGCCAGGCGATCCGTCAGTCGCTGCAGGAAGTGGTGGGCAACGAGGAAATCGCGGCGATTCTCGGGCCGAAAAAGGCGGAAGTCGTTACGCGTACGCAGGCCAATTTGCAGAAGCGTCTCGACCCGTACGGCATCGACGTGCGACAGTTCACGCTGAACGAGTTCCGCGCACCGAAGGCGGTCATGGACGCCATTTCACTCAAGAATGTCATGCAACAGCAGGCCCTCACGGCGCAGAACGAGCTGCAGAAGAACACGTTCCAGGCGCAGGGTGACAGCATCAAGGCCGTCGGTCGAGCCAAGGCGATCATGGCCGAAGCGGAAGCGCAGGCGCGCGCCAACGAACTGCTCTCAAAGAGCATCACCAATACGCTGGTGCAGTATGAAATGGCGAAGCGTTGGAACGGACAGATGCCACAGGTCACCGGGGGCGCCATGCCGATGCTGCAGCTCCCCGGCAGCAAGACGCCGGAGTAATCGCCATGCCAGCGGTGAGTTTTGACGCGCTCCCTGATGACGGGCGGGCCTGGGTGTTCGGCGCGGCGGCGCCAGTGACCGGCGCTGCCGCGCAGTCATTGCTTGCCGCGGTTGACGCGCACTTGGCCAGCTGGCGCGCGCACGGCGCACCGTTGGTGTGTGCGCGCGAGTGGCGGGACGATCGGTTTCTGGTCATCGGCGTGAACGAAGCGGCGACGGGTGCCACGGGCTGTTCCATCGACGGACTCTTTCACGTGCTGCGCGATATCGAATCGCTCGTAGGCACGACGCTGGTGGGCGGTGGTACGGTGTACTGGCGCGATGCCGCGGGCGCGGTGGTGTCCGGGGCGCGGCCGGCCTTTCGTGAGGCGGCGGCTGGCGGTGCGGTTTCGGCCGAGTCGCCTGTGTTTGACACGACCGTCACCACGGTCGGGGCCTATCGCACCGGCTTCGAAAGGGCGGCGGCGGAGAGCTGGCATGCGAAGTTGTTGTCGGTGGCGCGGTGAGGGAGTGGTGGTGCGACTGAACTGATGACACAGAGAAAAAGAGAACAGGAGAAAACGAGGTCGCAAGAAAATGCATTCTCCTTTTCTCTTTTCCTCTTTTTCTCTGTGTGATCAGTTCAGCTGTCTCGCCTTATCGGAGAAACTCATCGAGCCGTTGAGCCACGAACTCGTCGTCGGCCAGATCGGGATACTGTTCGGTCAGCCGCGCCAACGCCTCACCCTGTCCGGGCGACAGCCGTTCGTTGGTATCGAAGGTCCAAGTGCCGCGCACGAGTCCCTGCAGCCGCAGGATTTCGAGAATGCCCGGCAGGCAGCCCTGATAGTTGTGGGCTGCGTCGAAGATCACCGCGTTGGCCATCGTGAGTGCGGCGCCGCGCGTGAGCCACTTGCGCGGCAACGTGTCGGCGCGAGATGCACGCCATGCCTGAATCTCGCGCAGCATGCGTACCGCGCGCGACGTCCAGACGGCCCACTGTCCCAGTAGTCCACCCACGAAGTGTCGCGTATAGGCGCGGCCGCCGCTGGTGACGGGCACGTCGGTTACCAGATCGGGCACGATGGCGTCGTCGTTCCCCGTGTACAGCGCGATGTCATCGCGACCCGCGTCGGCGAGCGCGCGCACCACATCCATCGTGGCGTACCGATCGAACGGCGCGACTTTAATCGCCACCACGTTCTGAATTTCCGCGAACTCACGCCAGAATGCGTATGACAGCCGTCGTCCGCCGACCGCCGGCTGCAGATAGAAACCGAACAGCGGCAAGACCTCCGCCACTCGCGCGCAGTGCGCGAGAATGGCCGCATCGGTCGCGTCGCGCCACGCGCCCAACGACAACAGCGCGCAGTGATATCCGAGCGCCTGGGCGATCTGTGCTTCGCGCACCGCCTGCGCGGTATCGCCGATCACGCCGGCTACGCGTACAAAGGCGCGCGGATCGCGGGCCAGTGCGTTGTCGGCCGTTTCGGCGGCGAGCTCCAGCACCGGTCGATACAAACCGATTTTCGCGTCGTGAATCGGGAATCCGGTGGTGTGCACGCCGACTGCGATGCCGCCGGCGCCCGCCGCCACGTAGTAGCGCGTGAGCGCACGCTGCTGCCGCTCGTCCATCGCGCGCGTAGGCAACAGCGCCAACGGGTGCGCCGGAATGACCTGACCGACGTGCAGGTGACGTCGGATGTCGAACGCGTCGCCCAACCGGTGCTCAGTATCGGCCATCGCGCACCTCGAACTTTGTGGGCTTATGAAGCAAACGGCCGTCGCCACGAATCCAGTGGACCGCCCACTCGCACAGCGTGTCGAGCGGCAGCGCCGTGTACGGCAGTCGTTCGGTGAGCCGGTTCGTGTTGGCGATCAATGCGTCATCGCGTGGCGCTCCCGCAAACACGGGGCGAACACCACCGATCGCACCGACGCGTTCGGCGATGTCACGCACCGCGACCACAGGTCCGGTGACGTTCAAGGCGACGGAGACATCGGCGGCCGGCACGGCGGTCTCGTACAGCGCGCGCAGCGCCAGCCGATTCGCGTCGCCCTGCCAGATCACGTTCACGAACGCCGTGTCGAGCGAAACGGGCATTCCATGCAGCACCTTGTGGGCGATGTCGGTGACGACACCGTAGCGCAGGTCGCAGGCATAGAACAAGCGGTACAACAGCAGCGGTGTATGCGTGCGTCGCGCGATCGATTCGAACACGCGTTCGCGGCCGATGCACGACGCGGCGTACTCACCGTCTGGCACGAGCGCGTCCCGTTCACGGGCACCGCCGAGTGCGACGGCCTGTCGTCCATATACATTGCCCGTCGAGAAACACACCATTCGCGAACCGGCATAGCGCTGCGCTGCGATCGTGGAAGCCACGACATTCTGGGTCCAGGTGCCGACCGGGTCTCCGGTAGAGCCGAACTTCTGTCCGGCCATCCACAGCACGTTCGGCGCATCAGGAAGCGCCGCCACCGCCGCCGGATCGGCGAGGTCGGCGCGGATCGTTTCCACCCCATGCGTATTGAGGGCAAGGGCGGCCGCATCGTCGGTGAATCGCGACACGGCGATCACGCGTCGCGAGACATCGGCGATGGCACGGCGCGCCATACGGGCCACGGTGGGGCCCATCTTGCCGCCGGCGCCGAGGATGAGCACATCGCCCGCCAGCGCCGCCAGCGCACTCCTGGTGCGCTCGTCGGGCGCCGACAGCAGCGCGTCGAGTGCGAGCTCGTTGGTCGGCGCCCCGCTCGTCATCGCGACATCAGGCCGCGGTTACCGCGGCCGCGTGTGCGCCCACCACCACACCCAACTCGGCGGCCAGCACTCGACGACCCGCCTCGATGCGGTCACGCGTCAGCTGCTTAAGCGTTGCGACGTCGGCGAGCGTCATGCCCGTGGTGGCGATCGGGTCGAGCAGCTGCGCGATCGCGCGGGCCGGCAGAAAACGGAACGTGCCCTTTGCCATGGCGTGACGCGTACCGGCCACGGCGATCGGGAGAATCGGCGCG
This sequence comes from Gemmatimonas sp., assembly GCF_046594945.1. GTDB lineage: Bacteria > Gemmatimonadota > Gemmatimonadetes > Gemmatimonadales > Gemmatimonadaceae > Gemmatimonas. Next base: position 16,441 of record NZ_JBKJRB010000098.1, on the reverse strand, counting down.
CCCGCTTCGATGGCCAGTCGGAAAGCGCCGTCTTTGAACGGCAGCATCTCCCAGGTACGCGACCGTGTGCCCTCAGGGAAGATCATGACCGAGACCTTTTTCGCGAGGCGGTCGCGACACTGCACAATTGCATCGGCGGCGGAGTCGCGGTTGCCGCGCACCAGCTTGATATCGCCGGCCATCTGCATCATCCAGCCCATGCACGGAATCTTGAACACGGTGTCTTTGCTCAGCCACTTCATTTCCCACGGGAAGCAGCTGATCAGGAACACATCGGCGTACGACTCGTGATTGGCGACGACCACGTACGGTCGGCGCGCATCGGCGAGCGAGCCGCGCGTGTGGAAGCGCCAGAGGCTATTGAGTCGCAGCGCCGTCACGGCGACCAGGCGGAAGGCGCGACCGGCGGCATAGCGGCCGGGATCGAACGGGGCCGTGCACGCATAAACCAGGGCAACAACGATCGTCCCGAGAATCACGACGAGCACGGTCTCCGTCCAGGCCCACCAGTTCTGCAGCGTTCGCACCAACCGCATGGCGGCGCTCAGCTGGCGGAGGTGACGACCGGCGCGTCCATCGGATCCGCGGGGTCGATGAAGCCCAGCGCCTTGTGAGAGCCGTCGCAAAACGGCTTGACCTGCGACGCGCCGCAACGACACAGCGACATCGGCCGCCCTTCGGCACGGGGCGGAATCACGGTGCCGGCGGAATCGACGAGCACAATCTGGGCAGCGTCGTCGGCGGAAATTCCGAGCGAACCGTTCTTGCGGACGGTGATGGTAATGGGCATGAGTCGAGTATGGAGTGGGGAGTACGGGGTACGGGGTAGAAGTGGCTTCCTACTCCGTCACCGTCGTCGTGCTCTGCGTGGCAAAGCGCTTGAGACGGGCGATCATGGCGGACAAACCGGATTCGCGCGCACCGAGCCCGATGTCCTGCATCAACAGCCGGACGAAGTCCGACGGGAGTGCCAACGTCACGGACGGGGGCTGATCGTTGACGGCCGCGAAGGTGATCGCGAGGACCGCGGCCACCGTCGGAGACTGTCGGGCGTTGACGTCGGCGTAAAAATGGATTGTGCCGTCGTCCTGCCGTTCAGGAAAGATATCCACCCGGGTCTGGCATTCGGGCACGGTAAACGCCGTCCGGTCGAGCGCCGCCAACCGTGCCGGCAGTGGCTCGAGCTTTTTCGACCATCCCAACAGCGCCTGCATCTTGTCCTCCCGCTCCAGCAGACGGAACTGGCGGAGGGTGCGCGCCAGCGGGGGGGGAAGAGGGGCGTCGTTTCCGGCATGTACGTCAGACATGCGCGAAGTGAAAGCCTGCCGCTCCCCCGGGTCAACCCGCTGGCGCCCGTCGTTCGTCCGCCCGCTAGCGAAGCTTCGGCAGATCTATCGCCGGACTACGGCCAAAGAAGCCGACGGGACGGATCGCGAAGCTGTGCCAGGCCACCGGCATCACCGGCCAATCTTCTGGCCGCGGCACATGATGGAAGCCCAGCGTCAGCCACGCGACGACGTCCCTATTGGCGATCGGTCGATTGGCGGCGGTCCACTTGGCGAGGCCATCGCCCGCCACACTGTTCGTGGGATAGTCACCGCTGGCGAAGAGTTCGGTGGGGGAATACGGCGTGACCCACAACGTGTGATCGACGAAGCCGGCGCGCTTCCGCATGTAGTCATCCGGCGTCATCAGCGACATGGCGCCGTGTCCCTCGATCTCATACGCGACCGGATCGCCGAAGGGATTGTTCACGGCTGGATTCGCGATCCGCCAGATCTCCGGGGCATTCATCGACGACATGCGTAGGCCGTCCTTTTCTGTCTGCGCGGTCAGCGTATTCACGGTCCAGATGCTGCGGCGCGGATTGTCGGCCGGGAGCGTCTTCGTCTCCAGGCGGTCTACCAGGAGCGTGTTCGACGGTCCATCGACATCCATGTCGAGGCGGAAATTGAAGAAATGGCTGTGATTCACGCCGATCAGCTTGTTCGCGATCATGCGACCGAAGTCTTTGTCCCTCGCCGTGCCGGATGCCGCTTTTACTTGGTCGAGACCGGTGGCCCCGAGGTTCACGGTGATCGCGCCATCCTGCTGGAAGACCCAGTCGAACAGGTAGTCGTAGTTGCCCGCGTTCATGTACATGCGCAGGACGAGGTCCGTGCGCGGGCGGGCCTCGTTGGTCGCACCGCCGTCGCGCGTGTGCCGCCAGGCCACGTCACCGGTGCTGCGCTCGAACAGACAGCTGGTCCGGTAGCGCTCGCGCGGGCGTCCTTTGTCGGTCGTAACCACGTTGCTGAAATACGTGGCGTACGTCGGGCATTCCACGCCGGGTTCCAGCGAGCTCGCGATGCCGCCGAAAACCGCCGGGTACGTGCCGAGGTCGAAATATCCTTGATAGTTCCACGGGTCGTTCGCGTCCATGTACGGCACGAAGAGTTCAGACAATGAGCCTTGGTACATCACGTCGCGCTCCTTGCCGCCATCGACGTAGCGCACGCGCGAAATCACGAGCCCGCGGCGCCCGTCCACGCGGAAGTGAAATTTCCAGTTTTGCCAGCTCACCTCGTGTCCGTCGAGCGTGTAGGACGGGCCACGCGGTTGCACCATCTCGACGGGATTGACCGCGGCACGGGTGGGCCCAATCGCTTCGGGGTCGTGATCGGCGTTAGGGCCGCTCCGCGGGACCACGCCGCTGTCTACGACGCGCAGCACTTTGTCATTGGTGAGGTCGACCACCACCACCAGGCCACCGAAGTCGTCGGCGTAGCCGGACACCCGCCCGCGCTCGTCGCTGCAGGTCACGTGCAGCACGCGCCGGTCGCGCTCCTCGGGCAAGTCGAAGTAGCCGTTGTTGGCCGGCCCGCAGTTGATGTGCGTGAAGTCGGTGACGCCGCGCTTCTTGAGCGCATCCCGGACGCGCGGATCTTTCAAGGCTACCTTCTCAGCGTCGCTGAACTCAGCGAAACTGGTCATATACTGGCGTCCGGTAACGGCCGTCCATGACACGAGCTGCTTCCCGGTGATATCGACGACGGCCTCGTAACCAGACTTCCCTTGGGTGAGGTGGACGAGTGCGCGGCGCGTGATTGGTTGCCCGGGCTTCCAGGCCAACACTTGGCTCTTCTCTGGTTCGCGGAGCCCGACGTAGAGCAGGTGAAAGGTCGAGTCGAGCTTGCCGGACGCTTGCAGCACGTCATACACGGCCCAGTGTTCGCGCGGTGACAAGCCGTCGAGCGGGTGTTTCGCCGTTTGTGCGGCGAGTGCGGGCGCAAGGGCGGCCGCAAGGGCGGCCGATATCAGCAGCACGGCAAAAGACAGCGCTGAGCGGTAACTCATTTGGGACCTCAGGGATTTGAAACGGGACCAACGACGTGGTGACGGCCGCGAATGTGACGTCGGCGTCGGAGCATGGCAACCGGTTTCGCCATATTGACGCGATCTTCATGGGCCCCAAGCTTGAACAGGGGCCACGCGCTGGTGCGCACGTTCCTCCTCTGACTTGAAACGTCGTGACCATTTGCCTGCGATTGCCTGTATGCTCGCTCGTCTCGTGCGTGATGCCCCTCTTGGTTGGCGTCTCGTGCCGGAGCGCGGAGACGCCGGCGATGGCCGTGGGCACGCTGGAGATGGTCGAGATCGATGTTGGGCCCTTGCAGCCGTCGCGTGCGCTCCGCGTGCTGGTGCAAGAAGGCGATGAGGTTCAGGCTGGCGACACGCTGGTGATTTTCACGACGCCGACCATGGCCAGCGCCACAGCGCAGGCTGAAGCCCGCGCCGCGGCGACGCTCGAGGCTTCACGCGAGCTGACCCGCGGAGCCCGTCCGGCTGAGATCAATCGCGCCGAAGCGGAGCTGCGCTCAGCCGACGCCGACGCTGAGCGCACGGCGGCTGATTTGGCCCGGTTGGAGCCGCTCGCTGTCAGGGGCGACGTGAGTCGTGCCCAACTCGATGCCGTCCGCGCTGCCGCCCGAACGGCGAGCGCGCGGCGCGACGCGGCGAGCGCGGCGCTGCGGCTGGTACGCGATGGGGCTCGCGTAGAACGGCGACTGGCCGCCGCCGCCGATGCGCGGGGCGCCGAAGCTGCTGCCGCCGGCGTGCGGGCAACGGCCAATGACATGGTGTTGCGGTCGCCGGTGAACGGCATCATCTCGAGTCGCAACGTCGAACCAGGCGAAGTGCTGTCGGCCGGCCAGAGCGCGATCACCGTGGCCCAGCCCGCGCGGCCGTGGGCGCGCATCTACGTGTCGCAATTCGTGTTGCCCACGCTGCACCCCGGTGATTCGCTGTCGGCACAGCTCGACGGCGATACCACGGTATTCCGCGGACGTATATCGGCGATCGCGACGCGCGCCGAGTTTACGCCGCGCGTTGCGCTCACCGATCAGGAGCGCGCCGATTTGTTGTTCGGCGTGAAAGTGGAGTTTATCGATCCCACTCGGCGATTGCGTGCTGGCATGCCGATTTCGGTACGGCTGCCGCGCGCCACCCCGTGAGGGAGTTCCCCGACGCGATCGCGCGGGCCATGCCGGACGCCGTCGTGCGCACACGCGCCCTGCGGAAAGCGTATGGTGAGCTGGTTGCGGTGGACGGTCTCGATTTGGAGATCGCCCGCGGTGAAGTGTTCGGAATGCTCGGTCCCAATGGATCGGGAAAGACGACCACGATTCGCATGCTCTGCGGGCTGGTGGTGCCGACCAGTGGCACGGCGGAAGTCGCTGGACTTGATGTCGCGACGAATACCGAAGGTGTACGACGTCGCATCGGCTACATGTCGCAGCGCTACGGGCTGTACGATGAACTCACGGTGGCGGAGAATCTGCGCTTTTACTCGTCGGTGTACGGCTTGGTGGGGCCGGAGCGCGTACGTCGATTGGCCGAGCATGTGGAGTCGCTAGGGCTCGGATCGCGCTTGAATCAGCGAGCCGGGACGCTCAGTGGCGGCTGGAAGCAGCGGCTTGCGCTGGCCTGCGCGACGGCGCACAAGCCGGATCTGGTTTTCCTCGACGAGCCGACGGCCGGCGTTGATCCGGCTGCCCGACGCACGTTCTGGGAAACGATTTATCAGCTGGCGCGCGAAGGTACGACGATTCTCGTGACGACGCACTACATGGACGAGGCCGAGCGCTGTCAGCGGCTCGCATTTCTCTCGCGCGGCCACTTGATCGGACTCGGGACGCCGGCGGAGATCGTGAAGCAGTTCAACGCCGAAACGGTCGAAGATGTGTTCGTGATGCTACAGAAGCGTGATGAGGCCGATGAAGCCGCCGCGGCCTCCCTTTCCGCGACGGGGCGGCGATGAGCGCGCTGTACGAGCGGGTACGACGATGGACGGTGTGGCCGATGCTCTGGAAGGAGTTCCTACAGCTCCGGCGCGATCGTCTCACCTTTGCCATGATGACCGGGCTCCCGGCGATACAGCTGCTGCTGTTCGGCTATGCGATTCAGACCGACGTGCGTCGCTTGCCAACAGTGGTCGTCGACGAATCACGGAGCAGTGAAAGCCGCGCCCTCATCCAAGTGCTGGCCAACACCGACAACTTCACGTTGGTCGCGGCACTCCCCGACCGCGCGACGGCGAAGCGATGGATCGAACGCGGTGCCGCGCGCGTGGCGCTGGTGATACCGCCGGAGTATCAGCGCAACATCCGCGGTGGTCATACCGGGGTGGCGCAGATGCTCATCGACGCGGCCGACCCGCAGAGCTCCGGCGCGGCAATCTCCGGGGCGCAGCTCGCCGCGCAGGCGCGCGGGGCACAGCTGCTGGCGTCGCAGTACAAGATCCGTCCGCCGGTCGAGATCCGTGTGCGCCCGTGGTACAACCCGGCGCAGAAGAGTGCGACGTTCATCGTGCCGGGCATCGTTGGCATTCTGCTTACCATCACCATGACGCTGATCACCAGCACCGCCATCGTGAAGGAGCGCGAACGCGGCACGCTCGAACAGCTCATCGTCACACCGATCAGCCGCACGAGCCTCATGCTCGGCAAGCTCGTGCCGTTCGTGATGGTGGGCTACGTGCAGATGTCGGTCATTCTCGCCCTGGGCGTACTCTTTTTCGACATCCCGATCATGGGAAGTCTCCTACTGCTCTATGCACTCGCGTTGGTGTTCATCGTGGCCAGCCTTGGCGTTGGACTGCTCATTTCCACCGTGGCGCGCAGTCAGGTGCAGGCTATGCAGCTGAGCTTCTTCTTCATGCTGCCGAACATCCTGTTGTCCGGCTACATCTTCCCGCGCGCCGCCATGCCCGAGCCCGCGCAGTGGGTCGGCGCCGCGTTGCCGCTCACGTGGTTCCTCGACATCCTGCGCGGCGTCCTGCTGAAAGGCGTCGGCATGCGCGACCTGTGGACGCAACTCGGTGTGCTTTCCGTGTCGGCGCTCGTGCTGCTGGTCGTGGCGGTGCGGCGGTTTTCGAAAACGCTGGATTGAGGCTACTCGTGACCCTTCACCGCGTGCGGGCGATACGACGCCTCGAGTCGCGTGATCTCATCGGCGGACAACGTGATGTCGACCGCCCCGAGCGCTTGATCGAGCTGATACATCTTGGTGGCCCCGATAATCGGGGCCGTGACCGCCGGCTTCGACAATAGCCACGCCAGGGCAATCTGCGCCATCGGCACGTCACGTTCGGTGGCGATCGCCCGTGTGGCGTTCACGATCTCCCAGTCTTTTTCCCCCTCGTACAGTCCCACCGCGTACGCATCGTGCGCGGCGCGGGTGGTGGAGGTGCGATCGTCGAGCGCGGAGCGCGCGCCGGCCAGCAGCCCGCGCGCGAGCGGCGACCACGGCAGCACCGCGATCTTCTCCGACTCGCACAGCGGAATCATCTCGCGCTCTTCTTCGCGGTAGAGAAGGTTGTAATGATTCTGCATGCTCACGAAGCGCGACCAGCCTTTGAGGTCGGACGTGCCGAGCGCGCGTGCAAACTGCCACGCCCAACCGGAACTGGCGCCGATATAGCGCACCTTGCCCGACTGTACGAGATGGTCGAGGGCGGCGAGCGTTTCCTCAATCGGCGTGTTGGGGTCGAAGCGATGAATCTGATACAAGTCGATGGTATCCACGCCCAGTCGCGTCAGACTCGCTTCGCAGGCCTGCACAATGTGTTTGCGCGAGAGGCCCCGCATGTTCGGTCCGGGCGCCATCGGCCAGTACACCTTGCTGGCCAGCACGATCTCCTCCATGCGGCCGTACTCGCGCAGGGCCCGTCCCGTGACCTCCTCGCTCATGCCGAGGGCGTACATGTCGGCGGTGTCGAAGAAGTTGATGCCGGCCTCGATGGCGCGGCGGAAGAACGGGCGGGCGTCGTCTTCGCTGAGCACCCAAGGGCGCCAGCTCGGGGTGCCGTAGCTCATGCAGCCGAGGCAGAGGCGGGACACGGAGATCCCGGTGGAGCCGAGCGTCGTATAGCGCATGGGGACGAATTGCAGGAAGTGGCCGGACCAGCAATCATCCGGATGCAAATTTCGGGAACCGAACAGCGTACTTGCCGCTAGAATGTATGCACCCTCGACCCTCACTTCGACGTCCATGCTGATTCGCCATCCCGACGACATCCCGTCTTCCGACATCACGCCGGAACCCATGTATCAGAACCGTCGCGCCTTTATGGGCACCGCCGGGGCACTGGCGCTGGGCGGACTGATCGCGCCGTCGGCGCTGCAGGCCATGAGTTTCGATCGCGGTACGGTCGGCCTTCAGGAGAACGACAAGCTGACGCCCGAGGAAGACGCGACCAGCTACAACAACTACTACGAGTTCGGAACTGGAAAGGAAGAGCCGAAGGATCAGGCGAAGAACTTCCGCCCGATGCCGTGGACGGTGACCGTCGAGGGGATGGTCAAGAAACCGCGCCCCTACTCATTCGACGAGCTCGTGGGTAAGCTGCCGCTGCAGGATCGGGTCTATCGCCATCGCTGTGTGGAAGCGTGGTCGATGGTGATTCCGTGGCAGGGTGTGCAGCTCAAGGACGTGGTGGCCCGTTGCGAGCCGCTGCCGAGTGCCAAGTTCGTAGAGTTCACCACGCTGTACGATCCGCGCCGGATGCCGGGTCAGGCCCGCGCGGTGCTCCCATGGCCGTACAAAGAGGCGCTGCGCCTCGACGAAGCCAATAATCCGTTGGCCCTGCTGGCCACCGGCATGTACGGCAAGGCGCTTCCGAACCAGAACGGCGCCCCACTGAAACTCGTGGTACCGTGGAAGTACGGTTTCAAGGGCATCAAGGCGATCGTGAAGATCAGGTTCACGGACAAGCTGCCCAACACGACCTGGAATGACGCTAATCCCAGCGAGTACGGCTTTTACGCCAACGTGAATCCGCTGGTTGATCATCCGCGCTGGAGCCAGGCCAAGGAGCGCCGGATCGGACAGTTCCTGAAAATCCCGACGCTCCCGTTCAACGGCTATGCCAGCCAGGTCGCGTCCATGTACAGCGGCATGGACCTGCGGAAGTACTACTGAGCCCTCGCCTACGCTCAATGCTGGCGCGCGGCGAGGGGCCTATTCGGCGCCTGATCCGTCCTGCGCTGTGGCTTCTGGTGATAGTGCCGGCCATCGTGCTGGTGGCGCAGTTGCTACTCGATCAGTTGGGTGCCGAACCAATTGAGGCGCTTCAACACGCGTCGGGTGAGTGGACCCTTCGCCTTCTCGCGGCTTCGTTGGCGGTCACCCCGCTTATGCGGCTAACCGGCTGGGGCTGGCTGGTCGCGCAGCGTCGGTTTCTCGGGCTGGCCGCATTCTTCTGGGCACTGGGGCATCTCAGCGTGTACATCGTGCTCGACCAGTTCTTCGACTGGCCTGAGATCGTAAAGGATATTCTCAAGCATCTATACATCACGGTCGGGATGCTGGCGTTCGTGCTGATGATCCCCTTGGCGCTCACCTCCAGCAAATGGTCAATCAAGCGGTTGGGCGGGAAACGGTGGAATCAGCTTCACCGCTTGGTGTACGTGTCGGCCATCGCCGGCTGTGTGCATTTTCTCTGGGCAGTTAAGAAGGATCTCGCCGAGCCGATGCTGTATGCAGCGGTATTCGTGGTCCTCTTCGCGCTGCGCTTCATTCTGCGCAAGCCGGGTCCGCGGTCGCCGCCGCCCATGCCTCCCGATGCCTCGGTGACACTGCCAGCAGCGTGACGGTTCGGGCTCGAGGGACGTCCTTGCGTTGGACGCTCCTCGACTCACCCCGACCCCTCGTGCCATGTCCTCACCCGCCGACGCCGGCTCGCGTCGATCGGGCAGTTATCTGACCACCAATCTCCGGCGCTCGCTCGACAGCATCCCGGTCATTGGTGGTCCGGTATTTGGGGTATTCCAGGACCGACTGATCCTGGCGGCTCTGGTTGGATACACCGTCCTGGTGACCGCCTGGTTGGCGGTTGGTGCGCCCGGTGCCGGTCCCGCCAGCTGGACTCGCAGTTTGGCCCCCCAGCTGGTCGCGCTCGTGGCGATTGTCCTTGCGTGGCGCGCCGGTGGAGAGCTGGCCTTCGATCGGGGCACCCGTCGGTTCTGGAAGGTGGTGGCCGGCGCACTTTCGCTCTTCCCGATCGCCCGCATCGCCATCGATTTCGTGGTGCGTCCCCTGTCGCCGGCGACCGCCGACCTCACGGTGATGATCACGCCAGTCGTGGCGAAGGTGATGCTGCTCCTCGCGTTCCTGCTTCTGCCAAGCGCGCCGCGTACGACCGTGGATCGCGCCAAGCTAGCACTCGACATCAGCACCGTGGGCGTGGCCGGTGTGCTCGTTACGTGGTACAACCTGTGGATGATCGGCGGCACCGGCATCGTGGTACGCCCGTTGGCGATCCTGCACGCGCACGCGACACTCGAACTTGTCGTCATCCTGGTGGCATCGGTGTTGTGGCGCCGCACCGTATTGCAGCATCGCGCAAATGTGCTCGTGGTGCTGGCCAGCGCGTTGCTCCTGCAGTTCGTCGTGCACGTGCTGGCCATCGTGCAGATGACGCAGGGTGTTACGAATGTCGATGTCGTCCGCATGGCGGCGCCGATGAGTTTCGCCCTGATCGCGGCGGCGGCGTGGGTCAGTATCGCGACGGTGATGCATCGACGGATTCGTGTTCGCAGCGACCGCGATCAGCTCACCGCGAGTGTCATTCCATTCGTCGCGGTGCTACCGGGTTTCGCCCTGCTGCTCAAGCTCGCGATCTCGGGCGCACCGCACACCGGAGGCACGCAGCCACTGCTGGGCCTCGCTATCGGCGTGGTTGTGCTGACGGCGCTCGCATTCGCTCGCCAGTTCACGTCCACGAAGGACGCGGCGCGCGGGCTCGCCGAGTCTACGGCACGCAACAACGAGGCGCGCTTTCAGGCGCTGGTGCAGCACAGCAGCGATGTCATCATGATCCTCGATCCGGATGGCACCATCCGGTATGCGAGTCCGTCAATGGCGCTGGTGTTCGGTCACGATCCGGCCAAGCTCGTGACTTCGCGTATCGAATCAATTCTGCACCCCGAGGATCTCTCCTCGACGTTGCAGTTTCTCGAGGAGTTGGCCCGGTCGAACCGGTCGCGCACCGGTGGCGCGACGCCCGGTGTGCTGAAGCGGGAATGGCGCATCCGGCACGCGAATGGCGCTTGGCTCACGGTCGACAACGTGGGCACGAATCTGCTCAGCGAGCCGGTGGTTCGCGGTCTCGTGCTCAACACGCGCGACGTGACGGAGCAGAGCGTAATCAAGCAACAGTACATGCATCAGGCGTTCCACGATCCGCTCACCGATCTCGCGAACCGCGCGCTCTTCCTGTATCAGGTGGGACATGCGCTCGCGCGCGCACAGCGGCAGGCGTACGCGGTCACGGTACTCTTCCTCGATCTCGACAACTTCAAAACGGTCAACGACTCGCTGGGGCATGCCGCTGGTGATCGCTTGCTGGTGGAAGCGGCGCGCCGACTGGCGATCTGCGTGCGCGACAGCGATCTGATCGCGCGCCTCGGCGGCGATGAGTTCGCCGTGCTCGTGGAACATACCGTATCGGTCGACGAGGTGTCGGCCGTTGCCGACCGCGTCTGCGAAGCCTTGAGCAAGCCGTTCTTGCTCGGCGGGAAAGAAGTGTTTGTGAGCGCCAGCATTGGTATCTCGCGGAGCGGTGGAGGCGAGAGCACCGACGAACTGGTACGCAACGCCGACGTGGCGATGTACGTGGCCAAGACACGCGGTAAGGGCCAGCACGTCCTGTTCGAGCCGGAGATGCACAAGGCGGCACTCGATCGCTTGGTCGTGGAAGCGGACCTCCGTCGTGCCATCGAGCACGAGGAGTTCATCCTGCAGTATCAGCCCATTGTGGCCCTCGACACCGGCGACATCATCGGCGCCGAGGCGCTGGTGCGCTGGATGTGCCGCGATCGCGGGAAGGTTCCGCCGGGGCTGTTCATTCCCATTGCCGAGGAAACGGGGCTGATCGTACCGATCGGTCGCTGGGTGCTTCGCCGAGCCTGCCGCGAGGCAAAACGCTGGACCGACGAACGCGGGCTTCCGGTGCGGATTTCGGTCAATCTCTCGGGGCGCCAGCTGCAAGAGCCGGGAATCGTGGATGATGTCCGGCAGGCGCTGGCCGATTCGGGGCTGGCGGCGGAACAGCTCGTGCTCGAAATCACCGAGAGCATGCTGATGCAGAACACCGAGCTGTCGATGGAGCGTCTGCATGGGCTGAAGGCGCTCGGGATCTCACTGGCTATCGACGATTTCGGGACAGGTTATTCTTCCCTGAGTTATCTGCAGCGCTATCCGATCGACATCCTGAAGATCGATAAAGCGTTCGTGGATGTCATCGATAAGGGAGGCGAAGGACCGGTTCTGGCCAGCGCGATCGTGGCACTAGGAGAGACGTTGCGGATGCACACCGTGGCCGAGGGCATTGAAACGGAGGCGCAACGCGGCCACCTGCTCACCCTTGGTTGCGAGCTCGGACAGGGCTTCCTGTTCGCGCCGCCGCTGGATGCCGAAGACTTCTGGCATCTGCTGCTCGCCCGAGGTGTCCGAACGCCCTACGCCACACTCCGGCGTCGCGAGATGAGTGACAAAGCCGCATAAGCTGCCTACGCCGCACAAGCCCGACAATTTTATCCCCCCGCGACCGGTCCGACCGGCTCGCGCCACGCGTCCGAACAGCGCGCCGATCCCAACGGTGCCTCCGTCGGGCTTCGATGCGTTCGCGATCGCCGCACCGGGCCTCGCGCCGTTGGTGGCCGCCGAGTGCATCGCGCGCGGCATCACGCCTCGCGACGTCAGTCCCGCCGGCGTGTCATTCAACGCCTCGGCCGAGCAGCTCTTCACCGTGAACCTGTGGTCGCGCCTCGCCAGCCGCGTGCTGGTGCGGCTCGCCGAGTTTGAGGCGCGCGATTTCGCGACGCTCGAGAAGATGGCGGTGCGCGTCCCCTGGCACCTCGTGCTGTCGCCCGGGGCGGCCGTGCGGTTGCGCGTGACGTGTCGTAAGTCGCGCCTGTATCACTCGGATGCGGTGGCCGAACGCGTCGCGCGCGGCATCACGAACAGCATCACGGGCAGCCAAGCCCTCGGTCGCGCCAAGGATGACGAAGAGGACGACGACGGCAACACGCAGCTGATCGTGGTGCGCTTCGATCACGATCGGTGCACGATCAGCGCCGACAGTTCCGGCGCGCTACTGCACCGGCGCGGCTGGCGTCAGGCCATTGCAAAGGCGCCGCTGCGTGAGACGCTGGCGGCGGCGATGCTGGCGTCGTGTGACTGGAACGGTGGTGTGCCGCTGGTGGATCCGTTCTGCGGGTCGGGTACGATCGGGATCGAAGCGGCGCTGCGTGTGCGCCGCATGGCGCCAGGGATGGGGCGCGAGTTCGTGATGGAGCAGTGGCCGGGCGCCGACGCGCCGATGCACTCGCGCGTACGCGCGGCGGCGAAGGCGGAGCAGTTACCATCGGTGGGCACGCCGATCGTGATGCGTGATCGTGATGCCGGTGCCTGCAAAGCGGCGGTGGCCAACGCGGAGCGGGCGGGCGTCCGGCAGGATCTCGTAATCGAGCAGGGGCCGCTGTCGGACACCTCGCTCGAGGCGATCGGCGCGACGGGATTGGTGCTCACCAACCCGCCGTACGGGCTGCGCATCAGCGATGGGGCGGATTTACGCTCGCTGTATGCGCGACTCGGCGATGTGGTGCGTGCCGGTGGCCCCGAGTGGCAGCTTGGTCTTCTGGTGCCCGATCGTGTGCTCGCGGCGCAGACGCGACTCGCGTTCGAGGCGGTGTTGCGAACGGCGAACGGTGGACTGCCGGTCGAGCTGTTGCTGTCGCGCCTGTAAACGCGGAGCAGACAGGCGCGACGGCACCTGTCACACTCGGAAGTGGTCCGGGCGCCAGGTTTTGATGTTGCTCTTGATTTCCTTGCCCTTCATTTCCGGATTCTTGATCACCATGTCAACCAACGACGCGAGCTCGGCGTCGCTCGCGAAGCGCAGTGCGATGTAGTGGCGCGGCGAGAACGCGCCCTGCGCCCGCGCGGCGAGATCGGTCGGCAGCAAGCGGACGTAGCGGAGCTGCTCCTCGAGGCGGATCAGACGGTCCTGCGCGCGCAACGGCGACAGTCGCGAGACGGCCACGACGCCGAACAGAGCCAGCGCACCGACCAACATGTAGGCCGTGTCCGCACCCGGATTGGTGATCAGTCGCTGCACGCTCCAAATCACGAAGATCAGCGCCAGCGGGCTGGCGAAAAAGTGATACATGGGCACGTACTGCCCGTGGTTGGCGAAGTTCTGTGTCTTGTCGGCCATAGCGGTCTATTTCGGTGAAGGTGTTGGCTCGCGGGTCGGTCAGCGATGCGACGCGCGACCCTCGGCGTCGATGAATGTGTCGATCAGTGCGGTGGCCGTGGTCAGTCGTTCCTCCCACGTGCCCCGCACAACGGTAACCGGCGCGCCGAATCGCGCCAGCGTCACGCGAAAAAGCGCCTGCACGTCATCGCGCTGCTCGTCGCGGTCGCGGATACCGTCGGCGATCCAAGGCACGTCGATATCCAGCAGGAGATAGTGCGTCGGGCGACGCGCGATGGCTGCCTCCTCGATGAACTCGGGACAGCGGCCGAAATAGTGTTGGCAATACACGACGGTGCTCACTAGGTCGGTATCCTGCAGCAGCAAGGCGTCACCGCGGGCCAAAGCGCTGGCAATGTGCGTATCTTCCAGTGCCATCTGCCCCGTGGCAATGGGGCCATGGTCACGGAAGTCGAGCGGCGCGCCTTTGGCAGCCGCGTACTGACGCACGAACTCGGGAACACAGGCCGCGCCATAGCGGGCCGCGAGCTGCCTGCCGAGCGTCGTCTTGCCGACCGACTCCGATCCCGTCAGGACAATGCGGGTAAGTTCGGGAGTGAGTTCGCGAGGCGCGACCGCGTCGCGGATCGATGCCATTGCAGGTAGCCGATGATGGCGAGCACCAGAAACACGGCGTACAGCATCGCCGTGAGCGGGAGCTGCCGATTGATGAATAGACCAATGTAGACCACGTCGACGGCGATCCAGAGCAGCCAGTTTTCTAGGAGCTTCCGCGTCATCATGTACTGCGCCACGAGGCTGATCGACACGAGTGCGGCGTCGAGCCACGGCAGCGCGGCGCCAGGCATCCGGCGCGTGATGGTGGCGAGGGTGATCCACGAAACGAGCCCGATCGCCGTCATGAGCAATGCGGTGCGACGCGCGGTGCGCGTGACCACCACGGCGTCGTGATTGGGTCCGCCGCGCAGCCAATGCCACCACCCGTAGAACGACAACACCATATACACGACCTGCAGACCAGTGTCCGAGTAGAGACCGGTGCGGGCGAACACCACGACGTAGAAGCCGGCGTTGAGCACGCCGAGTGGCCAGCTCCAGATATTCTCGCGGGTGACGAGCCAGACGTTGAGCACGCCCGTGATGAAGCCAAAGAGCTCCGGGCAGGAGCTCCCGTGCGCGGCGAGCCATGCGCAGGGGTTGGACAGGAGGTGGAGCTCCGTACTGGTCATGAGACGCAAAGCTAATTAAGGTTCACTGCACATGACCGGGGTGCCGGCGCCGCCAGTGAGCGTCGGCTGAGAGAGTCCCGTAGAACCTGATCCGGCTCGTACCGGCGTAGGGAGTCCAATCGATGTATCCGCACGCAATCGCGCGCCCATGGCGCACGCGGCGACTTTGTGTCGCCAGCCTCAGCACCAGCACCCGCCTGAGTGCTATCCTGATGACCGCCACCGCGGCATCCCTACTGTCCTTTGCCGCTTCGCTCGGCGCGCAGGTCCGTCCCGACAGTGCCCAAACGGCCGCCAAAGCCGACTCGGTACGCCGCATCGAAGGCGTGCTGGTCCGCGCGATCCGTGCCAATGAACAGGCGCCGATCTCGCAGGCCATCATCTCTCGCGCCGCGATCGCGCAGCGGCACTTCGGGCAGGACGTCCCGATGCTACTCATGAATGCAGCCCCCTCGATGACCTCGCACACCGAGACCGGTACAATGTGGGGCTACAGCTATCTGCGGCTGCGCGGTATCGATCAGACGCGCATCAATATCACGCTCGATGGCGTCCCGTTGAACGACATGGAAGATCAGGTGCTGTACTTCGCCAACCTGGCCGACCTGATGTCGAACGTGCAGTCGGTCCAGGTGCAGCGTGGCGTGGGCACGAGCACGGCCGGCACGGCGTCGTTCGCCGGCAGTGTGAACTTCGAGACGATGCCGGTGGCGCGCGCCGATGCTGGTGGTGACTTGCAGCTGCAGCTGGGATCGTTCGGTGCCCAGCGCGTGAGCGCGTCGTTCAACTCAGGGCTCACCGCCGGCAAGTTCGCGGTGTACGGCCGCGCTAGTGCACTGCGTACCAACGGTTACCGCGATCACAGCGGCGTGATGGGACGCTCGGCGTTCGTGGGCGCCGGTTGGTTCGGCGCCCGCGACGTGGTCAAGCTCACGACGCTGGTAGGGCTGTTGGCCGATACGCTCTCGTACACGGGCGCCACACTGGAGCAGCTCAAGACCAACCGCCGGTACAACCCGTTGCAGCCCGACGAGCGCGATAAGTTCGGACAGCAGATGGTGTCGCTGGCATACACCCGCGCGCTGCAGAACGGCGGTTCGGTGAGCACCACCGTGTACCGCAACTCGGCCAGCGGCAACTACGACTACATCGAGCTGCCCGATCGCTATCGCTTCAATCTGGCGCACACATGGTACGGCGTGACCAGTGCGTACAACGTGGAGCGTGGTGCGCTGCGCGTGAATACGGGCATCAACGCCAACACCTATCAGCGCGCCCATCGCGGATACCTCCAGCCGTCGATCACCCTGTACGACAACACGGGCCACAAGCAGGACGCGAGCGCTTTCGCCAAGCTGTCGCTCGACGCGGGCCGGGCCCGCTGGTTCGCCGACCTGCAAGGACGTTACGCCAAGTTCCGCTACGCGCCCGACGCCAACGCCGGCATCGACGA
>NZ_JBKJRB010000032.1:0-22729 GCF_046594945.1 Gemmatimonas sp. | reverse complement strand
ATTCGTGATCTGATCTGGCAGCAAATCACAAAAGTCGACCCAGGAATCCCACGAAAACCTCGCCAATACTCCGAGCAAATTCGTGTTATTCGCGTAATTCGTGGCCGCAGTTCGTGGTCAGTTGATCAGGCCAACCAGACGTCCAACGTCCTTGAACGCATGCACCACCGCATCGAGATCGTCGCGTGTGTGTGCCGCGCTCACCTGACAACGCACGCGCGCTTGACCCTGCGGCACCACTGGAAATCCGAAGCCGGTCACGAACACCCCGCGGTCGAGCAGCATCTCGCTGACCGTGATGGCCAGCGCCGTCTCGCCAACGATGATCGGAATGATCGGCGTCTCGCCCGGCAGCGGATGGAACCCGGCGTCCTGAATGGCGGCGCGGAAATACGCCGCGTTGTCGTGCAGCTTGGTCACCAGTTCGGGGTGCGCTTCCGTGAACTCCACGGCGGCCAGTGAACTGGCGGCCACGGTTGGCGGCAGGGCGTTGGAGAACAGTTGTGGGCGCGAGCGCTGCGTCATCATGTCGCAGAGCGCCGCCGGACCGGCGATAAATCCGCCCGCCGCACCACCGAGTGCCTTACCGAGCGTCGAGGTGATGATATCGACCTCTCCCATGACCCCGAAATGCTCGGCCGTGCCGCGTCCCGTTTTGCCCAGCACGCCGGTGGCATGCGAGTCGTCCATCACCACGATTGCGTCATGGTCGCGGGCAAGCTGCAGGATCTCGGGAAGCTTGGCAATCGAGCCTTCCATCGAGAAGACGCCGTCGGTCCAGATGATTTTCCGCTTGGCGTCCTTCGCACCGCGCAGTTTCTCGCGCAGGTCGTCCATGTCGCTGTGCTTGTAGACGGCTGTCGTGCATTTGGTGATCGACTTGGCTAAGCGCACCGAGTCGATGATGGAGGCGTGGTTGAGCGCATCGGACACCACGAAGTCACCTTCGCGGGCGATGGTGGGCGTGAGCGCTTCGTTGGCGTTCCAGGCCGAGACGTACGATAGCGACGCTTCGGTGCCGACGAACCGAGCGAGCGCCGTCTCGAGATCGCGATGCAGCGCGAAGGTGCCGCAGATAAAGCGGACCGACGCCGTACCGGCGCCGTACTGCTTGAGCGCCTGAATACCGGCCTGCACCACGGCCGGTTCGTTGGCGAGACCGAGATAGTTGTTGGACGATAGCACGATCACCTCGCCGCGTCCTTCCATTCGCACGCGGGCGCCTTGGGGCGATTCGAGGTAGTTGAGACGCTTGTAGGTGCCGGCAGCTTTGAAAGCGTCGAGTTCGGTCTGCAGTTCAGTCGTGAGTGACATAGAGAAGCCCGGTCTACAGCTGGAAGATGATCTTACCGGCGTCGCCGGACTTGATCAGGTGCATCGCATCATCGACCGCTTCGAGGGGGAGGCGGTGCGTGATCACGGGGGTCGGATCGAAGTTGCCGGACGCCACGAACCGCGACATCTGGTGCCAGGTGTCGTACATGCGACGGCCGACCACGCCGTAAATTGTGAGGCCCTTGAAGATGATCTCGGTGGCGAAATCAATGTCGATGGTCTTGGACGGAATGCCGAGCATGTTGACGCGGCCGGCCGGCCGGCAGAGCGCGAACGCCTGATGCACTGCGGCGGGGACGCCCGACATTTCGAGCACGACGTCGGCGCCGTTGCCGTCGGACGCTTTCATGACGGCGGCCTTGGCGTCGTCAGGATGCACGGCGTCATGCGCGCCCATGGTGCGCGCCAGCTCGAGTCGCTTGGGGTTCACGTCGGTCGCGATAATACGCGCGGCGCCGGCGGCCTTGCAGATGCCCACGGCGAAGGCGCCGATCGGACCGCAGCCCGTGATGAGCACGACGGCGCCGGGGATGTTCGCCGTGAGCGCGGTGTGGAAGGCATTGCCCATCGGGTCGTGAATGCCGCCGATGTCATAGCTGATCGAGTCGTCGAGGTGCCACACGTTGGTAGCCGGCATCGCGATGTACTCGGCGAAACAGCCGTCGCGGTCGACCCCGATGATCTTGGTGGACGGGTCGGCGTGCGCGTTGCCGGTGCGGCTGAAGATCGAACGCTCATCGACGATATGCCCCTCGGCGGTGACGCGGTCACCGACCTTCACGCTCTCCACGAAGCTGCCGACCGCGACCACGTCGCCCGCGAACTCATGACCACAGATGAACGGCGGCTTGCACCGACCGGACGCCCACGCGTCCCACTCGTAGATGTGCACGTCGGTCCCGCAAACGCCGGCACTGCGCACGCGAATGAGTACCTCGTCGTCGCGGATCGTGGGCTCAGGAACCTCGGACAGCGTAAGACCACGCCCGGCCGTTTGCTTCACCAGCGCTTTCATGTCACTCCCAGGATTGCCGGCGTACGCGGTGTTGGCCGCGCGCAGCCGGAGAGATCGTCATGCGGTTCGAACGCGAAAAGTCGCACGCGCACGGAGCGCGTGGAAGGCCGGATTTTCGCGGTTTGGGCGAAGTCGGGTGATGTATTCGCGCGCGTTCTTTATACGCGCTATTGCGCAGTTGAATTATCCACGCGTATATTCGCGTGAATTCAACGACTTGCGTGCCTTGTCCACATCCGGGTCTCCGTGGTTCTCGCAACACGGCAACAGGGTGCGCAATCCTTATCGGCAACGCGTGGCCATAAAGCGGCACGAGTTCCTCGAGAAGTCCACGGTCGCCTCGGCGACCACCTCTGGCGTGGCGAACCGCAGTTCGGTTCTGGCCACGGTTTCGTCGTCGCTGCTCGCGCCTGTGCGCGGAGCGACGGCCTGCTCCGCTGTCGCCATGGCGACGCGTGAGCCGCGCGGTCTTCGTGTCGCCTCCTCCTACGACACCATCGGCATTCGTTGCCTCGCGCGTATCTCCCCCGTCATTCGTATACGAATTGTGCGGCCGCGTTACGCGATACGTGTTTCGCGCGGCGCCGTGCTGCTGCCTAGTCCTCGTCGTTTGTCAGCGCGGACAACCACCTGCACGACTCCTCTGGAGACCGTGTAGCGCATAAGTCCGCGGTGCATGCGCCGCGCCTTGTGTGAGCTCACCTTTCCACCGGGGGAAAGGGAGTGCGATCCAAACCTCCTCGAGAGGATTTTCGAAATGGCTCCTGCCAAGAAGGCCGCCAAGAAAGCGGCAAAGAAGGGTGGCCGTAAGGTCGCGAAGAAGGCGACCCGCAAGGTCGCGAAGAAGGGCGCAAAGAAGGCCGCGAAGAAGTCGGTGAAGAGGGCGGCCAAGAAGGCGACCCGCAAGACCGCCAAGAAGGCGACCCGCAAGGTTGCCAAGAAGGCTGCAAAGAAGGGTGCCAAGAAGGCCACGAAGAAGGCCGCCAAGAAGGGCGCCAAGAAGGCTGCGAAAAAGGGAGCCCGCAAGGCCACCAAGCGCGCCAAGAAGGTTGTCGCTCCGGCTCCGGTCGCCGCGTAATTACGCGTTCGTGCCGTTTGCAGGTGTACAAACGCGAAGGCGCCGGCATGTCTGCCGGCGCCTTTCACGTTTCCGTGATGAACTGTCGCTGACGAACTCAGGCGGATGCGACGAGCTCCTTCGCGCGCTCAGGCACTTGCACGTCGTCATCCGGCACAGGTCCCCACACAAACGCAGCAAAACGCGACGGACGATCGCCGGGGCCACCGTCGGCGATCACGATCCCCATGGGCTCGCGCTGCTGCAGCAACATATCTGACTCTTTGAGACGCATTGTGGGTGATCCTCCACCCCTGATGTGAACGTTACATGGGGTCGCACCGCACGCGACCGATCACTGACCGTAATAGCACGCCGAGTGCCAACCGGTCGGCAATTGCAACATGTTGAAAATGAACGACTTGAAAAACAAACGCCGACGTGAGTCACGTCGGCGGTGTCCTACTGACACGTCATAATTTCGCCGGTCGCGTGTACAAACGACACATGTTCAGGCGGTTCCCGTTACGCGACCGCGAAATCCTTGCGCGCCATGAACGTCTCGCGCAACCCGACCGTGTTTTCCACCGAGATCGTCCAGCCACGATAGCGCGAACGCAGCTCTTCGAGTGGGAAGCCATCATGCATGCTCTCGGTACCGGCGGCGATCGTCTCCACGAGATGCACGCCGCCGTCGGCGGTGGCACTCTGCAGCACTTCGAGCACGCGCGCGCGATCCTGCGTCGTGAGGCCGGCGAACGCGGTGGGCGAACAGACCACGGCATGCAGTTCGACGTCGGGCGCCCAGCCGCCAAGATCGGCACAGTAGCTACGAACGCGCTCGGTCAGCCCAGCGGCTTCGGCCGCCCGCACGACGCGTTCTACGGCGTCTTCGGCGGGCTCCACGGCGGTTACGGCGCACCCTCTCGCCGCGAGATACAGCGCCGGCCCTTCACGCTCCGCGCCGGCCACCAGCACATGACGATCGCTGGAGCCGGCAAGCGCGCGCACCAGCATTGCGTTGGGATCGATGCCCCAATGCTCAGGCGTCTGATACTGCGCCAGCATCTTGAGACGACGACGTTTCCAGGTGGCGTACGTGGGCAGTCGCAGGCGTTTGGTGATCAGCCGGTCGACTTCCTGCCACACAACCATTTCGGTCAGCGCGATCTGATCCTGCTTCCGCAGAACTTCTACCGCCTCGTCGCCGATCTTGAGCAGCGCGCCGCGAGACACCGAGTCCTTGTAGTCCTCGATCTCGCGTTCGACAAACAGCTCATACTCGTACTTGAGCGATCGGGGAGAATGGATAACGGTGCCCCGTAGGTGTGGATGGAATGTGGATAAAGTAGGTGTCCGCTTCAGGAACGCAAGAGGAAATCAACGGCGCATTTGTGATCCGAGAACTTCCAAGTGTGCCTCGGCATTACAGTTGGGATGGTGCCGCGACAGTGCCACCACCGCCTTCACCGCCACGCCCTATGCCCGAATTGCCTGAAGTCGAATTCGCCGCCAAGCGACTCCGTGATGCCGTCGCCGGACGCGTAATCGCCAGCCTCGAACCGCTGCATCCCTCCCAGCAACGGTATCTGCCGGAACCAGCGCGACGGGCGGCCGAAGGGCTCACGATCGCCCGCGTGGAACGCCGAGCAAAGATCCAGCTGGTGCATCTGCACAACGGGGCGATTCTCGAGGTCCACTTCCGGATGACCGGCGACTGGGAGTTCACTCGCGTGGGCGACGCCCCCCCGCGTCATGAGCGCGTGCGCCTGGAGACGGCCGACGGCGTGCGGGTGTCGCTGGTGGACGGTCGTGCCCTCAGTGTCGTGCGTCTGCACGCGCCCGGTGCCTTCGTGCTCCCCGCGATCGGGCCAGAGCCGCTCACCGACGACTTCACTGCCGAAGGATTTCGGACGGCACTGGCGCGACGCCGCGGACCGATCAAACCGGCGCTGCTCGATCAGAAACTCGTGGCCGGCGTGGGCAATATCTACGCCTCGGAGGCGCTCTGGGAAGCGCGTATAAATCCGGCCGCCCCCGCACACCGCCTGTCGCGCGAGCGCGTGACGCGACTGCGCGATGCAATTCGCTTGGTGCTCGAAACCGCGCCCACGGAGCGCTATTACGGTCGCGAGGATGTGAACGAGAATGACATCTGGCGAGTCTACGGACGCGATGGCGAACCGTGTCGTCGTTGTGGTGCGACGCTCACGCGATTGCCGCAGGCGGGACGCAGCACGTTCTACTGTTCGCGCTGCCAGCGACGCTGACGCCGCCCGGAGCACATTTACATCGCTTCGAGCAGGGCACCCTTGAGGTAACCGGTTTCCGGCACCGTGATCAGTTCCGGATGGTCGAGCGGCTGGCCGGTGATTGCGCGCAACGCGAACGCGCGGCCGCTATCGGCGGAGGCATCCTGTAGCATCTCGAAGAAATGCCCGCGCGACAGATGGAAGCTGCAGCTGGCGGTGAACAGCAACCCGCCCGGTGCCAGCAAGCGCATGGCGTGCAGGTTGATGTCCTTGTAGCCGCGCAATGCGCCATCGATCGCACTCCGCGTTTTCGCGAACGCCGGCGGATCGACCACGATGGTATCGAAGCGACGCCCCTCCTTGTACCACGCGCGAAGCACGTCAAAGGCGTCGCCTTCCACCGGCACGATATTCGTGAGTCCGTTGCGATCGGCATGCTCATGCACGCGGGCCAGCGCCGGTGCCGACACATCGAGCGCGAACACCTGGTCGGCTTTCCGGGCGAGATGCAAGGCGAAGCTGCCGTGATATGCAAAGCAGTCCAACGCCTGACCGCGCGCCAGTGAACCGATCAGGACACGATTCTCACGCTGGTCGAGAAAGGCGCCCGTCTTCTGTCCGTCCCACGGCGCGGCGAGATAGCGCACGCCGTGCTCCACCACTTCCACCGTGCGCGGCACCTCGCCGTACAGCAGCGTCACTTCCCGAGGCAGCCCTTCACGACCGCGCGCGGCCGGATCATTGCGCGCCAGAATACCGCGGCAACCGGTGAGCTCCACCAGCGACGTCACAATGCTGTCGGTCCACGCATCCAGGCCGGCCGAGAGTAATTGCACCACCAGCACGTCACCGTATCGGTCAACCACCAGCGATGGCAGACCGTCGCCTTCGCCGTGTACCAGCCGATAGGCGTTTGCCTCACTGGCCAATGGCGCGCGACGCGCGATCGCAGCGCGCAGTTTCGCGTGCCACCACGTAGCATCGGGTTCATGCGCGGGATTGCGCTCGATATGGCGCAGCGAGATCTCGGAGCGCGGGCTCCAGAGCGCAAAACCCAACGGGGCGCCGTTCGATTCCGCGATGCGCACGATGCCGGCGGGTAGGTCCGGAAAGCGTTCGACATCGGAGCGGAACACCCATGGGTGCCCGCGGCGGATACGCTGCGCGCCACGACGCGCCACGATGGCGACCGTGCCCGACGGTGGACGACGATCGCTCATGCGACCTGCTCCCGGGCGAGATACTGATCGAGGCCGAGCTCCGCCCAGACGAGTCGGTCGTGGATCGTGCGCTCGAGACGCTGGTGGTTGCGGGTCACGGAATCAAAGTTTGCCGATGTGTGCCAGAGGTGATAGGCGACGGCCGCGAACTTGAGATTGCGCCGGTGCACGCCAGCATTGATCAGGCGGGTGGCGAGCTCACTGTCCTCGCGTCCCCATCCCTCGATGCGTTCATCGTAACCATTCACGCGCACGAGATCGTCGCGCCAGAAGGCCATGTGCGCGCCGCGCACGCGTGTCAGCCCGTCGCGTGGGCCACGGACGAACGACGCAAGCCACGGGACGTAGAGTGCATTCTGGCGTTGCTTGACACCGGCGCTGAGGCCACTGACGTGGCGTTGTGTGCCGTCGAGCAAACGTCCGGTACACGAGGCATTCAGCAGCGCCCGCGACCCCTGCACCCATACGCCACGCCGGGCAACGGCGGCGTGGGCGGCGATGAACGCTGGATGGAGCAGGATGTCGCCATCGATCTGGACGATGTAGTCGCCGCGTGCCGCAGCAATGCCTTTGTTGCGACTAGCGGCCAGGCGAAAACCCGTGTCCTCGTGCCACACGTGCACCAGCGGCACCGGAAACCCCGGGGCGAGCCGTTCGATGAGACACCGCGTATCGTCACGCGAGCCATCGTCGGCGATGACGACCTCGAGCGGGTGCACCTGCTGGCCACGGACCCGTTCGAGCACGAGTTCGAGGGCCCGCGGCCAATTGTATGTCGAGACGAGCAGTGAGACAGAGGCGGGCGCGCTGCTCACGGTCGGCGTGATTCCCGTACGGGTACACGGGCTTTACGCGCGGCGCCCTTGATCTCCACGATCGCCTGTTGATGCTCGGCAAACGTGGTGCGGAACTCGTGTCCGCCATCAGCGCGCGCTACGAAGAACAGATACGGTACATCGGCCGGTGCGAGCGCGGCGGCGATCGACGCTTCACCCGGTGACGCGATGGGGCCAGGCGGCAGTCCGACGTACTTGTACGTGTTGTACTTCGATTCGACGTCGAGATCCTTGAAGAACACGCGATCCACGTGCTGCGGAAGAGCGTACTGCACGGTAGGATCGGCCTGGAGTAGCATGCCTTTTTTTACGCGATTCCAGTACACCGCCGAGATCAGCGCGCGCTCTTCGGGTTTCCGCGCTTCCTTCTCGATAATGGACGCCATGGTGATGGCATCGTGTCGCGAGATCGCCATCGCTTTGACGCGTTCATCCCATACAGGCTTCCAGACCGATTCGAAGCGCTCGATCATCGCCTTCACCGCGTCGCGCGCCGTGATGCCATCGGCGAAGGCGTAGGTGGCGGGAAAGAGATATCCCTCGAGCGAAGGAGCCGGCACGTTGAGCGTCCGTCGCCACGTGGTGTCGGTCACGGCCACACGGACGGAGTCTTCCGGTACCGAAAGGGCCTTGGCGAGCACCGGCACGATGTCACGCAGGTCGAAGCCTTCAGGGATCACCACCGTGCGCATGATGCCACGCCCGGTCACGAGAGCGTCGAGCACGTATCCGTAGCCAGCCCCCGACGGGAACTGATAGGTACCGGGCTTGATCGTGCGCTCGCGTCCGGCCGCCGCCGTATACCAGCGGAAGAGCCGCTGAGAGCCGATCACGTCGTGCACCGACAGCGATTCAGCGGCCGCGCGCATCGAGGCCCCTTTAGGAATCACGACACGATCGCTGGCGGCGCTGGCATCACCACCGCCCTCGATCTCGCGGTACGCGAACCAAGCGGCCACGACCAAGGCGGTGATCAGCAGAATTCGCTTCACGGCGTCGTCGCGTTCACCAGCTCGCCCAGCGTGACGCCCTGCGACGACGCTCGCAATACCCCTTCCAAGAGGATGCAGGCGGCCAGCGCGTCGACCTCTTCCTTGCGGCCGCGCGTACTGCCGCCCTGTTCTTTGATACTGCGTAGCGCGGCCGACGTGGTGAAACGCTCGTCCACCAAGCGCACCGGCAGCGGCTGACGCGAAATGAGCTTGGCCGCTACGTCGCGCACCTCGCGGCAACGATCGGTTTCGGCACCAGCCGGATCGATCGGCAAGCCGAACACGTAGCCGGTCACGCCGAGTGCGTCGGCGCGCCGCATCAATTCGGCAATCGGCGGCCGCTTGCCAGCGCGGCGCGTGATGGCGCCGGCGCTGGAGGCGAGCATGCCCAGTTCATCACTGACGGCCAGCCCGATCCGCTTGTCCCCCCAGTCCACCGCGAGCAGGCGACCGGTCGTGGCAGCGGTGGCGCTGCCCACGGGCGTGTTGAGCATCATGGTTCCGCCATCTGTTCAAAGAATTCCTGGTTGTTCTGCGCGCGTTCCATGCGCTTGATCAGGAACTGCAGCGCCTCATCGGAGGGCATGTCGGCCAAAAACGCGCGCAACAGGAAAATTCGCTGCTGTTCGAACGGCGTGAGCAACAGCTCTTCGCGACGGGTACCCGACTTGTTGATGTCGATGGCCGGGAAGATGCGCTGGTTGGCCAGCTTCCGATCGAGCACGAGCTCCATATTGCCGGTGCCCTTGAACTCCTCGAAAATCAGCTCGTCCATACGCGAGTTGGTCTCGATGAGCGCTGTGGCCACGATCGTAAGCGAGCCGCCTTCTTTCAGATTGCGGGCGGCGCCAAAAAACGCTTTGGGCTTCTGCATGGCAGAGGCCTCTAGGCCGCCCGACATAATCCGACCTCCCGACGGCGCCACGGCGTTGTGCGCGCGGGCCAGTCGCGTAATGGAATCGAGCAGAATAACGACGTCCTTGCCCGACTCCACCATGCGCTTGGCTTTTTCAATAACCATGTCGGCCACCTGCACATGGCGGTCGGCCGTTTCATCGAACGTAGAACAAATGACCTCAGCCTGGGGACAGCTGGCCTGCATGTCGGTCACTTCCTCCGGGCGCTCGTCGATCAGCAGCACGATGAGCGTGATCTCGGGATGGTTCTCGATGATCGCGTTCGCGAGCTGCTGCATGAGGATCGTTTTGCCACCCTTGGGTGGGGCCACGATGAGGGCGCGCTGGCCCTTCCCGAGCGGGGCGATGATGTCGCAGATACGGGTTGCGACTTCGCCGTTGCTCCGCTCGAGGCGGATGCGTTCGTCGGGATACTTCGCGGTCAGGTTGTCGAAGGCACTACGCAATTTCGACTGCTCAGGGTCACCACCGTTGATGCGCTCCACCTTGAGGAGCGCGAGATAGCGTTCCCACTCTTTCGGCGGGCGAACTTCCCCCATCACCGTATCACCGGTGCGGAGGTCGAAGCGCTTCACCTGCGAAGGGGAGACGTAGATGTCGTCCGGGCCGTGCAGATAATTGAAGTCCTGCGACCGGAGAAAGCCGTAGCCTTCCGGGAGCACTTCAAGGACGCCTTCACCGTACAGCGTCGTTTCGGCATCGAGCAACGCTTGCTCGATCCGGAAGATCAACTCCTGCTTACGAAGGCCGCTGGTGCTCGTGACGTGCAATGACGCAGCCAGCGCCAGGAGTTCAGGAACAGACTTCCGCTTCAGCTCGGCTACGTGCACTAGGCATGGGAAACGAGAGTGACCGCAGGCCGAACGGACGCGCATGGCAGGACTCGAACCTGCGACCTTCTGCTCCGGAGGCAGACGCTCTATCCAACTGAGCTACACGCGCAACGCGGCCACTGCCCGTCAGCGCCGAGGCGCTGAGTGAGTGATCCGCCCGACCGGTTCGCAGCGCTCCCGAAAGAACACCGTGCGCCGGTTAGACTGCGGAAGTTAATCCGTCGAGGACGACTGGGGCAAGGAAGCCTCGTGGGCTGGGATCGAGTCCACGACTTCCCGGAATGCCCGCATCGACTCCGTGAACGCGCCGCGGGCACGGAGTCGCGTGATGTTGGCGCCCGTATAGCGCCGAAGCGTCACGGCCAGGTTGGCTCCATCATAGAAGTCGAGCTGCGCGGCGACCGAGTCGAGCGTGTGTCCGGGCTCCTCGAGCAGTGCGGCTGCCACGAGCAGGCGACACCAAGTGAGAAATGGCCGCAGCGGCGGCAGTCGCGCGTCGGTAAGGCGATTCTGTAGGGTGCGACGCGAGAGGCCGAACACGGCGGCGACTCCATTACGGTCGAGGTGCTCGTCGGAGTGCTCCAGCACATACGAGAGGAGCGGATGGAGTCGATGCGGGACGACGTCCCCGAGCTCCTCGAGAATCCGGTAACTGATGGCCCGCTGCGTGGCCGACGCCACAATGCGGGCGAAGACGTGGCGGAGTTCATCGAGATCGTGCCGAATGAGGTCCTGTACCCCGGCCCGGGCAATCTCCAGCAGCTCATGCGACTCGATCGCGCGGACGTCGCACCACGCGATGACCGGGTGCTTGGGAAATCCTTCGCGCAGCCGCCGTAGGGCGAGCAGAGCGGCGGCATTCGATCCCCCCCCGGCTTCGACCACGGTCAGCGCCACACGGCCACTGCTCACGGCGACCAACAGCTCGACATCATCGGCGCACGGCACGACCACCGCTCCCGGAGGAACGATGTTGCGGAGTCGGTCGATCGTGGGAGACGACGACGGGATCCATCCGATGCCGAGCTCAGGCGTCACGACGGCACAAAAATGAAAGCTGGCAATCTCAAGGCGAAGAAGTCGTTGCCCACCGTGTCCGGCGATTGCCCACCTTGATGAGGTGGCTTGGGTGGCGTGCCCGTATCACTGGGTATCCCCTTACCGGAGTACGTCGTGATCGATACCCGCCGCCTGTTGTTGGTTGCTCTGCTCACCATTGCCCCACTGGTTGCCGCCTGCCACACGCCGACGGGCAACGACACCACCGATCCGACGACACCGCCGGCGGACACGACGGGGCGGAAGGATGCGAAACCGTGGGGCTGACGTCTCGTGCTCACCGCTTACCGGAGGGCGGCGAGTCGTTCGATGCCGACACGCAGCGCGCGCTGTCTGCGGGGCGGAACTGCGTCGGACGCAGCGGCAACGCCAACAGCATCGGACACCGCGCTCCGACGCCAGTTGTCTTCCATGGTATCGGCGCGGAACACGAACTCGTGATACCCGTACCGCATCGCCAGGGCACGGCCGGCCTCGAGCGCCACGCGAGCGCCGCGGGGATCGTTGATTTCATGGAGCGCGCCGGCGCTGTAGATGAGAACCTGGGCAGCCTCGTGCGGCTGGTTGGCTTCGCGGATCGTGCGTTCGATCGCGCGGTGAATCGTCGCGACTTCATCAAGACGTCTGAGTCGCGCGGCGGCGCGGATGGCACCACCGAGGATGAGCAGCTGTAATCGCGGCACGCGTACCCGATCGAGGGCATGCGAAAAGCCGCGCATGGCGGGCTCGGGAAAGCCGGCGTGGAGCGCGACAACCGATAGTTCAAACAGCGCGACGAAGCGCAGCTCTGAATCCTCGGCACTCGCGTCGTGCAACCGCCACCCATACAACAGGGCATCGCCCAGTTGCTGGCGGTTGATGGCCAAGGTCATGAGCCCTAAGCACGCCATGCCGTATGCTCCCCCACCGGGCACCGCAAGCTCCATCGCCTTGCGATAGCTCGCTTGTGCGGCCGGCAGATTGCCGCGCATGTCGCTCAACAGCGCCCGCCCGATGTGACCGCGCGCGGCCAGTGGCGCATCACGCTCGCGCGTGGCGCGCGTCACCACCCGATCGTAGTAATCTTGCGCGGCTGGGAAATCGTTCATCTGTCGCGCGATGCGGCCGAGATGCAACGTGGCCAATGTGGCAGTCACGGCATCAGCGTGCGCCGTGAGGCGACAGACGGCCGCCACCGTGGTGAACGCCAACTCGTAGCAGCCGGCGATCTCCATCGCTTCGGCGGCCACGCGAAAGCGCTCAGCCATCCGCGGGAGCGGTGCCGTGGGCGCCGGCAGCGCGTCGTGCACCATCGACGGTCGTTGATCGGCAAACTCCACCAGCAACGCCGAGGACTGCGCCAGCGCCTGGTCGGACGGCACAGCGCCGCTCGCGGAGAGCAGGTCGGCCGACTGCGCCACCGATAACCATGACATGAGCTGCGCGCCAAGGTCGACACCACGGTCGGTGGCACCGCCGGCGTCGGCCGCAAAGGCTTGCAAGGGAGAGAGAGGCTTACGCATAGGGCTCCTGAATACGTGGCAATGTAAGGGTCAATACGGCCAATGCATTAATCCGCATGATTTCACGCATTACGTGGCGTCGCCCCCGACCGGGGGCGACTAACTGGCGCGCGTCCATTCGGACTCGAGCTCGGTGAGGGTGTTGATCATGTACCGCAGTGCGCGCACGCGACGCAGCCGTGCGGCCCGTCGCTCGAGATCGTTTGGTGCTTGCTCGATGTCCGTAATGGCAGCATCGAGGTCGGCGGTGATCGCGCGTAAATCGCGGACAATACGCAGCGTCGGGTCACCCTTGTCGGAGAGGGAGTCGAGGACGGCACGGAGGGCGCGCGGCATGATCATGCCACAACATGTCACGGTGCTTACGAAAACAACCGGACACAGTGGGCAAGTACCGGACACGGTGGGCAACGGGTTTCGCTAAGAGTGGCCGGGCCGCAGGCGGGCGGCCAGATGATTCCCCAACGTGTGTCTGCGACGTGGCAAAACTGTCGGCCATTCACTCTTAACTGTTGTAGCGCGAGTTCCGCTTCCGACATAGCCTAGCATTGTCACGGTAATCACGGCCTCATTTGACGACGACAGCCATGAAATATGACGTGTTCGATCGAGTCGTTTCCGTAGTGCTAGTATGCGTCGCGGTAGCTTCTTTGGCACTCATTGTTCAGCGGAAACTCGATCAATCCGATCAGTACGGAGGGGTGCCAAAGCGCAGCGCAAGAAGGATCGAATCTTGGTCTACCAAGGTCAACAGTGTCGCTCGCCCGCTTGATGGAGAAACCCGCGCACCCGTGATGTTGACGGTTTTCACCGACTTCGAGTGTCCATTCTGCCGCCAGCTCGACTCACTACTCAGCGACTACGGCGAAAAGAATGCGGGGTTGTTTGACCTTCAGATTGTGCATATGCCGCTATCGATGCACCTAAATGCAAAGCCCGCAGCCCACGCGTTTGAGTGCGGTCTGCAACAGGGAAGGGCGCAGAAGGTTTCGCATTCCATCTACGTACATCAGAAGGTCCTTGGTCAGATCCCGTGGGACAGCATTGCCGACGTTGCGGACGTTCCGTCACTCGCAGCGTTTCGCATCTGCATGTTGGACACCATTCCATGGCAAATAGAGGCGGGCAAGATGCTCGCGAAGGAGCTTGACCTTACGGTTACTCCTACCGTTGTCGTCAACGATTGGCTCGTCACTCCTTCGGACCCCGAGTACATCTTTGAAGCCATTAGGGCGGTCGCAGCAGGAAAGAAACCACTTAAATAGGGAGGAGGTATGTCACTAATCGGGAAACGCTCGTTCAGGTCGGCACTCGCGTTGGTTTGCGTGGCGGTTGCGGGTGCAACTGATCCGTCGCTCGCTAAAGCAGCGGAGTTTGGATGCGGTTACGCAACGGGTTGCTCATATGCGTGTGACCCCGCAGCCGGCGGGTTCTGCGAAGCCACCGGGTGCAATGCATTCAGTTGTGATCACTCTTATAGCTGCGGTTTGTTTATGGTGAGAATTGTTTGCTCCGCTGGTGCGGAGATGTAGTCGCTAGCCCACCCGTTTAACTCCGAGATCCTGCTGTGACCGCTTACACGATGTGGAACGTTCTCGCTACGATTATCGCCTTTAGCCTTGGCGCTGCGAGTGTCCGAGACGTTAGCCCAACGTCTTGGTCGGTTCTCGTGGCACAGGCGCCGGTCGCGGCCGTTCGCGACAGCGCTAGCGTGCGCGTAGTCGAGTATCCGATGCTCGCGCCAAAGGAACCGTGGTTCACCGAGAAATCGTCATCCGTGCTTGACCCATGGAATCGGCTCGGCGATGCTGTCACTATTGACCGCGTTCCCTTTCGCGACATCGGAGGTGACGGTGCCGCCGCCGAGTTGAGGGACGCGCTCTTCTCGGTTGCCGTCGAGCTGCCAAATGACGAGCTCATGATTGCTGATAAAGATCGACTCGTTCGGATCGACCGCGGTGGGCGTGTGCTTTCCAGCTCGGGTCGGGCCGGTCGCGGACCCGCCGAGTTCAACGACATTCGTAGTCTCTGCCAACTTCACGGCGATACGCTCGTCGTGATCGACAAGATTGGAACAGTGTCCCTCTGGGACCGTCGTGGTGTTCACCTTCGCACGATAGCCGAACGTGACCCGGTTCTGAGCTCCTCGTGCGATCACCGAGGACATCTCGTGTCCACGGCTCGTCCTCAAGGCGCTCGTATCGATCCGAGCGGACACGAGCGCCGAATGCAGTATTGGCTCGCTCGCCCGTCGGGCGAGCGTGTTGCGTCGCTCGGTCAACTACCGGCGATGGTGACGGCTGGCTTGTTGACATGGCAGCCGTCTTTCGCGTGGAGCGGGGAGGAGCTCGTCGTCGCGCGCGGACGCAGCTACGAGCTTGAGTGGCGCACCGTGAGCGGACGCGTTCGTCAGATCATGCGGCTCACACGAAAGGTCGAGCAGATTACTGATGCACAGTGGCAGAAAGTCCTAACGGACGTCGTTCCGGCCGGCAGCACTGCTGCCAACAAACGATACGTGCTCGATGCGATGGGGCCGAAGCCGAGCGCGGCGTTTCCGCCACATGGTTCGATTCTCGTCGATCCGCAACGCCGCGTATGGGTGAAGGACTTCGCAGATCCGTCTAGCGTGACCGTATTTGGGCATGACGGTGTGCTGCTCGGACGTGTGCTTCTGCGCAGCCTGCCCGCAACGCCGCGCTCGGAACTGGTCGGTGTCGGGGCGGACCACGTGCAGGTGCGAGAGCAAGACGCCGACGGATTTGTGCATCTCCGTTTCTATCGACTGCACGTTCGTCGTTGAACGGCCGGCGTATTCCGCGCGCGTGCACAAGAGCGAACGCCGACGTTTCTCCGACACCGGCCAACACGTCCAACAGGCATTTCCGCTGCCTGTGGACGGTTGAGATTCTGGAAGCTGCGCTGACGTAGTCGATGGTCACAACTGGTGCTCGTAATCGTCTCGCCCCGATCGCCGATCGCCGATCGCCGATCGCCGATCGCGCGAGGAAACGACTGCTGTTGACAACGAGAGTTCCGCAACCGGACACAGTGGGCAACGACCGGACACGGTGGGCAACGAGTCTTGCTACAATCGTCATTGTGGCTTGCGCGCGTACAGAACGCGTCTACATAGTGGGGACAGACGTTGTAGAGACGACCGCTGCGCGCTCATCGTCCAAAGCTTTGTCTGGGGGATCGAATGCGCGACGAACAGCTATTCGCGAATGCGGTGGCGCGTGATTGGAATGAGATCATCCAACGGCTTGGCCCACTCGAGGCCGTGCTCGGTGAGTTGCGATTGCGGGTCGGTACAGCCGACGCGTGTCGCGCGCTCAACCTGTCGTCGTATGCGGATTTGAACCGCGAGTTGGACGCACGACAGCTCCCGCCCTTCCGCCTACTCAAGAATTGGTATCAGGTGTGGTGTATGATCCACTTGGCTGAAACGGGGACGGGCTCTCTCTGCGCGGTCGCTCTTCGCGGCGGCGGCTATCCAGCGGCCCATTATAGGCTAGCAAAGAGTACCACCGGCCATTCATGGCGGGTGATACGCGAGCGAGGCTCCGAATGGGTGATGGCCTGTGCCATTCGGGCGTGGGAGCCGTATACTCGACTGCAGGATCGGGCGTAGCTGTTCAGGCAGTCTACCGGGCTTCCCCCTCTCTGCCAATATGAGTGAGACACCGATCCATCCCGAGTTTAGTGTACGAGGGTGATCGAGGCTGTTCCCATGTCGTCTGCTCTTTCCATGGCTCCGTTGCTGCATCAAAATACCGGGGTGTCATCGACCCGCACCCGCCGTCAGTTCACCACCGCGTACAAGCTCCAGATCTTGGCCGCCGCCGAGGCGTGCACCAAGCCGGGGGAGCTCGGCGCGCTGCTCCGTC
The DNA here is from genome assembly GCF_046594945.1 of Gemmatimonas sp. GTDB lineage: Bacteria > Gemmatimonadota > Gemmatimonadetes > Gemmatimonadales > Gemmatimonadaceae > Gemmatimonas. The sequence goes on along the minus strand of NZ_JBKJRB010000032.1, from coordinate 5,821 downwards.
GCGAAGGGCTCTACTCTTCGCACCTCTCCGTGTGGCGCGCCGCAGAGCGGCGAGGGGAGTTGCAGGGCCCCGCGAAGCGTCGTGGCCCCACGCCGACGGCCCCCGATCCGGCGATCAAACGCATCGCCGCCCTCGAGCGGGAGCTGGCCAAGGCGACGGCGCGCGCGGAGCGCGCCGAGCTGATCATCGACGCCCAAAAAAAGTTCTCGCAGCTCTTGGGCCTGACACTCCCGACGCCCGACGCGCCCACCGAGACGCGCTCGTGACCACCGTCGCGACGGCGACCGCCGTGCGGCCGCTGCGCACGCTCTGCGCCAGTCTCGGCGTCGCACCGGCGACGTACTATCGGGCACGCCGACGCGCGCAGCAGCCCGTCCGTCCCGCCGCGCGTCGCGTGTCGCCGCGCGCCCTCAGCGGCGAGGAGCAGCAGCGCGTGCTCGACGTGTTGCACGCCGAGCGCTTCATCGATCTGGCCCCGGCGCAGGTGTATGCGATGCTGCTCGATGAGGGGATCTACCACTGTGCCGAGCGCACGATGTATCGCGTCCTCGCCGCGCACGCCGAAGTGCGCGAGCGCCGCGCCCAGCGGCGACGTCCGGTGTACGCCGCTCCCGAGCTCCTGGCCACGGCGCCGAACCAACTGTGGAGTTGGGACATCACCAAGCTCAAAGGGCCGTCCACGTGGTCGTGGTATCACCTGTACGTGATTCTCGATGTCTTCAGTCGCTACGTGGTGGGCTGGATGATCGCGCCGCACGAATCGGCCGCCCTCGCCGAGAAACTCATCAGCACCTGCTGTGCCCGCGAAGGCATCACGCCCGAGCAGTTGACCCTGCATGCCGACCGTGGCTCGTCGATGACCTCGAAGCCCGTGGCCTTCCTGCTCGCGGATCTTGGGGTGACCAAATCCCATTCGCGCCCGCACGTCTCGAACGACAATCCATACTCCGAGGCGCAGTTCAAAACGATGAAGTATCGACCGGACTTTCCCGTGCGATTCGGTTCCCTCGAAGATGCGCGGGCGCATGCGGTCGATTTCTTTCGCTGGTACAACACCGAGCATCACCACAGCGCACTCGGCCTGCACACGCCGTACGACGTGCACCCACCTCGCCGCCGCACGGAACGACGCGCGGGCCGAGGTACTCACGGCGGCCTATGCCGCACATCCCGAACGCTTCGTCCGCCGGCCACCCGCCCCACGGCCACTTCCCACGGCCGCCTGGATCAATCCACCCCGACCGCACGTCGCCAGCGACGACACTCAGTAAACTTTTCCACACGGTGTCTCAAAATCGTTGACAGGTTCCGTATTGCGCGGTGCGTCATCCAGTATCCGTACTAACGTCAGATGAAGGCTAAGAGCATTCGACGGGTGTCAAGCCCGCTGTCCGCCGGACCCGACGAAGGCCCGCCGCATTGGGTGGTTCGAACAGCGTCGAAAGCTCTTCGCCTGTTCGTTTGCTCTATACTCACCTTCGGAACGAACGGCTGCAGTCAGGAAAATGGCGCCACAGTTGATGAGTATCGACTGCAGTCGATTCGAACGCTAACAGTGCCCGATAGTATCGCCGGTGGTGAGCTGATCGATGCTGATTTACTCGGAGCGACGGGGATTGTTTTTGCCAGCGGGACTGGGCGCGGGCTGTCGCTCCTACGCTGGGACGGTACGTTCGCTGAACTCGCGCGCTACGGGCAGGGGCCGTGCGAGCTGGCGCTCGCTAGTGGGCTCGCGGTAGATGCTGACGGAACAATCCTCGTCAGCGACTCAAGAAATAGGCGAGTTCAACGTTATGGTAAGAAAGGCTGCATATCCGAAATTTCACTGCCATCGCTTTTCATCTCTCGAATGTGGAGCACGACTTCAGGCATCCGAGTACATGCACAGCGAACCAGCCGGTCGAGCGTCATGCTATTGCGGGGGGACTTCCCAGTCGCCGATCCGATGGTGGAACTGAAATTCTCGAGCGACCCGGAACGCAGCCTCTGCACCTATTGCTGGATGGCCGTGGCGCCAAACGGCGCTATCTACTCGCGCGTGCAGGCGGACACCGTCTATAGAATCGCTCGCTATAGCGCTGGCGGGCGACCGGCTGGATATATCGAACGCGAGGGAGTTCCCATCGTCAGAATGTCCGACGCTGATACAGACTCCGTGGAGATGTTTCGGCGCGGTCTAGCTGCCAAGGCGCCGAATGAGGCCGCGCGTCGATCTATAGAGATGGCTCTTAAATCCTACCCTATCACCCCGTACAAGTTCTTGTTTGCCGGGATGCCAATAGTGGATGTGCAAAATCACCTATTCATCGCGCGCTCGTCGAATATGGGCGAGCCTGTGCCCGTTGATGTCTTTGATGCGCCGTCCGGAAAATTCCTAGGGGAAGTCCGCCTGCCTGCGGGTTCGAAGCTGGTGAGGTCGACTGAACAGGGTATTCTCGTGTTCCGCGACGAAGACGAAGCAGGACCTTCGTTCAGTGTCTACCGGCTTGAACGGGCGTCACTCGCAAGCGACAGCTCTGCTCTTCCGCCTTCAGCGAAGGAACAAAGGTGAGCGCGCGTTGGAAAGGGACCGTGGATACGGTTTTGGTACTTTCGGCACTTCTGGCAGCCGTGAGTCTCGCCTATCGAACGTTTGCACGCCCTCTGGTTAGACGGACTGCCACCGAGCGACAGGAGCCTGCTCGGCGCCTGACGCCTCAAGCACGACCGTTTTTACTTGCGAGTCGCTTGGGCGAGGTGACTGCGCCGGACACGCTTCTCATTTTTTCTGACTATCAGTGTCCCGCGTGTAAGCGCTTCGAACGCCTGCTCAGCGACTACGCGCAAATGTCGAGGTCCAAACTAACCATCGGCTATTTGCACTTCCCGCTTCCGACTCACCCGCAGGCAGTGCGAGCGGCAAATCTTGCAGAATGCGCAAACATACTCGGGAGGTTTTCGCTTGCGCATCACGTATTGTTCGAGGCGCAGGATACCTTGAGCCGAATCAACGTAGCCGAGATCGCGAAAAGGATGCGACCCGTGGATTCAGTCGCATTTATTGATTGTGCAGAGCAATCGGACACCTCCGCCGCAGTTGTCGAGAGTATAGAGCTCGCTCGGCGCCTCAGCGTTCGAGCCACGCCGACTCTTATCGTGAACGGCTGGCTCACAGGAGTCCCCTCGGACGCTCGCGAACTCGCCGAGTGGATTCGGCGCTCTCGGCGCGGAATCGCGCCATACTAGCCGAGGCTAAGTTCCGGCTCGTGTTGCGGCGTCTGCGGCTGCGGGTGTTCGACTAGCGCGGCGGCCGCGTTGAACTGTCCCCACCCGCGTACTTTCGCCATCGCGCGATCCCGCCCCGCGCTCCATACTTGTCGCGACTCCGCTTTGGCAACCTTTCTACGCCACGGCGACACCAATTGCGTGCCATCGCTCGGCGTCGCGCCCCCGCGCGCGCCGGCTTCGCTACTGACGATCCCAATGCAGACTCCTTCCTGTACCCGTCCCATCGCGTGGTCGACGTTCGCGCCCCTGCTGCTCGCGCTCACACTCGTCGCCTGCAACAAGGGCGACGCCGCCGCCACCACCGATTCCACCAACGCCACCGCCGCTCAGGAAGCGGCCGAGGAAGCCGGTCGCCCGGCCTTGGCGCTACCCGTCATGGCGGAAGAGGCGCGTGACGGCGACCTCGTGCTGCGGGTAACGACCACGGGGCAGATCCGCTCCGAGGCGGCGGTGAAGCTTCGCGCCGAAGTGGCGGGCACCGTGGTGCAATTGGTGGTGCGACCTGGGCAAGCGGTGTCCAAGGGGCAGGTGCTGGCCCGGCTCGATGGGTATCCGTTCGATCTCTCCGTACGCGACGCACAGGCCAGTACGGACGAAGCCGAACAGCGTTTTCTGGAAAGCTTCGTGCCGGAGTCGGTGGTGACCGGTCGCGGCCCGACGCCGGAACAGCGCAAGGCACTCATGAACAAGGCGGGCCTGGTGGGCGCGCGATTGCGCCTCGAGCGCGCCAAGTACGAACAGGATCGTGCCACGATCCGGAGCCCCGTAAATGGTACGGTCGACGCCATCGACATTTCGGCTGGCGAAAAGGTCAGTGCCGGTCAGGCGCTGCTCACGGTGGTCGACACCCGCAATCTGCGCATCGAGGCGCAGGTGCTCGAACACGACTTGCCGTTGGTGCGCGTGGGCGGCGAGGCCAGCATCAGCAGCGCCGGCGCGCCGGGGCGATTGCTGCGTGGTCGCGTGGATGCGCTGTTGCCGCTGGTGGATTCGGTCACGCGCGCCGGTCGTGCCATTGTGCGCGTGCAGGGCGATGGCACACTGCGCCCTGGCATGTATGCCGACGTGCAGCTCGAGGCCACGCGATTGCCGGGTCGCCGCATGGTACCGTCGCGCGCCGTGATCGAGCGCGACGGGCGTCCGTTGGTGTTCGTGGTGAAAGACGGACGCGCGCAGTGGACGTACATCGTGCCCGGTCGCACCAATGGCATCGATACCGAAGTGCTGCCTGACTCCACCACCGGACAGATCCCGGTGAATCCGGGCGATCAGATCATCACCGAAGGACATCTCACGCTCACGCATGATGCGCCGGTGCGGGTGACCGCGCCGCGCGAAGCGTCGCCCTCTCCCGGTGCGTCTGGTGAGCGTGCGCCGAGCGATCGTGCGCCGAAACTCAAGCGATAGGGAGGGCGGCGCGTGAGTCTCGCCGCCTACGCGGTGCGTCGCCCCGTTGCGACGCTCTCCGCGATTCTGGCCGTCGTGCTGCTGGGCTCCGTGTCGCTGAGCCGGTTGCCGGTGTCGCTGCTGCCCGATGTGTCGCTGCCGGTGCTCACCATTCGCACGGTGTACACCGGCGCCGCCGCGCCCGAAGTGTCGCGCTTCGTGGCCGAGCCGATTGAAGAAGCGATCGGTGCCACGCCGGGGCTGACCGAACTGCGCAGTGTGAGTCGCAACAATGAAGTGACCACCACCGCGCGCTTCGAGTGGGGCACTGACATGCGCGCCACCGTGCTGTCGGTGCGTGAACGGCTCGACGCGGCGCGCAGTCAGCTACCGGAACGCGCCGATCGCCCCACGCTGCTCACCAGCGATCCGGGTGAACGCCCCATCGCGGTGCTGGCCATCAAGCAGTCAGCGTCGCAAGCGGCAAAAGCTTCGCGGGCACAAGGTGGTGGCGACCTGCGCAGCTTGGCGCGCACGGCCACTGAAGTGCACGCGCGACGGCTCGAGCAAATCGAAGGCGTATCGAGTGTGGCGGTGGTGGGCGCACCCGACGATGAAATCCGCGTGGAGCTCGACCCCGAAAAGCTGCGCGCCCTCGATCTTACGCCGGAAGATGTGGCGGCCGCGATCCGGGCCGAGAATGCCACCGGCGCCGGCGGCACCATTCGGAAGGGACAGTTTCGCTTTTCGGTTCGGGCGCTCACCGAGTTCCGCAATCCTTCTGAGATCCTCGATACGCCGGTGGGGAAGGTGGGCGCCGGCATCACGCTGCGCGATGTCGGTACCGTGTCGTTAGGGCTGGCCGATCCGCAAACGCTCACGCGACTCGATGGCACGTCGGCCATTGGCTTGGTGGTGTACAAGGACGCCGGCTCCAACACGGTGGCGGTCACGCGTCGCATGACCGACGCCATCGCGCAGCTGGAGAAGGAGTTTCCGGGCGTGTCGATGACGGTGGTGGCGGCGCAGGCCGATTTCGTGGTGGATGCCCTCTCGAATTTGGGGCAGGAGATCGTGGCTGGCGGACTGTTGTCGCTGCTGGTGATCTTCGTGTTCCTGCGCGACTGGCGACTATCGCTCGCCATCGGCGTGACGGTGCCGTTGTCGG
>NZ_JBKJRB010000121.1:0-16137 GCF_046594945.1 Gemmatimonas sp. | reverse complement strand
CCCGAGGTGGACGCGCGTGAGCACATTGCGCCCACGGTCGATCACGTTGGTGAATCGGGTGTCGTCAATGATGACCGTGTCGAGCCCCGGTACGTTGAGCGCGCTCTGGCCGGCCGCTGTCATGGCCAGGAAAAACGGCTTCGGCACCACCCCCTCGAGAAACGGGCGGATCACCCGAATCGGCTCGCCGCCGTGATAATGCGCGGCGGTGATGCGCGGATAGCGCAGTCGCACCCACTCAGCCGCTTCTTCAACGGACGCCCGCGTGGGCAAGAAAATCGCGACACCGCGCTCGGATTTGGACACCTTCTGCAGGAATTTGTCGTCGAGAAAATTCAGCGGCTGCTTGCGCTCGACTTCAACCTTGGCGGCCTTGGTGGCGTCGAACGCCGAGACCTGTAGCACATCGGCGCTTTCGAGATAGCGCGCGTAGAACGTCGGATCGACCGTCGCCGAGAGCCAAATGAAGCGACATCCGACGCGCTTGCCGAGGGCGAGACACAGTTCGAGTTCAGCGCTCGTCTGATGGATCTCATCCACCACCAGCGTGTCAGTGGGCTGAATGTCGCCGTCCTGAAACCACCGGCGCGCAATGCCGGTGGTAATCACGACCACGTTCCACGACGGCGTTTCCGGCGTCGCTTCACGTTCACGATTCACGACACCGGCCTTCAGGACCGTCGTGCCGAGAATCGTTTCGGCGATCGGACGGATGGCGAGGGTCTTGCCCGAGCCGGTGCCGGCCACGATGCCGAAGCCTTGGCCGCTCGACGCCAGACGCCGCAGATCATCGCCGCGCGTTCGCTCGAGAAACGTGTCGAGGTGCAGGCCGACGGCGAGCTCGATCGTCTCGCATGCCGCACGCGTCGGCGCGATGACAATGACGCGCCCGGTCGGCGGCTTGGCCGCGACAAAGGCGTCGCGGTCGGGGGGTAGGTAACGATCACGAGGAGTGCGCACCCAGCAAATCTACTGCTCAAGCCGGTGTCGTTGGATCATTTCGGAGCGCTCACGTACTATTCAGGTATGAACGCTCCGGTTCGCTGCACGTGGCCCGTCAAGCCGCTCGATGTGAAGTATCACGACGCGGAATGGGGCGTCCCGGTACACGACGAGCCGACGCTCTTCGAGTTCATTACCCTTGAGGGGGCGCAGGCGGGGCTGAGCTGGTCCACGGTGCTTGCCAAGCGTGCGCACTATCGGGCAGCCTTTCGTCAGTGGGATGTGACGGCGATAGCCGCGTTCACGCCGTCTCAGGTCGACGTCATGATGCAGAACTCTGGACTCGTGCGTCATCGCCAGAAGCTCGCCAGCACGATCGACAATGCGCGCGCCTTCCTCGATGTGCAGCAGGCGTTCGGGAGCTTCGACGCCTACCTCTGGCGCTTTGTCGAGGGCACGCCGATCGATCAGCGACTCACCAGCCCGCAGCAGATGCCTACGCAGACCGCACTCTCCGATGCGATTGCGAGGGATCTGAAGGCGCGAGGATTCCGCTTCGTGGGAACCACCATCTGTTATGCCTACATGCAGGCGGTCGGCCTCGTGAACGATCACCTACTGTCGTGCTTCCGGCACGATCAGGTAGCCACCCGCTGACTGCAGCGTCTAGCGCTGAATCAGCTTCACGCGCTGGCCATTCTTGAAGATCTCGATGCGGTCGGCGCGACCATCGCGATTCACGTCGGTCCACACCTGTAGGAGCTCATTGCTCTGATCGAGGAAAATCGCGCGCCACGGCACGCCGCCCCGTCCCTGATCGGGCACCCGCACGGTGAACTCGTTCGTGCCGAGCCACTGCATGATGTCGGTGCTCGGTCGCCCCTGTAGCACATCGACCACGGAACGCATGGGCGGGAGAACCTGCGGATACGCGCGGGACGCGTACTCCGGCAGATCATCGCAGCGGCCGTCCTTGTCCATGTCGGTGCAGACGGGCGGACCATAGCGCAGGTCGTCGCACCAGCCATCACCATCGCGATCGAGACAGGTCGCCGATCCGTAACCTGGCGGACGCACACCCGGAGCTTGGTTGAAATAGCGCGGATCATTTACCGCCCCCGGCACAACGACGCCGCCCGGCGTCACGTACCCGCCATATGACCCATTCGGCCCCTGCGGTGACACTCCGGCCCCGGGATACGACGAAGCCGGCGAAGCACTCGCCGGCTGATCTCCATGCAACTGCTCGTCGGTAATCTTTTTCGCTTCCCAGGCGTCCCGCGCCCGCGGGTCCGCCTGAGAGAGATCAGGCGGGATCAAGGGAGCGCCCTTCTTGTCCAGCGGTTTCGAAAAGCCCTTGATCGGAAGCTCCGGCTTCTTGCCCTTTGCCGCATCGTCACCGTAGATCACGCGGCCGTTCGCCGGCTTGTTCCGCACCGCGCTGGCGCAGTCGGTGGGCGCCGGCTGCTGCGCTGCTGGCACACCTTCCACCCACACGCGGCACATGCCTTGAGGCGGACGATACCCTTTCGGGATGTCCGTCTTTTCGTTCTTATCGCTTCGCCCCTGCGCAAAACCGTTCTCCGCACTGAGCATCAGGCTCAGTGCGGCGGTTGTGGCTAGGATTCGCCAGTTGAATTGAAACATGCCTTCCTCCTGCAGGACTTCGCGCGCCGTCCACCACGGAGAGCAATCGGACGTCCCGCCGCATATCAAGGGCAGGGTGCATGCCAAGACGGACCCGACCGCCCACTGGCCTGCTGCTGCGGTGTAAGTATCGGCACCACTGTACCCTACGGACAGGGGGAGGGTTCGTACCGTAACAGACTGCGTCCGTAGAAGTGGACACGTCGGTGTCCTCTGGTAACTGCGGAGTGTGGGGTCAGGGGTGCGGAGTCGGAGGTACGCTAGCGCGGTCTCGCTACCGCCTACTCCGGACCGCTCACGTCGCCCTTATCGTGTTAGTCCCCAAAAGAAATTCCCATCATCCGGGCGGCATGGACGATGTCGTGGGCCGGATCGACGCGCTTCGTTTCCTTGAGCACGTCTTCGATCGGGATGGTCACGAGGTGCGGCGACTGGAGCGCTACCATGTGGCCCCAGCGCTTGTCGGCTATCGCCTGCACTGCCGCTGCACCAAAGCGCGTGGCCAGAAGCCGATCATAGCCCGTTGGCGAACCCCCGCGCTGCAGATGTCCGAGCACCATCGACCGCGTCTCTTTGCCGGTGATCCGCTGAATGTCAAAGCCCAGCCGTTCAGCGATGCCTCCCAACCGACGGTCCTGTCCCGGCAACGACGCGCCGATGATGGACTCCATTCCGCCCTTGGGCTTCGAGCCTTCGGCGACCACCACGATGCTGAAGCGTCGACCGGCCGCGTCACGGTCCATGATCTTCTCACACACCTTCCCGATGTCCCACGCGATCTCGGGAATCAGAATCACGTCGGCGGTGCCCGCGACACCGGCGTGCAGCGCAATGAAGCCGGCATCGCGACCCATGACTTCCAGCACCATCACGCGATCGTGCGACTCGGCCGTGGTGTGCAGCTTGTCGATCGCTTCCATGGCCGTGTTCACGGCCGTGTCGAAACCAAAGGTCGTCACGGTGCCGGGGACGTCGTTGTCAATCGTCTTCGGTACGCTGATCACGCGCATGCCCTTCGCCGCCAGCTGCGCCGCGATCTTCAGCGACCCGTCTCCTCCGATCGAGATGATGGCTTCAATACCGAGATTGCGGGCATTCTCCACGAGCTCATCGGAGCGATCGACGTTCTGCCACGTTCCATCGGCCTGCAAAATCGGATACGCGAATGGACTGCCACGATTCGTCGTCTTGATGATCGTGCCGCCCTGATTGGCGATCCCGCGCACGCTGTCCTCGGTGAGCGGGACGATTTCGTCCTCGCCGAGAAGCCCGGCGTAGCCTCGCTTGATGCCAAGCACATCCCAGCCGCGGGTACGAGCGGAGAGCACCGCAGCCCGAATGACGGCGTTGAGTCCCGGGGCGTCACCGCCACCGGTAGAAATCGCAATCCGCATGTCAGAAGAGATGGGTCGAGTGGTTGGGTGTGAAGGCGATAATCTATCGCCTGGTCACGGAATCAGGGCGGTGGGACCGCAAGCGAACGCATCGGACCCCCCGCGCCGGCAGCCAATTGCCGCAAGATCGTATCCTGATACACCACCGCGCCGCGCCGCAAATCACGCTGGGCCAGTATCAGGGAATGCTCGTCGCGGAATTCGCCCACCAAGGTGCCGAGGTCCATCACCGCTTGCCCCGAATTACGTTCGCTGGTTGGACTGGGCAAACCGCCGCTGCACGCGGTAGCAGCGCCCACGCTGAGCGCCGCCATGAGCACGAGCGTGGCCAGTCGGCAGCGCACCACCAATCGGTGGGCGATGCGAGGATGATGGCGGCGTAGTTCGGATGACACCGTTCGACAGCCTCGGAGTGATCGTGTGATCCCGCGCGGTGGTTGACTCGAGCATGCCCGATCTATTCGCCGCGCCCCATCCACGAGCCCCCGTCCACATGTCGCCGTCGCCCCGCCACCGTGCGCACGATCACGTGTTGCATCACGTTCGCGATCGCATCCACCATTCCGCACCACATGCCGCGGCGGTGCCACGGCGACCACGGCGACCACGGCGACCAGGGCGACCACGGCGTGGCGCGACGCTGGTGGAGCAACTCTGGCTGCTCGTGCTCACGGGCGGTCTGACCGCGCTGGCCATGGCGTCCGGTGGCCAGCTCTTCGCCGCGCTCGACGTAGCGATGGCCACACAGACCACCGTCGACCTACTCGCGCTCGCCCGCGATCACGCCATCGCCACCGGTGACCGCACCGCCGTGCGCTTCGATGTCGCGGGCACACGCGTCGTCGTGCACGTGGGGCGCGATACGATCGCCGTCGGTGACTTCCACGGCAGTGGTCTCACCCTGGTAGCGACGCGCGACTCACTCAGCTACGACTCCTCGGGGCTCGGCGTCGGCGCAGCGAATCTGCGACTGGTGCTCACACGAAGCGCCCGAGCCGACACCATTACGGTATCACGACTCGGGCGCGTGCAACGACGATAGTACAGACGAGCGCGCTGTGTCGAGCGCACGCGTCGAGCGCACTCAAGTGCCGAAGTCGAACCCGGGCACACTGACGCGCGGTATTTCTTGACCAATCGTACGCTCGATCGTGCGCACCATACCGATCTCTTCGGCCGACATGAACGTATACGCATCGCCCGTGCTCGCCGCGCGACCAGTGCGACCAATGCGATGCACGTAGTCTTCCGGCTGCTGCGGCACGTCGTAGTTGATCACGTGCGTAATGCCGGAGATGTCGAGACCGCGCTGCGCGATGTCGGTCGCCACGAGCACCCGCAGCTTCCCCGTCTTGAAGTCTTCGAGCGCCGCCATGCGTTCGCGCTGCGACTTGTCGGCGTGCATTGCGCCGGCCTTCACTCCGGCCTTCTCGAGATCCTGCACCACGCGATCCGCACCGCTCTTCGTGCGCGTGAACACCAGCACCGAATCGTGCGACTCCTTGGTAAGCAGATGCACGAGGAGATCGTTTTTGCGATGACGCGGCACTGGGTACACGGCGTGCGTCACCGTGGTCGCGGCCGACGATCGCCGACCGACCTGCACCACGACGGGCTTCCGAAGATATTTGCGCGCGAGCGCCTCGACTTCGGGCGGCATCGTCGCGCTGAAGAGCAACGTCTGCCGATAACGCGGCACCTGCTCCACGATGCGATTAAGCTGCGGCGCGAAGCCCATGTCGAGCATCCGGTCGGCCTCGTCGAGCACCAGCGTCTCGAGATACGAGAAGTCAACGTTGCGCTTCTCGAGGTGATCCAGCAAACGTCCGGGCGTGGCGACCACCACGTCGACGCCGGAGCGCAGCGCGCGCTCCTGCGGTTCATAGCCGACGCCGCCGAAAACCGGGATCACATCCACCGGCGCGTACTTGGAATACTTGCGCACACTCTCCTCAACCTGAAGACAGAGCTCACGGGTTGGCGTGAGTACCAGGACGCGCGTCCGGCGTGGCCCGCCGATCAGTCGATGCACCATCGGCAGCGTGAAGCTGGCCGTTTTGCCGGTGCCCGTCTGGGCGAGACCGATCAGGTCACGGCCTTTCAGCGCGACCGGAATGGCATCGCGCTGGATAGGCGTGGGACGCTCATAGCCGGCATCAGAGAGCGCGGCGAGCAGGGGTTGGGCGAGGCCCAGATCGGCGAACGTGGTATCGTCGATCAGCGTGTCAGGGTCGATTGCAGTCATGTGTTGACCGGAAAGCTAATCGGTCAGGCCGTCCGGGAAGCCTAAACCAGCTCGATCTCTCGACCGCTCAGCTGGGCGATCAGGGCGAGCCGGACGGTGACGTCGGCCGAAAAGGCCAAGTCGGCGGGTTCTCCGAAGGTGGGATCCGAGAGCGGGAGCAGCGGCCACGACCACACAGGCACGCGTTCCGGCATTACCACCGAGCGAGGCGGGGTCCATACGTGCTTCCGGTCGCGGTCGTCGAGGAGGCGATCGAGCAGCTTGCACCAGCCGTCATGTCGCTTCAGGTAGCCGATGCGCGCCATGATCTCGAGCCATCCCAGCGACGAGGCCATGTCGGCATCCATCGCGTTGCGGGTCGGCAGCAGGTCGCCCAACACCAGATGCGGCTGCTCGATCAAGTGCGGACCGACCTGCTGTACGGGCTGCTGGCGAGGCCACGGTTGTGCGAGAAAGGTGAAGAGCCGGTCCATGAACTCGTAGTGCTCGCTGCGGAAATGCGGCATATGCGCCAGCATCACCAGCAGATGGAACGACGGCGCCGTGACCTCCACAGGGAGCACATGCTGGTTGCCCAAGCGAATCCACGGCTTCTGGGCGAACGGCGACTTCAGGAACGTCATGACTCGGTCAACCAATCGACGCGCCGCACCTCGGAGCCGTGGGTCGCTCTCGTAGCCCGCCTGCGCCAGCGCCGCTGCGGCCGCTTCGCGCAGCAGCAGCCGCCCGCGCTTGATCAGGTCGTCGTCCCATTCCTTCGGCATCATCTCGGCCAGGAACGAGGGGTCGTTATCCTCGGCCAAGAGGCGGAACAGCAACCGCTTGGTGGAGCTGAGGGCGGGGCTCTCGGGGTCCCAACCCAGCTCCAGCAGCCGTCGATAAGCCGGGATGGTGCCGATGCCCTCGAGCGACAGCCCAGCCGGCACCGTGAGCATGCCGCCCGGCCACTGTCCGTCCCCATCCTGCATGAGCAGCAAGTGCCAACCCTGCCGACTGGCATAGGGCACCGCCGCCCATCCCGGCTCTGCCGCCGCTTTCGGCCAGAACGCCTTCGTGGCGCGGAACTGCACCGACGGTGACGCAGTTCGCAACAGCCAACTCATGGGGACCGTAACCGGTCCCCGCAGTGGAGGCGGCGGAACCGGCATCGGAGGGTGCAGCGAGAGGCGCATATCCGGAGGGACCGGGTGCGAATCAGGCATTGGAGGCGGCGATATCGAGGGCGGAAGCGTCACAATTCTGCAATTGTACCCCTCAGAAGACGATCCGCCAGAGGGACAGGGACGAACAGCACCGCTTTCAATACGGACTCATGCATACTGACTCGCTCTCTTAACGTTGCGGCAAGCAACGACGTCTACACGACGCGGTACGTCAGCGGCGCGACCGCGTCGTGGCCCGTGCCGAACGACCCACCGAGCCCCCCTGCCCATGAAGAACACGATCCGCATGTTCGTTGCTGCGGCTGCCCTCGCGATCGCGGTGCCTGCTTACGCTCAGGGCGGCGGCGGCGGTGGCGGTGGTGGTGGCATGCAGATGTCGCCTGCCGAGCGCATGGCGCGCCAAAAGGAAATGCTGTTCAAGGACATCACGCTCACGGCCGCGCAGGCGGCCAAGATTGATACGGTCATGCTCGAAGCCGGCAAGAAGCAGCAGGAAGCGATGATGGCGGCCCGCAACGGAGGTGGCGATATGGCTGCTATGCGCGAGTCGATGCAGAAGATGAACGCCGAACGCAACGACGCGCTGAAGGCCGGGCTCACTGACGAACAAAAGAAAAAGTTCGACGAGAACGTCGCGGCCATGCCGCAGGGTCGTCGCGGCGGTCTCTGACCATCGCCGCAGCATCGGTGGCCGAGCGGGGGGCGCCAATCGGCGTCCCCCGCTTTGCGATGTCGCTTGTTCAGCGGCGCCGTCCGGTCGAGATTGACTGCGGATCATGCCTGCGCCCTTCCGCTTCCGCTCGCCACTCTTCGTGGCGCGACCGCTGTACTCCCGCACGCGGTTCTGATGCGCGGCGAGTTCGTCGATCTGGGAGGCGTGCGCCTGTACTGCTACGCCTTTGGTGAACGCGGCGCCGGTGAGCCGATCGTCCTGATTCACGGGGCTTTCACGTCGTCGCATCTCTGGCAGGACGTGCTTCCGCGACTTCCCAAGGGGCACCGGGTCCTGGTGCTCGACCTCCTTGGGCACGGCCGTAGCGACCCGCCCGGTACGCACCGCATGACGGTGGCCGCGCACGCGACCCGTGTGGCGGCGCTCCTTGACGTGCTCGGCGTGCGTCGAGCGTCACTGGTGGGACACGGCATGGGCGCCGCCATCGCGGCCGTCGTGGCCCACGAGCACCCGGACCGCGTGGCGCATCTACTCCTCGTAAATCCCACGATGATCGGCTGTGAGCCCGGGGACGTGGCGTTGAGCCGCCGAGTCGCGCGATTGGTACCGTTCCTGCCGCTCTGGCGTCGCCTGTCTCCCGGGTGGCTGGCGTCAGCGCTCCACACGGCGTTGCTGCCATGCTACGCCCACCGCGACGTGGGCGCACGCTCGCTCGATCTTTATCTTAAAAGCTTCCGCACCCGCGACGGTCGCGAGTCGGCGTGTGCCCAGCTCGCCGCCCTCGCGGCATCGCGTAGCGATTCAGCGGATGCACTCGCGCCAGGCGCAATCGCCTGCCCCGTGCTGCTCGCTACCGCAGTCAGCGATCCCTTCGTTCCGGCGGCCCGCGTGCTCAAGCTCGGCGAAGCACTCCGCCTGGCGGCACCGAAGTGTCTTGAACTGCGCGTGCTCCCCGGCGTCGCGCACGTCGCGCCCGAAGAAGCGCCAGACCGACTTGGCGCGCTCGTCGCGGAACTCCTGACCCGCTGACTTGTCAGAGGAAGAGATCCACAACGGTGTTCCGCTGTCGCCGATTCACTCCCCTCCATCCGCTCGCCTTTCATGTCAGATCGCCTCGCCACCCTACGTGCCATGGCTGCCAAGCAGCCGGCCAATCCGCTCGCCCGCTTCGGTCTCGCCAACGAACTGCTCAAGGCCGGCCTGTTGGACCAAGCCGAAGTGGAGTTGGCGGCGTATCTCGCGATACACGATGACGAAGGCAATGGTTGGCTGCGTTACGCCGATACACTGCACGCGCTCGGGAAGCAGGACGCGGCACGCGAGGCCTGCGATAAGGGTATCGACGCCGCGACGCGGCATGGACACGCGACGCTGGTCTCGGAATTTGAGGAACGGGAATACTGAGCGCGGATCAGTTACAGCTCAGACGTCAGAACTCAGTAGGTTCAAAGGCAGACTTCAGACTGGGTCTGGTGTTCAGACACGAGCAACGACAGTGCACTGTGTCGAGCAATTGGGAACTCATCGCGATGCGCGAGGAGGCACACCATCAAATCGCTCGACACGGTGCACTATCGTTGCTGACTTCTGAACACTATAAAAAAGTCTGATCGCTGATCGCTGACGCTGGCGACTGAGCGCTGAGCTCTGAGTTTTGACTGGTGAGCAGTTACAGCTTCCGCATTTCGTCCACTGCGCTGATCACGTGCCCGAGGTCTCTCGACAACGCCCTCGCTTCCTGCGTGGCGTTCGTGACATCGCTGATCGCGGCGCCGACGCCCATCGTGCGCAACTTCACGATATCGAGACGCAAGGACCGCAGCGCCATCGACGCGCTGTCGAGTTGACGCTGCATTGTTTCGCGACGCGCGACGAGTTCCTGCAACGACGACAGCTGCCGTGTCAATAGCGTGAGCCGGCGCTCGCGATCAGGGGCCTGGTCCGGCTCGGCTTGTACCGCTGTCACGCGCAATTCGAGTTGCGTGAGCGCGTCGACGGGCAGGTCGCGCTGCAGGCGCTCGAGGCCACTGGCGAGCGCGCTGATGCGCTCCAGGAGTGCATCAGCCGTAGGCTCCACATCGGGCACGAGTGACTTGTCGGCGTCGGATAGCTTGGCGGTGACGTCTTTGATCGTGAGCCGATCGTCTACCGCATTGCGGAGCAGCTCGCCATATGCGGACGCGAGCAGCTGATCGCCCGCGACCAGGGCGAGTTGCTCGCGCATCTTCACTTCGTACGGACGATCGTCGGAACTCGCCGCGATTGCCTCCCACGAGCCGTTCCACGCATCACCGGCCGACACTCCGAGTCGTCGCAGGCGCATGAAATCGCGGGCCAGCATCTGCGCACTCGCGAATGCGGCCAGACCGGCGGCGACCATCGGAATAATCATCGGACGGAGCTCCAACGACGCGCCGAGGATCAGGCTGCCGAACGACACGGCGGCCGATCCCATGAACCACTTCGCGTGCTTCACGAACGCCCGCGACGCCTCCGCGATCCGCGCCGGCTTGTTGCCCAGATCGCCATCGGGCTTCAGCGCCGCCTCGCCGCCGAAAATGCGTCCCAGCGTGATGCCACGTCGGCGCAGTCTGATGTAGCGACCGAGCACCCCGAGGCCCATGCCCATCGCGGGAAAGATCGCCCACGGAAAACCGGGGCTGGTCGTCGCGTTGATGACGCCGAGGAACACGATCAGACCCGCCGTCGAGAGCATCTGCCCCTTGAAGCGTTCGATCACGTCATCGTCGCTACGCCACGCACTGGTGGCGTCCCCATACTGATCATTCCACTGCGACTGTACGTCTCGGCGCTGCCGTCGCACCGCGACCCGCCAATCCTGCATCGCTTCCTTCGACGCACGATTCCATGCTTTCACCTGTTCGCGCGGCGCATCAGGAGGAAGCGGCGGCAAGGCCGGCATCGGGGGCAGCGCGCCGGGCGCGGGATAAGCGCGTGGTGCTGGCGCGGGCGCCACGACACCTCGCGGAGCCCAGTCTTCTGATCGGTGACCATAGCGTGCATTTTCGCCAAGTTCCGGCGCGCGAGGCTCCGGACCACGAGCCTCCGGCACGTAGGCGTGCGGTGGCGCGGTATAGCTCACCGGGGCCATCGCATGCGGCGGCGGCGCACTCGCCCGGTGTGCACCGGTCTGCAGCGAGCCGTCACGCTGCACCTTGCGCAGCGCATCACGCAGTTGCAGCGCATTGTCCCAGCGATCCTGCGGCCGCTTGGCAAGGCAACGCTCGAGAATTTCCACCAGCGCAAACGGCGCATCGGGTCGCACCGCGCGAATGGGCACCGGCGTTTCGCTCACGTGCTTCAGGAGCATCGCGGGCGTGGTCGTTGCTTCAAACGGCAGGCGTCCGGCCAGCATGAGATACCCAACGACACCCAGCGAGTAGATGTCGCTGCGTCCATCGATCTCGCGGTCGCCGGTGGCCTGCTCGGGGCTCATGAACGCCGGCGTACCCACCGCGATACCGGTCTGCGTCAGTCGGGATCCGCTTTCTGCCGCACGGGCGATTCCGAAGTCGGTGACCATCGCGCGACCAGAATCCTTGTCGACCAGCACATTGTCCGGCTTCACGTCGCGATGCACGACGCCACAGGCATGGGCATAGGCCAGTGCGTCAGCCACCTGCTCGAGCATGTGCGCGATGTACTCGAAGGTTGGTCGTGGTTCGCGCACGATACGCGCCGCCAGACTCTCGCCCTTCACGAGCGCCATCGCGAAGCACACCAACCCGCCTTCCTCGTGCACCGCATAAATCGGCACGATGTGCGGATGATTCAACCGCGCGGCCGTCTGCGCTTCGCGCACGAAGCGTTCGCGCACATCACCGCGGAACGCAAGCTCAGGCGGCAACACCTTGAGCGCAACCGGCCGTTGCAATCGTACATCCTCGGCGGCGTACACCACGGCCATGCCGCCACGACCGACTTCCTGTTCAATGAGATACCGTTCGCCCACCGCCGCCGTAACGCGATCGCGCAGCATCTTTGACTCGGCCTGGCTTTCCGCCGCCTTCATGGCCGCTCGCTGACCGTCGGACATCGTACGGTCGGCTTACGCCGAACCGGAGCGCGATGACATCGCCTCGCGCACTTCGTTGGCGGCCTGCACCGCGATATCGACATCGCGCGCGAGCCGCATGGCCTGCTCGGCGACCAACGTGACGCTTTGCACCGAGCTGTTGCCAGTGCGCAGACGCACGAGATCGAGTCGCACATTCTCGAGCGCAATACGGCAGCTTTCGAGTTGGGCGCGACGCAACTCGCGCTTGGCCAGCGAATCGGCAACAGCTCGGCGATCACGCCGGAGCTGCGCCAACCGGCGCACGCGTCCTTCACTGCGCTGCGTATCGAGCGGATTCGCCTCGGCCTCGAGGGTACCGATTTCCGCGTCAATGCGGCGCGCGGCATCAGGTCCCTGCTCGCGATCCACCCGCGTGATATCGCGGGCGATGATCTCGACCTTGTTCACGAGATCCACCGCCGTGCGCGCAACATCGGGAATCCGCCCGCGCTCTTCGGCCGGCAGCGTGCCCAGCAGTCGGCCGATCTCTTCTCGATCGGCCCGCGCCGCTCGTACCAGTGCGACAAATTCGCCGAGCTCGTCGTCGCGGGCCGGTGCGTTGGGCGAGGCCGCGCCACGGTGAAACCGCAGCGGCGCCGACGGCGTTGACGACAGCACGCCATCGAGTCGATTGCGCAAACGGCCTTGGGCGCGAAGTTCTTCGCGCTTTTTCCGACTGAAGGTCGCCATGAACTTGTCGCCGAGATCGGAGAGGACCTCACCAAGCATTCGATGCTTGGGTTGCTTGAGCACATCGGTCCAGTCGAAGCCATCAGCCCATAGCTTGGCGTACTTCCACGCGATGTAGACTGTCCACAGCGTGGTCAGCCCCAGCATGTCGCCGCCGGTGAAGATGCTGATCACGAGGATCGCCCCGTTCACGAACAGATACGGCGCCAGCTTGCGGCGGAACGCCACGACGGGCGGAGCAAACCAGCGCGCCTCGTCTTCCGCCGTGGCGACGTATACGTCGTCACCCGAGGGCGGCTGCTGGTACAGCGGATACGGCGCCGCCGGCGGGGTGCTCGTGCGCGACTGATACGTAGGCGACTGATAGGCCGGTGGCGTGTACGGAGCCGGCGTGTACGGCACCGACGGGACTGAGGGACTGGGCGACCCCATCGTTCCGATCGGCATGCCACCGATCGGCGCGCCGTTGAAGCGTACCGGCGTACCCGTGGACTGCGGCGACGCGGCTGGATTAGTCGGCGGCGGCACCACGCCCGTTTTCAACGCCGTGACCATCTCGCCTGCGCTCTGGAACCGGTGCTCCGGACTCTTCTCCAATAATCTCATCACGATCTGCGCCAAATCATCAGGCGTATCCGGGCGACGTAACGACACCGGCACCGGCACTTCGGCTAAATGCTTTACCAACAACGCCGGCGTCGTGCCACCGGTGAAGGGCGGCTCGCCGGCCAGCATCTGATACGCCACGATGCCCAGCGAATACAGATCGCTGCGGGCGTCGAGGTCGCGATCACCCGAGGCCTGCTCCGGCGACATGTAAGCAGGCGTGCCGATCGCCATGCCGGTGGCGGTGAGCCGCGATGTCTCGCCACTGTCGCTGGCGGCGCGCGCGATCCCGAAGTCGGTCACCAACGCCCGGCCGTCGATACTATCCAGCAGAATGTTGTCGGGTTTGATATCGCGATGAATGACACCGCGCGCGTGGGCGTACGCCAGCGCATCGGCCACTTCGTGCAGCCAGCGTCGGACTTCGTCGATGGGGAGCGGACCACGCTTCTGCAGCCTCGTGGCGAGATTGTCACCGTCGATGCAGGCCATCACGAAGAACACCAGATTCCCGACTTCGTCAACCGAATAAATCGGGACGATATTCGGATGACTCAGCTGAGCAGCGGTCTCCGCCTCGCGCAGAAAGCGCGTACGAATATCACGACGGAACGACAACTCCGGCGGCAGCAGCTTGATCGCCACGAATCGCTTGAGTCGCTTGTCGCGGGCCCGATACACGATGCCCATGCCACCGCGACCGATTTCCTGGTCGAGTTCATAGGTGGCACTGAGCGCCTGCTCCACATGGGCGCGCAGTTCATCATCGTCGGTGGATGGGACTACGGAATCGGGCACTCGTGTGGGAATCGGGGAAGTCGCGCCGCATGTCTAGTGTAGCACCGGAGAGAAACCGGCAACAGCATCCTCAGTCTCTTCGACGGTCGCCGTACGGTCCCAGCTCGTTGAGAGTTGCAATGCGTCCCCCGTCCGTCCCAGATGCGCGTGAGATCGGTCACTCTGACCGGACCTTTCCTCAAGAGACAGTCGCGACAAAACGGCGGTTCCTTGGTGCGTACCCCGTCAACCCGGCACGGCTGCCCCAGTCTGCTTGCAAACCCTGCCGCGATGGCGTAATCCCCACGGTGTGAAACCTGCCCCTTGGCTGGCGGTATTCCTCTTCCAACAGGATCGTACGTCATGGGCCAGCGCCAAACGCTTCCCGTCCTGCCACTTCGCGGGACGGTCATGTTCCCCGGCATCACCGCACCGATCGCGGCGGGCCGCCCCGGCACCTTGAGAGCCATCGAAACGGCACTCAAGGGAGATCGGCTCGTCTTTGCGGTCGCCCAGCGCGACAACACCGAGGAGCCGACGTCGGACATTCTCTTCACGACGGGTGTCATCGCCCGCATCGGCCAGATCCAGCGTGGACTGGGCGGTGTTCAGCTGCTCCTGCAAGGCGAGCAGCGCGCCACGGCACTCCAGTACGCCGAAGTCGACGGATATCTCCAAGCGGTGATCGTACCGGCCGAGGAGATGATGCCACTCGACCTCAAGAACGCCGCCTTCGAGGCGCTCCATAAGGAAGCGCGTGAGCGCGCCGCCGAGTTGGGCGAGAAGCGCGGACTTCCGGAGGAAGTGGTGCATCAGGTGCTCGACTCGGTCGACGATGCCGGCAAGTTCTCCGACCTGGTGGCCGGCTACATCGAACTCACGGTGCCCGAAAAGCAGGGGCTGCTGGAGACGCTCTCCGTGGAGGAGCGCCTGCGTCGCGTGCTCGTGCACGTTCAACGCCAGATCGGCCTGCTCGAAGCACAGGAAGACATCAAGTCTCAGGTTCAGGAAGAGCTGGGCGAGCGGCAGCGCGAGATGTTCTTGCGCGAGCAGCTCAAGGCGATTCAGAAGGAACTCGGCGACGACGATCAGTCAAAGGAAATTACCGAGCTCCGCGACAAGCTGACCAAGCTCGTGCTGCCCAAAGAAGCGCGCGCGGAAGCGGAGCGGGAACTGGGCCGCCTCGAGCGCGCCGGTCGCGAATCCATGGAAGCGCAGGTGATTCGCACCTATCTGGAGTGGATCGCCGAATTGCCGTGGAGCGAGCGCTCGGATGATCACCTCGAACTCGCGCGCGCGGGCGAAATCCTCGAGGAGGATCATTACGGTCTCAAGGACGTGAAAGATCGCGTGCTCGAGTTCCTCGCCGTTCGCCAACTGCGCGCGCAGCAGGTGGCCGCCGAAGTCGAGACCACGGGTGAATTCTCGGTCTCGAAGCTCAAGGGAGACACCAGCGATGCAAATCCCACCCTCGGCAACGGACACGGCAACGGCGACCGTCAGATCACCGACGCGAAGGAAGCCAAGGCCCGCGCCATGGCCAAGGGTCCCATCCTGCTGTTCAATGGTCCGCCCGGCGTGGGCAAGACCAGTATCGCCAAATCGATCGCCCGCGCGCTGGGTCGCGAGTACGTTCGCGTGGCACTCGGTGGTGCGCGTGACGAGGCCGATATCCGTGGACATCGCCGCACATACGTCGGCGCGATGCCCGGCCGGATCATTCAGGGCATGAAACAGGCGGGAAGCAAGAACCCCGTGTTTCTGCTCGACGAAGTGGACAAGCTGGGCACGTCGTATCAGGGCGATCCGTCGAGTGCGCTGCTGGAAGTGCTCGACCCCGCCCAGAACGATTCGTTCACGGACCATTATCTCGGCGTGCCGTTCGACCTGAGCGAAGTGTTGTTCATCGCGACGTCGAACTT
>NZ_JBKJRB010000091.1:0-3315 GCF_046594945.1 Gemmatimonas sp. | reverse complement strand
TCACAGTGTCCCGTACATGTCGGTAATCAAGCGACGGAGCGCTGCGGCATCTGCAGTGGAGAGGGCGCCAAGCTTCGCGCCAAGGCGTGATCTACTGATCGTGCGGATCTGATCAACCGCGATCTCGGCCGGCTTCCGGGCCACGCGCACGGAGAGCCTGGTACGCCACGTGGGGTGCAGGGCGCTGGTGAGTGGACATACCGTGACGGTCTCCAGCTTTTCATTGAGCAGATCGAGACTGACGATGACGACGGGCCTGGTCTTCGCGATTTCCGAGCCCGTGGTCGGATTGAGTTGCGCCGAGCAGACATCGTATCGCTTCACGTTCGCTTCTTGGACGTTTGCGCGTGGTAGTTGGCCCTGGGTTCCGCCACCTGACGCAACGGCGGGCGATCCCACGTGATGTCGGCAAGACCGTCACCTGACGTGGTGTCCCACTCGCTCCAGTCCTCGGCGTTCGCCGCCATGGCCCGCGCAGTCTCTTCCCACGACAGCTTCGGATTGGCCTCGCGACGCGGACGGAGCAAGATGCCGTCGGCGGTCTCCTCCATGATGACGCGGTCGCCGATCGCGTAGCGCTCCAGCGTTTTCGCCGGCAGGCGTACGCCGCGAGAGTTGCCGATCCGGGCGACTTTCAGTTCGATGGGCTCCATGTAATAACAGTAATAACGTCCACGGTTGGGAGCCAGTGATTTCCGACGGGTAGCAACTTGGTAAGGAACGTGTGGGAGCAAGCG
Organism: Gemmatimonas sp.; assembly: GCF_046594945.1. Taxonomy (GTDB): domain Bacteria; phylum Gemmatimonadota; class Gemmatimonadetes; order Gemmatimonadales; family Gemmatimonadaceae; genus Gemmatimonas. The sequence continues at coordinate 2,578 of NZ_JBKJRB010000091.1, read as the reverse complement.
GCAGTACCGCTGCGATGCGGGAAGGGCGGTGGCACATATCGCTGCGCTATTGGCAATGATTCGCCGGCGTGCTCCTCCGTGGCCCACGCAGCACGACCGACGGGAAGCTCCGTACAACGCAGGGGGAACGGACTCAGGGAGCAGGCACGAGCAACACGCGTTGCTCCTGTATCGTCCGCCCTGAAACCCTCCCCCCGCGCTGGAAGCGGTTGGTAATCCTTACTGCGTTATGCCTTTCGCGCCTTGCGACGCACCACCGCCAAGCCGATCAAGCCACTCGCCATGAGCGCGTACGTGCCCGGTTCCGGGACCGTGGTGGTGGCACCGTTCACCGACACCGTATTGATCGAGAAGTCGTTCGGCGCGTTGGTGGCCGACACCCCTTCGAATCGCACGCCGCGGATGTCACCGTTGGTGCTGCTGATGCCGGCAAACACGGCGGTGCCGTCGCCGTTGCTCGTGGAGTTGCCGTTGAAGTCGAAGAACGCGAGCACGTTGCCACCGACGTCGAGGGCGCTGATGCGTCCCACGAATGCGCCGAAGAAGTCTGTCTGGAAGTTGGCACCGGCGGCCGAGATAGTGCTGCTGAACATGATCGTCATCGGACCGTTGTCGGCGGCGGTCCAGAGCAGCGCATCGCCACTGGTGAAGTTTCCGCCCCAGCCGGTGCCCTGATCGACACGCTGGAATCCAGCCCGCACGGACTGGCTCACGGTGGCGGTGAGCGCCGTATTGGTGACGTTCACGTTGACCGGGTTCGACACGCTGGTGCTGGATGGGCCGAGATCTGACCAGTTGATCAGGCCCGTGCCGCCGACTTGGGCGCGCGAGGTGAGGAGGCTGTACTGCGCCGAGGCGGTGGTGGCGCTGAAGGCGAGGGCAACCACGGCGAGCAGGGTGTTACGAATCACAAGGAGCTCCGGAGAGGGCATGGCGGGACGTCTGAACGCCAACAGCCTCATCAATAACCGTGCCCAAGTGAAGATTCTGCAATGCTACTATATAGCGGCGGACTTTATTACCTGACGCGCATACATCGAGCGACCGTTCTGTCTACAGAATGTGGTTCGCGCGCAACGCAAAGGGCCAGCTCCCTTCCGCCTCCCCCCTGCTCCCTCAGCGGTTGGCTGTTCCCGCCCCACCGGTGTACAACCAAGGCACAACCAAGGCACGACCGACCATTCGGACTCGCCTCTTCGGACTGTAACAGTCTCAACAGCACGGAACCGCGCCTCACACGGTCGGGTTCAAGCTCATGTTAGGACCGGTTGGTCTTATAACTCACTGATATTTTCGGAGCGTTTTTATGCGTACGCTTTCCATGCTGGCTGCTGGTGCGATGCTCGCCGTCGCCGCCCCGTCGATGGTGCAGGCGCAGGACAAGGACATCGTCGAGACGGCGGTGGCTGCTGGTTCGTTCAAGACCTTGGCCAAGCTGCTCACGGATGCCGGCCTGATCGAAACGCTCAAGGGCCCGGGCCCGTTTACGGTGTTCGCGCCCACGGACGAAGCCTTCGCCAAGGTGCCGGCCGCCACGATGGCCGCGCTGGGCAAGGACAAGGCCGCCCTCAAGAACGTGCTGCTGTATCATGTCGTGGCCGGTAAGGTGATGGCGGCCGACGCGCTCAAGCTCGCGGGCAAGGGTGCCAAGACGGTTGAAGGCCAGGAAGCGAAGATCACCGTGATGGGTGGCGTGCCGATGATCAACCAGGCGCATATCGTGAAGACGGACATCATCGCCAAGAATGGCGTGATCCACGTGATCGACGCGGTGATTCTGCCGCCGGCTAAATAACTGCGAAGTAGGGAGTACGGGGTACGGAGTACGGAGTCCTGAACTTGAAAAGCGCGGGGTGGCCTTCACGGTTGCCCCGCGTTTTTCTTTGCCTAGCGGCCGAGTACGATGTCGATGCTGACCAGCACTTCAGCGAGCCGCTTCGGCGCGAGCGCGCGTACTCGCTCAACGAGAAAGGTGCGGTCAACGGCAAACAGCTGCGAGGCGTTGGCAACCGAATCCTTTTGTAGACCCGTCACCTTGGCCGACAAGAGCGTGTTCCCTGGCGCTTCGGCCCACGCCAGGTTGCTCGTGAGCGGGACGCACAGCACGGTCGGCAAGCGGCTCTCGTTGAGAGCGTCGCCCTGCACCACCACGACGGGGCGTCGAAAGCCGGCGGCCGATCCGCCGGGCATCGGCAGTTCCGCCCACCATACCTCGCCTTGGGCGACAACTACCATTCGACGCGGGCGAGCACCGACTGCGCGGCCGCCTGCACAAACGGGTCAGGGGCGGTGCCGACTTCGTCGATCACCTGATTCATCGCCTCGGTCACGTCGTCCGGAGCATGGCGGTGCAGGTATTCGGCAACCGCTTCCGCGTACAACTGGCTGCGCGACTTCTGGGTGCGCCGGGCGTGGCGCTCGGCCGCCTGAAACACGGCATCCGGGAGTGAGATGGCAGTCTTCATACCATTAGTATAACCATTGGAACGATCGACGGCAATTTGAGACACGCGGGGTGACCATCACGGTTGCCCCGCGTTACTCTTTGCCGGACCCTCCTACCCCGGCTCCATGATCG
>NZ_JBKJRB010000109.1:0-4519 GCF_046594945.1 Gemmatimonas sp. | reverse complement strand
GCCGCCTTTCTGCAGCATCCGGAACGCTTCGTCAAGGGTCCGCCGCGCGTGCCCGAGCTCCCGACGGAAGTGTGGATCAACAAAGCGGAGAACCAGACGGCGGTCATCGGCTAGCGCGGCTCACTAAACTCTCAATCCGTCCGTCTCATTTTCCTTGACAGGTTCCGCCAGCAAATGGACAAGGGTCCCTCTCCAGATTCTGGGGGCTCTTGAAGCCGCATAAATCTGCCATTGCAGAAACGCTTGTCGGCGCGGTGCTCACGACTGTCTTGGGGTTGTGCTCGGCGATTTATGTTCAGAAGATCGTCGACAATGTTCTGGTTGAAGGAAACGAGAATCTGCTAAATGTGATGACTGTGGGAATGATATTCCTACTACTGGTACAAGTTGTTATCGGTGCTGGCAAAACTCTAATTGGACTTCGCACTGGTCAGAAGATTGACGCGGCGCTAATTACCGCATATTACCAACATCTGATTCGGCTTCCGCAGTCGTTCTTCGACACGATGCGCGTCGGTGAAGTGCTCTCGCGTGTGAACGATGCTGTCAAGATTCGTATATTCCTCAATGACATCGTCCTAAACTTGGTTGTTAGCGTAGCGGTCATGATCTTCGCTTACGCGATGCTGTTCGCGTATAGCTGGAAGCTCGCGCTCTTGGTCTCCGTGCTGCTGCCGATCAATGCGGGCATACTGCTATGGTCAAATCGAGTCAATCGCACATATCAGCGCGCCGCGTTAGTGCAAAGTGCTGATTTGGAAGCACATTTCGTCGAGTCGCTTACTATTGCTGGAACAGTCAAGCGACTGCAATTGGAGACTCGCGTTGAATCCCAAGTTGAAACCCGTTTGGTCAAGCTGATCGAAACCGGATTTGAGGGCGCAAAGCTCGGTTTGATGTATGGAGGCGCATCGCAGTTTGTGGGTCGGCTTGCCTCGGTATCACTTTTGTTTGTAGGCGCAAAGCTCGTGCTCGAGCAGCAGCTGTCGCCCGGCGAGTTGATGTCATGCTTTACACTGCTTGGATATCTCAGCGGGCCTCTTACCAGTTTGGTGTCAGCAAATCGGTCAGCCCAAGAGGCCGTAATTGCTGCGGAACGGCTGTTCGACATAATGGACTTGGCGCGGGAAAGCGATGCAGGCGCGCCGATGAACACACACAGCGGCAACGGGCTGGCAGTGGAGTTTCACAACGTTGCGTTCCGCTATGGCGCCCGCGCAGGTGTGCTCGAGGGCCTTTCTTTGTTGGTTCCGGCTGCGGCCACCGTCGCTATAGTTGGTGAGAGCGGGTCGGGAAAGAGCACAGTCGCGGCACTGGTTCAGCGCTTGTACTCGCCGTCGGCCGGCGTTGTAAAGCTTGGCGACGTCGATCTTCAGTACGTCCGCCTGAGTGATGTTAGATCTATTGTTGGAGTCGTTCCTCAGCGCGTTCAGCTTTTTTCAGGTACGCTACTTGAGAACATTACGCTCAACGAGTCGCCGGACCTTCCTCGCGTTTCTGCGCTGATTCGAGATCTTGGTCTCGATGTGCTCGTCGCGCGTCTTCAGGGGGGACTATTGGAGGCTATCGGTGAAGACGGCTCCAACCTCTCCGGAGGCGAACGTCAACGAATAGCAGTCGCGAGGGCTTTGTACGCCCGGCCATCGGTTTTGATTTTAGATGAAGCGACATCATCACTTGATGCGGTCGCTGAGAGTGCGGTAATGAACGCTCTCCGCGTGCATGTAGGCTCTACTTGCACGATAATTATCGTAGCGCACAGGCTTTCGACTGTGTTACACGCAGACACGATTTACGTGTTAGAGGGGGGTCGGCTAGTTGAGCAAGGCGCGCATTTGGATCTACTCAGGTTGCAGGGAAAGTATTCAACGCTTTGGCGCAGTCAGACCGGTGAGGTACTCTTGAGCGACGCGTTTACGTGTGATGAAGGGTCTTTTTCATCGCCGGTCGATGTCGGGGGCCACGCACTTGTGTAAGTGCAGAAGCCACCGGCCTTTCTCTTGCCGTTGTTCAGCGAACGCCATGTTCTTGGTTTGGTGTGGGGTGCTCGGCGCAGTCACATACGCGGTGTCCCGGTCGATGGAGAGTCGACGGTTTGCATACGTCGTATCGTTCGCTCTACTTGTCGTCGCGATCAGCGCAATGCGCAGGAGGCGCGACCATTGATTTGCATCGAGCATGCCGAGATTTGGTGGACGCCTACGCGCTAGGCACTACGATCCGACTGCCGGCCCCGGAAAGTCGATTTGCCGTGACCCCAAAAGTCAGCTGTGATCCTGAGGGGACATTTGCGTACTTGCGACCCTGTATGCGAACTACGGCGCGGTCTGTCGCGCGCACGCAAAACAGCCATTGCTAGGTGAAACGCGAAGAGTGTCGCGACGATTGGCACAGTTCGCGCGGCGGGCCAACAACAACTCAAGGCGTGGTCATGCTATTGACGGGCTCGGTCAGATCGCGGCACAGTTCGTCGCGAAGGTGGCGCCCCTGTGTGTGGCCCAGACCCCGCCCACGACCACGCTCCACTCGTGCGGGAACGGCCGCGTGGCCCAATAGTGGAGATTTGGTATTGCGTTGAGTCGGAGCGTTTACGGGATTGCGGCGGCGAGGCAGAGAAGCACGCAGATCGCGCCATTCGAATCGTCGGCGATCACGACGAACCTGCCCGTGTCGTACGAGCGCATCCGCGGGCCTGGCTCTTGCGGGACGACGCCCGCGGATGCTCACACCTATCTCTTCGTCGCTGATCGCGCGCACGTCCTCTTCCGACCGCACTTGCTCTGATGATCAAAAAACACTCGCGTCGCTGAACGCGCCTTAACTGCCGAGCATGGCGTCGGCGCTCGACGAGCAGCGCGCGATCCCCGATCTCGCCGCGCTGTCCTTTGAGGAGCGGCTCGCGCTGCTCCTCGAGCGCGAACACGCCGTGCGTCACGACCGTCGGCTCACGCGCCTCTTGCAACTCGCGCGGCTGCGCTATGCCGCGTGCATCGAGGATGTGAACTTCCGGGCGAAGCGCGGCCTCGACCGCCACCGCGTCTTGCAGCTCGCGGGCGGCGAGTGGATCCGGCAACACCAGACGCTGCTCATCGTCGGGCCCACCGGAGTAGGGACATACTACATCACCTCAGTATGTGGTGGTGGATTCAAGCGTTAGCTGCGCGGGATGATCAGCCGGCGGAAGTGCACGACCGCTGCGCACTTGCTGCACATAGTGAACGACCCCGTCACACGCCAGATCGGAAGCACGAATCATCCACGGCGCGTGCGCGATGACCTGACGGGCGGGCAACACATGGCGCTCGATGAGTTTCCGAATCACGGTATCACTGACGCCAAGCTGCGCGGCGGCGCCGTCCATCGTCAGCCAGCCATCGATGGCCGCCTGCGCGGCATCATGCCCTCAGTGGACACCTCAAATCCGGCCACTGATCGACACCGCAAAACCGGCCACCACGCCGGCGAGCTGAGACTGGTTAGCGGGCTACGGTGACCGAGGAGTCGGTCGCCGCCTGAAGTTTCGTGCGCCAGCTCCGTGGACCGCAAGTGAGGACGTGCGCGTGGTGGAGGAGCCGGTCGAGCAGCGCGGTCACGGCCGCGGTGTCGCCGAGCAGTTTGCCCCAGTCGTCGACGGGACGATTCGACGTGAGGATGGTGGAGGCGCGTTCATAGCGCCGCATGATGAGCTCCAGCAGATCTTCGGCGGCGGTCGGTGGGAGTTTGCGCATGCCGAGATCATCGATGATCAGAAGCGGGACGGTGCTGAGCGCCGCGAAGACCTCTTTGCGCGTGCCATCGAGCGTCGCGTCAGTGAGCTCTTCCAGCAGGAGATGCGCTTCACGATAGTGGACGCGGTGGCCCTGCTGGATCGCCGCGTGGCCGAGCGCCTGCGCCAAGTGACTCTTGCCACTACCCGGCGGGCCGATCAGCAAAATGTCTTCGCGTAGCGTGATAAAGCGGCCGGTGGCGAGCTCGAAGAGCAGCGCGCGATTCATCTTCTTGTTAAAAGTGAAATCGAAGCTGTCGAGTGATCGACTGGGATCGCGGAAGCGCGCCTGAACGCGCCGACGTTCGAGCAGCCGATCCTGTCGGCGTTGCAGTTCCTCGTTCACGAGCATCGCGATGAGATCGAGCGGCGGCAGGCGTTCCGCTTGCGCGTGGCGCAGCCGCGCGTCGAGGACGTCGGCCATGCCGGAGAGGCGGAGGCTCCGGAGGGCGCGATCTAGTTCGGCCAGATTCATGAGGCAGCGGCTCGGCGATCAATTAGATCGCGGTAGAGAGTGAGTTGGCGGATGAGCGGATCGATCTGTTTGAGCGCGGCGGCGGGGGCTTTCACGCGTTCGAGATAGCGGCGGAGAAAGCGATACGACGGCGCGCCCGCTTCGAGCGCGAAGTGCGCGGCGTCTTCGGTGAGCGCCGGCCCGTGCTTCCGCGCGAGCGACAGGACCCCGAGGATGCGGCGCGGCGCGAGCACGCCCTCGGTACGATGGATGTGGTCGCACACCGCGCCGATGGACGG
>NZ_JBKJRB010000083.1:0-3485 GCF_046594945.1 Gemmatimonas sp. | reverse complement strand
CCGTCGCCACTCGCGCGAGGGTCTGCAGCGTGAGGTTCTGTCGCCCGGACTCGATGCGCTGGACGTTCTTGAGCGCGATGCCGAGCTGCTCCGCGAGCGCCTCCTGCGTAATACCGGCCAAGCGGCGGACCTCGGCGATCCGTCGAGCGACAGCGCGCACGAACGGGTCGGGAGGCGAGGGCCGGGGCACACTTGCGTTCGTGCCCGAGCGCGCGCGCGGCAGGGACCATCACATACGATGGTGACGCGTGTTCCGTACGGTGCACGCACCTCGCCTCGTCGAGGACCGCTGCCGGTTACTGGAACCGCGCGAAGTAGACGCCGACGCGGCGCGGCTTTGGCAGCGTCTTGTCTCGAACACAGGCTCGCCTCGCGAGAATGAGGTATCCGACCGTCTGCCGCAGGGCGGTGCGTTCGAGGAAGCCCTTCGCGGTCGTTTTGAGATCGATGAGGAGGTCGCCTCTGAGAAGGTCGGCGTCCGCCCCCCCGGCCATCACCGACCACTGGCCGAAGGACCCCGACGAGTTCCTCAAGCTCGTGAGATGCGAGACGATCCGATTCAGCGTCGGCGCTACTACGCATCGCCATCTACAACTACCTGCGAACCGCCGAGCTCGAAGCTCTCCGCTGGGAAGGACGTCGACCTCGAGAGCGAGACCATCCACATCGGCCGCGGGATCGACCGCCTACGCGGAGTGGAGAAGAGCCCGAAGTCAGGTGCGGCACTTCGCCGGCCGGTCGCTTAATCGCGCGCCGCCTCGTAGACGTTCGCCACCTGGAGCGCGGAGCCGACCGTCACGGGAATGAGGGTGCGCAGGTAACCTCGCCCTTCGAAATTGTCGATCCTCTCGAAATGGTCAGAGAGGTCGCCGGACGTGAGGACCTCCACAGCCACATCGTTCCCAGCAAAATCCCAGCGGAAGTACCGCAGGCCCACGCGCTCCTCGATCGCGCCCTTCAACATGCCTGAGGACCATGTCCCGGCGATGTTCCCCAACACGGAGGCGTTGGGTTGACCGGGGGCAAGACTCCCGTAGACGGCGAGTCGCCTGGATGGGCGATCGAGGAGCAGGTCGAAGAATTCCGCGAGAACTTCCGACATGACGGTGCTGACGCTCCGGTCACGCTCGCCCTTCGCGCCATCTGGTCCATATGGAGTCTTCTCCCCGTGTGCAATGTTTGAACGGACGATGTAGACGACCTGTGCAAGCCGCTTCAGAAGGCAATCGCGGGCGTTGCGGTCTCCCGGATTCGCGGCATGTTCCTGCGCCGCTCGCACAAGCCGTTCGTGATCTTTCTCCGCCTTCCTGCGAATGTCCTCCCCGAGATTGCGCGGGTCATAGTCGAGTTGGCCGAGGACTTTCTGGTTCATGATCCGGGGCGTCCACTCAACAAGCCGGCGAACGACCGTGCTCCCACAGAATGCATCGGCGTCTGCTTCCGCGAGGCCGTGCATGAAGAGCTGCGTAATTGCTTGAGAGTCGGAATGCGCCGTCTCCATCTCCGTCTTCGTAAGCAACGCGTATTTCTTTCGGTACTTGAAGAGCGCGTTCCAGGTCTTGTTCAGCGCCTTACAGAGACTCTCGCACCGATTGACCTCGTGCTCCGCGCGGCGAGCCTCGTTGAGATGATCGAGTGCGGGCAACCATGACGCTGCTTCATGCTGCCACCACGTCGGGCTCACTACGCCGCTCGTCATTGCGCCGAGCATACTTCGCGGCGAGGCCTCGACTTCGATTCGTTGCCGCACTTCTTCTTTGGCTCGTCGCTCCTGACCCTCGGAGTTGCCCTGGAGTCGGCGCGATCCATGTCGAGACCTACACGGGCTCTCCAGTTTTGCGGGGACTTGCATCAGCCTGTGATTCCAATCGCGGTGCCCTCCGTTCCCCAACCAGGAGCGCGCCGATGATGCGATACTCCGCCACCCATGGCGGCCTCCCTCGACCCGCCCATCCCCATCCTCTCCGCATCCACCAGCGATCTCGACGCAATCCTGGCGATCCAGCTCACGGTCGCTTGGGCCGGCGAGCGCGTCGGCGGCGACGATCGTCTTGGCTGGTGGCGCACCGAGCTCACCGACCCCGAGGCCGGCGGCGACTTCCTCGCCCGCCTCCTCCCGCGCACCCACGCGTGGGCCGGGCTCGGTGCGGTGCGCGAGGCCGCGCGGCGGGTTGACGAGGCCGCGCGCCGTAGAACGCGGTCGGCCGACGCCAGGTGGACGCTCTTTCACTTCGGGTTCGCCGTTGACGAGCGCCTCGACGCCCGGCTCGCAGAGCTACGACGCGGCGACGTGCTGCCCGCAAAGGCGCTCGGTGTGGCAATGCTGGCAGAGCGCGCGTTCAACCGCGCCGCGTTCTTGTCGTGGGTGAAGGGACTTGCCGCGGACAGCTCCGCGGAGGTCGTCCCGGGAGGCCGACGACTGCGGAATCCGCCGGCATCGAAGGCCGAGGGCGCGTGTCGCCTCGCCGCGGCCCTCGCGCCGCTAACTGCCGAATACCCGCTGCCGTTCTTCTCGATGGGGACGCCGTGACCGAGCGTCCGGCGGAAAGCGACGACGTCCACACGCGCGTCTTGCGCGTCACGCTCGCCGAGCCGGAGTGCAGGGCGTACTGGCAGAACGTCGACCTCCATCTGCCCGTCGATCAACGCGTAGCCGCCGCGTTCGAGCAGCGATGGTTCGGCGCCCGCACGATGCCGCGCGTGCGCACGCTCATGGCGACGCTCTCTCAGCGCTTCGACGCGACGCCGGAGGCCCTCGCCGCGCTTCACTCCTGGCGCAGCATCCCCGCCGAGACGCGCGTCATCGTCTGCCATTGGCACATGCAGTTCAGCGACCCGGTCTATCGGGCGTTCACCGGCGACTACCTGGTGCAGCGACGTGTCGATGGTCGCACCACCATCGACCGCGATCAGGTCGAGCGGTGGGTGCACGCGACATGGAAGGAGCGATGGGCCGCGGCCACGCGCGTGAAGTTCGCGGGCAACCTGCTCACCGCCGCGGGCGAAGCCGGTCTCGTCGGTCGCACCAACCCACGAACGATCGCGACCCCGCGCGTCCCCGACGAGGCGCTCGCGTATCTGCTGCACCTTCTGCGTGAGGTCCGCATCGGCGGGACCATCTTGAAGAACCCGTACCTCGCTTCGGTTGGCCTCGACGCCGAGAGCCTCGCGCCGAGGCTCGCCGCGCTCCGCGACGTACACTTTCGAAGACTCGGCGACGTCGTCGACTTCGAGTGGGCCTCCCCGAACCTGCGTGCGTGGGCGGAGCAGGTCGAGCAGGGGCGGCACGCGTGACCCAGCAGGACATCACGTTCAGCGTCGATCTCGATGGCGCGGTGGCCGCCCTCAAGCGCGATCTGATCGGCGGTGGTGGCCCGCGGATCAGCACCATCCGCAGCTACAACTTCGCCATCCTGCCCTATCCGCCCGACCAAGAGTTCAAGCTGCGCGCGAAGATCCACACGCTCGCGAGCGAGCTCGTGACG
>NZ_JBKJRB010000047.1:0-2562 GCF_046594945.1 Gemmatimonas sp. | reverse complement strand
TTTGGGCGGATCGAGCTGGCACTTGAAGTGTTCGGATAATCATTTTCGGTCGCTGTTCTGCCAAACAGACCACGAGCCGCGAAGTCCATTTATCACAGCCTTCGCGGTGGCGACCTGCAGAGCGAATCCCCAGCCGACAAGTTTCGCAGCACGACGTCGCAGCGCGGGGATAACGGCAAGCATGGTGAGCAACGCGCCGAGGCAGATCGCTGATCCAGTCGGATATTGCGCGGTTACGAGAACAGACATTCCCAACGCGGCAATCGCAACGATCACCAGCCACAACGGCGTCGTAAGTCGCGCCAGCTTGTGCATCACGAACTGTGCTCGAATCGGGTTCGCAGAACTCCTGATCGCCGGCAGCAAACTAAGCAGCTGCATCACGCCGGTAAGCGTGCGCGTTTTACGCGCCCCTTCCGCCTTCGAATCAAAAGTCCGCACATCTCGAGCTTTGGCTGCATAACTGAACGCCACGCGGTGACCCCGCAGCACGAGCGACATCGGCACATACACGTCATCGAGGAGCGTCCCTGCCGGCAGCTCAACCCACAGTGCTTTGCGCGTTGCGTACACGGCGCCAGTGACGCCGACGCTCGAGTGGATTAGCGACTCGTTGTACCGAAGCCACTTCTCCATTCGCCAGTACAGGTCTACCGGTGACGTGCCTCCGTCGCAGCCGAGATCCAGTGCGCCGGACACCGCGCCGAACCGACTGTCCTCCAGCGCCGCGACAAGCTGGGGAATCGTGTGCGCATCGAAGCGCTGCGCCGCGTCGGCCATGACCAGGATGTCGCCGGTGGCGGCGCGCACTCCGGCATTCAACGTAGATGCTTTTCCGCCAGGCGAATCACCGACCACAACACGAACGCAAGCATCGAGTTCACGGAGTTGCTCAGGCGTTGCCTTTGAGCCCTCTACATCGAGCGCAACGATCACTTCGATCAACTCGGCTGGATGCGCGCTGTCGAGCAGATTCGCGACGCGGGCCTGGATGGGCTCCACGCTGTCGCGCGTAGCCAGTACCACGGAAACACGGCGCGTTGCCGCGGCCGCAAGGTTTGGCTCATTTGGCTGTCCCGCGACCTTGGCGATAAGCCAGATCACGACGGGATAGCCGAGCCAGATGAACAGGATGGCCGCAAGTGCGGCGAACGCGATGACAGCGAGAATCGTCACGCGAGAAACCTACTCCACCCGCACCACCGCCACCCGCAATCCCGCCGGCGCCGCGGTCGCCCCACCCTCCCCGCGTAGCTCAATCAGCTGCCCCCCCACCTGCGCGCCGTCAAAGCTGAAGTAGCTGCTGCTGAACGCCCGCAGCTGCTGCACGGGCAGCACAAACGACCCAAAGCTCAACGCCCGCGCTCTTAAAGGCGCGGCCGAGAACGAGCCCGGATACGTGCCCGCCAGGCCGCTCCATACGTCGGCCACGTTCCAGCTCGGAAACGTGAGCTGCGGGCGGTTGGGCACAAACCCCGGCAGGTCGTCCACCGCGTTGGCCAGTGCCCAGTCGGCCAGCAGTTCGCCCGCCGGTCGGCCGGTGCGCTGCGCGAGGTTGGCCAAGCCGGTCTGGGCGCCGCCCTTTACCAGCGCTTTCAGCCACGCGCCTTCGGTGGTGGCGTATTGGTCGGCGGCCCAGCGCACCAGCGACCAGCCGCTGGCGTAAAAGGTCACGTCGTTGTTGGTCGACGCGCCCAACGGCGACAACGTGTCCACGCCGCGCAGATACTGGTGCAGCATCGAGAAGTGCTTCCACATCATGAGCGGACGATCGTCGCACTGGTACACTTCACAGCGCACCGTGGTGGCGAAGCCGGTGTTGCCCTTCCAGCTGCCACCGCTGGTGAAAGTGCGCGAGTACAGCTCCTCCGCAATGCGCGCCGTGCTCTCTTCCAACCACGATTCTTCGAACGGCGTGTTGCTCGCCAAACGCTCGGCGAAGCTGGCCAGGTGCTTCCCTTCGTGGATCACCGTGCTGCGCATGGCGCGACGCCAGTCGGACGGCGTTTCGGTGTTGGTGGCCACGCGGGCGTAGAACACTTCGTTCTCGTTGCTGGCGGCGAAGGTGCTCTTGGGATAGAAGTTGCAGGCGCTCACGTAGCCCGCCGTGCCGGCCACGGAGTCGTTCACGAAACGCGTGAACAGCATGGTCACCCGGCCGTCGCCGTTCATGGCGCCGTTCATCGCCAACGGGTCACCCATGTTGTCGCGCAGCAACGGATACTGCACGCGGTCGAACTCGTCGCCGATGGCGCGATAGTCGGCGTCCATGGTGCGGGCACGAGGGGCGGCCACGTCTTCGAGTACCACCGCGCGCGAACCGGTGTACACCACGCGGGCCTGCACGGCGCGACCGGCGCTGCAGCTGTTGTACAGCGCCTTCATGGTGATCACATCGCCCACGGTCAGGGACGCCGCAGCAGACGCGATCGCGACACCGAGGCGGTTCACCGTGGCGGCGCGGGTCGCCCTCCACTGCGTGGTGGCCGACCCGGCGCGGGCGGCGATTGTACGCTGCGCATCGAGCAGGTCGTCATGCCGCGACTCGGCCGCCGCGGCGTG
>NZ_JBKJRB010000153.1:0-19381 GCF_046594945.1 Gemmatimonas sp. | reverse complement strand
CGGCACGAAGTTGCAGCTCTCGGTCGATCGCAACTATGTAGAGATTGGCGAAGTCGCCACGTTCGATTCTGCGATGACCGCGCACGGCACGCGGCGCGTACGGCTGATCACGACGCTCGAACACGTCATCGAGCAATCACGCCCCGAGCTCATGGCAAAAGTGTACGCGGGGTGGCAACGCGACACCACGTTCACCGCCACGATCGGTGGCGGCGCCATTTCCGTATGGTCGCCGCGAGCGCCGCGCTAACACTCTTCAGCGGCGCGGCGGCCTGGGCTTCGCCACGTACAGCGTATGCATCGGCCCCTTCGTGTCATGGGCGCGCACGCGCAGCGTTTCCACCAGCAGGCCGCTGCCGCGCAGCGCGTGGGCGAATGCCGGATCGTCGCCCACCGACCAGTAGGCGATGATACCCGGGGGGCGCAGCGCCGCGACCGTGGTCGCGATACCATGCTGTGCATAAAGCCGCGCGTTCTCCGACATGATCATGCCGTCGGGACCGTTATCGGTGTCCAGCATGATCGCATCGAACTGGCCAGCATGATCGCGCAGCACATTCACGATATCGTCGTGTACCACCCGGACCCGCGGATCCTTGAGCGTCTCCACCGAGATGCCGTACTCGGGATTCGCATTCCACTCGATCACCTCGGCCAGAAACTCCGCCACCACCACCTCGGCGTCGTCGGCCAATTCCTTGAGCGCCGCCCGCAGCGTGAAGCCAAGCCCAAGACCGCCAATCAACACACGCGCCCGTGGCTTGTCCTTGAGCGCGACACAGGCGACCTCCGCCAGTCGGTCTTCGGAGAGATGGCGACGCTGCGACATCAGTTCGATGCCGTTGGCGCGAATGAGATACGAGCCGTCATGCCGAAACAGCTCGAGGAGCGAGCCGTCCGGAGTGCGGGCGTTACCGAGACGTTCGAAAGGCTTCATACAGACTTCACTTCGCAGGTGCTGAAGGAGACGCGACGACGGTTGCCGACACGATCGAGTCGAGCGCCGGAAACCACCGGTCGAGGTACTTGGTGCCACGCGACATGATGCGCGACTGCACAGGATCTTCGCCATACTCGAAGTTCAACCGTTCGAGGACCTCCATGCCATCCACCACGACGCCGATCGGCGCGAACAGACGCTGCCGGTCGAGCTTGGCCGAGTTGTCATCCATGTTGACATACAGCTGTACGGTGCGGCTGTCTTTGTCGACGGTGGTGAACGCCACCGTCCCCCGCGTATTGCTGGCGCGCATGTGTTCATCGGGCATCGCCGACTGCGCCCACTTCGCGTTCACCGCCGGATCGCCGTTGATGCCAAACTGCACCACGAACCCCGGTACCATGCGGAAGAACCGGTTGCCCGCATAGTAGCCGATCGTAACCAACTCGTAGAACCGGTCGGCGCCAAGGGGAGCGAGTGCGCGCGTGACCTCGATCGCGAATGGCCCCTTGCTGGTCTCGAAGCGCACGCGATACGTCTCTGGACTGCGTACTGGCGTGACCGACGGTCCCGGTATGACGCGGATCGCCGTTTTCGAAGCTGGTGCACGCGAGTCATCCGAGCAGGCGACCGAAACCATCATGCCGATGGCCAGCAGCACTTGCGTGATCAGCGCACAGATGGGTCGGATATCGGCGCGCACGAAGAGCCCTCTGGTCACCGAGAGCCCGCTGGTCAACGCGAAGAGCGCGACGGCACGCGAAGAAAAGAAACATTGCTTTCTGCTGTTCTTCGCGACCCTTCGCGTTCTTCACGAGCTTCGCGTGAATCATCTGAATCGGCCCAGCACCCCTCCCTCCGGAACGCGCCAAGGCCGCGACGCACCGCCACCCTCACTCCTCGTCCTCGACCCACAGCACCGCCGTGACCCCGTCGCCCACACACACGATACCGGCGTCGAGCGCAGAGTCCGTGAGCGGATCGAAGCTGAATCCGTCGTGCTGCGGCGCGTCGTCGCCGAACACATCGGCCCAGTCGCCGTTGGTGAAGCACGTGAACGGCTCGGGCACCATCGCCAGTAGCTCGCCTACCAAATCGTCGGCCTCCAAGGCGGGAATGATCACGGCGTTGGTGGCCAGATCGCGCCCCAGCACGCCGGCGCCAATGCGCCGCGCATCACTCTCGCTGACTTCCAGCCAGCCGTCGCCGAGCGCGCGAAAGCCGACGCTCTCGACCGCCTGATCGGCAAGCAGACGCGATTTGGCCCACTGCGGTTGCGCGACCAGCACGCACGTGACGCGGCCGCTCGTTCGGCGAGCAATGATTTGATCAGTCAGCATGATGAATAGTATGCAGTTGCCTTCAGTGTGCCACTGAGGAGCTTCACGCGCGATGCACAGTCAGCGATGGGCCGTCGGCGGTGGCGTAGAGGTCGGGACGACGGCGCCACTCGTGCTCGAGACCTCGCATCAGTAGCGCACAGTCCAGTTCCACCGTTCCCGCTGGGAAGCGTGATCGGTCGTCGAAGAAGCAGCACGCCGCGTCGTCGATCTCCAACGGCGATACCGTCCAGTTTAATGAATGCAACTCCATACCGTGATAGTGCGACGGGTCGAGCGTGGCCGAGTATCCGGTGGCACCGAGTGAGAAGAAACCGGCCGCCGCGTCGGTGGTCGGGAACACGCTGCCCGCCGGCAGCGACGACGCGAGTCGCCCCGCGAACGTGACTTCGACGCCGCCATCAGGACGCCCGATACGAAGCGCCACCGATGTCGGCAATTCGCTCCCGGCAAAATTCGCCCGCGCGAAAATGCCAGGGAGCACACGTCCACCGAGCGCGAGATTGAAGCGCGAATTGGTGTCTCGGCGCGCGCGCGCTGCAGCCACTCCGGATCAATACGGTAGTTCAGCAGGATGCGGCGGTCGATCGTGCCGTGAATCGTGTCAAGTAACATTGGCCACTCCGGTGTGCACGAATCGTTACGGCGCGTCGAACTGCAGCGACGCCGCCGCCACGGTACGCACGCGCGGGCCGAAACTCGTGATGTTCGAGAGCGTGGCATTGTGGTGCGCGATGACCTGGGGCGCCGACAGAAAGGCGTTGCCCTCACTGGTATGTCCGTCCTCGATCAGCACCACCGGGTAGCCCAGCGCAAGCGCTCGGCGAGTGGTCGTGTCCACACAAAACTCCGAGTGCATACCGCACACGATCAGTTCGCCGATCTCGTGCGCCTGCAGCAAGGTGTCGAGTTCCGTGCGCAGAAAGGCATCAGGCGTCGTCTTGCGTACGCGAAGGTCGCCCGGCACGGCGTGCAGTCCCTGCGCCAATTGCCACGCGAGTGTCTCGAACCCGAGAGAGCCGTCCGTCGACTCGTGCTGAATGAAGAACACCGGCACGGCGGCCGCACGCGCCTTCGCCGAGACCACATTGATCCGGGCGATCACCTCGGCGAACTCGTAGGCCGCGTGTTCCCCCTCGCAGAGTCCCTGCTGAACGTCAATAATGAGGAGCGCAGCATTCATGAAGCGACGGGTCGGTGAGCGGTCGGATACGAGTCTTCAGGAAGAATAGTGCCTCAATCGTCCCCTGTGTCGGGGGATTGGACGGAAGGCTCGCCGCACCGAGATTTCCGGAATCCCCCTCACTCCCCCAGACCGTGGACATGCCGATGGTTCGCTCTTTCCTGTTCGCCGCCCTCGCCTTTACCGCGATCGCCGCACCGCGCGCTGTTCCCCTCGCAGCGCAGGCGCCCGAGGCGATTCCCGCCAAGTACGCTGAGATCGCCAATCGCATCATCGCGGCGGCGCAGGCAGACTCAGCAGGTGCCTGGAATCGCATCGCCGAACTCACCGACCGGTTCGGCCATCGCCTGTCTGGCTCCAAGGCGCTCGAAGACGCCATCGTGTGGACCGCGGCCACGATGGAGAAGGACGGTCTCGCGAATGTGAAGCGGGAGAAGGTGATGGTGCCGCATTGGGTGCGCGGCGCCGAGTCGCTGGAGCTGGTCGCGCCGCGTCGTCAGCGGCTGCCGATGCTTGGGCTCGGTGGCAGCATCGCCACGCCCGCCGCCGGCATTACCGCCGAGATACTGGTGGTCGCAAGCTTCGAAGAGCTCACGCAGCGCGCCAGTGAAGCAAAGGGCAAGATCGTGCTCTACGACGCCGAGTGGCGTGACTATGGATACAACGGATCCTTTCGTCGGCTCGGCGCCATCGCCGCCGCCAAGGTTGGCGCCGTGGCCTCCCTCGCCCGCTCGGCGGGACCCTACAGCATGCGCACGCCGCACACGGGCAGCATGAGCTACGACTCCACGGTGAAGAAGATCCCGCACGCGAGCGTGACGTCGGAGGACGCGATGATGATCCGTCGCATGATCAATCGCGGCGAGAAGGTCCGCGTCACGCTCAAGATGAGCGCGAAGATGCTGCCTGACGCGCCGAGCCACAACGTGATGGGCGAGCTGCGCGGACGCGAGAAGCCCAATGAGATCGTCGTGATGGGCGGCCACATCGACTCGTGGGATGTGGGACAGGGCGCGATGGACGACGCCGGCGGTGTCGTGATCGCGTGGGAGGCGATACGCCTCCTCAAGAAGCTGGGGCTGACGCCACGGCGCACCATTCGTGCGGTGGGCTGGACCAACGAAGAGAACGGCCTGCGCGGCGGGACTGCGTACCGTGATGCGCACCAGCAGGAAACGCATCAACTGGCGATTGAATCAGATGGCGGCGTGTTCTCGCCGCTTGGCTTCGGCTTCACTGGCGCTCCGGCGGCGCGCGCGATCATTCAATCCATTGCGTCGCTGCTGAACCCGATCAACGCCGGCAAGATCGAAGCAGCGGGTGGCGGTGCCGACATCGGTCCGATCATGGCCACCGGCGTGCCGGGCATGGGACTGAACGTGGACGGGTCGCGCTACTTCTGGTTCCATCACACCGACGCCGACACACCAGACAAGCTCGATCGAGCTGAGGTTCAGCGTTGTGTGGCCGTGATGGCAGTGATGGCGTACATCGCGGCCGACATCGAACAGTCGCTGCCGCGGTAACGCACCAACGGTCGGCGCTCGCGTTATGCGAGCGCCGACGTCAGGTCAGCCAATGGGAATCGAAGCGGCGTGTTTGGCGAGCCACGCATCAAAGTCGAGCAGGCCGGAGTACAGCGCGCGGGATCGGACCGGATCACGGTAGCCCTGGAACTCCTCGCCCAAGATCTGCTGGAACTGGAACATGTTGCCCAGATCCTCCGCACCGGGAAAGCCAAGCGCACGGTACGTGTCGAAGGGCACGTCGAAGAAATGCACCGGGCGACCAAGGACCGCGCCGAGCTTGGCAGCCATGGCTTCACCGCTCAGCGATTCGCCGGCGATGCCGATGCGCTGACCGATCGTGCTCGTGCCCTCGGTGAAGATGCCGTACGCGCAGCGACCGATATCTTCCGCGCCGATGCCCGGCAACTTCGCGCCGCCCAACGGCAGCGCCATCACGAGCTCGCCCTGCTCATTCGCGCGCGGCCCCATGCCGAAGTGAATCAGGTTATCCCAGTAAAACGCGACCATCATGTACGTGGTCGGCGCCCCCTCGTTCGCGAACACTGCATCGACCGCGCCCTTCGAGTCGAAGTGCGGGCACTTGAAGTGGCCGTGCAGGGTCGGCATGCGCGGGTCGTCCAGCGGGATCCACTTACGCGTGTCTTCCAGCGTGGACCAGACCACGTGCTTCACGCCGGCCGCTTTGGTGGCGCGCGCCATGTTCGTGGCCTGCACGCCTTCGCGATCGGCGGAGAAGTGCTCCCAGAAGTTCGTGACGCAGAACGCACCGTACGCACCGTCGAGCGCGGCGGTGAGCGTAGAGGCGTCGTCGACGTCGCCCGCGACCACTTCAATACCGAGCGCTGACAGCGCTTTGGCTTTGTCGGAGTTGGGATGGCGCGTGATGGCGCGCGCGGAAAATGGGCCGTTCGCATCGGCGGCGATGGCGCGGGCGAGTCCGCCGCCCTGCGCGCCTGTGGCGCCGAACACCGCGATGATCTTCTTGTCAGCCATACCTGTATCCTCCGGGATACTGTCGGATTCGTGAAATGCCACCAAGCGGGAAGCATAACATTTATCTCAGTGATGAGCTAGCGGGTCAGAACGGTGCCGGCCGCTCGACCACGAGCCGTTCACCCGTGGCCGGGTGCGTGAAGCTCAACGACTCGGCGTGCAAGAGCAGCCGCTCCCCGTATTCCGGCGCGACGCGTCCGTACAGCCGGTCGCCGACGATGGGCGCGTCGAGGCCGATCGGGTTCGACGCGTGCACCCGCAACTGATGCGTCCGGCCCGTGTGCGGCGAGAACGCCACCTTGGTGCGCCCGCTGTCACGCGCGAGCACGCGCCACCTCGTCACCGCGGCCTTGCCGTGCACTGGATCGTGGATCTGTCGTGGCCGATCGTCGATATCCATGCGCATCGGAAAGTCGATCACGCCTTCGTCACCAACGATCTCGCCATCGAGCCACGCCACATAACGCTTGGTGATTTCGCGGAGTGAGAACAGGCGCTGCAATGCCGAGAACGTCGTGGTGTCCTTCGCCGCGAGGAGTAGCCCTGACGTGTCCAGATCGAGACGATGCACCACCAGTTGCCCCGTGGCGCCGGGGTAGAGGACACGCAGTCGCGTGGAGACCGAATCTCGTAGTAACCCGCTCCGCCCCGGCACCGACAGCAGCCCGCACGGCTTGTCCACGATCACGAGATAGGCGTCCTCGTACACGACCGCCGGCTCGCGTTCCGCGATGGCTCCCGCCCCGAACACCGGTGGTGGATCAGCCGGCAGTCCACGCAGCATATGCGCCAGAATCGGCGGACATTTGCCCTGACACGCCGGATAGAATGATCCCGCACGGCGATCCCCCGTGCGGGGCGGGGCGCCCCACCAGAATTCAGCCAACGCCAGCGGCTGCAGTCCCTGCGCGTACGCCTGCGCGAGCAGCTTCGGGGCAGCGCAATCGCCGGCCCCGCCGGGCGGTTCTTTCGGCGCGAACAGATCGCGCAGCGTGCGCACCGCACCCAAAGCGTTGATGAAGTGATACGTGCCCTGAATCGCCGGTAAGAGTTCACGCGAGCGCGCCGTTCGCGCGTCATCGTCAGCGCCGAGGCCGTACAGCTCGGCCTCACCAGGAATCCAGACCGCATCGCGCGCCGCGACGTCGTACGCCGGTGGGGCCCAGCCCTCGATCACCCACTGGCCCGCGACCATGCCCGAAAAGGCGCGCAAATAACCCAGCGTGCCATCAGGAGCCCTCACGATCAGCACTCCGAACATTTTCCCGTTGCCAGCCTGATCGAGCCTCCAAGGGGCCATTGCGGGCAACTGGAGCAGCTGCATGGTCTCCATGGCCGCCCGGCGGGCGAGCGGATGGACCGCCGCCCGATCGAAGGGGCTCGGAAATCGCGCAGGAATGTCGCTGAGGTCGGGAGGCGTCGCGAAGTGGATCACGGGTGCGGAGCCTTACGCCACCACGGGGCGACGCGCACGTCCGAAGATCACCATCGCGAAGGCGGCTTCGATTGCCGCCCCGGCGAACGCGCCGACGGACGGTGACGACGTGGTGGCGACGAGCCCATACGCCGACAGCGCCAGTGCCGCACCGCATACCACAAATACCCGCGAACCGAATACCGTGGCAAAGGTCAGGTAACGGCCTCCGATCACGAGCAGCATGGCAGGAAAGAACCACTCGATGCGACGCCGCGACACGACGTATGCGAGCGGCAGACAGAAGAGCATCCAGACCGTCGTGGCCATCGCTAGCGCGCCAAGGGGATTGCCCTTGCGATGGGCGCCCGATCGACCCATCGCCTTGGTGAACAGGATGGCGACGGGATGAATCAACATGCCGCCGATGAACAGCGCCCACACGGCGCGCTCCGGTGTTTGCACAATGGCCACCACGCCCGCCGTCAGCCAAGCAACCGACGACGCAAGCATGCCGGGAGCGCCGCCGAAGTACCCGACGCGCATGTCCTGCTGATCATCGGCGATCGTCCTATACAGCGACTCGGTCGGCATTCCGGTGCGTCGAGAGAGAGGAGTGCGCGACGCGCGACTACGGGTGCACGACGCCACACATGTAAGGTAATGCCCGATAGTGCGATGCCGTGCGCGGTGGCACTGTACTCTCGCAGAGTGAGGGCGATGCCTCCACGATGCCTCGGCGGGTCGGGGATCGATCCCGATTCCTCGGGGTAATGACAGAGGCAAAGCGACAAGGCACCGCGTGCATCGACCCGCTGCATGAATCCCACCCCAGCGTGGGATGGACCGTTGGTTGGGGATCACTTCCCGATCAATCGGGTGCCGACACGGACTCAGATGGCTGCCGGTGCCATCACGACCACAGGTCGTTACGAACCTCCGTGGACGACATGGAAACGCGCCAGGCGTCATGCCTGGCGCGTTTTGCATGCCGGAGCCTCATATCGCCAACGGAGGTGACCCGAATTCACGCTGCCACGTGATGTAATCCACGCCAACCGTCGACTCACCGGCTTCGCGCAGCGCCACATTCGCCTTGCCGCGATGATAGTGCCCGTGCAGGAGCAGATGCAGCAGGATGTCGCCGAGCTCGGTGCGGCATGGCAGCCCCTGCAGGTTCGTATATGCAATCTCCTGCCTCAGCGATTCCGGCGTGAGGGTGGCAAACACGCGCCGCATACACTCGTCGATGATCGCGCCTGCCCGTTCGAGCTCCACCGCAGAATACGCCGGCCACACCGGGACCGTGGGCGGTCGCCCCTCGATGCGCGAGAGCCAGATCTCCTGAGCACCTCGCACATGCGCCAGTTCGCGGAGCACCGCCGCTGCCTCGCCGGCGACGTGGTTCGCCGCGCTGACGAGCTGGGCATCCGCCCACTCACCGTGCGCCCGCAACGAAGCGAGATGTCGAAGCCGGTCGTGAGTCATGTCAGGAAACTGCGGCCCGATGGCGAGCGCGTCCACTGCCCGCGCGATATGATATCCGGATCGCCGGTCGTCGCACGACAGGGCACGCGTTCACACGCAGGAGAACGGCACATGCGTCGTACGGGCTGGCTCGTTGCACTTCCATTCGCGGCCACGGTCCTCGGCGGCTGCGCACGCGCATCGAAGACCTCGCCCGTGTCGCCGGCGACGGGTGCGGCGCTGTCCCTGTGGAAATCAGGTTCGGCCGCGTTTGGCATGTTCGTGCCGAGTGAGCGCGCGCCTGGCGCCGTTGACGCCACCGGCACTCGGCTCCCACCGTTGTACACGGTCACCGGCGCCCTGGCGCTCGCCGCGAATCCCCTGCTCGACTATCTCTTCCTGAACCTCGAAGGGGCGTACGACGCGAATGCGGTGCGGGCGATGGTGGCCGGCGTCAAGCGGAGTAGCGCCGCCACGCGTCCCACGCGTCCCACGCGCCCCACGCGCCCCACGCGCCCCACGCTGCTCGTGCGCATTCCGACCATCGCCGACGCGGGGGTCGACGTTACGCGCGCCCGGGTGAAGGAAGTGCTCGGTCTCGGCGCCGACGGCGTGGTCATCCCGCACGTGCGTAGCGCAGCCGAGGCGCGCACGGCGGTCGCGTTCTTCACGGAGGCCGGTGCCAACGTCTGGTCGCCGGCGAATTCCAACGGCACGGTGATCGCGATGCTGATGGTCGAAGACAAGGGCGCGATCGCCGAGCTCACAGATATCGCGGCCGTGAAGGGCTACAGCCTGCTCTCCTGCGGCATCGGCAGTCTGACGAGGGACATGGGCGGCGATGCACCGGGCGCCGAGGCCGCGTGCAAGCGCACGCGCGACCTCGGAGCCAAGGCCGGCATGCCGAGTATGATGACGGCGACCGGCAGCACAATCACTGATCGCATCGAGAAGGGGTATCTCGGCTTGCTGATGTCAGGCCCGGCCGATCAGGCGTCGGTGATCATCCGCGCCGGACGCGCCGTGGCCAAGCGTCCGTAGCCGGCCCATAACCGCCGTCACGCGATCGTCGCTACGGCCGGGGCAGGCGGGCGCTCGTCTGCAAAATGCGGATGGCCGCCGTCATGCCCCCTGCCGTATACAACAGCTCCTTCGCCAGCATGCCATTGGTCTGAATGATCTGCGCAATGCACCCCGTCCAGCCCGTTTGGTGGCTCGCTCCTACGCCGGCGCCGGTGTCGCCGTGGAAGTATTCGGAGAACTGCACCAAGTCCCGCCAGTACGGATCATCGCGGAACAGCGTGGCGCGGCCATTCACCGGTCGCGCCCCCTTGGCATCGGGCTCGAAGATGCTGCACAGACGATCACCCAATTCCATCGCGACCTCGAGCAGTGTCATCTGATGGCCTGATCCGGTGGGGCACTCCACCATAAACTCGTCGCCGTAGTACGCGTACAGCCGCAGCAACGCACCGTATAGCAGGTAGTTGATCGGCATCCACACCGGTCCGCGCCAGTTGGAATTGCCGCCGAACATCCCACTGTCGGAGTCACCAGGCACGTAGGCCACGCGATGCTCCGTACCCTCGTGCGCAAACGTGTACGGATGCTCGTGGTGGTACCGCGACAGCGCGCGGATGCCGTGCGGCGAAAAGAACTCCTGCTCGTCGAGCATGCGCGAAAGAATGCGGCGCAACTTGGTCTCGTCGACAATAGACAGCATCCGGCGATCGGCCACCCCCGGTCGATCGGGCAGATGCAGATTGGCAATCAGCCGCGGATGACGCCGCGCAAACGCCGCGCTCTGCTCGCGGAAGCGAGGGAGGCGATCGAAGAGATCGGCTTCGAACACTGCCACCGCCGCCAGTGGCAGGAGCCCTACGATCGAGCGCACCTTCAGGCGCATCGCCGATCCGTTGGGCAAACGCAGCACATCGTAGAAGAAGCCGTCGGTCTCGTCCCACATCTCGTCCTGGTGCTCGCCCACGCGGTCCATCGCGCCGGCAATGCGCAACGTGTGCTGGTAGAACTTCTCCACGAAGTCCTGGTAGCGTGGCTCGTGCAGCGCGAGCTCCACGGCAATGCGCAACATCTGCTGACTGAAGAACACCATCCACGCCGTGCCGTCGGCCTGATCGATGTACCCGCCGGTGGGTAGCGGCGACGAGCGATCGAACACGCCGATGTTGTCGAGACCGAGGAAGCCGCCTTCGAAGATGTTCGCACCGGCGCGATCCTTTCGGTTGATCCACCACGTGAAATTCACCAGCAGCTTCTCGAACGACTGCTTCAGGAACTCGAGATCGCCCTGCCCGGCGCGCCGTTCGCGCTCGAGGAGATACAATTGCATAGTGGCCCACGCGTGCACCGGTGGGTTCACATCGCTGAAGTTCCATTCGCACGCCGGCAGTTGCCCGTTCGGATGCAAATAGTCGTTGCGCAGCAGCAGATCGAGCTGGTCTTTCGCGAAATCGAGGTCCACGATGGCCAACGGGATCGCGTGGAAGGCGAGATCCCACGCCGCGTACCACGGATACTCCCACTTGTCGGGCATCGAGATGATGTCATCGCAGTACATGTGCGACCACGTGCTGTTCTGCTTCGCGTGATGCCCCGTGTGGTGCCGCTCCAGATCGCAATGGTAGTACTGTTTGGACCAGAGCATGCCCGCCAGCGCCTGTCGCATGACGTTGCTACGCTCCACATCCAGGCGGACGCCGATCGGCGTGATGGCCTCGTAGAACGCATCAGCCTCTCGCCTGCGCGCAGTGAACACCGCGTCGAAATCGGCGAACGGCGGCGGCGCCACTCCCGGCGCCTGCGCGGTGAGGCGCAACCGCACCGTGGTCGAGGCGCCGGCGGCGATCTCCAAGTCGTACAGCGCCGACGCCTTGGTGCCGCGCTGCGCCGGATTGACGGCCGCCGGATTTCCCTGCACCACGTAGTCGTTGATCCCGTCCTTCACCCACGGGCTCGCGTTCGGCAGATCGAACAATCGCGCCGAATTGGTCTCGTTCTCGGTGAACAGCAGCGGGACGTCCGCGTCGCAATACAGGTAGTGACTCTCGGGCATCGCCCGCGCGGCGAATCCGGGGTGCGTGGCCTGGACCGCGGAGCCGTGCCCCGTGACAATGGCTTGCAGCACGGGCTTCGGGGCGCTGAAGTCCTCGGCCCAAGTATTCCGAAACCAGAGCGTGGGCAGCAGCCGCAGTCGCGCTGACTCGGGCCCGCGATTGCAGGCCGTGATAGCGATCAGGATGTCGTCGGCGTCGCCTTTCGCGTACTCCACGAACACGTCGAAGTATCGATGCTCGTCGAAGATGCCGGTATCCAACAGCTCATATTCCGGCTCTTGCCGGCTGCGCTTCGCGTTCGTGGCGATCAGATCGAGGTACGGGAACGCCGCCTGCGGATACTTGTACAGGTACTTCATGTACGAGTGCGTCGGCGTGGAGTCGAGATAGAAGTAGTACTCCTTCACGTCCTCGCCGTGATTGCCTTCTCGGTTGTCCAGTCCGAAGGCACGCTCCTTGAGAATGGGATCCACGCCGTTCCAGAGCGCGAGGGCAAAGCAGAGTACCTGCTTGTCGTCGCTGATACCACCGAGCCCGTCTTCGCCGCAGCGATACGCCCGCGATCGCGACTGATCGTGGGTGAAGTGGTTCCACGCATCACCGCCCTCGCTGGCGTCTTCACGCACGGTGCCCCATTGCCGCTCACTGAGATACGGGCCCCAACGCTTCCACGCGCGGGTCCCGTCGCGGGCGGCCACGAGTCGTTGCGACTCCGCGTCGCGATTCATGGCGTGCTCGCCGCGACCCGTGGCCGGTCGATGATCTCCTTGTCCCGCGCGAACAGCTCGAGCACCCACGCCGGCGGCTCCATAGTCGTCGCCGCGCCGACTTCGCGCAGAATATCGGCGAGCACACTCGGCACATCGCGCTTCCAGATCAGCGCCCGGGTAATGCCGACCGCCTTGATCTCACCGCTCTGCTCAAACCGATGGAGGTGATAAATCCACTTGTCGTCCCAACCCGCGAGCTCGAGTTCCACGGCAAACCGCGTCCACCGCTTCAACGGCTTGCGATAAATCAGCTTCTGTGAGCCAAGTGTGGGAGCGAGCCCGCGTTTCACCATCGCGTGATACATGGGGGACCGCGCGATCATCTCCCAGCGGATGTAGTCCATGTAGGCCGCATAGCGCGACGCCGTCATGACACGGAATCCGTCGCAATCGAACAACCGTACGCGAAACGTGCGTCGGATCGTATCGTGAATCGCGACGGGCGGCTGCACGCTACGCCGCATCAGAATCTTCGCGATGGAATACCAGTAGTGGAACATGCTCAGTATTCCCGCGGCATGAGCACCCGCTTCCGTCGCCGAGTGCGCAGCATCCAGTCGATGACGGCCGCCAGCACCGCGCCCACGAGGTAGCAGGCGATGTCGCTCCAGAGGAAGCCCTGTCCAAGCGCCAGCGCGCCGAGCGGCGAGGCGCGCAGAGCATCGAGCCACGGCGCGTGATAGCGCTGACTGGCTTCCACCGCCACCGCGATCGCGAAGGCGATCGCCGCCAGATGACGACCTTCCCCGTTCGGTCGCAGCAGCGTGAGCAGCCAGAAAACCATGGACGCCCACAACACATCACCCGCGTACTGCGCGACGAACGTGGGAAGCACGGCCGGATAGCGACGTGACGCCAATCCCAGGAGTACCGTGCCGACCAGCAGCAGCAGGGAATGCGTGGTCGATCGCTTAGGGGTACGGAGCAACCGGAACGCTCGTGACGTGGCGGGTCAGGTCGAGATGAGCGACGGGGAGACCTCGCTCATGACGCCGCGCAGCGGCGGCATCCCGACAACAGTAGCCTCAAGTCACGCCCTTGGCGCCCCCGACGCGAGGCGTGCTGGTGGTATCCCGATCAGCAGTTCGGCCGCCGCGACTCGGGTCGGCCACCCGGTATCCCGCCCGGCAGGCTGCCGGTCGAGGACGACACGATGACCGTTCTGACGGCCATTCGGCTATCGTAACGCGCCACCTGCCGCACGGGTGTCTGGTCGAGGCGCGCCGGTTCGAAGACCAATCCGCCAAGTGTCTCCTGGACCGCTCCCGCGTACGTCGGATCGGTGGTCGACACGCGGCGCACCGTCGCCAGCTCCGGCTTCCCCGTAGTATCCACCACGAACTCGAAGGTAGCGCGGTAGCAGGTTGGCCCCGCTCCTCCGGAGGGGAGCGAGAACTGCGGCCGTTGGCCGCTGCTGCGCAATTTGGCCTTGCGCTCCACGTGACACTCCCGGTACACCGGCGACGCCGGATTCGTCGAGTCGATGGGCGTCTCGCGGCAATGCTTCTTGCTGCTCTGCGCCTGCAACGAGGCGGTGGCACAGCACATCAGGAGAGGGATTAGCATTCGCATAGGCGGACCGATTGAAAGGGACACACACTGGGATTCGCGTGAGAATGTCGACCGGGACGTGCGGCGGCAAGGTGCCGGCGATAGGTTAGCCGAATGACCCAACCCACGACCTCCGCCGCGTTGCTGTTGGCGCTCCTGCACTATGAGCGCGCAAACCTGCTCACCCAGTTCGAGTCGATCCCCGAGACGCTTCGCGCCGTGTCGGCCGGCAACGGAGAAAGCGAAAGCGGCTGGTCGGCCGCGCAGATCATCGAGCACTGCGCCCGCGTGGAAGGAAATGTGGCGCGCATGATTGCCAAGGGCCCCGAGATGCCGCGTACGGCGACCGACCTTGAGCTGCAGGCGGCCGTGCTCACCGAGCGCACGATTGGCTGGGTCCGCGAGCGCACCACCAAGGTCGAGGCCCCGGAGCGGGTGCGTCCCACCGGTACACTCGACGCCGACGCCGCGATTACGCAGCTGCAGGCGTCGCGCGCAGCCCTGCTCGAAGCCTTCGCTACCACCGACAACGCCGTGCTCGACGGCGTGGCCTTCCCGCATCCGTTCCTCGGCCCGCTCACGCTCCGTTCCTGGGTGGAGCTCACGGCGCATCACGACGCGCGACATGCGGCGCAGATGGCGGAGCTTAAAAGCAGTAGGGAGTAGGGAGTAGGGGGTCGGGAGTAACGAGTACGCGGACGCGGCTCGTCGTCACGACATCGCGCGTCCACGCTGCGTGAGATAGACATGCCACAGAATCCGCGCCGCCACAGCACGCCACGGGGACCACGCCATCGCCATCTGTGACGCCTCACGGCTCGACGGCAGTCGCTCGAGCGCGTGCGTGTGCTGCAGCGCCTTGTGCAGTGCCAGATCCCCCGGCGGCCAGGCGTCGGGGCGACCGAGCGAGAACAGCAGATATACCTGTGCCGTCCATGGGCCGATCCCGGGTACGCGCTGCAACGCGAGAAGCACGTCGTCGTCCGGAAGCGTGGAGATCAGGCGCAGGTCGAGGCGACCGTCGGTCACCTGTTCGGCCAACGCCACCAGATACGCCGCCTTCTGCCGCGTGACACCGAGCGCGCGGAGGCCGTCCACGCCCACCGCGCGTATCGGCTCCGACTGCATACCGCCGGACACGGATGCGTCGAGCCGAGTGAACAGCGTGGCCGCCGACTCGAGCGACACTTGCTGCTCGAGGATCATGCGTACGAGTGTGACGAATCCCTCGGCACGTTCCCACAGTGGCGGTTCACCGTACTGTGCCACCAGCTGCGACAACGAGGTATCGCGCGCACAGAGGTGACGCACGGCGTCACGCAGCGTGGCAGCAGTGAGCCGACCAGGCGTACCGGTTCCGGTCACGACGTCGACGAACGTGCCGTCGCGGCAGGCGCAGTAGGCACCCGCCCTTTCACGGCGTTGGCACGCGCGTTGTACGTAATGCGACCATCGGCATCGGTTGGCAAACCGTGGCGCAGCCGCTCCTGCAGTCGCGCGATCGCTTCGGGCGCCAATGTGGCAAGCGTGCGACCAACAGCGTCCCAGCCTGCGACCGTTGCCCAGTAGTCGTCGAACGACGTGAAGCTGCGCTGTACCGTGAGCTCCTGCGTCTCCACCTCGATGAGCCCCGCGCCGCGCCACAGGTCCACCATCACCTCGCGGCGCGATGACTCTGGAGTGGGCGGTGCCGGCAGGACCGCGCCCAGTTCACGAATTTCGCGTTGCAGCAGGTGGTACGGGAATCCTCCGCCGTGCATGTCCCACGCGTACGCGGCCACGAGGCCGCCGGCGCCCACCACGCGCACCATCTCGGCCACTCCCGTTGCCGGCTTCGGCACGAAGAAGATCACCAGCGGCATCACCGCCGCATCGAACTGGTCATCGCCATAGGGCAGCGCCATCGCGTCCCCTTCGCGCAGCTCGGCGTCGCGCAACGGCGCACGCGTACGCGCGTACTCCAGCTGCGCCGCCGAGGGATCGATGCCGTACAACGCGGCGGGCGCGCAGTGCGTGGCGAGCATCTCGGTAAATGCGCCATTCCCACAGCCCACATCGAGCCAGCGCAGTCCTGGTGCCGGTGCCAGCCAGCGCAGGAACTCGGCGCCCGCCAGCTGACTCCACACACCCATGTAGCGCTCGTAGGAGGCGCCGTCGTTGAAACGAATTGGTTCGGTCATGGTGACAGCTCGCTCATGTCGGAGAACTTGCTGCACGAACGGGCCTTTCGCGAGAGAATACGCGCTCTTGTCCCACCCCACGCTCTCGGCGACGCGATACTTCTCCGCCGCGTAAGCCGCGCTGAGCGCAGCATCGGTCCGAAGAACGTCGCGAAACGCCAGCAGCGCGTGCCACGCGGCCGCTGGCAGCACATACAAATGCGCGTGCACCACGCTCGCGCCATTTTCGCTGCGCACATAGTAGCGCCGACGCGGATCGTCGCCATACGGACCACGATACTCGTACCCGAGCGCCTGCATCGGTGCGATGCACGTATCGGCGTTGGCATCGTTCTCGACCGCGATGGCTATGTCGAGCACCGGCTTGCCGGCCAGGCCAGGCACCGCGGTGCTGCCCACGTGCTCGATCGCCTGCACAGCCGCACCAAGTGCCGGGCGCAAGCGAGCAGCCTCGACGGCGAATCGCGAGGGCCACGCGCTGTCGTACGGGAGGAGGCGCAGGGTGGAGGGCATTGGCAGTTCGAGAGAAAACGGACGCCGTGCGGCGTTATGCCGCGTCTGTTGCATAATGGATTCCCCACAAAGACTTTGGCGAGTCGCGATGGCGCCAATTGGAGCGTGACTTGGCGCCCACCCCTGAAGCGCACATGTTCATTCCGAACGATGACGCATTGGCAAATACGCATCGAGAAGCCGTTCGACGGGTTCGCACTTCATTTCCATTTCGCGGCGTTCTGGGGCTAGCGTTGTCAGACGCCGAGGGTACGTTCGCTCGTACTGGAACGTTCTCCCTCGATGACAATCGCGCTACTCCCCCGCTTGAATGACTGCTCAGTTCTTCGCCGCCCCGATCCTCAATTCGCCGTACGAAGCTCCAACAAGGCATTGGGAGCTCGACGACACGGGCCAGCCGACACAGCGGGTGTCCAATGGTCGCCGCAAGGCTTCATTCGTTACGCCGATCCCCAAAGCCAAGAAACAGGGGAAGGCGCAGGCCAGTCTCGCGCTCGACGAAGGGCACGGGCTCACGACGGCCGATCAGCTCTATTTGCGGTCGCTGATCAACGAATTGCGGGTGCAAGTCGAACGCTGGCGCAGTCTCAAGAACCCGAACGACTGGAGAGTCACGCCAGAGACCCGGCGCTTACTGCAGCACTGGCGCACGCACCAATTCAGCGGCGTCCGTCCGTTTTTCTGTCAGGTAGAAGCCGTCGAAACGGTCATCTGGCTCACGGAAGTGGCGCCCGAGATTGGCAAGGAGGGCAAGCGGTTCCTCGACCATCTCACCGCCGTGAACGCCGAAGCCAACCCGGAACTGCTGCGCCTCGCCCTCAAGCTGGCCACCGGAGCTGGCAAAACGACGGTGATGGCGATGATCATCGCGTGGCAAACCATCAACGCGGTGCGGCATCCGTCGTCCAAGCGCTACACGCGTGGATTTCTGGTGGTCACACCGGGCATCACGATTCGCGATCGATTGCAAGTCCTTCAGCCCAACGACCCCAACGCGTACTACGCCGCGCGCGAGCTCGTGCCCAGCGACATGGTCGCCGAGCTGAACAAAGCGCGCATCGTGATCACCAACTATCACGCCTTCAAGCGGCGCGAACGGTTGGAGATCTCCAAGGGCGGGCGCGCCCTCTTACAAGGGCACGGGCCGGCGCTCGAGACGCTGGAAACCGAAGGGCAGATGCTGCAGCGGGTCATTCCCGAGCTGATGGGGATGAAAAACATTCTCGCCCTCAACGACGAGGCGCACCACTGCTACCGCGAGAAGCCCAACGCCACTCCGGACGTCGCGCTCAAGGGCGATGAACGGAAGGAGGCTGAGGCAAACAAGGAGGCTGCGCGTCTCTGGATTTCCGGGCTTGAAGCGGTCAATCGAAAGCTCGGGCTCGCACGCGTGCTCGACTTGTCCGCCACGCCGTTTTTTCTGAGCGGGTCTGGTTACGCCGAAGGCACACTGTTTCCCTGGACCATGAGTGACTTCTCGCTCATGGATGCCATCGAGTGCGGCATCGTGAAGCTCCCACGGGTGCCAGTCGCCGATAATATCCCCGAAGCTGAAGTCCCGGTATTCCGTGAGCTGTGGTCGCACATTGCGCCCAAAATGCCCAAGAAGGGCGCGGGCAAGAGCGGCGTCCTCGACCCGCATCTCATTCCGGTCGAGTTGCAAACGGCACTCGAGGCCTTGTATCGGCATTACGAGCAGACCTTTCACGCCTGGGGCGCCACGCCCGGCGTGGATGTCCCGCCCTGCTTCATCGTGGTGTGCAACAACACCGCCACCTCAAAGCTCGTATACGAGTACATCGCGGGCTTTACCCGCGTGCAAGACGACGGCTCGACGCGCACGTTCAATGGGCGGCTGGACCTGTTCGACAACTTCGACGACCACGGCAATCCGTATGCGCGGGCTCGCACATGGCTCATGGATAGCGCCCAGCTCGAATCGGGCGATTCACTTGACGCCGACTTCCGGAAAACGTTTGCTTCGGAAATCGAACGATTCCGTCAAGATCTCGTGCAGCGCTCGGGTGGCTTGGTGCACGCTGACGACATTTCCGACGAGTCGTTGCAGCGCGAGGTCATGAACACCGTGGGCAAGCCAAACGGGCTCGGCGAATCCATTCGCTGTGTGGTGTCCGTGGCCATGCTTACCGAAGGATGGGACGCCAACACCGTCACTCACGTACTTGGCGTGCGGGCGTTCGGCACTCAGCTGCTCTGCGAGCAGGTGATCGGCCGCGCGCTACGCCGGCAGTCGTACGAGCTGAACGAGCAGGGGCTGTTCGACGTGGAGTACGCCGACGTACTCGGCATCCCCTTCGACTTCACCGCCAAGCCAGTTCCGTCCAAGCCGCAAGCCGTGAGGCCCACCGTGCAGGTGCGAGCGCTCTCGCCGGAGCGCGATGCGCTCGAGATCCGGTTTCCTCGGCT
>NZ_JBKJRB010000108.1:0-18124 GCF_046594945.1 Gemmatimonas sp. | reverse complement strand
CTTCGTCTACTATCGCGACCAACAGATGGGTCGTGACACGGCGTTTCTGCGCACCTCGCCGTTCGTGCGTCGCCAGCTCGGCTTCTCGATGGGCGGCCCGATCATCAAGAACAAACTGCGCTTCTTTGCCACCGTCGAAACCAGCCAGAACGTGGCACCGTCGGCCGGCCCGTTCTACGATCCGACGTCGCCCACCGGTCTGGTGAACTCGCCGGTCGCCGCTGCGCGCATTACCCCCGCGCAGGTCGACTCGTTCGTGAACTACTTGTCGAGCAGGGGCATCGCCGCCGGCACCGGTGCGCAGCAGTCGAATGAGAATCCGCTGCTCAACACGTTTGTGCGACTCGACTATCAGCTGTCGGGCAACACGCGTCTCGTGCTGCGCAACATCTACAACGATCAGGAAGCGTTCGACTTCTCGCGCTCGCTTGGGCAATTCAACTTCACGTCCAACGGATTCCGTCGTACCGAGAAGTCGAACCAGATTGTTGGTCAGGCGTTCACGAACTTCGCGAACGGATTCTCGAACGAATTCACGGTCGGCTTGACCACGACGCGTTTCAAGCGCGTCTCCGACGTGATCGCGCCGCAGGTGCTGGTGCAGAACATCGGTGGGACGGGTTCGGGTATCGGCTTCCGGGCCGGCACCGAGCAGAACTCACAGGGCAATGAACTGCGCGAAGATCTGTACGAAATCCAGAATAACTTCACGATGCCGCTCGGCAATCACATCGTGTCGATCGGTACCCGCAACGAGATTTACAAGGCCTACAACGCCTTTTTGCAGAACTCGTACGGCGCCTACACATACAACTCTCTCAACGACTTCGTGTCCAACCGTGCACCGGCGTCGTTCTCCGGCTCGGGCGGCCTCGGTGGCGACGTGGCGGCCAACTTCACGGCGGCGCAGCTCGCCGGTTACATCCAGGATCAGTGGACGGTAACGCCGCGCTTCACCACGACCGTGGGCGTGCGAGTAGACGTGCCGCTCTTCTTCGACAAGCCGTCATTCGCCGCCGCCGTGCAGCGTGACTTCGGACGCAGCACTTCGGACCTGCCGTCGGGCAATCTGCAAGTCTCGCCGCGCATCGGCTTCAACTGGGACGTCACCGGCGACCAGAAGAACCAGCTGCGTGGTGGTGTCGGCCTGTTCCAGGGTATTCCGGCCTATGTGTGGATGTCGAACCAGTTTCAAAACACTGGCGCCGGTCTCGCGCAGTTCACCTGCGGCGGTGGCGTGACGGCGACGAACGGCGCCGCGCCGCTGTTCAACGCCACGGCCGTGTCGCCGCGTGGTTGCGGCCTGAAGACCAATAACACGCCGGGTCGCAGCCTCGACGACGGCACGTTCCTCGGCACCGTGAATCTGGCCGATCCCGACCTCAAGTTCCCGCAGCTGCTCCGTGCCACGCTTGGCTACGACCGCAAGCTGCCGGGCGATGTGATCGCGACGTTTGACGGACTGTACTCGCGCTCCGTCAACAGCTTCTTCTACAACAACATCAATATCCCGCAGACGGGTCGCATTGATGCGCAGGGACGCACCGTGTTCGCCAATTTCGCGGCGACCGGCGTGCCGACCGTTTCACCGCTCTTCCCAGTGTACGGATCCAACGTGATCGAACTCTCCAACCAGAGCAAGGATTACGCGTACAGCGGCACCGGCCAGCTTCGCAAGCGCTTCAACGGCGCGCTCGAAGGCTCCGTGGCGTACACCTACGGCCGCAGCTTCTCGGTGACCGACCTCACGTCATCGGTCGCGCTGTCCAACTGGCAGTTCGGCCGCATCTACTCGGGTAACCAGACGGACCAGCCGTTGAACACGTCGCTGTTCGACCAGCCGCATCGCCTGCTCATTAACGGCACGTATACCGCGCCGTGGAAGTCGAACCAGACGAATATTACGTTCTACTACAGCAAGTCGTCCGGCACCCCGTATGCGTTCGTGTACAGCGGGAACGGCGGCCGCGGCGACATGAATGGCGACGGCTCGAACGCCAACGACCCCATTTACATCCCGACGGGGCCAACCGATCCGAAGATGGGTTTCGCGCAAACAACGGTCGGCGGTGTAACGCTCACACCGGCCCAGCAGGCGGCGTCGCTCGATCAGTTCATCAAGGACAACAGCTGCCTTGAGTCGCAGCGCGGCACGATTATGAAGCCGACGTCCTGCCGGAACTCGATGTTCGATCGCTTCGACCTCACGATCGAGCAGCAGCTCCCCACGATCCGCGGCGAACGCGCCACGCTTCGTCTTGATATCTTCAACGCCGCGAACCTTCTCAACAGCAAGTGGGGCCGCGTCAAGTCCGCCACGGGCTTCGGCAACGCGTCGCTGTTGCAGGTGCAGTCCTTCACGAGCGCCGATCCGGCCACGCAGGTGCCGGTCGTGACGTTCACGAACAACTTCAACACGCAGTTCACGCCGCTCAACTTCAGCCAGTTTTATCAGCTGCAGGCGAGTCTGCGGTTGTCGTTTTAACGTAGGTGAGTTGGTGATGGGGTAAGGAAGGCGGCGCCGGAAACGGCGCCGCTTTTCATTTGTCGTTGAACTGCCCAATGCTTAGGAGGCAGCGGGGAGGGTGAAGGAGGCAGGAAGCAGGGGGCTGCCGTGTGGGGATCAGGACGGCGTTTTTCGGATGACACGCGCACGTTTGGACGTACGCATCATCCAGCATGCAGAATCCCGAGAATATTGAAAGTTGGAATCGCGCTATCGCGCTCGCAGTGCGCGGGCATCGAGTCGAAAGCCATCTTGTCCTAGCCATAAAGCTAGAACAACCTCTGCCTGGCGTAGGTGAGATACGCGATGAGCGTCGCCAGGTGCGTCGCATGACACACGGATGGCGGAAGCACTACATCGAGAAAGCCAAGCGCGAAAAAGCAAAAGGGCGCGACAGCTGGCTGTTCGCGCCCTCCTGCTTCCTGCCCCCTTCACCCTCCCCCCTGCCTCCTAAGCAGTTGGCCGTTCTCGACCTCGCAGCCTAAAATATCCGCAAATTGATGTACTTCTTCGGATTCTTCTTCAAATCCATCACCAGCGAGTCCACTCGCAACAACAACGTATCCAGCCGTGCGTATACCGCCGGATCGTTCAGCAGCTTGCCTGCCGTGCCGTTGCCGTTGCTCACCTTCTCGAGCACGCCTTGTACCTGCACGTTCGTCTGCTTGAAGTCGCGGGTGAGTTGCTCGAGTTGCGCCGACGTGGCCTGCAGATTCTTGACCGTCGAATCGACCTTCGTGGAATCCACACTGGCCAGCGTGCGTCGTACCGACTGCTGCGTGAGCGTAAGCTGCTTGGACTGTTCGGCCGTCACGGCGCTCAATTGCGCAACCAGTTTCGTGAGATCGGCCACGGTCTGCCGAACGTCCTTCACGCCGCCGCCTTCCACAAACTGCACGCGTGCTTCGTCGGTCAGCGCGCGGATGTTGAGTGCGATCGAATCGCCCTTGCTCAGCAACTCGGGCACGCCCGGGGATCCGGTGCCCGTCGGAATCGTATCACCTTCGGCCATGTAGCCCTGACGGCCGATGATTGGCGTGAGGGCGATTAGCTGGTCGCCGAAGATGCCGTTGGCCTGCACGGTGGCCGTCGTGCCCGACGGGACCTTGTATTGCTGCTGCAGCTGCAGCTTCACCGAGATCGTGCCGTCGGGAATCAGGTCGACCTTGTCGACATAGCCGATCTGCACGCCGGCCAGCAGCACCGGCTGTCCCTGTTTCAGCCCGGCGCCCCACTTGAAGCGCGCGAACATGGGATAGCCGCTGGCCAGTCCGCCACGCGCGATCCAGATCGTGCCGCCGATACCCAGCACTACCGCCACCAGCAGGAGTAGACCGACCAGCAGTTCGTCGCGTCGTTTCGTCGTCATGTAGAGAGAGAAAGCAGGCCGTCAGGCCTGAATGAATGGAGCAAGGACGGCAGCCACGAGGGCATCGAGCACCAGAATGCAGACCGACGCGATGACGACGGCGAGGGCAGTCGAACGCCCCACACCTTCGGCGCCGGCTTCGGTTACGTAGCCCTCATACGAACAGACGAAAGCGATGGCGGCGCCGAAAAGGAACGCTTTGATGAGCGAGTACACAATCTGGAACGCCGTGAACGCCAGACGGAGACCCGCTAGGTAGTCGTCGGTGCGGACATCGGTGGCGGTCACCAGGATCGCCCACGCGCTCGCGATAGCCGTGGTGTTCGCCAGAATCACCAGCGCCGGCAGCATCACAATGCCGGCCAGAAAGCGGGGTAGCGCGAGATAGGCCACCGGATCGAATGACAACGTTTCGAGCGCGTCGATCTGCTCTGTCACGCGCATGGTGCCGATTTCCGCCGTCATGCGAGCGCCCACGCGGCCAGTGAGGACCAGCGCCGTGAGCAGCGGTCCCAGCTCGAGCACGATACTCTGACGGGTGATCAGGCCGACCACCGACAGCTGGACGCCGGGGAAGAGCTGGTACCGCGTCTGAAACGCCGTCACGCCGCCCAGGAACGCCGCCACGATGATGGTCAGGGGCACCGACTCGACGCCCATCGTGCGCATCTGCCGGATCGTTTCGGGAACCCACGTGCCCGGGTCGCGCACACCGCGTACGATGTCGCGCGCGAAGTAGGCCCGCTTCCCAAGAGCACGCAGAATGCCCCCGGTGCGCCGTTCGGCCAACCGGACGACTACGTCCATGCTGAGCATCAGGTGCGTACCCGCGCCAGCAGCACGAGGGCGAACAGCCCGCACGCGATGTTGGGGACCCACGCCGCAAGGTCGGGGGGCATGAGCCCCTTTCCGCCGATCGCCTTAGTCAACTGAATGAGCACGAGAAAGAGAATGGTAGTGGCCAGACTGACCGCGATACCGTAGGCGGCCCCACCGCGCTGCGAACTGGTCGCCAGCGGTGCGCCGAACAGAGCAATGATGAGGCAGGTGACCGGAATCGCCAACTTCAGCATCCGTTCCACCCTCAGCAGGTTCACATCGGCCCCGGAGCGTTCGAGCGCGGTAATGAACCGCGTGAGGTCCGCGAAGTTCATCTCACTTGGCTGTCGCTCGGTCGCTTGCAGGTCCTGTGGCTTCTCCGTGAAGTGCCGGTCGATGAGGGAATCGAACGCGACCGCTCGATCGGTGGAGTCGTTCGGGATGACGTGCACGATCCCCGACTTCAGCACCCATCCGCGATTGTCGTACCACGTCGCATTTCTGGCCGCTACCAGCAGTCCAGGTCGCTTCACCGACCCGCGCTCCTCGATCTCCATGTTCTCCACGAATCGCTGCTTCACATCCAGCGTGTAGATCCGGTAGACACGTCCGGTCTCGCTGGCAAACGCAAAGTTGTAGCGATTGTTGTCGCGGTCCTGTCCTTTCCCAGCCAGCAGCTTGAGACGCTGGGCATTGGCCGGCGGCGCGAGCTCGGCGAATACCAAGTCGATGCCCATCGCCACCATCGCCATGAACAGGATCGGCGTGATGAAGCGGTAGAAGCTGATCCCGGAGGCCTTCGCCGCGGTGATCTCGGAATACCGCGTGAACGTGCCGATCGAGAACACCGTGGCGAACAGCACCGCGGCGGGAAGCACCATGAAGAGTGTGTCGGGAATCCAGTACACGTAGCTCATCGCCACGGCCTTGAACGCCAGTTTGCGCTCGGTGTACTTGCGCAGGTTGTCCACCAGGTCGATCACGAACACCAGCACCGGGAAGCCGAGCGTCGTGACCGTGAAAATGCGGGTGAACTCGGCCGCCACGTACCGATCGAGCGGTGTAATGAATCGTCGGCTCACGCGCCCACCGCCGCCGTCGGACCCTGTCCCGGCGACCTTGCAGCCTGCTCCCGCTTCATCTGTACCGCCAGCGCGCGCCGCGCGCCCCGATCGGCCCACCAGTCACGTAGACCACCGCCACGCGACGTGTCCGTGGTCGACTCGACACGCCACAGCAGCACCACACCCGTCACGGTGAAAATGACATTCGCGATCCACATCGCGATCGATGGCGGCACGAGGCCCTTGTCCGCTAGCGCTTCACCACCCATCAGGCACACGTAGTACAGGCCGAACACGCCGATGCTCACACCGATCGTCACACCGACGCCCCCCCGCGGAAACCGCAGCGCGATCGGCGGGCCGAAGAGCACGAACACGAAACAGGCAAACGACAGGGCGAACTTCTTATGGATCTCCACCGTGAGGCTGTCGAGACCCTCGCGCGACGCCACCAGCTGCGCGTCCGCCGCATTCATGGCGCCGCGATACATGGTCATGGTGTCCATCGCTGGCGCTGCCGGAGCGGGCAACGTCACGGTGGGCGGCGGCGTGGGGATCACCACGCCGAGCGTGTCTCGCAAGGTGTCTCGCAAGGTATCTCGCAGCGTGGCGCCGGGCGGGGTCACGACGGGGGCGCCCGGTGTGACCACCGGCGCCTGCGCCTTCGCCTTTTTGGGGAGAAACACCGACGGCAACGTCACGCAGTAGAACTGCGACAATCCTTCATCTGGGGGGCGGTCACGCGGCGCCTTCAGCGTTTTCGTCCCTGGAGCCACGAGTCGACTGGCGTACATAATGTATTCCTGACGCACCCGTCGGAACTCCATCGCATCGGCGGCGTACCGCCGGTGCATCTCACACACGGTCATTTCGCGGTCGCTGCGGAAGTCGTCGTTCCCGGTGCTCT
Organism: Gemmatimonas sp.; assembly: GCF_046594945.1. Classification (GTDB taxonomy): domain Bacteria; phylum Gemmatimonadota; class Gemmatimonadetes; order Gemmatimonadales; family Gemmatimonadaceae; genus Gemmatimonas. The sequence goes on along the minus strand of NZ_JBKJRB010000108.1, from coordinate 11,459 downwards.
CGAAACCACGTGTGATGCCGCGCACCTTCACCGTCTGGTCAATAAAGAAGCTGCGCTGCAAGCGCTTTGAATCACCACGGACAAATTCCTGAGAGTATCCATCGAATAGCTGCAGCAGCAGATCCTGCCCGTTCGCCGTCAACGAGAACACGCCGCTGTCGGCGTAGATCGTCTTGCGCTCCGGTCCCTTGGTGAGATCGTAGATCACGACGTCGTACATCTTGTTCGTGTTGGCATCGCTGCGGGCGATCCGCATGAAGAACTGGTCCGTGATCGCATTCATCGCCTGGTCCCTCAAGGCGAGCGTCGGCTTCGTCTTCGCGATATCGTTCTGTAGAATGCGCAACTCGTGGTTGGCGCGCGGCAGCACCTGATCGTTGAAGGCCACCATCGCGATCGACAGGAGAAACGCGCAGGTCAGCACGGGCAGCATCAGGGTGCGGACACGCACGCCATTGGCCTTGAAGGCGGTGATCTCATGTTCGGCGGCCATGCGGCCGAAGGTGTACAAGGTCGCCACGAGCACGGCCATCGGCATCGTCATCGCGACGGTGAACGGCAGCGACAGGACGAAGAATTTGCCAATGGCCGACCAGGGGAGTCCCTTGCCGGCGAGGTTCGCGAGCTGGCGCGCGACGTACTGCAGCATGAGCAGCGACGTCAGCGCCGACAGCGCAAACAGGAGAGGTCCGACGTGCTCGCGCACGACATAGCGGGTAACAAGCTTCACGACGTAAATTCCTTGGTGACCACCCGCATTATCAAGGGCGCATCGGCCTAGAGTCGATTAAATATGCGCTCGCAGTTTTTGACCGTACGGCGGCGACATGGTTGGCCGCTGGTACCCCACGACCGGAGTTCGGTGCGCAGGCTGCTCCAGACATGGGTGCTCGCGGCGTTGACCAAGGTGATGCCCATGGTCGCGCCGATCGCGTTGCTCCCGGCCGTCTCCCTGATCGCGTCACCGCTCGCGGCGCAGCAAACAGCTCCCCGGTCAGCGCCGCTGCCCTCAGGGGCGCGCCTGGCCGCGGATACGCTGCGTCTCAAGGTCCCCCCCATCCTTGGTCTATTTGGGGCCGCTACGGCGCTGCGTCCGGATCCGGCCCGCGTCGCCGACCGCGCCGTCGCCGTCGCCCGTCGCCGCCACGAGGAGCGGATTGCGGCCCGCTGGGGGCAAACCGTGGTTCGCGGGCTCTCCAGCCCTCCGCCGACCGTCACCGCCGTGCGGAGTGACAGTGGCCCCACGCCGGGCGCGCTCGTGCCGCTCGCCCCGCCGCGCCGGGCCGGCGCTGACGCCGCCGGCCAGATCGCGGCCGATCTGCTCGGCGACATTGGTGACCTTGGCATCGCACTCAACTCGCGCCTCGAGTCGAAAGTGCAGCGCAGCCGAAATGAACGATGCACCACGGCGCAGCTCACGATCCTCGGCAACAACTGCTTCGGCATTTTCCAGCCGGCCTTTGACTTTCAGTTCAACGTGCGCACCGGTGGTGTGGTCGCCGATCGCGTGTATGTGAACGTCGACTACGACTCGCAGCGCGAGTTCGATGCGTCGAATAATATCTCGGTGCGCTATCAAGGCAAATCCGACGAAGCACTGCAGACGCTCGAAGTCGGGAACGTCACCTTCCAGCCGCCGGCCTCCCGATTTCTCACGTCCGGCATCCCGTCGGGCAACTACGGCATTCAGGCCACTGGCCAAATCGGCCCCATGCGCTTCACGTCGATCGTGGCGCAACAGAAAGGCAACGTCTCCAAAGACAACGTTTTCACCATCGGCGAGCGCTCGCAGCAGCAAGTCGATCGCGTCATCGAAGACATCCAGGTCGAAACGCGCCGCTTCTTCTTCACCGTCGATCCGCGCCTCCTCGGTGGATATCCCAACATCGATCTGCTGAATCGTCAACAGATGCAACAGCTGGCGGCGTCGCTTCCGGATTCGGTGCGACCGGCGCGTCTGTACGTGTATCGCCAGCTCATCGGCGCCGCGAATCAGAATCCGCGCGGCCCGCAGTTCTCCGTACGCGGCGCCCGGAATCCGTCCCGGCAGATCTACGAAGTGCTGCGCGAGAACGTCGACTACTACGTCGATCCCTCGCAACTCTGGATCGCCCTCGTGCGTCCGCTCAACCCGAACAACGAACGGCTGGCCGTCGCGTACGAAGTGAATGTGAGCGGAACACCGGGACGAAACGTGAACACGGGCGGCACACCGGACATCGAGTTCACCGCCGATCCACAAGTGGCGAATCTGCTCTGGGAACCCGAGCTGCAGCCCACGAACAGCGCCTACTTCCTGCGGGAACTGAAGTCGGTATATCGCCTCGGCGGCGAAGACCTGCAGCGCCAGACGATCAAGCTCAAGCTCGTGACCGGCACGTCGGGCGATCAGGAAAAGCCCATCGATCCCTCGCGTGGCGAGACGTATCTGCAGCTGTTCGGACTGTCGCAGGCGACCAACTCGGCCGCGTTCGACGTCGAGAACCGCGTGTGGCCGCGTCCGAACGATCCGAACCAACTGGCGTCGTTCGCCGGCGGCAACGGACAGCAGAAGCTGATCCGCGACTACTTCGTGTTCTATCCGTCGGTACAGCCATTCGCCCGCAGCGGTCTCGCGAGGCCGCTGGCCAATCCAGCCAACGATACGCTGTACCGCTATCCCAACGAGTATCTGTACTCGGCGCAGCGACCGCAGGCGATCTACCGCATGGTGGCCAGCTACCTCTCGGAAGGCGGTGGCAGCACGCAGTCGATCAAGTTGAGCACGATTCAGGTGCGTCCCAACTCTGAACGCGTATCTCTCGATGGCCGCTTGCTGGAGAAAGAAACGGACTATCAGATCGACTACGATCTCGGCATGATCACCTTCAACCGTCCCGACACACTGTTCGCCTCGCCGCGACAGGTGTCGGTGCGCTATGAAGAAAATCCACTGTTCGCGGCGGCGCCGACCACCATTCTTGGCTTCGCGTCCCAGTTTCCGCTCGAGAACGGACAGCTCGCGTTCACCGCCATCTCGCAGAGCCAGCGTTCAGGCTACAATCGACCGCCACTTGGTTTCGAACCGGTGGGCTCGCTGGTGGCCGGTGTGACCGGCAACCTCGCGTGGGATGCGCCACTGCTCACGCGTGCCCTCGGCAGGTTGCCCTTCAAGCAGAGCAGCACCCCGTCGCGTGTGAGTCTGCAAGGCGAGTTTGCGATGAGCAAGCCGCAGCCCAACGCCGCCGGCCAAGCCTACATCGAATCGTTCGAGGGAGACGGCGCTATTCCCGGCATCTCGCTCTCCGAGGGCGCGTGGTACTACAGCTCGCGCCCGTCGTTGGGAAACACGCTGGCCGCACGCTTCGGCAGCAGCACGTTCTCGGTGAATCGCGCCGCCACGATGGCATTCCAGAACAATGGCGTCGATGTCGCGGGCAACTTCATTCAGTTCAACATCCAGCAGATCGACCCATCGGTGCGCATCGTCGGCAGCGGCGTACAGTCGCCCGAGCAATTGTTCTGGATGACATTGTATCCGCTGAAGACGGGCGGCATCTTCGACTTTGAGCCGGGTACTGCCACGCGCCGTTTCGCCTGGACGATTGGCGGCAATAGTCTGGTGGGGAACACCCCGTCGGGGCGTCGCTGGCGCTCACTGCGCACCGTGATCAACCCCAGCGGTGCCGATCTCTCCCGCACCGAGAATATCGAGTTTTTCGCGCTCGTCCAGTCCGAGCAGGCGAAGGTCAAGCGCAATCCTACGCTCGTGTTCGACTTCGGCGAGATCAGCGAAAATAGCGTGGCCTTCGCGCCGGAAACGCTCACCGTGGACGGGCCGGTGCGTCCGGGCCTTCCCGCCGACTCCACGTATAAGGGCAAGCGACTCGTGGGCTTCGATCGCTTCGACTCCGAACGCGATCCTTTCTCCCGGGCGTTCAATGCGGTGGAGAACGACAAGGGCCTGCCGGGCGATGTGGCCGACACCCTCGTGGTGGTGAATCGTACCGGCCCGACGCCGGTGATCAGCACGCAGAACAAGGTCGCGATCTGTACACAGGCCGTGCAGATCGTCCAGGTGCTCGGCGACAGCCGCGCCAACTGCGGTGCCCGCAACAATCGCCTCGATGAGGAAGACATCGACCTCGATGGACAGTTGAACATCCCCGATGCCGCCATCGATCAAGAGCAGTACAAGCGCTTCGTGGTCGATCTTGCCGACACCCGCAACTGGACACGCGTGGGCAAGTGCTACCAGCAGAAGGATTCCAGTGCCACGGGCGTCGTCAGCGATTCGCTGTGCTGGGTGCAGGTGCGCATCAATTGGCGCGCCCCGGCCGAAGAGCAGAACACCCCGAACGATCGGCGGGTGCGCGCGTTGCGGGTCACGATGGTGTCGAGCGCGGAATCAGCCGACGATGCATTCGTGCGCGTCGCGCTGACGCGGTTGAAGCTGGTGGGTGCGCCGTGGCTGAAACGGAGCACAGAACCGCTGTCAGGAATGGCCGGTGACTCGGCGGGCGTGGTGGGCGGCTATGTAATCGCCAGCGTCATCGGTACGCTCGACTCCACGTCCCTGGTGCCGTACACGCCGCCACCTGGTGTCGTCGAAGCGCCGGAGAATAGACAGACCGGCTACGAGAACAACCGGCTGCAGGTGAACGAGCGCGCGCTGCGACTGCAGACTGGGATTCCGGGCCGTCAGTTCCGCCCGTTCGATCGCGCCGAAGCATTCTTCCGCTTCCAGGAGGGCACCAAGACCTTCATGGGATACAAGACGCTGCGCTTGTGGATGCGAGGCCGAGGCAACGGATGGGGCCAGAACGGCGAGTTGAACGGCTACGTCAAGATTGGGCGCGACGAGAACAACTTCTACATGTATCGCACGCCGGTGAATGCTGGTATGGGGCTTAGTGCGTGGGAGCCGGAGGTGCGAGTCGATCTCCAGAAGTTCCAGATCCTGCGCGCCCAACTCGAAAACAATTTCCTGAAAGGATCCGCCGACTCAGTATCCTGTTCCGGGGCCGACCTCGAACTGATTCGGCGTTCGGGCCTGCCGCGTGGGGTGGTCGTGCGCCGCTACGCCGTTTGTCAGGACGGGTACATCGTGTACAGCGCCGACCCCACGGTCACGCCGCCCAATCTCGCTGGCGTGCAGGAAATGGCCGTCGGACTCGTACGCGTGGATAGCGTGCCGCGTGGTGGTACGGGCCTCATGAGCAACGACACCCTCGAGCTCTGGATCAACGATATTCGTCTCACCGACGTGGTCGATGACATCGGCTTCGCCGGCGAACTCGGACTTGCGGTGAACGCCGGCGATCTTGCCGACTTCCGCGTGAACATGAGCCGTCGCGATCCGAATTTCCGTCAGCTCAACGAAACGCCGTCGTTCCTGACTACCAGCGGTGTCAGTGTCGGCACCACGCTGCATCTCGAGCGCATGCTGCCGTCGCGGCTCGGCATCGTGATGCCGTTCAGTGTGGACTACGTAGGCTCCGGGGTCGATCAGCTCTTCATCAATCGCACCGACGTACGCGCCAGCGGCATCGAAGGGCTGCGCAATCCCAGTGACCGACGCGTGAACTATGCGCTGGCGTTGCGACGAGCAACGCCGATGAATGGTGGCTGGTTCGCGCCGCTCGTGAACGGACTCACGCTCAACGGCACGTGGTCGAATGCCGCGTCGCGGAGCGCGTTTCAAGAGGCCACCAATAGCGCCTATGCCCTTGGAGCGTCGCTCAATCTCGCCGACGATCGGCGCGAGTCGAAGCTGCCGTGGGTCGTCGACGCTCTGTTCAACATCTTGCCGCGTGGCCTTCGCGAGAGTGAACCGATTCGCAACTTCCGAGGTCAGCGGTTCCGGTGGTCGCCCACCTCGTTCCGGTTGTCGAGCACACTGGCGCGCAACGCAAACTCGAGCACCTCGTTTACCAAGGCGGCCGAGTCGCCCACCGATACGGGTCAGGTCGCGAACGGACTCACGCACCTCTGGCAAAACAGCGGGACGCTGGAGTTCCGTCCATCGGCGGGCTTTACGGCCTCCATGAATGCGCGTCAGCTGCTCGACCTGCGCGACTATCGCACCACGTCGTTGTTGCCGGATAGCACCGATCGTGGACAGGCCGCGGCCGCTGAGCGCTTACAGGTGCTGGGGACGACGCTGGGGCTCGAACGCGAGCGATCACTCACGTCGGCCTTCCTGTTCCAACCCACGCTGGCCCTCTGGTTGCGCCCGCGTCTCGACTTCAACTCCACCTTCAACCTCAACAAGGATCCGAACGCGCGCGCCTTGTTGCGTGAGCAGGATTCCACGGGCGCCTATCGGCTACCGAAGCGCCTGGGCGCCGCCCAAACGCTGAGCGCGGGCACCACGTTCGATGTCGGCCGCCTGATTACGTCGCGCACCAAGGAGAAGACGTTCGCCAATCGATTTGGGCGCATCTTCGCCCCCATCGATGTGTCCTGGCAGCAGAGCCTCACGTCGAACTACGACAATACCGCCTTCATTCCCGGCTGGGGCTATCAGCTCGGACTCGGCGGAATTCAGTCGTTCCGCGGACTCGACACCCGGCTGGCCACCACCGCCGGTCGCCTGCGTCGCGCCACGGCCACGGGCTCGTTGAATCTGCCGTTTTCCCTGACCGTGCAGTCGCGCCTCGAAAACGGTACTACGGAAACGTGGACGCGGCGCACGTTCGACGGTTTCCAAGCCGTGATCACCAGCACGCAGGTGGTGAGGCCCGACTACTCGGTACGCTGGAGCTGGCGCCCCGTGCGGCTGCGGAAGGTGATCACGATGCTGAACGTGAACGGGCGCTATCTTGTGAGTGAACAGGAAACGATCATCCCCAACGAGACCGGCGGTCTGGCCGATCGCAGCCGGACCACGGCCCGCAGCCAGCCGCTCTCCGGAGCGATCACCTGGGCCTTCTTGGGCGGCCTCACCACGAACGCGTCGCTCGACCGCACGCACCGCGAAGATAGCCGCCCCGGCTCGCTCACCAACGGTGATACGCGCCGTATGGCGTTCGACGTGGCCCGGCGGTTCAAGGTGCCCAAGCGCTTCACGACGCGAAACGCGACCGTGCGCACGTCGCTGTCGTATCAGAGTGAAGCGTCGCAGTCGGTCGTCCAAGGCTCGTCGTCTACCAACGCGGCGGGCGAGGTGGTTACGATCGCCCCATCCGTGCTCACCGATAACGGCCGCCGAGCGTTCAACTTCAACGCCGATACCGATCTGTCGGAGCTGCTCACGTTCAGTCTGACCGGTTCCAGGGTGGTGAACTTCGACCGCAACTTCAACCGGCAGACATCGAATCTGATCTTCAGCGCCGTGCTGCAGCTTCGCTTCTTCGCGGGCGATCTCAAGTAGCGCGCCTTGAGTGCACTGGTAGCTCGTGATTCGTCGTGCGCCATGAATAGATGATGCCGGCGTCGCGCGGGTTACCGCGGCGGCGCCCACCGTCACTAGCATGGCTCCATGCCCACGCCCGCGGAACGAAACGCCCTGCTGTTCCTCGCCGCCGTCGCGGTGATCGGTGTCGGGGCGCAGGCCGCGAGCGCGCGATCGCTGGCCCGCGATGTGGCGCGGGCGGAGCAGGGGCCGGCCCCCAGCGCGAACCTCGCCACCCGCGCCCTCGACGCGCAGATCGCGGCCGTCGACTCCGCTCGACGCGAGAGGGGCGTCAAGAACGGCCGAACAGCGATCACGGGCACGCCCCGTGCGACGTCGAGCCGTCGCTCCACACGGTCTACACGCGATAGCACACGAACGCCGGATCCGGTCCCGCCGATCGACGTGAACGAAGCGTCGGTCGCGGATTTGGAGCGGCTCCCTCGCATCGGTCCTGCGCTCGCCGCTCGAATCGTCGCGTGGCGCGAAAAGCATGGGCCATTCGAGTCGCTGGAAGGCCTCCGTCACGTGCGTGGCATCGGGCCCGCTACGGCACGGCTCCTCGCCCCTCTGGTGACGTTTTCAGGACGGCACAGTCCATCCCAAAGTGAGGCCGCCGCCTCGCCAGACCCCCGCGCGTTACCCGTGTCCTCGCCGAAATCTGTACCCATGGCTGCTCATGCTGCACCACTGTCTGGTCGAGCCACCGAACGGCTCGGCGATCTCCTCGTCAAAGAGGGGCTACTCAGTCGCGAACAGCTGGCGAAGGCGCTGCAGGAACAGTCCGCCACGCCGGGTCAGCGTATTGGATTGACCGTCGTCAAAATGGGATTCGTGCCGGAAACGGAGGTCGTGCGCATGCTCGCACGACAGTACCGCATGCCCGCCGTCGACCTGTCTCGCTTCGAAGTCGATACGCGACTGCTGAAGCTGATTCCGGCCGAGCTGGCCTCAAAGCATACGGTGCTGCCGCTCAAGCGCGACGGACGACAGCTGACGGTGGCGATCGCCGATCCGACCGCCATGTCGGTGATCGACGATCTCAAGTTCATCACGCGCTACGACATCGTTCCGGTCTTGGCTGGCGAATACTCGATGCGCGCGGCGATCGAAAAGCACTACGAAGCGAACGAAGTCCACATGCAGTCGCTGCTGCAGGACATCGCCGCCGCCGAAGAAGACGATGTGGAAATACTCGAGGCGCAAGAGGACGCGCAGGACGCGAGTGTGCTGGCGGCGCAGGTCGATGAAGCGCCGGTCGTCAAGCTCATCAACGCTATCCTCGTCGATGCCGTGCATAAAGGCGCCTCGGACATTCATTTCGAGTGCTTCGAGCACGAACTACGCGTGCGCTATCGGATCGACGGCGCATTGGCTGAAGTCATGAAGCCGCCGCTCAAGATGCGTTCGGCGCTGATTTCGCGTTTCAAGATCATGGCGTCGCTGAACATCGCCGAACGCCGCGTGCCGCAGGACGGCCGCATCAAGCTGAAGGTCGGCAAGAAAGTCATCGACTTCCGCGTCAGCGTACTCCCCACGCTGTTCGGTGAAAAGGTCGTGCTCCGGATTCTCGACAAGGGCAACCTCACGCTCGATCTCGAGAAGTTCGGCATCGAACCGCGCGCCGAGCGCGAACTGATGGAAGCGATCTCGAACCCGTACGGCATGGTCCTCGTGACCGGCCCCACAGGCTCAGGAAAGACGACCACGCTGTACTCGGCGCTGTCGAAGATCAACAACGGCGACACGAACATCATGACCGCCGAAGATCCGGTCGAGTACAACCTCTTCGGCATCAATCAGGTGCAGGTGCGCACCGAGATCGGCATGACGTTCGCGGCGGCACTGAAGGCGTTCCTCCGTCAGGACCCGAACGTCATCATGGTCGGCGAAATCCGAGACCTGGAAACGGGCGGCATTGCCATCAAAGCCGCGCTCACCGGCCACATGGTCATGAGCACGCTGCACACCAACTCGGCGCCCGAAACGATCACCCGCTTGTTGGATATGGGCCTCGAGCCGTTCAACGTGGCGTCGGCGCTCAATCTGATCCTGGCCCAGCGACTCGTACGCCGGGTTTGCAACCGGTGTAAGGTGCGGTACGAGCCGGACGCCGCGGAACTCGCCGGCGCCAAGGTGAAGGCCACGACCACGTTGCGCGAACTCCGGTTCACTGACGAGGCACTCGACAACGCCAAGTCGCGGGCCACGCCGGAAGCCGTGCCGTTCCTCAAGAACCTGTCGCTCGACACCACGTTCGGCGAACTGCCCTACTTCAAGGGTCACGGGTGCGATGCCTGCGGCGGCACCGGGCTCAAGGGACGTCAGGGGCTCTACGAAGTGATGTTCCTGACCCAGACGCTCAAAAAGCTGGTGATGCAGAATGCGGACGTTCAGGTGCTGCGCAGCGCCGCCATCGACGAGGGCATGCTGTCGCTCCGCATGGACGGCTGGCTCAAAGTGCTCAAGGGAGTGACCACGCTCGATCAGGTCATCCGTGAAACATCAAGTTGAGTTTGTGTGACGGTGGGGTTTCCTCTCCACCGTAACGCTCGTCCACATCCGGGACGTCGATTGGCGCCCCGTTCCCGACTGCCCGCGCGATGACTGCTCCCGCTCAGACACCCGTATCCCTACGCACCCTTCTCGATGAAATGATCGAGCGGGATGCTTCCGACTTGCACGTTTCGGCCGGTGACCGGCCAAAGCTGCGGGTCGACGGTGATATCGTGAATTCCAGTATCGAACACGTGCTCACGCCCCGCGACACGCTCCAGCTGGCGTACTCGGTGCTCACGGAAAATCAAAAGAAGCGATTCGAGATGGAGGACGAGCTCGACTTCTCGTTCGGCATTGCGAATCTCTCCCGGTTTCGCGGCAACGTGTTCAAGCAGCGCGGCTGCGTGAGTATGGTGATCCGTTGCATTCCATTTCACATCAAGACCTTCAACGATCTCAATCTCCCGCCCGTCATCGCCGGCTTCGCGGATCGTCCGCGTGGCCTGGTGCTGGTGACCGGTCCCACCGGTTCCGGTAAAAGCACCACGCTGGCGGCGATGATCGACAAGATCAATACCGAACGGCGCGGACATATCATCACCGTTGAAGATCCGATCGAGTTCATTCACCGGCATCGCAACTGCATCATCAATCAGCGCGAAGTCGGTGCCGACACCAAGAGTTTCGCGTCGGCCCTCAAGTATGCGCTCCGTGAAGACCCCGACGTCATCCTCATCGGCGAAATGCGCGACCTGGAAACGATCCAGGCGGCGCTCACCATCGCCGAAACCGGTCACCTTGTGTTCGCCACGCTGCACACCAACAGCGCGGCCGAGGCGATCAATCGTATCATCGATGTGTTCCCGAGCCATCAGCAGAGCCAGGTGCGGGCCCAGCTCGCCTTCGTGCTCGAGGGCATCGTGACGCAGACGCTGCTGCCCAAGGCGAAGGGACGCGGGCGGGCCATGGCGGCGGAGATTCTCGTCGTCACCCCCGCCGTGCGCGCGCTGATCCGCGATGACAAGATCCACCAGATCTACAGCACCATGCAGTCGGGCAAGAAGTTCGGCATGCAGACGATGAACGACGCCCTGTACGGCCTGTACATGAATCGGGAGGTGGCGCTGGACGACTGTCTGCGTGCCTCGCACGACCCGAACGAGTTCCTGCGGATGATCGGCCAGTCCCCCGAGGATGAAGCGGCGAAGAAGCCGGGGATGGCGGGCGCCACGGCGGGGAAACGCTGAACTGAAGACTTGTCTTTCAGTCGGTCAGTCGGTCAGTCGCACAAGAGCTTGTATCGCCACGCCTGGGCTCTCGTGCCGATGACTGAGGGACTGACCGACTGACCGACAGAAAGTCATACGTATTACAGCAGTCCAGGAGGAATTCGGATGCCAGCCTTTACCTACACCGCGCGCGCCCTCAACGGCGACCTGCGGACGGCGACGATCGAGGCCCCCAATCGGGATGAGGTCGTCGCGCAGCTGAAGAAGCAGCGCCTCAACGTCGTGAAGATCGACGAGGCGTCCACGGCGAAGAAAAAGAAGGCGGGCGGGAAGATCTCGATGCGCGACGTCGTCAT
>NZ_JBKJRB010000079.1:0-2785 GCF_046594945.1 Gemmatimonas sp. | reverse complement strand
ATTCTATCCGACAAAACAAGCCGTTCCGCGCACCACGTGGATGCTGTCGGGTGGAAACGAACACGACAAGAAACGACGGGAAACGACGCGGTGTAACAGAGGGCGGGGCAATAGCGGGGCAACCGTCGGGGTCGGTTGGCTCCGCAGCGCCCCTTCACGCAGCGTCGGAGTGGAAGAAGGTTGCGGATGTCGCCCTGTCGTGAATTTAGCGCGACGCGCGGCCTCCGCAGAACCGTGCCAGCGCACACAACGGGGAGACCGACGTTGGAGGGCCTCTCGCGTGCCCGATCAGTCGACCGCGACGACAGAAACGCCGAGAAAAAGTATCTGCCCCTGGGTCTGATCGTCCACTTTCACTTGGTAGATTTTCTCCGACTTCAAGGCGGCGAGCAGCACCCTGTGCCCGATCTCGGCGTCGCCGATCGGATCATCGAACATCAGGTCCTCATCAATGAGGTGCACGCGTAGACGCGTGCCGGCATTGAACTGGACGCGCGCCCACGTCGGCGGGTTCGCCCAGCTCCATGCAAAGGAGTCGCGGTTGTCACGCGGGATCTGAACGCGCACTGGCATCGCACCGCCGGTGTAGACCTCGGCGAACCCCTTGACCTCTGGCTTCGCGAGGGCGGCAAGAGACGCGTCGGCGAGGAACGCACCGAGCGCAGCGGCGGGGTTCGCGGCGCCCATCGCGACGAGCACGCCCTTGCTGATCGGCGGAGGCACACGACGCGGGCCGTCCCACTGCGTGCCGTCGGCCTTGCCAGGACCGATCATTGTGCTCATGAGAGCGATCCGCACAAACGCGGGCGCTGGTTGCGAAGGTGGGAGACCGATGGGTGCAGCCGCACCAGCTCCGACGGTGGTGCTCGCCGGTGGCGTCGTTCCCTTGGTCGACCGTGGTCCGCATGCTGCCGCCGCAACGCAGCCGATGCCGATGATCATCGCGACGCGCATTCGTTCCCCTCGCATCGATCGTACCTGCCTCGCCCGCTCGCGCGCTATCACCCCGTCCGGGGGCCCGTCAGGGGTGGACGGTTCGAGACTCGCTAACCCCCAGACAACGGTGACAGTCCGGATCGAGGTCGTGCGCCTCGGTCGGTGTGTGCTTCGCGGCACCGCGCGCGGCTGACCGCGCGGGAGCTCAATCGCCGCGCCGTCGACCCCGTGGCACCGTCCGCGGATGATCCTGGTTGCTCTCGATGCCAACCACATGCGCGGCGCGCCCGTGTCCATGCTGATCGAGCTCCGCGATCGTGGCGTTCGGTTGTGCGTTACCGCTCTTACCCTGCAGGAGCTGTGGGCACGCGCGCAGCGCGACAACACACGCACCGCGTTCGACCGAAGGATTGCGAAGCTCGCCGAGTTGCTCGATCCTGCGGCGCCGTTGTTGGCGGCGGGCTCGGTCCTCATGCACGGTGTCAACGAGGACTCGGCCGCCGTTTGGGAGGAAATGGCGACGCACGGGCGTGAGTTGTGGTCGATCTGGTCGAAGGCAGCGACCATGAGCGACGCCGAGTGGAAGCGGTATGCCGACGCATCCGAGCAGGGCATCAACGAGATCGCCGATCCTCATGTTGCGTACTACAAGCAGACGCGAGAGACGATCCGCCGGCTCCGACGCGAGGGCAGACTCACGACCACCGCGCAACGCTTTCGCGCCGATCTGTTTGAGCAGTTCCAATCGACGGGAACCGCCCGAGCGGCGACGCGCCTCGACGCATATCACCGTGTCGCTGCGCTTCGCGCGGCGCGGTTTGCGTTCTCGAACGACCACGGTGATCCCGATCCCAACGACGTCGAGGACGAGGCCATGTTGCAACAACTTGCGCGTCCGGTGTTCGTCGCAACGGACGATCGCCGGCTGATTGCCGACGTTGACGGAAGCGGCAGCACCGAAGCGCCATGGGTCCGCCGGCTTGCCGATTTCTTCGGCGACGACCTGCCGTCAGGAACGCCTTGGGATAGCCCGGTTGCTACGTTCACCCGTCGACCTGCGCGCGAGGCGCTCGAGTTGCACAGCCAGATCAAGGCGCAATGCGATACGAAGCACCCGCGTCCCCCGAGCGACGCTACGCCGCCGACATGAAGATTGGCGCTTGGCCGCGCTGCAACGACGGGGTGTCATCACGCGATGGAGCCCTGAGGGCGACTCTCGCAGGCGGGCCCGCGACAGCCACTGTCGCAGTCGCGCGTTCGCAGCTCCTCGGGTACTCCAGCGGATTCGCCCGGCCGTGGGCATGACGGTGCCGACGGTCCCGGTTCGCGCAATCGAACTCGGTTCTCCACTCATGCGCTGATCACACTCGATGTGATCAGCGCGCATGCGTCACCGCCGAAGGGCCCCTATGGGGTGAGGACGGGCCGCCGATCCCGGCCCACCTGCGAGGAAGCAATTCGCCGATACTTCGCGGAGATCAGCGGTCGACACTCCTCCGAAATGACCCCAAGTACAGCGGTCGCAATCTCCTCCAACTCGACTGCGCTGGTCCGATGGTGCGCGAGTGCCGCCCGTAATGAGGTCGGCTGCGGCCCCTGCGCGGGAAGTTGGAACGTGTCGACCCCGTAGTGCGCGAGGTCGGCGCGAAACCTCGGCGTGACGACTCTGCGCAGATCACGCCCGCCACGGGCAGCGAGTGCTACCGACAAGTGACGCACCAAGGAGCGCCGACGGCAGCGAGCTTCGCTTCGAGTTCCTTGCCCTCCGCGAGCTGCTCAAGATCCGCAGCGGAAATCACCCTCATGTTCGACCTGGCGGCAGGCCGGCGCGAACGAGATCGTTCGCGAG
>NZ_JBKJRB010000023.1:0-41785 GCF_046594945.1 Gemmatimonas sp. | reverse complement strand
ATCGAGCGCCCAGCGCCAAGCTCAACATCGCCTGCGTGGGTATCGGTGGCATGGGCATGAGCAACATGTCGCAGATGCTCACGGAGAACATCGTGGCGGTCTGCGACGTGGACTACGCCTACGTGGAGCGTTCGCTGAACGGACGGCTCAAGCCGCGCACCGGAGAGCCGACGCCGGAAAACCTGCAGCTGGGCGAAGCGTACAAGAACGCCAGGAAGTACACGGACTTCCGTGAAATGCTCGACAAGCAGAAGGACATTGACGCGGTGCTGATCGCGACGCCCGATCATCTGCATGCCACCATCGCGCTGGCCGCAATGTCCTTGGGCAAGCATGTATACGTGCAGAAGCCGCTCGCGTACTCCGTACACGAGGTGCGACTACTGCAAAAGGCGGCGGCCGCCAATCCGAAGCTGGCTACGCAGATGGGGAATCAGGGCCACTCGATGGAGGGTTCGCACCGCATCAACGAGATCATCGCCTCGGGCGTGCTCGGCAAGATCCGGGAAGTGCACGTGTGGACCGATCGCCCGGTGCGCTATTGGGCGCAGGGTATTCCACGTCCGCGCGCGGCCAATGCGCCGACACCGACAGCGCTGCCGAATCCGCGCCCGCAGTGGAACATGGGCACGGTTGATAATGCGGTGCGCGCGGCCATGGCCGCCAACGATTCGACGATGCCACCGGGGCTGAACTGGGATCTGTATCTCGGTCCCGCACCGGAGATCGCGTATCACCCCGCGTACCATCCGTTTGCGTGGCGTGGGTGGCTCGATTTTGGCGTTGGCTCACTGGGCGACATGGGTGCACACCTCATTGACCAGCCGTTCACGGCGCTTGGGCTCACGTATCCGACGTCGATCGCCGCGTCATCGTCCCCGTGGGGCGGTGGTGAGAAAAATCCAGCCACGTACCCGATGGCCACGATGGTACAGTACGACTTCCCGAAGGTGGGGAAACGCGACGCACTCAAGTTGTACTGGTACGACGGCGGCCTCATGCCGCCGCGTCCGGAGATGCTGCCCGCCGAAGTACCGATGAACAACCCTGGCAGCGACGGCGGTGGTGGGGTTTTCATTGGCGAGAAGGGCATCATGTTCTATGAAACGTACGGCAATAAGCCACGCATTTTCCCGGAAGCCATCGCGAAGAAGGCAGAGCAGGTGCCGGTCAGGCTGCCGCGCATCACCGTGTCGCACGAGCAGAACTGGATTCAGGCGTCGAAGGGCGAGGCCCAGTCCAGCTCTCCATTCTCACAGGCGTCGCCGCTCACCGAAACGATGTTGCTCGGCATGGCAGCGTTGCGCGCCGGACAGGGTCGCAAAGTGATCTACGACAGCGAAGGGATGACGTTCACCAACGCGCCCGACGCGAATCAGTATCTCACGCGGGTGTACAGAAAGGGATGGGAGCTCTAGTGCGCCTGTTCCTTCGCGACTGCTGGGCAGTCGGGACAGTGGCCGCGCTGTCCGTCAGTGCTCCGGCCGCCCTGCAGGCGCAGGCGCGGTCGCCGTACGTGGTGACCACCGCGGCGCCGGCCGGTTTCGACCGCGCGTTGGCGCAGCGCGCCTCCCTCGAGCATCTCACCAAGCTCATCGCGCTCAACACGCAGAACCCGCCGGGCCACGAGATGCTGACGGCGCGCTACTTCGATGCCATCTTTGCGCAGATCCCCGGCGTCGAGCGCCATCTGCTCGATGCCGGGAATGGTCGTGCCAACTTCATCGCGCGATTGCGCGCCGTGAATCCAACCAAGCGTGCGGTGCTCATCATGGGGCACATGGACGTCGTGGGTGCCGACACCACCAAATGGAACACGCCGGCTTTTACCGCGACCATTCGGGAGGACGCGGGCGTGTCGTATCTGTATGGTCGCGGTGCGATTGACGACAAGGGGATGCTTGCCACGGCCACCGCGGCCATGCAGCAGCTGGCGACGCAACGCGCGTCGCTCGATCGCGACATCATTTTTCTGGCCACGGCGGCCGAGGAAGGCGGCGACGAAATCGGCATCGACCGGGTCATCGAAAAGCATTTCGATCTCATCAAGGATGCCGAGTTCGCGCTCAATGAAGGCGGACGCGTGCGCGTGTCGGATGGCCGTGTGATGTCGGTGAATATCCAGACCACGGAGAAGATTTCGTATAACGTGGTGGCGACGGCGAAAGGGCCTAGCGGACACGCTTCAGTCCCGCTGTCGCAGAATGTGCTGGCCACGCTTGCCCGTGCGGTGTCGCGCGTGCACGAGTGGAAGTCGCCGGTCAAGCTCAATGAGACCACGCGTCTCTATTTCGCGCGGCTGGCGCGCATCGAGAAGGATCCCGTGATGAAAGCGGCGATGCGCCGTGTGTCTTCGCCCACCGCGTCGAAAGGACAAATCGATGCGGCGGCGGCGATACTCTCCCGCGAACCGCTGCACAACGCGGTGTTGCGCACGGGCCAGTCAATCACACTGCTGAATGGCGGGATCCGCTCCAATGTGATCCCGAGCGAAGGGACGGCAACGTTCAACGTCCGCGTGCTCCCCAACGACGATGTGCGTACCGTGGTATCGGCCTTCAACCGCGTGTCGAAGGAACCGCAGGTGACCTTCGTACTCACGGGCGAGCCACGCCAGTCGCCGCCCGTGTCGCCGGTGACGGCCGCGCTGTATCAGGCGATGGAGTCGTCGGCGATCGCAATGGACCCGAACACCACGGTCATTCCGTTCATGAGCACCGGAGCCACCGATGGCGCGGCGTTGCGCGCGAAGGGCATCCCGACCTACGGTATTCTGCCGATGCCATTGGCGATGGTGGACGAACTGCGCATGCACGGCGACAACGAACGGGTGCCCGTACCGGCGTTGGGATGGGCGGCCGAGTTTCTCTACCGCACGCTGCAGCGCGTGACCGCGAAGTGAGCGGTGCGAGCGAGGCGCCATCGGTCGAGTTGCACGCGCCCGACGGGGCATTTGCGCGCGTCTATTTCGATGGTGCGCATGTCACATCGTGGATGCCGGCTCAATCGACGGTCGATCGCCTGTTTGTAAGTCGCAGGGCGCAGTATGGGACTGGCTGTTCGATTCGGGGCGGCATTCCAGTCTGTTTTCCGCAGTTCGGACCGTTCGGCCCTATCGGGCACCACGGATTCGCGCGGCTCAGCCGCTGGAAGATGGTGGGTCAAGACGAGGTCGACGCCGGCGCGCGTATTATCCTTCGGCTCACCGACACCCATACTTCGCGTAAAACGTGGCCGTTTGCCTTCAGTGCCGACCTCGCCGTGCATGTAGCGGCCGCTACGCTCACGGTGCAGCTCACGGTCACCAACACCGACCCAACGCCCATCAGCTTCACGGCCGCGCTCCATCCGTATTTCTACGTCGAGAACGCGCACGCTACCACGGTACGAGGTCTGGCTGGCTGTCGGTATCGCGACGGACTGCGCGACGGCGGCGAATTCGATGCCGTGAACGATACGCTGCCCATTGAAGGACACATTGATCGCGTGTATTACGCGACGCCGGATGTCATCGAGCTCCGCGAGCCGAATCGGACATTACGCATCGAGAAGCGTGGCTTTCCGGAAACGGTGGTCTGGAATCCGGGTGCAGAGGGAACGCGCACCCGGGCTGACTTCGCCGACGGCGAGGAGCTGCACATGGTGTGCGTGGAGGCCGCCGTGGTGCGGCCTCCCGTACTTCTGATGACAGGCGAACAATGGATTGGAACGCAGGTTATGACCGCGGAAGGGTAGCGTCTGGCGAGTCGAACATCCGCTCGCCATGCACGTCGTCGTCGCGGGTGACAGCTGCCGGTCCCTTCAGCTCGTGTCCGATCGCCGCCTCCTCGAGCTCTTCTGCCGACCTCGGCTCCGCGCCGAGTCCCATGTCGGCATCTCCCATGTCATTGTGGTTCGATACGGAAAGATCCCTCTCCGTAATGCCATCGCTGTCGTCGGCCACCTCGGCGAGAGCATCGGTATCGCCAAGCATCCGAGGACGATCCAGCGCATCCATGTCGACTGCGCTGGTGAACGTCTCGTCGGAGTACTCGTCGACCACTAAGCCGTCGGCGTCACGCACGACATCCGCATCCTGCGCGGGCGAGGCGGGTGGCACTGCCGGCTGGCCGTCCGATTCATCTGAGCGCGTTGGCGTCATACGGTCAACTCGGGCGAGTTGCGGCTCTCAGCCATCTCCTTGAACCGTTCGAGCGCCCTACGGACTTGCCGATTTGGTGCACGACCAAACATTCGCGCCACCAAATCGCCGAACTTGCCGGCGGGCGGCTGTGCCTCGAGCGTGACGAATACATCAGTGCCGCCATCCGACATCTCACAGAACATCACCGTACCATTGTTCGGCACCTGAGCCGGTTCGACGGTACGCCAGGCGATCCACTCGTTCTCGCGCTCATCGACAATCTCGGCGTCCCACTCCACGGTGGAGCCCGCCGGTCCGGCGACTACCCAATGAGAATGCGTCGGCGACAGGACGTCGACGCGATCGAGATGATCCATGAACTGCGGCAGCGTTGAGAAGTCACGCCACATGGCGAACAACTCCTCGCGCGGCCGTTCAACGTATACACTCTGACGCACGCGGATCGATCGGGCATGATCGACCTCGGCCGGTAAACCGGCCTCGACGTGCTCCTTGGTGGATACCCCGAGCACCGAATAGGCCTTGCAGTGCCCGGACGCACCGCGGTACAGCAGTTCAGCGCCCAAAAGCGCCATGCTGTATCCCGCGGTGCCACGTCGGCGCAAGCCGAACGTGGTGAGAAACCCACCCGCGACTGCGGAGGCGATGCGCTCAGTGGCACTGACGTTCACGTAATCGGATCTACCCTGCCGCGTGGTCTCGCGGCGCAGGCGGCGATCATCCGATCCGCTGTGTTCCATCGAATTGAGAATTTCACGTGCCATCGGTTGCACCCCTCCGTCGTCCGGTTCGGTCTTCATCAGGTCAAGGAGCCTTTTTGAGCGAATCCATCATCATCATCTTCGCGTTGCTGATCGCCTGGTCGTCGATCACGATCGCTTCGATGCGCTGACCAGCCGTGCCAGTGAGCACGACGCTATACGAGTGACCGGCCTTGAAGTCCATTTCCCGCTTGAGGATCTGTTTGCCGTTGCTATTGATGTTGACGCTGACCGTGGTTTTGACGGGATCGATGTCCTTGTAGCCGGCTTCCGACGTGAGGTTCACGTTGTCAAAAAACGGCTCCGTCATGCCGGCCATCACGACGTCGACCTCACCAGCACCCTTCACGCCGTGAATGACGCGCAGGCGAGCCTTGGTGCTGTCGGTCGCGAGCTCATCCTTCAGCACGCGCAGACGAACACTTCCATCGCCTTCTGGCAACGCGATCAGCGAATAGCGCGAGCCATCCATCATGATTTCGTTGTTCGACGCGATCGTCGTGTCGCGGTCGCCAGCCTGCAGGCGGAACTTTGTGACGTTACCCTTGAGTTCGGTATATGGCGTCACCGTCTTGAAACCGATCCCACTGAACATGGCGCGATCATCGGCACTGACTGACGCATCCTTTGCGCTCGGCAGCGCGTTGATCATACGGACCATCGAAACGTCGCGATTCTCGGCAGATTCAGCGGACGCCGAGGCGAGGCTCCCTTCGGCCGTGGTCGTCTGGATCGCACTCTTGTCAGCGTCACTGTCTCCCTTGCAGGCGGTGAAAGCGCTCGCGAGCGACAGGAGCAGAAGCGTTTTAGCAGGTGTGCGCATTGAGGACTCCGGAATAATGGTGATCGCAGGCATACCCGCCCTGCGACACAATCCGTCGCGATGCGTTTCAGCGCGAGGATTGCCGTCCGGAGATCAGTCCCATCACCAATGTCGCGACGAACAAGACCACGAAGACCACAACTAGTATCTTCGCGATGCTGAACGTCGCGGTGGCGACACCGCTTACGCCAAACGCAGCGGCGATCAGTGCAGCGATCAGGAAGCCAAGTGCCCAACGGAGCATGGCATGACCCAGACGGATGCGGTCGGGGCCACCCCGAGTGGGTCGCCGTCGCCGCACCCGTCGTTATTGCATACGCCGTGCCGTTTCCTTTGCTCGTGACGAAAGCACTCCGCGCACGCCGTCCAGCGACCCGCCCACGGCACGAAGCGCCACCAGCGCGTGATAGAGCAAGTCAGCGGTCTCTTCTGTGGCTCGTTCGATATCGCCGTCCACACACGCCGTCGCCAACTCGACGGCCTCTTCGCCGAGCTTCTTCAGTCGAAGGTTCCGGTTGCCAAGCAGACGTTGGGTGTAGCTCTCGGCGCTGTCGCTCGTATCCTGCATGCGCGAGGTGATCGTCGCATCAAGAACGGCGAACACGTCGGCTTGCAGCGCGTCCTCGCGAAAGCACGAGGTCGTTCCGTCATGGCAGGCCGGACCGGCCGGTACCACGCGGGCGAGCACGGCGTCGGCATCGCAATCGGCGGTGAGTGACACCAGCCGCTGCACATTCCCGCTGGTGCCGCCCTTGTGCCAGAGGCCGCGCGATCGCGACCGATAGTGCATTTCGCCGGTCCGCAGCGTGTGCTCGAAGGCCTCGCGATCGGCGTACGCCACCATGAGCACGGCACCCGTTGCCACATCCTGCGTGACGACGGTCACGAGACCACCGCCCTTTGTGAAGTCGAGCTGGTCGATATCAAAGGTGATGGCGCGCTCATGGTCATTCATCTCGATACTCCAGCATCAGGATCAAAAGGCTCAACCAAGTACGGCCGAACGATGTCGCCAAGAGCGGCGTTGGTGGCGATCACGTTGCCACCGAATGCGGTATCGCGACCCCGCCAGTCGGTAAAGCGGCCACCGGCTTCTGTAATGAGCGGATACATCGCAGCGGCATCCCACGGATTGACGATATCGTCGACCATGATCTCGGCGCGGCCGGTCGCGACCAGCAGATAGCCGTAGCAGTCGCCCCACGTGCGCGCCACGGCCGCCTCCGACGACAGGGCGTGCCACGGCGCTCGTCGGTGCGGACGCTCGAGGAACCGATCGTCGGTGATCAGCACTGTGGCCTCGTGCAACTGCCCGACGCGCGAAACCGACGCCCGGGATCCGTTCCACCAGCATCCCTCACCGAGGGCCGCCGCTACCGTCTCCTGCACGGCCGGATAACAGGCGGCACCGGCGATCACGATGTCGCCCTCGCAGCATGCCACAAGTGTGCCCCACAGCGGCACGCCACGCACAAAGGCCTTGGTGCCATCGATCGGATCGAGAATCCAGCGACGCGGAGCACTGACGCGCTCATCGTCGAGCTCCTCACCGAACACGCCGTCGTTCGGAAACCGCTCGGCCAGCCACGCACGAGCCGCGCGCTCTGCTTCGCGATCGGCGATCGTGACCGGTGAACCATCGCCTTTGATCTCGACGTTCACGTCGGTGCGATACCACTGCATTGCGATCGCGGCCGCATACTGTGCGACCTCGGCCGCCGCCTGCAGGAGCACTGCGGCGCTCTCGGGTCGCGTCATGTCGCCACGCCGGAGGGCGTGATGCGCACGGGGAGCCCTGCTTCGAGCATCACGTGCTTGAGCGCCTGCACCGTCGTGATACCATCGTGTAGAATGCCGGCTACCAACACCGCATCGGCGCCGCCGTGTACGATGCCATCGACCAGGTGACGGGCGATGCCGGCGCCACCCGACGCGATCACCGGTACATGCACCGCGTCGGCAACCGCGCGCGTGATGGACAGATCGTATCCCGTCCGCGCGCCGTCGCGGTCGATGGAGGTGAGGAGAATCTCGCCGGCGCCGCGCGCCACGCACTCCTGGGCCCACGCCACGGCCTCAAGCGGCGTTTCCTCGCGACCGCCCTTGACCCACACCTTGTACACGCCGTTCGCGTCGCGCTTGGCGTCGATACTGGCCACCACGCATTGCGCGCCGAAGCGATCGGCGGCTTCGGTGAGCAACTCCGGCCGCGTCACGATCGCCGAGTTCACCGACACCTTGTCGGCGCCGGCACGCAGCGCGCGCGCGACATCGTCCGACGTGCGCACGCCACCGCCGATGGTAAGCGGAATGAACAGCCGTTCGGCGGTGCGACGCGCCACCTCGAGGAGCGTGGCACGCTCCTCGGCGCTGGCCGAAATGTCAAGGAACGTGATCTCATCGGCGCCTTCGCGCTCGTAGCGCTGAGAGAGCGCGATCGGATCACCGACGTCGCGTAGACCTTCAAACTGCACGCCCTTCACCACGCGGGCGCCTTTCACGTCAAGGCACACGATCACCCGTCGAGTCAGCATACGATCACGAATCCGTGATGGCGAGACGCACGCTACCCTTCGTGCTGAACACTGCGCCCGTTTCCACGAGCGCTTCGCGCAGCGCAAAGCCCAGCCCCTTGATCGCCGCTTCAATGATGTGGTGCTTGTCGAAACCTCGGATCACCCGTACGTGCAGTGTCGCCTTGGCGTTGTCGGCGAACGACCGCAGAAAGTGCTCGTAGAGATTCGACGGCAGCTTGCCCTCGTAATACGGGCGTCCGCCGATATCGAGCACGACCTGCACCAGGGCATCATCCATCGGTACGGTGCGCTCGCCATAGCGCGCGCATCCGGCGGGTGCAAAGCTCGCGACCGCTTGACCAAGTGTGATCGCCACGTCTTCGATGAGATGGTGGCGCATGTCGCCGGTGGCCTGGACGTCGAGATCGACGCCCGCGTAGCGCGCAAAGGCGACCAGCATGTGGTCGAGAAAGACATCGCCCGTGGACACCGTCGCCGCACCCGTACCGGCGGTGATCGTCAGGCGGATCTGGGTTTCCTTCGATTCGCGAATAACGACGGTCATGCGCCGAACTCCTCTGCGAGACGACGCGCATCGAGCGCGCCCGTGTAAAGCGCCATGCCGAGTACCGCCCCGGACAGGCCGCGGTGTTCGAGCGCGCGCATATCATCCAACGAGGTCACACCACCCGAGGCGAACACCGGCCACGCGCTCGCCTCGGTCACATCTTCCATGAGCGGAAGGTCAGTACCGGCCATCTTGCCTTCGAGATGTACCGCTGTGACCAGCACACCGGCCAGCGGCAGTTGCGCGAGGTCGGACACGAAATCGATCACATCGATTTGTGAGGTTTCGGCCCAGCCGCGCGTGACCACTTTTCGCTCGCGCACATCGGCCGCGATGATCAGTCGGCCCGGAAATTTCCCCGCCATCTCGCGGCGCCAATCCTCGTCTTCGATGGCGCGTGTGCCGACCACCACCCACGTTGCGCCTTCGTCGATCAGTCGCTCGATCCGCGATTCCTCACGCACGCCACCGCCGACCTGCACGGGCACCGTGGCGTCGCGCAGGATCTCGCGAATCACGTCGTGATTATGTCCGCGTCCGGTGGCCGCATCGAGATCGACGACATGTAACCGCGTGAAGCCGATGCGCTCCCACTCAGCGGCCACAGCACCGGGATCGTCGAGACGCACCCGCTCGTCGTCGTAGTCTCCGCCGACGAGTTGGACGCACTTGCCACTACGCAGATCCACCGCCGGTACAGCGATCATGACGTACTCCTGAGGGAAGCGACGAACTGTAGAAACTCGCGCACGAAAGCTACGCCGGGCGCGCTGGACTTTTCTGGATGAAACTGCGTGCCGATGATGTTGCCGCGTCGAACCGACGCGGGGAAGCGGTCGCCGTCATGGTCACTCCACGCACTGACGAACGCTACATGCGCGGCCGTGGGTCGACAGACGAAGCTGTTGGCGTAGTACGCGACGTCGAGTCCCGACGCCAGAAGCAGTGCGTCGGTGACTTCTTCGAGGCGATTCCACCCGATCTGCGGAATCTGGGTGGCATGGAGCTTCGTCACCTGTCCTTCCACGACGCCCAGTCCTCGACCCGGCCCTTCATCGCTGCCGTTAAACAGCAGCTGCATGCCGAGACAGATGCCCAGGGCCGGAAGTCCCGCCATGAGGGCCTCACGCATGACCTCACGGCCAGGCGCGAGACGCTCGGCCGCCGGCGCGAACGCACCTACCCCCGGCAGGATCAAGGCGTCGGTGTCGCGCACCGCGCGTGCCGGGTCGGTTTCCACGTGAACCGCGGCTCCCCCGGCTTCGATCGCCTTCACCAGCGAGTGCAAATTGCCGGCCCCGTAGTCGAAGACCGTGACGCGCAGCGGCGCTCTTGGTACGGCGACGTTCAAAGCGCGGGTGCCCGTCATGCCGACCTCCGGGCAGCCATCACCTCATCAAACGCGGTGAGAAAGCGCTCGAGCAGCGGCCAGGGACCGACGCTGATGCGCAGTGTGTCGCCACTATGCGGCAACGCCGGAAACGGCCGCACCGCCACGCCACGTTCGCGTAGGGCGATTCCCACCTGTACGCAATCTGTCACCGGCAGGCATACGAAGTTCGCATGCGACTCCAGCGGTGCGAATCCGCGCCTGCGCAGGGCGTCGGCCAACCGCTCACGCAGCGAAACGGCGAGGGCGATGTGTTCATGTACCCACGGCAGGTCGTGCTGCAGTGCAGCAAGCGCGGTCTGTTCGGCCATCGCATTCAGCTTGTACGGTCCGCGTGACTTCTCCACTTCCATCACCAGCGACGGCTGTCCAATCGCGTAGCCGATGCGAAGCCCCGCCAGCCCGAACGCTTTCGACATCGTGCGAATCACCAGCAGTCGGTCCGACCGCGTGACCAGATCGACTGCCGACACACCCGCGAATTCGGCATACGCTTCGTCGACGAATACGACCCCGGGCGCGTCGCGCAGCGCGCGCTCGATGGTGTCGCGGGCCACCAGCGCTCCGGTGGGATTGTTCGGCGAACAGAGGTACAACAACTTTGGCCGCGTGGCGAGCAATGCGTCGATGTCCGGCTGATGTGACGGCAGTTCCACGCATCCCGCATACGCGAGCGCGTTCATCCGCGCAAAGATCGGAATCATGGCGAACGACGGCTCCGGCCCCGCCACGAGATCGCCCGGTTCACCGAAGGCGCGCATGGCGCTATCGAGAATATCGTCGGAGCCGCAGCCGGTCACGAGCATGTCGGGCGTCACGCCCACGAACTGGGACAGCGCCTGCTTGAGCTCCGCCGCGTACAGCGTGGGATAGCGCGTAATGCGCGCCACCGGCAACTCGCGCCACGTGCGCTCGGCTACTGGAGGCATGCCCCACAGATTCGTGTTGTCGGTGAGATCGAGATCCACCGGCGCGCGCTTCGGATCGTACAACGGCACGGCGTCGTACGCCGCCCGCGCCACGGCCAGACGTTGGGTATTGTCCGTCATACGTTCACATTCCGCGCGCTCACGCTCCATGCGCGCGCCGCGGCCGCGTGGGCAGGCAATCCTTCCGCGTCGGCGAAGAGGCCCACGTCGCGCGACAGGCTGTCGGCGGCGGTTGGTGACACTTCCTGCCACGTAGTCCATCGCACGAAGTCGAGCGTCGATAGGCCTGAGTAGCTCCGCCCAGCCCCGGCCGTGGGAAGCACGTGGTTGGCGCCAGTCATGTAATCACCAAATGCCACGGAGCTCGATTCGCCCACGAAGATCGTGCCGGCGCTACGCAGGGCTGCGAGCGTGGCTGCCCGCACCGGATCGGCGACCACGAGCAGCAGGTGTTCGGCTGCCCACTCGTTGGCGAAGGCGACACCGTCGGCGACCGTGCGTACCGATACGATCGCGCCGCGCGCGGCGAGGGCCTCGCGCACGATCTGCGCCCGCGGTGCCTGCGCGAGCTGCGCGAGTACTTCGACCTCCAGCGCGCCGGCCAACGCCCCGACGTGATCGGGCGAACCCACCAGCACTGCGATCACGGCGGCATCAGGGTCATGCTCGGCCTGCGCCATCAGTTCGCGCGCCAAGGCCGCTGGGTTGGCGGTGTGATCGGCCAGAATGAGCAGTTCGCTGGGACCGGCCGGCGAGTCGATGGCCACATCGGCCACCAGCTGCAGTTTTGCTTCGGCCACGAAGGCATTGCCCGGTCCCATGATCCGATCCACGCGAGGCACCGTGGCGGTGCCGATGGCCATCGCGGCAATGGCGCCTGCGCCGCCCAACGCGAACACCCGATCGACGCCGGCCAAGGCGGCCGCGGCGAGGACCACCGGCGACGGCAAGCCGTCTGGGCCAGGGGGCGAACAGACAATCACTTCACCCACTCCGGCGACCCGCGCCGGGATGGCCCCCATCAGGAGCGAGCTCGGATAGGACGCTCTTCCGCCAGGCGCGTAGATCCCCACGCGGGCAAGGGGGTCTGGGCGTCGCCCAACGCGGACGCCGGGTTCTGGCGAGCACTCCGTCGCAACGGGACGAAAGGCCTCGTGAACCGCGGCGATATTGCGGGCTGACCGTTCGAGCACCCGGCGCAGCTCGGGATCGAGCGCGGCGAGCGCGGCGTTCCAGGCGGAACGAGGCACTTCGATGGCGGGCAGTTCGACACGATCGAAATCCCGGGCGAAGGCAAACAACGCAGCGTCACCCTCAGCGCGGACGCGAGCGATGATCGCTGTCGTTCGGTTCCGAACAGTCGTATCGGTAGTGGACGAGCGATCCACGATCGCCCGACGGGTGGGCCCATCGAGCTCGGCGAGCGGTCCGCTTGCGCGCAGCGTCAGCGTCAGCGTCAGCGTCGGCAGAAGCGGAGCGGTCACGGCACGAGCCTTTCGATGCGAGTCACGAGAATGCCTTCGCCGCCCAAGGTGCGCAGTTGGGAGATGGTGCGGTAGATCGAATCGGCGCTGACCACCGCGTGGACAGCCACGTACTTCCCGTGATCGGCGATTTCAATGACGGTTGGTCCGTTGAGGCCGGGGAGCACGGCGCGCACCTCGTTGAGGGCGGCGCGCGGTACGTTGGCCATGAGATAGCGTTGGCCGCGGGCCCGGATCACCGAGCCAAGCGCGGTGACCAAATCGTCGAGTTCCTGCACCCGCGACGGGTCGCCGTTGCGGGGGCCATTCGTGGCGGTCACGAGGTGAGCACTCGACAGCATGACGGTCTCGATCTCGCGCAGGCCGTTCATCTTGAGCGTGGAGCCGGTCGACGTAAGGTCCACCACGATGTCGGCAATTCCGAGGTGGGGGGCGATCTCCGCCGCCCCCGAAACCGGCACGACTTCCACCGGGCGTCCGCGCGACTCGAAGAAGGTGCGCGTGATGCGGGGGAAGACGGTGGCGACGCGGGCTGGCTTGCCATTGGTGCCAATGTCCTCGACCGACCGGATCCCCGAGTCGTCCTTGGCGGCCACTACCAGGCGGCAGCGGCCAAAGCCCAGATCGAGATGTGAGCGAAGCTCGCGTCCCGACTCATTGACGAGGTCCATGCCGGTCACGCCCACGTCGGCGGCGCCGTCGGCCACGAACTCGGGGATGTCTTGGGCACGGACGAAGATGGCTTCGAACTCTCCCCCCAGGGAGGCCGTGAGGGCGCGCTCCCCCGACGAGCGGACCTCGAGTCCGGCGTCGTTGAACAGCTCACGGGTGTCCTCACTCAGGCGCCCTTTGTTGGGTAGCGCGATTCGTAGCATGACGGTCTGGGACGAGAGAGAGAAAGAGAGAGAGCAGGACTGGAAAAAAACAAACGGCCCGTCCGAGAGGGACGGGCCGAGGATCGCTTGGGTGCTGCGGGATCAGCGAGCTGTGCTGGTCACCGTGGCATACACGAAGCGCCCCGACCCGTACGGCCGTGGCTGCGATGCGCATGATGGTGGTGCAAGCTCTGCATGATGAGGTGGAGCGTAGTGGGGGCCTGGACGCCCGTCAAGGAGGAAAAATCCGACGGCCCTTGGCGCGGCGAGAGCTTGTGAATAAGTTCACAATGCTCGTAGGGCCCTACGCGCACAGGACTTTTCCTGTAGTAAGGTAAAATTTTCGATCTGGCTCTAGGAGGCCTTTCGACATGCGGTTTCTCGGCTTTGCAGTAGTAACTGGCGCTGCGCTTATGCTCGGCGCTTGCGGTGGAGACAAGAGTGCTGCCACGGATTCGGCGATGGCTCCGGCTGGCGCCTCGGCGGCGGCGGCACCGGCTGATATGGCTCCGGCGGCGGGCGCAATGGCCCCGATCACGGGTACGACGTACGAAGTGAAGATGATCGGCGACGGTGCAGGATACCGTTTTGAGCCGGCCAACATCACGATTGCCGCCGGCGACGGCGTCAAGTTCACCATGATCAGCGGTGGCCCGCACAATGTCGCGTTCGATCCGGCCGTGGTTCCGGCCGCCGCGAAGACGCAACTCATGGCCAACATGCCGGAGCAGGCGGGTGAGCTGTCGGGCAAGATGATGCTGAACGCCGATGAGTCGTACACGATCTCGTTTGCCGGCGTCCCCGCTGGCGAGTATGCGTACCACTGCACGCCGCACCTTGCCATGAACATGAAGGGTGTGATCACGGTCAAGTAATTCGAACGGTCTCCGTTCGGCAGGAAATCGCGGGGGCTGGCGAACATCGCCGGCTCCCGCGTTCGTTTGTATCGTCTCATGTCGATGCTGCCCACTGTGCCCACACCGTCTCCACTCGTGGCCGATCACGCCACGCTGCCGCCACCCGCGTCACAACGGCCGCGCGTCGGTCAGCGCGCGCGATGGCTTGCGGCCCGCACGCGCAATGCGGCACGACACGGCCTGCTGATCGCGTTGCTAGGGGCGATCGTCGTGATCGCCGCGCTCCTGTTGTTCGTGCTCGTACCGCAACAGGTGGATCGCGCCCTCGCGGCGCAGATAGCCGCGCTTCCGCCGGAACGCGACACGCTGCCGCTGTATATCGAAGGGCTCGCGGCTCGCCGCGAATTGACGCGGATCGAAACATCAATCGCGGTCGCAGCCATTGCCTCGCGGGCCGATGTCACCGTGCCGCGGGCGGCGAACGCGAACCGCGACTCCGCCGTCGTCACGCCCATGCCTCCGGCGCGGGACAGTGCCGCGAATGATCTGCAGCGACAGCTCGTACGCAGCCGTCAAGCCCCGCTCGTGGAGAGCTACCGCGCGCTCGCCGATACGCGACTGCTGCGCGATGATGGGCGGGTGCGCAGTCTGATTGACTCCATCGAACAGCTGTACGCCGAGCGTGAAGCCTACGCGGCGCTGAGCGGACCCGATGCACGCTATGCGTCGATGACGTCGCGCCTCACCCAGCTGGGACAACGACTCACCCTGCTCGCTGAGTCGGCGTATGCCGGCGCGGCGGAGAACGCGCCGACGAACGAGATGCCGGTGGTGGCGGGGAACCAAGTGGGATCCGTGGCCGACAGCGCGACGGTCGCGCCGCTGCTAGTCGTGCAGCAGCCGATGGCCGATAGCGCGCTCGCGCACTCGCGCGACGCCGCGGTCGATCTGGCGGACCGCTCCGAGCGTGCGCTGCAAGACGTTGCCGGCCTCAATGCCGGCCTTCGACGCAAGCGGGATGCGCTGCGAGCGCGCATGCCGCTCGACATCCCACCCATGGCGATGCTGCTGGCCTCGCTGGTGCTGGGGTTGGTGCTGGGGTTCGCGTTCGTGTTGTGGCGCGAGATGCGCCGTCCCACCGTGGGTGACGCGCAGGAGATCGAAGGGATCACGCGCACGCGCGTGATTGTCCACCGCGCGGCGACCGCGTCGATCCGTGCGACCCGCGCGCGCCGACGGGCCGATGAACAGATGCCACCTATCATGCAGCCGACAGAGGCGGCGTGGCCGCTGCTGCACCTCACACTCAGCAGCATCGGCGATGTCTCGCGCTACGTAGAAGTGGTGGCCGACCAGCCCGTGCTGGCGGGAGCGGTCGCGCTGAATCTATCGGCCGTGGCGGCACACGAGTCGCGAGCCACGGTGCTGGTGGATGCCGCGCAGCGCAGTAGTGCCCTGCTGTCGCTGTTGCCCATGTCGGTGCTCGCGACCGCGACCGCCACGATTGCGCGGACCTCGCGCCGCGCCGACACCGGCCTGGTGAACGAGCGCGAACTGGAGGCCGAGACGGAGGCCGAGACGGAGGCCGAGACGGAGGCCGAGACGGAGGCCGAGTCGGAGGCCGAGTCGGAGGCGTCGCTTCGCTCACGCTGGGATGCGCCGCGGTCGCTGGCGATCGGTCGCGATACCGTCATCGACATCGTGTTGCCGCGCCGCGTCCGCTCACGGCAAACGGGCCGGGATCTCGGCGATCCGCGTGATGCGGCGTCGATGGTGGATGATCTCCAGCGATTGGCGTCGCACCATGATCTCGCCGTGTATGTCACCGACCACGATCTCGACCAGCAGGTGCCGTTGGAGACCGATGTGGTGCTGTGCGCACGTCCCGGCGTGACGACGCTGGCGTGGCTATCGCGCACCATGCAGCAGCTCGAGGCTCGCGGACGCCGGGTGCGTGCGGTCGTCCTCTGGTCGGCCGACCTCCCGCTTATCGGATGAACGCCGGCGCACTTCGTCGCACACTCCGTGGCGCGCTTTGACGTCGTCGGCTAGTCTCCAAGACATGTGGGCCGATACGCTGTTGTCACTCGAACGTGGTCACCTGATCCGCCTCGCGCTGTGGGCCGGCGCCTGTGTGTTGAGCGGGACATCGCTGCTGGCCTGGTTGCTGGTGCGTCGCACGACGGCGCCGTTGTTGCGGCATTTTGCGGTACAGACGGCGGCCTGGGGAGCGGTGAATCTTGCCATCGTGGCGTGGGCTTGGCGCGGGCTCACATTTCGCGATTTCGCGGGCACGCAGCGCCTGTTGAACGTGCTGTGGCTGAACACCGGTCTCGACGTGGGGTACGCGGCGGTCGGCGTCACGTTAGCCTTGACCGCTTGGCGCTGGGGACAACGTGCGGGCGGTATCGGTGCCGGTCTGGGGGTGGTGGTGCAGGGCGTGGCCCTCGCGTTGCTCGACCTGCGCCTCATCTTCGCCATCGGGCCACTAGAGTAGGCAGTCGGGAGTCTGGGGTTTGGAACCGCGTATCCGTTTCCGCGCTTCCTAACGTTGCACCTTCTTTTCCTTACGCCTTACGCCTTACTCCTTACTCCTTACTCCTTACTCTCCCATGGAGCCCGTCATCCCCGATCTTCGCGCCGCGCCGCGAACGCTCGCGTACGCGAAGCTGCTCGAGATGCAGGCGTTGTTGCTCGACGGCAGCGACGACACGATCGCCGGGATGGCGACCGTGAGCGCGCTGCTGCACCATGCCTTCGGTCATCTGTGGACGGGATTCTACCGGGTGGTCGAGCCCGGACAGCTGCTGCGTGTCGGCCCGTATCAAGGATCGTTGGGCTGCCAGGAAATTGCATTCGGGCGCGGCGTGTGCGGTACGGCGGCGTCTGAACGTCGGACCGTGGTGGTGGCCGACGTGCACGATTTTACGGGACACATCAGCTGCGATCCGCGCTCGCGGAGCGAAATCGTGGTACCGGTGTTCGACGCCTCGGGCGTGTTGATCGCGGTGCTCGATATCGATTCGTCGGTCCCGGCGGCCTTTGGTGAGGCCGATCGCGACGGGCTCGAAAAGCTGGTGGCTTGGTTCGCCCGCGCCACGTATGTTCCCGTTCCTGTCTGACTCCTCAGTCGCCCCGTCGATGACCGGCTACTCCGATCGGATCAACCACGCGTTCGCCTTCGCGGCGAAGCACCACGATCAGCAGGTCCGCAAAGGCACGCGGCTTCCGTATCTCACGCATCCGGCGAATGTCGCGGTGATTCTCACTCGGTACGGGTGTAACGAAGACACGGTGGTGGCGGGCATCCTGCACGATGTCGTGGCCGACTGCGTGCGCGATGGATGGACACGCGAGACACTCGACGAGCGCATCGGAACCAAGTTCGGCAACAGCATGCTGGAGATGCTGCTGTCCGTAACCGAGCGTCGCACCGACGACGACGGGGTCGACATGGCCTCGGACGATCGCAAGGATGACTACTTGGCTCGACTGGCGCTGGCCGGCGACGATGCGCTCTGGGTGTGCGCCGCCGACAAGGTGCACAACGCGAACTCGATCCTCTCCGATCTGCGCCGCACGTCGTTCCCCGAAACGGTGTGGGGTCGGTTCTCCGCTGGACGCGAAGGCACGGTGCGACTGTACACACGCGTGAGCGAGCGACTCCGCGAGATCGGATTCAACGCCCCGATCGTGGACGAACTCGCGCATGCCGCCGCCGAGCTCGGCCGGATCTGATCACCGGCCGGAGTCGGGGTCGCTCGTGGATCAGTAACGAAATGTTGATCGCCTTGTTCCTGTACTGTTGTGGGAAATATTTCGTGCTACGGTAAGCCTCCAGCGTTCGTCTAAGCTGGCGGACGGACCGTCGTATGCCGAGCTCGGGGCGCGCGCTACGGTCACGGACGCGTTTCTTGCGCGCTGGAAGCAGTGCGTCGCCGCCCGCGGCATCGTTAGGTCCAAGACGACACCATGCGATGATCTCGCCGATGATCGGACACCGAGTGCCGCAATGCGACCGCTGCACGAATGGGTGCGCGGCGTCGAGACATCAACCGCCTACTTCTTGCGACCGCTGGTGAGAAACGTTCCGAACGGTGTGCCCTCCAACACGCGCGTCCCCACTTCGATCATCACATCGAAGCCATTCGCACCATTGGTCAGCATGACCATTCCGTCCCGGTGGCCGGGTCGATAGAGTACCATGGCCTTCTCGCCCCAGTCACTGCCCGTGTGCCAGAGGACCCTGTCGTCAGGGTACTCGAAGATCTGCCACCCCAGACCATAGCCGGTGCGGGTCGGGCAGATCGGGACTTTCTTCGCATCGCACTGATCACCTGGGGCATCGATGGTGTGCAACGAGTCGCGCTGGGCAATCAGTGCGGCCGGCAGCCCATCGTGCCGCATCACGGAGAGCACGAAACCCGCATAGTCCGCGACCGTGGTGTGCAGGTTGTCTGATGCGAGTTCAAGGGCAGAGGCATCGCTTGGTCCCCACGTGTTATTCGGACCGAACGGCATCGCCACACGTCCCGCGAACCACGGCGTGATAACGAAAGAGATGTGGCGCAGTCCGGCCGGCGAAAAAATCAGCGACTGTGCCGACGCGTCGATCGATTGTCCCGTGACGCGGTGGGTATACTGCTTCAGGTACTCGAAGCCCTCTCCGGAGTAGCCGTACGTCGTGCCGGGGTCGTTCTGAAATTTGAGCTGCCCTCCCGTTTGCCGACGCCAGTTCGGAAAGCCGGTTCGATGACTGAGCGACAGCCGCGGCGTCAGCAGCAGATGCCGCGGGTCATCGGCGATGTCGGGATCGACCCACACCGGCGCCATCACGGCGTCGAGCGAAAGACGACCAGCCGCGGCCAGGCGCAGGATCGTTTCCGCGAACACCG
Organism: Gemmatimonas sp.; assembly: GCF_046594945.1. Taxonomy (GTDB): domain Bacteria; phylum Gemmatimonadota; class Gemmatimonadetes; order Gemmatimonadales; family Gemmatimonadaceae; genus Gemmatimonas. The sequence continues at coordinate 22,543 of NZ_JBKJRB010000023.1, read as the reverse complement.
GTTTTGTGAGTGATGCAACGTTGTACAGCGTGCGCTCCGTCGCCGGCACGCCGGCGGACTGTTCGCCGTAGACGCGCGTCCAGTCGATGCGCCCGTTGTCGATGTGTGCGATCGCGATACTCGGTACGCGAAACATGGTCAGCCACCCGGGGACCAATGCGTCGAGAGCATCGACGACTTTCGCCTGTGCCGTCGACGCAACGGATGGTGCGGGAACCGGCATCGATTGCGCGTCGGTCAATCGGGGGACAAAGACGAGTGCGACTGCGGGCAGCAGGCGAAGTCGTGATTGTATCGTCATAGCGCGGACCTCGTGGTGAGTGTCGGACCCACCACGAGTGGAGATTGCCTGGAGTTTCAGCCGTGCCCGTCTCGCCGTGTTCCGGCCGGGGGCGCCCCGGCACGGTGCCGCGCTTCTCCCGCTACCACCTCGTCGACACCGAACACCACCTGTGACAGATTCGGCGTCAGCCTGAACGTCTCCGCAATCCGATCCCACCACGAAAAGAGCGAACTGAAATTCGCGTTCTGCTCGGCGAGCACCACCGAGTGATGCACCTTGTGCATATGCGGTGTGACGATCACGGTGCGCAGTACGCGATCGAGCCAATCCGGCAAGCCGATGTTGGCGTGATGAAACTGCACCACGGCGAAGAGCAGCACTTCGTACAGCGCGAGTTCGTCCAGCCGACAGCCGATGAGCGCCAGCACAGGCACCCGGGCCAGCGACGACAAAGTGATCTCACCGAGGTGGAATCGGTTCGCCGTCGTCACATCCATCTGGCGATCGGAGTGGTGCAACCGGTGGAAGCGCCAAAAGAACGCCACGGTGTGATTCAACCGGTGCCACGCGTACGTCCAGGCGTCGAGCAGAAGAAGCACCACCACCCAGCGCAACGCCGGGGACACCGAGAGCCAGTTGAGCAGGCCCACGCCGTGCGCCGCCGTCCAGTTTATGGTTGCAATCCAGAGCGTGAGGAAGCCGAAGCGGATGGCTAGACCGTTGAGCACGCCGATGCCGAGGTTGGTCGCTGCGTGGCGGAGACGCACCCGCCAAGGGTGCGGGCCTCCCGAAAAGAGGCCAAGGAACGGCTGGACACTTTCCCAGGCAAAGAGCAGCAGCATCACGCCGATCGAAGCCGGTGCACGCCACGATGCGAGAGTGGCCGCGTCGATTATGGTTGGTGCTAGCCGCATATCAATGACTGGCCACTACACCGACGCGCCGTAGCTCGTGGTCACGTAGTTCTCGAGAATCACGAGGAACTCCTCGACAATTTTGTCGCCCTTGAGCGTCGTGAAGAGTTTGCCGTCCACGTACACCGGCGCCTTCGGCTCTTCGAACGTGCCAGGCAACGAGATGCCGATGTTCGCGTGCTTGGACTCGCCTGGTCCGTTTACCACGCAGCCCATCACCGCGACCTTCATTTCCACCACCCCCGGACGCGACTCGCGCCACACCGGCATCTGTTCGCGCAGATAGCCCTGAATGTCTTGGGCCATGTGCTGGAAGAACGTACTCGTGGTGCGACCGCATCCCGGACAGGCCGTTACCTGGGGTGCGAACGACCGCAGTCCGAGGGACTGCAGAATCTGCTGCGCCACGAACACTTCTTCGCGACGATCGCCATTCGGCTTCGGGGTCAATGACACGCGTATCGTGTCGCCGATGCCCTCGCTGAGCAGAATGCCAAGGGCCGCCGCCGAGGCCACTATACCCTTCGTGCCCATGCCCGCTTCGGTCAGACCGAGGTGCAAGGGATAGTCGCATCGCTTGGCGAGACGACGGTAGCACTCCACCAGATCCGGCACGACCGAGATTTTTGCGCTCACGATGATCTTGTCGTGAGCGAGTCCAACTTCTTCGGCCAGTGCCGCCGAACGCAGCGCGCTTTCCAGCATCGCGTCCATGTAGACATCCTTCGCGTCGCGCGGCTCGGCCGACTTCGCGTTGCTGTCCATCATGTCGGTGAGCAGGGTCTGATCGAGCGAGCCCCAGTTCACGCCGATGCGCACCGGCTTGTCATGATCGATCGCCGCCTGCACAATGGTTGTGAAATTCGTGTCGCGACGCTTCGTGCCGACATTGCCCGGATTGATGCGGTACTTGTCGAGCGCGGCGGCGCATTCCGGATACTTCGTGAGCAGCAGGTGCCCGTTGTAGTGAAAGTCGCCGATAAGCGGGACGTCCAAGCCGCGATCGATCAGCCGCTGCCGAATCTCAGGCACCGCTTGCGCCGCCTCGTCGTTGTTGACCGTAATGCGGACTTTCTGCGAACCAGCTTCAAAGAGCGCGGCGACCTGATCCGCGGTGCCGGCGGCGTCGGCCGTGTCGGTGTTGGTCATCGACTGCACTACGATCGGTGCCGAAGAGCCGACAGAGACACCGCGCACCTTGGTGGTGACTGTGGGACGACGACGAGCGCTGAAGCTGTTCACGGAAGACACCATTGAACCCGGTTGAGAGTGGCCGCCGTAAGGTAGCGCGGGGAGGGAGTTCTCCCCAAGTTCCCAGCACGCTGACCCTCCAGCGAGTTGGCCCGTCGTTGCACACTCAACCCGTCGCCGCCGTGTCCGATCCCACTCCGCCGTCCGATACGTCTGAAGGTGCGTCAGTAGGTGCGTCAGCAGGCGCGTCAGCAGGCGCGTCCGACACCCCAGTTGTTGCCCCCGCTCCCAAGCCGCGGCAGTCCTTCCTGCGTCGGCACTGGTTGGCTGCGGGCGTGTTCGGGGTGCTCGGCCTACCGGCCCTCGGGATTGCTCTTTGGGCCACGATCGCACTCAGCTGGAGCTACTCCAGCGGCAAGCGGGCCGGCTACGTCCAGAAGATGTCCCGCAAAGGCTTCGTCTGCAAAACGTGGGAAGGCACGCTCTACACGGATATCGCCCGTGGCTTCCGATCGGACAGTTTCACCTTTACGGTGCGCAGCGATTCGCTCGCCCGTGTGATCGAGACACTGAGCGGCAAGAGAGTTGCAGTGGACTACGAGCAGCACATCTATGTGCCGACGTCATGCTTTGGCGATACGGAGTACTTCGTGACCGGTGTGAACGCGTTGCCGGAGTAGCACGACGTCCTACTCCGAGGCCGGCGTGTCATTCCCCGCAATCCGGAGATTTTATGCAGCATGCACTTCGACTTCTCAGTGTTGCCCTCAGTCTTGCCGTGCCTGCCGTCTCGTCCGCGCAGGCCACGGAGCGCCCCGTGTCGTTTGGTCTCAGCGGCGGATTGTCGCTGCCGACGGGTGATCTCGGTGACCGTGCCGACGCCGGCTTCGTCATTGCCGGCCACGTGTACTACAAGCCGGCATCGATTCAGGCGCTGCGCTTCCGCGGCGATGTGAGCTTTGACCGCTGGTCGATCAAGAATGCCGATGCGGGCGCGGATGCGTCCACGCGCAGTGTCGGTGTCGTGGCCAATGCGATCTACGACTTCGCCACCAACGGCACCTCGACGGTCAAGCCGTATCTGCTCGCCGGACTCGGCCTGTACAACAACAAAACGTCGGTCGAAGTCGCCAACGTCAACGTGACGGGCAGCGCAACGGATGTCGGCGTTCAGGTCGGTGGCGGCTTTGAGTTTCAGCTGTCCGGCTTCTCTACGTTCGCGGAAGCGAAGTACGTCAACGTCTTTTCCGACGGCCGCTTCGCCTGGATCCCGATCTCGTTCGGCGTACGATTCTAGCGTGTTTGCTCTCTCTAATACGCTTTTCGCTTTGAGGCGTGCTGAACTAGTGGGCGACCTACGGCGAACACGGGCGTTGTCCACTGCGAGTATCAGCGAGCCCGACAGACTTCCCGATTGAAACCATCGCGCGTAACCTGCGTATTCGCGAGAGTTACGCGAAGCTCGCTCCGACAGCGATGGCGCCGTCGGTTTCCCGTACGCTATGTGGAGATCCAGATGAATCGTTTTTCGAAGTATGTTGCGGCCGCCGCCCTGATGGTGGTCCCATCAATGCTCAGCGCTCAGGCGTCCGCCGTGGGTTTCGGTATAAGCGGTGGCCTTTCCGTTCCGACCGGAGATTTTGGTGATGCGGTAGACGCCGGCTATTCGATCGCTGGTCACGTTTTTCTGAAGCCCGCGTCGATGAAGTCGCTTCGTTTTCGTGGCGACGTGAGTTTCGACAGCTACGCCTACAAGGGCAACATTGATGGCGACGCCCGCGTCCTCGGCTTCATCGGCAATGCACTCCTTGACCTCTCCACCAACGGGGGCGTGAAGCCGTACGTGCTCGGCGGGCTCGGTGCATTTAATACCAAGGCGTCCACGAAGGTGGGCTCTGTCAACGTGTCCAGCAGCGACACCAATGTCGGCATTCAGATCGGCGGCGGACTGAACTTCCAGCTGTCAGGCTTCTCGACATTCCTCGAAGCGAAGTATGTGAACGTGTTCACGGAGAACAACAGCACGGGATACATCCCGATCACGTTCGGTATCCGCTTCTAGTCCGCGGTTCCGCACGACAAGGCCCGGTATCCACCCGGATACCGGGCTTTTTGTGCGTCAGGGGATAGAGTTGAGCGGCCCGTCCCGCCAGCTTTCGAAAGTATGACTAGCCAACACTCTCCCATCATCGTTGTCGGCGCCGGCGTGGCCGGCCTCGTCTGTGCGATCGAGATCCATCGCGCCGGCGGCCTCGTGCTTGTGCTTGATGCTGAGTCGGAGGTGGGCGGGCGAGTACGAAGCACGACCCGCGACGGCCTAGTGTTCGATCACGGCTTCCAAGTGCTGTTCACGGCGTATCCCACGCTGCGCAGCTATCTCGATCTCGAAGCCCTCGAGCCGCGTAAGTTTTTGCCGGCGGCCCGCATCGTTCAAGGCGGCCGCGCCTCGCTCATCGGCGACGCGCTCAGCGATCCGTCGTTGCTCATCGATACCGTCATGGCGCGCGCGGTCCCGCTCGGCGACAAGCTGCGCCTGCTCGCGCTGCGCCGCTTCGCCCAGCAACTCTCGATCGACGAATGCTTCACCGCGCGCTTTGCCGCCGTGAGTACGCGCGACTTCCTCGCCTCGCGCGGCTTCAGCGCGGCGGTCATCGACGGTTTCTTCGCCCCCTTTTACGGCGGCATTCTGCTGGACCGTACGCTCGCTACGAGTGCGTCGGTACTCCTGTTCACGTTCAAGATGCTGGCCGAAGGTGATACCGTGGTGCCGGCGTCGGGGATGGGCGCGCTGACGAAGCAGCTAGCCGCGCGACTTCCGTCGGGAACGGTGCGGACGGGAGTCGGCGTGCAGGCACTCACCGTAAGCGATGGCCGCGTGACTGGTGTGGTGTTGGTTGGTGACACCGTGCTACCCGCTGCCCAGGTCATCATGGCCACCGATGCACCGGCCGCGGCACGACTCGCCGCCACGGCTGGCGTGCAGATCGCCACGCCGTCGGGTGCGCGTGGAACCACGACGCTGTATTTCACCACAAGCGGGACGTCACCGATTCCCGGGCGGGCGCTCTGGCTCAATGCCGATGCGACGGCGGTGATCAGCCACGCCGTCACCATCACCGATGTCGCCGCCGAATACGCGCCGCGCGGTGTGTCGCTGATTGCGGCGAGCGCCGTGGGCGCGGCGGCCGACCGGAGCGATTCGGATCTCGAGTCCGCTGCACGTCGTGAACTGGCCGCCATGGCGAAAGCCGCCGGCGATGCGGCGGCCGAGGCGAAAACTGCAGCGCTGTCGCGTGCGGCAGTCTGGCGGGTGCCCTACGCTCAGTTTGCACAGCCACCGGGATGGCGGGAACACCGCCCGACGATTGCGTGTGGTATACCCGGGCTGTGGCGCGCCAGTGAAGTCTTGCACTCCAGCTCTCTCGAAGGCGCAGCACGCGGCGGACAGGATGCTGCCCGGGCTGTACTGCAGCCTCACTGACCCTGCCGCTCCCAAACGCGACATATCCTCGTTCCTACCGCTACGCTGCTCAGCGCCCTTGCGGTCAGTGCCACGACCTTTGTGGTGGAAGCGCAGCATCAGTGGTTGCTTGGCGCCAGTCGATCGACCGCCGTCGCCATCGGTGGTAGCGCGAAGCGATTCTTCATGTCGGATGAAAAGTCGGCTGGTCTGGAGCGAGTCGTGCCCACCGTGCGGCTGACCATCGGGTCCGCGCTTTAAGCTATCGACCAGAGACCTCGGCGACTCTGCGTCCTCCGTTCCTCCTCGTGATCAGTTTTCGATCTACCCGAGCATCGCCGCCAGTGGTCTGCCGCTGAACAGATCACGCAGAGAACGCGGAGTCGCAGCGCGCGCAGAGGAATCGTCCAGACTACGCGGCTGTTCGAGCATCCATCCGCGGTCATCCATGAAATCCGCCGTGAAGCTGTGGTCGTGACGTTCAGCCGAGGCCCAGTAACGCCGCAACCTCCGCCAGTTGCTCGACTGTGACCACGGCACCGGCAATTCGTAGTCGTTCGGCCGACACGATCTCGGCGTAACCGATCACCGTCATGCCGGCGGCGGTCGCTGCCTGAACGCCGAGTGGACTGTCTTCCACGACCACGGTGCGCGCGGGATCGAAGCCGAGTGCCCGCGCGGCATGTAGGAAGAGATCGGGCGCGGGTTTGGGTTTGCCGACATCGACCGCTGAAAAGCGCTTGCCTTGGAAGCGGTCGAGTAGCCCGGTTTTGCCGAGTGTCGTGCGCATTTTCTCGTGCTCGCCGTTCGACGCGACACCGTAGCGCATGCCAGCCGCATCGAAGGTATCGAGCAGCGCCACGATGCCGTCGACGGGTTCGAGGTCGCGTTGCAACGCGACCGTGACCTGTGCGGTGAAGCGCGACAGCAAGTCATCCGGCGGCGCGTGACCCATCATCTCGGTCACGATCTCGACGCAGCGCGGCATCGAGTTGCCCATGAAAATGCTGAGCGATTGCTCCATGGTCATGGGCAGGCCGATCTCCGTGAGCAGCAGCGCCCACGTGCCGTTCGAAATGCGTTCGCTGTCGACGAGTACGCCGTCGCAGTCGAAAATCACGCCATCGATGGCGCCACCGACAACGTTGCCGAGCAATTCAGCGGCGCGCAACTTCATTGCCGAGCGCTGGGTCAGTGGGCGTCAGGCTGGCGCGGGCCTGCTCGAGCTGGCGTTGCACGGCATCGGGGCCAGTGCCACCATCGATATTACGCGCGGCGAGTGACGCACCCACGTCGAGCGCATCGCGCGTGTCGGTGCCGAACAGGGCGTGAGCCGCGGTGAATGCTTCCACTGGAAGCGCGTCGAGTTCGATGCCCCCCTCTTCCGCTTGACGCACGAGTGAGCCCACGGCACCGTGCGCTTCACGGAAGGTGGCGCCCTTCTTCACGAGATAGTCAGCAAGGTCGGTGGCCATCATGGCGCTCGAGCAGGCGGCGCGCATGCGCGCGCGCTCGAATCGCAACTCGGCAATGGCACCGGCCATCGATGGCAGCACCAGCAGGAGGAGGTCGATCGCGTTGAACAGTGCACGCTTGTCGTCTTGCAGATCCTTACTGTAGCCGCTGGGCAGTCCCTTGATGGTGCCCAGAATCGACACGAGATCGCCGAGTACGCGCGCGCCCGAGCCACGCGCCAGTTCGAACACATCGGGATTGCGCTTCTGCGGCATCATGCTGCTGCCGGTGGAGAAGCCGTCGCCGAACTTCACGAAGCCGAACTCGCTCGTGCCGTACAGAATCATGTCCTCGGCCAAGCGCGAGCAGTGCGCCGCGGTCATGGCGCAGGCGAACAACGTTTCCGCTACGAAATCACGATCGCCAGTGGCGTCGATGCTGTTGGCCGAGATAGTGTGAAAGCCTAGCGATTCCTTGAGCAGCACACGCGACACCGGGAACGCCGAGCCGGCAATCGCGCCCGAACCCAATGGCATGACCGACGTGCCGCGCTCGGCGTTGGCAAAGCGCGTGCGGTCGCGCGATAGCGGCCAAAAGTGCGCGAGCAGCCAGTGCGTTCCGCTCACCGGCTGGGCGCGCTGTAAGTGCGTGTACGCCGGGAGCACGGCCTCGGTGAGCGTCTCCGCCTGCCCCAACAACGACTGCTGCAGCTCGGCGATCGCGACATCCACGCGACGGCACGCATCCATGGTCCAAAGACGCGACGCCGTGGCCACCTGGTCGTTCCGCGAACGGCCGGTGTGCAGCTTGGAGGCGACCGTCCCGGCTTCTTCGTGCAGCAGCCGGTCGATCATGGTATGAATATCTTCGTCGGTGGCGACTGGCTGCGAGCCGTCGGCGAGACGCCGGCCCACACGGTCGAGGCCCTGTTGTAACGCGTCGCTTTCTTCACGCGTGAGCACGCCGGCTTCACCGAGCGCAAGCGCCCACGCCTTGGAGAGGCGCACGTCGTGCGGCCAGAGTCGGAAGTCGGTGCCGATGGAGCGATTGATCGCATCGAGGAGTGGCGACGGGCCACCAGCGAATCGACCGCCCCACAGTTTATGGGTTCCGGCTTCGGAAGTGCTCACGGCATACTCACGACGGAGTTCGAAGGAAAGACGACGTGGGGAAATCTAGCAGGGTGCTGAAACACGCTGTCCGGGTGATCACGCACAAACCATCAGGCCCGTATGGGCCTTCGAATCATCACTCGGCGGGCGGCCCATGGTGGCACGTCGGTGAGATGGCGTCGCCTGACGCCACGCCTCGAGTCTTTCAGCATCAGGCTAGATGATCGGGCGATGATCGCAAGTAGATCAGGCGCGCAAGTACGCGCTCAGCTTCTTGAGCACGCGTTCGCGCCCCTCGGTGGAGCGGCAGATAATGAGCACCGTGTCATCGCCGGCGATTGTACCGGCGACGTCGGGCCACCTCAGCTGATCGAGCGCCTCGGCCACGGGCTGTGCGCCCGACTTGATCGTGCGCGCCACCACGAGGACCTGCACGCCCTCCACGTCGGTGAGGAGCTGCGGGAGCATGCGCTCGAGCTGCGCGAGCTCCTCATCGTCACCGCCGTTGTCGGGAAAGGCGTAGCGTGAACGCCCCTGCGCGTCGGGGATGCGAGCGAGACGCAGTTCTCGCAGATCGCGCGACAGCGTGGACTGCGTCACGTCCCATCCCCGTTCGGCAAGCTGCCGTCGCAGCTCTTCCTGGCTCGGCACGGCCTTGGCCGTGACGATCTCGCGGATGACCTGATGGCGCTGATGCTTGTCGGACAACAGATGGACTCCTGCGAATCGGTTCGGTGCCGAATTAAGCGCGATCGGGACGCAACGACGCTCAGCGGTGACACACAGCTGTGACATGCACCTGATTGACAGCACGGCGATGCAAAATTATGCATTAATAGTGCATACTTTACCGGACTTCCCGCAACTCCCGACGACAACCGTTACTCAACCCCTGTCGCGCGTGGGCGTGCTCGGCGCGAGCGGGTACTCGGGGCGCGAACTGTGCGCCCTGATCCTCGGCCATCCGAGTCTCAGCCTCGTGTTCGCTACCGCGAATGCGCAGCGCGGTACTACGCTGCGCGTGAGGGCTGGCGGGCAGGTACACGCTGTTCCGATGGTGGGTGCCGATGAGGTCGATCTGTCGAGCGCCGATCTGGTGTTCGCGGCGCTGCCACATGGGGCGTCGGCCGAGTGGGTGGCGAAGGTGATTCACGCCGGTGCGCGCGTGGTCGACCTGTCGAGCGATCTGCGTCCCGGCCACGGTGGAATGGACCACGCACCGGCGGGCGTGCCGCCCACTGCGCCGTATGGCCTACCCGAACTCTTTCGTGCGCCGCTGCATGGTGCGCGCGTGGTCGCCAATCCGGGGTGTTATGCAACCAGTGTTCTCGTCGCGCTCGCGCCGTTGGCAAAGGCGGGATTGATCGCGCCGGGGGCAACGGTGAGCATCGCGGCGGCCAGCGGTGTCAGCGGTGCCGGCGCGTCGCCCAAGCTCGAACTGCTGTTTGCTGAGGTGACGGAGAATTTTCGTCCATACGGGGTGGGGAATTCGCATCGCCACCTGTTCGAGATGCGTGCCGGTCTGGCCGCCCTCGGTGCCGATTGCGATTTGCTGTTCACGCCGCACCTGCTGCCGATCGACCGCGGAATTCTGTCCACCATGACGGTGCCGCTCACGCGCCCTCTTGAGGACGCACTGGCGCCGTTCCGCGACATGTACGCTGGCGAGCCGTTCGTGGAGTTGACCACCGATCTTCCCGCGCTGGCCGACGTCCAGCATCGGAATGTGGTGCGCATCGGCGCCAGAATCCCCAGCGGCGTGCGTACGCCGACCCTGCTGGTGTTCAGCGCGATCGACAACTTGGTGAAAGGCGCGGCGGGTCAGGCGATCCAGAACGCGAACTTGATGTTAGGACTGGACGAGACGTCCGGGCTCGTTCGATAGAAGCGAAGTCGGGAGTCGGAAGGACGGGGTATGGAACGGCACGCCTCACTCCGCACCTTCTACTCCCTACCCCCCGACTCCGTACGCCGTACGTCGCAGCTATCATCCGACCCCTCACCCCTTACTTCGCAATCATAAGACGAATGTTTGTCGTCAAACTTGGTGGTCGCACCCAGAACGATCCTGCGTTGCCGGCGGTGCTTGCTGCGCTGTGGCGCGCGACGAATGGCGGCGTGGTGGTCGTGCATGGCGGTGGCGACCAGATCAGCGCGTTGCAGCGGCTGCGTGGTGAGGAGCCGGTGTTCGTGGGTGGTCGTCGCGTGACCTCCGATATGGCGCTCGAACTCGTGCGCATGGTGCTGTCGGGATTGGCCAACAAGCAGATGGTGTCGGCGTTGGTGGCGGCGGGTGCGCCGGCGGTCGGCATTTCCGGCGAGGATGCCGCGCTGCTGCGGGCGACGCCGATTGATGTGGCCACGTTCGGGCATTCGGGAACGCCGGCCGTGGTCGATCCGCGTCTGGTGCGCGCGCTGCTCGCGACGGGCTTTCTGCCGGTGATCTCGCCGGTGGCGGCGCGCGAAGCAGAAAGCGGGGTCGGGGCGTACAACGTGAATGGTGATGACGCGGCGGCAGCCATTGCGGCGGCGCTCGGCGCCGATGAACTGTTTTTGATGGCCGACGTGCCCGGCGTGCTCGACGGCGACAAAGCGCTCGTGCCGCGACTCTCGCTCGACGAAGCGCAGGCGCTGGTGATCCGTGGTGTGGCAGGAGGCGGCATGGCCGCCAAGCTCGATGCCTGCGCGCAGGCGCTGGCCGGTGGTGTACACCGAGTGCGGATCGGCGATCTCGCCGCACTCACTGTTCCCGAGGCGGGAACCGCGATCGTTGCGCGCGTGGACGCAACGGATGCCGTCTCTTCCAGGTAGCTGCCCATGACTTCGACGATGCCCGCGCCCGCTCCGACCACAACCCCTTCGGTGCAGACTTCGGCTTTGCCCGCCATTCTGGGCACGTACAAGCGACAGGCGCCGCTGTTCGTCCGCGGAGACGGCGTGTACATGGTCGACGAGCATGGCAAGCGGTACCTCGACCTCGTAGCCGGTATCGCTGTCACGTCGCTCGGGCACAACGATCCCGGCGTGATGAACGCGTTGCAGGAAGCGATAGCGACCGGACTCATTCACACCTCGAACCTGTACCGCACGGCGCCGGGCGAGGCGTTGGCGCAGTGGTTTGTGGATCACTCGTTCGCCAGCAGCGTGTTCTTTGCCAACTCGGGTGCCGAGGCCAATGAAGGCGCGTTCAAGTTTGCGCGTCGGTGGGCGAAGAGCACGGGGCACCAGGCGAAGCACGAGATCATCGCGGTGCGCGGCGCTTTTCACGGCCGTATGCCAGGCACGTTGGCGGCCACCGACCGTCCGGCGTATCGGTTGCCGTTCCGTCCGCTGATGGCCGGAGTGACGATCGTGGAGCGCGAACTCGATGAGCTGCGCACGGTGCTCGATCCGGAAACGGCGGCGGCGGTGATCGTTGAGCCGATTCAGGGCGAAGGTGGCGTGCGCGTGGTCGATCCGGAGTTCCTGCGCGGCCTGCGCGACCTCACGCGTGAGCGGAATGTCCTGCTGATTCTCGACGAGATTCAGTGCGGACTGGGTCGTACCGGCTCGTTCTTCGCGTATGAACAGCTTGGCATCGTGCCTGACATGCTGACCATCGCCAAGCCGCTGGCCAACGGTCTGCCGATCGGTGCGATCCTGGTGAACGAGGCCGTTGCGCGCGTGATGCAGCCGGGTGATCATGGCACCACGTTCGGCGGCGGTCCGCTGCTGGCGCATGTTGCGCATCATGTCGTGCAACGCCTGTCCGATCCGGCCATGCTGCAGCACGTGCGGGAGACTGGCGCATGGTTTGGTGAGCAGCTGCAGGGGATCGCCGATCGCACCGGGCAGGTGCGCGCGATTCGCGGGAAAGGGCTCATGTGGGGCATGGATGTGCATGAGCCGGCGGCGGCGATCATTGGGCGCGCGTTCGAAAAGGGACTGCTGTTGGTCAGCGCCGGCGAGCACACGTTGCGTTTCCTGCCACCGCTGGTGATCACCAAGGCCGAACTCGCCGAAGGACTCGTGATGCTGGAATCGGCGATGCAGGGCTGAATCGTCGTGTACATCCCCCGTTCATTCGCCGAGTCGGATCGTGACGTCCTGCACGCGTTTATCGAGCGCCATTCACTCGGCGCGCTGGTGACGGCGTCGAGCGAACACGGCTTCTACGCGACGCACTTGCCCTTGCTGCTCGACCGGGAGCGTGGCGCGTACGGCCTGTTGCAGGGACATGTGGCGCGGGCCAATCCTCATCATGCCTTGGCGGCGAGTGGCGATTCGGCACTTGTGATCTTCAGTGGTCCCGAGGCGTACGTCACGCCGTCGTGGTACCCGGCGAAGCAGGAGCATGGCAAAGTCGTGCCGACTTGGAATTACATCGCGGTGCACGCCGCCGGCGTGCTGCGCTTCATCGACGACCGCGATTTCCTGATGGCGCATCTCGACCGGCTCACCGACCGGCACGAGGCGTCGCAGTCGCATCCGTGGGCGATGCGCGACGCGCCGCTCGACTTTCTCGAGCAGCTCGCTCGCGCCACCGTTGGCGTCGAGATCGAGATCACGTCGCTCGAAGGGAAGTTCAAGTTGAGCCAGAATCGAAGCGACGCTGACGTGCACGGCGTGATCACGGGACTCGATTCCTCAGCGTCGACACACGATCGCGCGATGGCGGAGGCGATGCGCGAACGCGCGCGGCCGGCGACGCCGCCGCGATAAAGTTTGCGCGTGCCCTAGTGCATTCGCGCCGGATGCACAATATTGTCGTCGCCTTCACGTGCCTCCGTGAACGGTGCGGGAGATTCACGCGGTGCCTTCGCGTGTCGTCATCCGCGAAGCGCACCGACCTCGCGTGGTTCGACCACCGGCGGTGTTGCCCCTGTCCTGGCGCGTCGATCCGGCGACGTGCTCGAGGCCGGACAGGGCCGCTGGTGGTGCGGGCGCCACGTCATACGCAGCAGCGTGTCACGAGCACTGCGCGTACTTTCCAGTATGCTCGTCTCCAGACCGATTCTTCGCGCATCCGCGATTGCCGCGTCGATGCTGATTACGGCTCCCGCCGTCTCGCGGGTTGCCGCTCAGTCCGCACCGCCCACGCTGGTCGTACTGATCACGGTCGACCAACTGCGTCCGGATTACCTCGACACGTGGTCCTCGCAGTTCACCGGCGGTCTCGCTCGCCTGCTCAGGCAGGGCGCATTCTTCAGGAACGCGACGCACGATCATGCAACGACCGAGACGGCGCCGGGACATGCCGCGCTCTGGTCGGGACGCCACCCGTCGCACACCGGCGTGGTGCTGAACGAGATCGGTGTGGCCGATCCGCAGTCGCCGCTGCTGCTTGGACGCGGCGGTGGCGCGTCGCCGTATCGGTTCCGCGGATCGGCGTTGTTCGACTGGATGCGCACGCGCGATCAGTTCAGCCGGGCGCTCTCGGTGTCGCGAAAGGATCGCGGCGCGATTCTTCCGCTGGGTCGGGCCAAGCAGTCGGTGTACTGGTATTCGCTCGACGGGCGTTTCACCACCAGCCGGTATTATGCCGACACGTTGCCGGCGTGGGTGCAGCAGTTCAACGCGCGCAATTTCTTGAAGCCGTACCTCGGGGCTGAGTGGAACACCCTCCTCGCCGCGTCGCAGTATCCCGAGAACGACTCGGTCGCCATCGAGAGCCAAGGCAAGGACTACGCCTTTCCGCATAAGCTCGATACCGAGGTGCGCGCGGCCGGCGTGAACTTCACGGAGTTCCCGTGGATGGACGAGGTCACGGTGGACCTGGCGCTGGCCGGCGTCACCGCGCTCGACCTGGGCAAAGGACCGACCGCCGACGTGCTCGCCGTGTCGCTGTCCACCACCGATGCCATTGGACATCGATACGGCCCTGATTCGCGTGAGTTGCACGATCAGGTGCTGCGCGTAGATCGTCTCCTCGGCCGGCTGATCGATTCGCTGTACACGCTGCGCGACTCCACGCGTATCGTGTTCGCCCTAGGCTCCGACCATGGGGTGTCGCCGTATCCCGAGGTCGCGTTTCCCGGCGTCGATGCCACCCGCGGTCGCGTGAATCCACAGCCGCTCATTGATGCGGCCCGTAGCGCGCTGGCCGCTCGCGGCGTGGAAGGCGATGCGCTGCTGATGCAGGCGGGGATCGTGTCCCTCGATCGTCGTCGACTGGCGGCGAAGCGGGTGAATGCCGACTCGGTGGTCACGTCATTGCGTGGTCAGCTGCTCAAGCTGCCTGGCATGCTGCGGGTGGATCGCGTGTCCTCGCTGGCCGCTGCGGCTGCCACGGGCGATGTGATTGCGCGCCGGTGGCTGCACGCGATTCCCAGCGACTTTCAAGCCGAGCTCACGGTGACGTTCAAACCGGGCTTCTATTGGTCCATGACCCGCTACGCAACGCACGGTACGCCGCACGAGCTCGATGCGCGAATCCCCATCTTGCTCATGGGACCGATGGTGAAGCCGGGACGGTATACGAAGCCCGTGTACTCGGTGGACGTCGCGCCAACGCTGGCCGCGATGCTCGGTATTCTGCCGACGGAGAAAGTCGACGGCCGTATACTCACCGAAGCACTACGTCGGCCGTAGCTTTGACCGTGATGAGCATCCATCGCGCTTTCGACGAGCTGCGTTTTGGCGCATCGCGCACATTGAACCTGCGCGCGATGCAGCCGACGGCCTCGCAGGCGACCACGCTGGCCGAGTCCTGGCTCCGGCAGCAGCAGGTGCTCGGTGCCGATGAGGCGCTGGTGATCACGGGCCGTGGCAACAACAGCGTCGACGGCTACTCACCGGTGCGTGAGGCGATCGTGAAATTGATGCCGTCGCTGCGGCGTCGGAATGTGATTACCGGATACGCCGAGCACACGCCGGGGTCGTTCGTGGTGGTCTTCGCGCCGGTGCGCGCATTGTTCGAAACGCCGAAGCGCCGGCGGGAACGGGTGATCGCCAATCCGGTGCCGCCCTCGCTCCAGGCGCTCGACGAGGAAACGGTGCGTCAGCTGCGTGACCTTTCCGCGATGTCGCTCGCCGTGCTCGGGATCCAGTCGCCAACGCCGCTCCAGCTCGAAGACGAAATGCAACGCCAGTTCGCCGCGCTCAGTGCGGCGCTTCCTGACGACGGCGATCGCGAAGCCGTGCTGCAGCAGGCACTGCTACGCGCCGCTGAAGAGTACGAAGCGGGTTAGTGCTTTCACTCCACCGGAGTTCATGACGTGTCCGTTTTTCGCACTACGGTACTGGCGATGACTACTGCCCTCGCGCTCGCGACGCGGCTGCCGTCGACGCTGTCGGCACAGCCCACGACCATGCCCGGATACTCGCCGAGCGCCGCTGCCATACAGCGTCGACTCGAGCAGGCGGCCATTCAGGGACCTCAGGCAATGAGGGCGCGGTCGCATTCGGCGGCGTTGTCGAAAGAACCACACGTGGCGGGCACGCCAGCTCAAAAGCGCACGGCCGACTACGTCATCGGACAAATGAAGGCGATGGGGCTCGAGACCGAACTGCGGACGTACGACGTGTATCTGCCGCACGCGACCGGTGTAAAGATCACGCGTCTGGGGCGCGACACCGCCGTGCTCGATCTGCAGGAACCGGGGATCCCGAGTGATCTGGCGACCATGCTACCCCAGTATCTCCCCGTAAATGGGTACGGCGGCGCAGGAGTGGGCGAAGGCGAGTTGGTGTTCGTGAACTACGGCCTGATCGAAGACTACGCGACGCTCGATTCGATGCGTGTCTCGGTGAAGGGGAAAGTCGTGCTGGCCCGCTACGGGCGGAGCTTCCGCGGCATCAAGTCGCGTGAAGCGGAAAAGCGCGGCGCGGTCGCGGTCCTCATCTACACCGACCCGCTCGACGACGGCTTCGTGCAGGGCGATGTTTATCCCGAAGGCCCGATGCGCCCGTTGCGTGGATTGCAGCGTGGCAGCGTGTTCAACGGGACCGGCGACCCGCTCACGCCGGGCTACGCCAGTACGCCCGGCGCACCGCGTCTCAAGCCCGAAGACACGTCGCTCTCGAAGGTGCCCGTCGTGCCGATCAGCGCCGCCAATGCGCAGGCGCTGCTGGCGCAGGTCCGCGGCCGCGATATCCCGCGAAACTGGCAAGGTGGTCTTTCGCTGCGCTACCACGTGGGACCGGGTCCGGTCCGTGTGCGCGTGGAGGTCACTACCGACGCCGCGACGGCGGGGACCAAGCAGATTTACAACACCTTGGGGTACCTTCGCGGTAGTCAGTATCCGAACGAATATGTGTACATCGGCTCCCATCGCGATGCATGGGGCCCCGGCGCAGCCGACAACATCTCCGGTACCGTGAGCGTGCTGGAAGCGGCGCAGGCGCTCGCCGATATGGCGAAGCGTGGTGACCGGCCCAAGCGGACGATCGTGTTTGCCACGTGGGATGCGGAGGAGTGGGGCCTGGTCGGCAGCACGGAATACGTCGAAGACGACTCGCTGCGGCTCAAAGCGGGCGCGGTCGCGTACCTCAATCAGGATGTGTCGGCGCAGGGGTCACAGTTCGGGGGCGGCGGCTCGCCATCCATGCGCGCGGTGCTGCGTGACATCACGAAGCAGGTGCAGGATCCACGTGGTCGCGGCACCGTGTACGAGACGTGGCGCGCCGCGACGGGCACACGTGCTGATACGCTGGAGCCACCGATGGGCGATCCCGGTGGCGGCAGCGACTTCGCCGGCTTCTACAATCATTTCGGTATTCCGATGGCCGATTGGGGCTTCGGTGGTCCGTCCGGAATCTACCACTCGGCGTACGACACCTTCGATTGGATGGAGCGCTTCGGTGATCCTGGTTTTCAGTATCATGCGACCGCCGCCCGTATCGGCGCCGCCACTCTGTTGCGGCTCGCGAATGCACAGGTGTTGCCGTACGACTACGCTGAGTTCGCGCGCACCATGACGCGCTATGTGGCACCGGTAGAGCGTGGGCTCACGCAGAAGGGATGGAACGCCGCCGCGGTCGCGCCGTTGACCGCCGCCATCGCCCGACTGGAGAAAAGCGCGACGATGTTCGCGACGGTCCGAGACGCCGCGCTGGCGGGCGCGATCGCGGTCGCCAGCACGCCGGCGGCGCCGCTGGCGGCCAACAGCTCCCTGCTGCGCGTGGAGCGCGCGCTGGCGCGGCCCAGTGGGCTGAAGAGCCGTCCGTGGTATCGCTCGTTGATCTACGCGTCGGATGTCGACAACGGCTACTCCACCATGAGCTTCCCCGGCATCAACGAGTCCATTCGCTACGGCACGCAGGCGGAAACGGTGGCCGAGATCAATGACCTGGCCGCACGCTTTGGCGCGGCGGCCGACGCGGTGGACGACGCGCGCGCAGCGCTGTCGATCACGCCCAAGCGCTGAGCGTTCGGCCATGTACGATCTCTCCGATCCGCGGTATGCACGGCAGCTGGTGCTGCGGGGCTTCGGCCCGGCGGCGCAGGAGCGGCTCGCGAATGGGCGCGTGTTGATCGTGGGTGTCGGCGGTCTCGGATCACCGGCGGCGAGCTATCTCGCGGCGGCGGGCGTGGGCACGATCGCCTTGGTCGATACCGATGTCGTTGACATCACCAACCTGCATCGGCAACTGCTGTATACCACGCCCGATGTGGGACGGGCCAAGCTCGACGTGGCGCGTGAGCGCCTGCAGGCGATCAATCCACAGGTGGTGGTGGAGACGCACGACACGCGGCTCACGGCGACGAATGCGGCGTCGCTGGTGGACGGGCATCAGGTCGTGATCGATGCCACGGATAACTTTCCCACGCGCTACGCCATCAACGACGCCTGTCTCGCGCACGGCATACCGTTCGTGTACGGCAGCGTGGCGCGGTTCGACGGGCAAGTGAGCGTGTTTGCGGCGTCGGGCGGCCCGTGCTACCGCTGTCTGTTCCCCGTGATGCCCGCGCCGGGCACGGTGCCGACCTGCGCCGAGGAGGGCGTATTGGGTGTCGTGCCCGGCATCATCGGCTTGCATCAGGCCACCGAAGCGATCAAGCTGCTGACCGCCATCGGCACGCCACTGATAGGTCAGCTGTTGCTGGTGGATCTGTTGGCGCAGGATTCGCAACGCATTACCGTCGCTCGACGTCACGATTGCCCCGCCTGCGGCGACGTGCGCACTCCCTCACTCTCCTCCATGTCGATTCAGCATCTCAGTCCTGCCGCCGTCGCCGCTCTGCTCGCCGGCGACGACGCGCCCACTATCATCGATGTGCGTGAGCAGTGGGAGCACGATCTGGTGCACCTGCCGATCAGCACGCTCATCCCGCTCAACACGCTGGCGACCCGTGCGAGTGATCTGGACCAGTCGCGTTCGTATGCGCTGCTCTGTCATCATGGCATGCGCAGTGAGATGGCCGCTAGTTGGTTGATGCAGCACGGGTTTTCGCGCCTCATCAACATCGATGGCGGCATCGACGCGTGGAGCATGGACGTGGATTCGTCGTTGCCGCGCTACTGACGTCTCGCGCCGGAATATTCCCTCGGTGTCGGCTGTGTTCGCGAATGCGCTTGGGTTCGGCGCGGCGCTCGTCGTGGCGGGTGGTGCGATCGCGAACCACTTCTGGCGCGCGGCGGCGCGCGCCCGATTCGAAGACGCACACGCTCGTCGTTTTCGCTTCGATGGGCAGGGCATCGTGCAGGGCGCGGCGGGCTTCACCCTACCCGCCCGCCACGACACCGGTATTCCGCGACGCGCGGTATTGCTGTTGCATGGATTCAACGACACTGCCCAGTCGATGGCGTATCTCGGGGCCATGCTGCACGCGCGCGGATGGACGGTGCGCGTGCCGCTGCTGCCGGGTCATGGGACGCGACTGGTCACGATGGAGAGCGAGTCGCGAGTCACCCGCTGGCGCGAGGCGGTACTCGCCGAGTACGACACGCTCCGCCATGACTACGACAGCGTGATGGTAGTTGGCCAGAGTATGGGCGGTGCGCTGGCGCTGCTGTTGGCCACTGAACGACCGGAGCTCCCCGCGCTGGTGCTGCTGGCGCCGTACATCGGCATGCCGCGCCATCTGCAGTGGAAGGTGCTCGGCGCCTGGATCGCGCACGTGGTGCTGCCGTATCTGCGCAGTGTGGGTGGCGAAACCTCGATTCACGATCCGGTGGCCCGCACCGAAGGCCTCGGTCCTGGCATCGTCACCGCACGAACACTCACCGAACTGCGTCGCGTGGCAAAGGACGCCGAGACAGCGTTGCCGCAGGTGTGGGTGCCGACGTTGTACCTGCAGTCGCGCGAGGATAACCGGATCGCCGCACGCGACGCCGAGGCGCATTTCACGGCGCTCGGCAGCACGGACAAGCGCCAACAGTGGGTGACGGGATGCGGGCACATCATCTCGGCCGATTTTTGTCGGGACGAGGTCGCGTCATTGACCGCCGATTGGTTGGACGCACACTTGATCTGACTGCCGTTGCCGGATTTCAGTGCTGACCGGGGCGGGTGGTGGCGCCGAGTGCGACGTCGCGATGGTGATCGGTGCCAACGATGTCGTGAATCCGGCCGCGAAGACGGATCCCGGCAGTCCGATCTACGGCATGCCGATTCTCCGCGTGAGCGAGGCAAAGTCGGTGATCGTGCTCAAGCGCTCGATGAACACGGGATTCGCCGGTATCGAGAACGAACTATTTTTCGACGAGAAGACGAGCATGCTGTTCGGCGATGCGAAGGCAAGCCTTTCGAAGCTGGTGAGCGAGGTAAAGCAGCTATAGCTTTGAGGATCTGTGCAGTTCGCGAAGTTGTCCACGTCCGCGTTTCGGAGTCTACGTATGGCTGATGTATCCTGCTCGCGATGCGGTCAAACCCGCGAGGGCTTTGAACGACCGCCGTTTCCCGGAGCGGTCGGCACGAGAATCCTGGGTGAGATCTGCAAGGAGTGCTGGGGACAGTGGCTGAAGCAGCAGACCATGCTGATCAATCACTATGGCCTGAACGTCATGGACCCCCAGGCGCGCACGTTTCTGACGCGCAACATGGATGCCTTCCTCTTCAAGAAAGGCGATGCGGAAGACGTCGACACCACCAAGCAGGGTACGATCAACTGGTGAGCCCGTGACGTGGAACGCTCGTGATTGACGTGCAAACGAAACGCCCCGCCCGGAGAGATCCGGAGCGGGGCGTTTTCAAAGAGCGACAACGTGAAGGTCAATTCACGCCGGCGATGTAGCGGGCGAGTCGACCGCAACTCGCGCACGTCAGCGTGACGTGCGAATTCTGGGCCGGTGGATGCAATACGGGATCACGTTCGATGTGACCCTCGCAAGACGGACAGCTAAGAGGAAGTCCAGTACGGTCGGCCGCAATCAAGTGCAGCGCCTGCGCTGGGTTGTACGTGTTCGGTCGTGGCTTACGCATCTCGCCTCCTTGCGCAAAGTGCGCCGGCCATGTTCCAGCGGCCGACCAAGAAAAATGTAAAACACCCTTGCAAAATTCGGCACCATGGACACCCACAATTCATCTCCAGGATTAACCGTCTACGTAGACTATGACGGTTTTTCATTCGGAACGAATCGATTGGACCGATCGATTTGAGGGGCGATGGCTACTCCCAAGGCGCCGGTCGACGCCACAGCTTGCGGCCCAGTCGCCACGAGCGCTTGACGGACACTTCGATGTCGGAGCCCGGGGGAAACAGTTCGGGGTCGGCCAGTTCGTCGACCATATCGGTGGCCTTAGCCGACGCCTCGTCAGCCCAATGCACGATCTCCGCTTCCACCGTCATCGGTTGCACCGGACTGCCGAACTCGAGCGCGCCGTGGTGTGAGAGGATGAAGTGCAGGAGCTCATCGCGCTGGGCGACCGACAGGCCCAGCCTCGAGTCGCGAAGCTTTCGGTCGAACATCAGCGCGCCCAGCGTGACATGACCCAGCAGCATGCCCGTCGGTGTATGCGCAAAACCCTCGGGGGAGGTCGAGTACGCCTCGACCTTACCGATGTCATGGAGCATGGCGCCGGCCACCGCGAGGTCGGCGTTCGCTTTCCGCACCGTCGTGGCGATCGTCTTGGCGATCTTCGTCACCTCGAACACGTGGAGCAGCAGCCCGCCGAGCTGAGCATGGTGCCCGTTCACCGCACCGGGGGTGCGCTCGAAGCGCACACGGAATTCGTCGTCGGCGAAAAAGAGGTCGACTGCCGCCTTCACTGTCGGCGAACTTATTTTGGCGCGCAGATCGTCGAAGGCGTCCCACACCCGTTCCGTCTCGACATCGATCCGTGGGAGAAACTCCGTGGGATCGAACTGGTCGGACGGCAACACCCGCAACGGCGCCGTGACGGTGAGCTGGCGCTTCCCGGCACCCTTGTCGCCGAAGGTGCCAATGTCGCCGATCACCTGCACGACCTTGCCGCGGTCGGCACCCAAGCACCAATCCAGCTTCTCGGACCAGATGGGGGCGGTGTCAATGCTACCCGAGCCATTCGCCAGCGTGAGCACCACAAACGGCATCCCGGCCTTGGTCATCTTCTCGGCGCGATCGCGCACGAGGAACTCATGCTGTACCCGGTCGCCGACGACGGCGGTACGAAGATCAAATCTCGACATTCCGAAAACTCGTGGACCGGTCTCACGTAGGGAAGGTGACGAGGTACCCTTGCGCGGCGCGCCCACGGTGGAGAGGCTTGAAGCTATGGCAACTAGTATGCGAGGTGATTCCGTAGCTTGTAACAGCCCCTCAGACCCCGAAGCGCACGAGCCGCAGCTCGACGAGGCGTCCTCGGCCGCCCTTCGGCTGTGGGTTGTTATGTCGCGCGCACATGCCGCGATCGCGGCCCATGCGGCGGCCGATGTGGCCCGCCACGGGCTGACGCTGGCCGAGTTCGGCATCCTCGAAGCGCTCTACCATCGGGGGCCGATGCTGCTGGGTGAGGTGCAACGCCGTATTCTCGTGTCGAGCGGCGGTATCACGTTCCTCGTGGACCGCCTGACTGTTAAGGGGTTGGTTGAGCGGCGCACCTGCCATGAGGACCGCCGGGCCCGCTACGCGGCGCTGACGCCGGCCGGCACGGCGCTCGTCGCGAAGATCTTCCCGGAGCACGCCGCGCTGCTGACGCAGGTAATGGAAGGCCTGACGGTTGACGAGCAGTCTACGGCAGCCGATATGATACGAGCGCTCGGACTATTTGCTTCTGGCGGCGCGCA
>NZ_JBKJRB010000160.1:0-51610 GCF_046594945.1 Gemmatimonas sp. | reverse complement strand
CCACCAATCAATATGCAGGTGTCGTCGTGGATCGCCGCAGATTTTCTCCTGGTCGGGAGTTTGCTGTCGCAGGGGCGTCCCATGATCGTCGATCCGACACACACACCAGCGACCGTTGATTCGATCAACCTCAAGACGTACTTCGTGTCCATTTCGCCAGACCGACGGTGGATTGCGTACCAGGCGCCGGGCGTGACGGGCGTGCAGCTGCAGCCATGGCCTGCGCTCGACCGGCGATACCTTGTCGATGCGGATGGAACGGAACCGCGCTGGGCCTCCAACTCCGAGCTGGTATACCTGTCGCAATACCGGTCGGAGGGGGTGATCGCGGCGTCGATCTACCGGACGCGCATCGATCCGAACTCGAGCTCACCGGTCGGGAGCAAGGAGTTGATTGCTCGCGATCCCCGCTTCGCGGATACACCGGGGTGGTCGCTCGCGACGACGACTGGCGGGGACGTCATTTATCTCCAGTCGCCTTCGGAAAACTTGGGCGCTTACCTGCGCGTTATCCCGGACTGGGTGAGACAGATGAAACGCGCCGTAGACGCTGCCAACCGATGAACAGCGTCCTCGTGCGTGTGACGACGGCGCTTGCCGACCGCTACCGCCTCGAACGCGAACTTGGCGCCGGCGGCATGGCCACCGTGTACCTCGCGCACGACCTCAAGCACGAACGCGATGTCGCCATCAAAGTGCTGCATCCAGACCTAGGCGCGGCCCTCGGCGGCGAACGGTTCTTGAGCGAGATCCGCACCACCGCACGCCTGCAGCATCCGCACATCCTGCCGCTGCTCGATTCGGGCGAAGCCGACGGCTTGCTGTACTACGTGATGCCACTCGTGACGGGTGAAACATTGCGCGCGCGATTGGAGCGCGAACGGCAGCTGCCCATCGCCGACGCGGTGCGCATCGCCCGCGAAGTCGCGAGTGCGCTCGACTACGCGCACCGGCATCACGTGATTCATCGCGACATCAAGCCGGAGAACATTCTCCTGCACGATGGTCATGCGATCGTAGCGGACTTCGGCATTGCGCGCGTGGTGTCGAGCGCGGGTGGCGAGCGGTTGACGGGCACGGGTATGGCGTTGGGTACGCCGCTATACATGAGCCCTGAACAGTCGGTCGGCGACGACATCGACGGCCGGAGCGATCTGTACGCACTCGGTTGCGTGTTATACGAAATGCTGGCCGGCGAGCCGCCGTACACCGGCGCCACCGCGCAGGCAATTATCGCGAAGCGCTTCCGCGACCCCGTGCCGCGCGTCTCGACGCTGCGCGAAACCGTGCCGCCGGCCGTGGAGTCGGCGCTGATGATCGTGCTGTCGAAGTCGCCGAGTGATCGCTTTGTGACAGCGGAGGCCTTCGTGTCGGCATTGAATGCCGAGATCACGAGCCACGCTCCACGCCATCCGAGGGTCGACGATTTTCGCATTGCCGTGCAGCCGTTCAAGTACCCCACCGGCCATGTTGATCTGGCGATGCTCGCCGACGGTCTCGCGGACGAGATCGTGACCGGGCTGTTGCGCTTCCCATGGCTGCGCGTGCTCGCGCGTGGGGCCGACGCGGCTCTCACTCGCGGCGACGACCTGCACGCTGCGGGTGAGGCGCGTGGCGCTCGCTACGTCATTCAGGGGAGCCTGCGGAAGGCCGGAACCCGGTTGCGCGTCACGGTGCAACTCGTGGACGTCGCGTCGGGTGTTTCGCTGTGGGCCGAGAATTATGATCGCGCGTTCGAGGCCGATGGGGCGTTCGAGCTGCAGGATGACCTCGTGCCACGGATCGTCTCGACATGCGGCGATCACTTCGGCGTGCTCGCGCGGAGCATCTGCGACGCCGTCAGGTCGCGAGAGCCGAACGGGCTGAGTCCGTACGAAGCGCTCATGCGCGGCTTCGGCTATCACTTGCGACTCACACCGGAGGAGCACGGGGCCGCGCGCGATGCACTCGAACAGGCGGTATCGCGAGCGCCAATGGACGCCGATTGCATCGCGATGCTCTCGTGGGTGACATCTCACGAGATTGCGCACGGATTCAATCCGCGCCCGGGATCGCTCGATCGGGCCGTTACGCTGGCTCGCCGCGCGGTCGACCTCGCCCCGAGCAACCACCTGGCGCATCAGGCGCTCGCGGTCGCGCGCTTTTTCAACAAGGAGACGGCGGGCTGCCTTGCCGCCGCCGAGCGAGCGATAGAGCTCAACCCGCTCGACGGCAGCAACGAGGCGTTTTTCCTGATCTGCTTCACCGGGCATTGGGATCGCGGTTGCGCGCTGATCCGGCATGCGATCGAGCTCAATCCGCACCACCCGCGCTGGTATGAAACGATCCTGGGGCTGAATGAGTACCGGCTCGGGAACTATCGCGCGGCCGCAGACGAAGCGGTGCGCGCCAATGTGCCCGAGGTATTCTGGAACAACATCCTGCTCGTGGCGGCACTCGGCCAGCTCGAAGAGATACCGGGCGCGTCGTATGCCCTCGCCACGTTGCTGACGCAGCAGGCGGAATTCGCCACTTCCGGAGAAGCGATATTATTGGGGTGGTTCGAGCCGGCGCTGGTCGCTGATATCATGGTGGGGTTGCGGAAGGCGGGCTTGGAAGGCGGGAGCAGACAATGACCGTGCTCTCGCGGCTCACCACCGCGCTTGCCGATCGTTACCGCGTGGAACGCGAACTCGGTGCAGGCGGCATGGCCACCGTATACCTCGCGCACGACCGCAAGCACGACCGCAAGGTCGCGATCAAAGTGCTCAAGCCGGAACTCGGCGCCGTGCTTGGGGCAGAGCGGTTTCTCGATGAGATCAAGGTCACCGCGAACCTGCAGCATCCGAACCTGCTGCCGCTGTTCGACTCTGGAGCGAGCGACGGACTGCTCTACTACGTCATGCCATACGTCGAAGGCGAGACGCTGCGCGTGCGACTCGAACGCGAGCATCAGCTGCCCGTCGACGAGGTCGTGCGCCTGGCGACACTCCTAGCCGGCGCGCTCGACTACGCACACCAGCGTGGTGTGATTCACCGCGACCTCAAGCCCGAGAACATCCTGCTTCAGGCGGGCCAACCGGTCATCGCGGATTTCGGTATTGCACTGGCGGTCGCGCAGGCCGGCGGTTCGCGCATCACCGAAACGGGACTCTCGCTCGGCACACCGCACTACATGAGCCCCGAGCAGGCGACGGGTGACCGCGTGATCGACGCACGCAGCGACGAGTACGCGTTGGGTGCGGTGACATACGAGATGCTGGTTGGCGAACCGCCACACACCGGC
This sequence comes from Gemmatimonas sp., assembly GCF_046594945.1. GTDB lineage: Bacteria > Gemmatimonadota > Gemmatimonadetes > Gemmatimonadales > Gemmatimonadaceae > Gemmatimonas. The sequence goes on along the minus strand of NZ_JBKJRB010000160.1, from coordinate 48,345 downwards.
GCCACGTCGCAGGTCATCATCGCGCGGCTGATGACCGAGAAGCCGCGAAGTGTGCGGGCCACGCGAAGCACGGTGTCAGTCGCGATGGACCAGGCGATCGAACGGGCGCTCGCCAAGTCACCAGCCGATCGCTTTTCTGGCTGCGGCGCGTTCGCGAAAGCATTGACTGCCGAGGCGTCGGCTTCTGCATACGCGGGTGTTTTCGCGCGCCGCTGGCTCGCGGCTGCCGGCATCGGTGGCGTGGCGACTGTCGCACTTATCGCCTGGCTGATGTCAGGTAGGAAGGACACACCAACGGTCAGCGCCGCACCGCGAAGCAAGTCGATTGCCGTGCTACCGCTCGTGAATGTGGGCGGCGATTCGACGCAGGAATACTTCGCCGACGGCATGGCCGACGAGCTGGCCACCGCACTCGGCAAGCTGCCGGGGCTCAAGGTCGCGGCACGAACCTCGTCGTACGCTTTCAAGGGGCGTCGCGATCTCGACGTGAAGGAAGTCGGCCAGAAGCTTGGGGTGGATGTGGTGCTGCAGGGATCAGTGCGACGAAGTGGTGACCGCATGCGCGTCAGCGTGCAGCTTACCGACGCCAAGGAAGGCGTCGAGCTCTGGTCCGAGACCTACGACCGGGACACGAAGGACGCCTTTGCCGTTCAGGACTCGATCACTGCCGCAACCGTTCGCAAGCTGTCACTGTCGCTGGGCGCCGGCGCGCTCGCCGCAACACGGACGGGGCGCACCACGAGCCCGGCCGCCCACGATCTCTACCTGCGGGCGCAGACCATCGCCTCGCAGGGCACGCAGGCAGCGCTGCGACGCGCCCTCGAGCTCTTCCGCCAAGCCCTAGCGATTGATCCCGATTACGCCCAAGCCGATGCCGCCATCGCGTTTCAGTACATGTCGCTGGCCGACGCCTACATGCCATCGAACATTGCGTACGACTCGTCGCGAACTGCAGCGCGACGAGCCCTCACGCGGGACAGCCTCGTTGGCGACGCGCGGGCACTCATCGCGTTTGCGGACATGGCGCTCAACTGGACGCTGGCGAAGAGCAACCGCGAACTCAGCGACGCCGCCGCGCGCGAACCGAATTCTGCGCAGACGCAGATTCTGTACGCCGTCTCGCTGTGCACAGTCGGCCGCGTCGACGAAGGCCTGAAGGCCGCCAAGGCGGCAATCACACTCGATCCGCTCAATGCCCTCGCGTCCTGGACGCGCGAACTGTGCCTGTATATGGGTCGGCGCTACGATCAGCTGATCGCTGAGCATCCACAGATCGTCGCGTCGTGGCCGGACCAACGACTCTTCTACTGGGACTCGTTCCTCGGCGCGGCCTACCGGGAGAAGGGGCAGTATGCGCAAGCGCTGGCAGAATACGAGCGCGCGCAGCAGGCGGCGGGTGATGTGCCACTGTTTGGCTACGCCGTCACACTGGCGCGCGCGGGACAAACAGCGAAGGCAAAGCTGATGCTGGAGCAGCTGCTGACGTATGGTCGCGACCACTACGTGAATCCCATTTCTATGGTCGCCGTGTACGCCGCCATGGGCGATCGGGATGAGGCAGTTGCATGGCTCGATCGGACGGTGATCGATCGCACCGGTTGGTTGTGGGGAATCGCCACCTGGCCCGAGTTCGACTCGCTACAGCAGGACCCGCGGCTCGCAGGGCTGATTCGACGCATGGGGCTTCCAACAACGCCGCGGAAGCCATAGCTGACCGGCGATCGCGCACCGCACGGCAACGGGGACCGCTCGCTACCGGGTGCGCGCCGGAGCGACGTTGCGATACCACTTGAGCGTCGCCGTGGCGGTCGACACGCACGCGACGTCAGTGCGGCCGTCGCCGTCGAGGTCCGCCGTCGCGCATCCTGCCGCGCCCATGCCACCGTCGTCGAGCACCGTGCGCGTCCAGCGCATGCCGTCGGAACTCGTTGTGTAAATCCATACGCTGCGCGTGCCTCCGCGTTGTCCCGCGACGAGCTCATCGACGCCGTCGCCGTCGAAATCAGCGGCAACGAGCGTATGGCCGTCGACGAGCGCAGTGTCAATCACCTGGCGAGTCCACGCGCCACCACGCGCCGGCGTGTAGACCACGACCTGCCGGCCGTGCCACGGTTCGATTGACGCGAGAAATGCGCGCCCTCCCGGGAGCCGTCCCGTGGCGGCCTCGCTCGACCCGCCGTTCGGTACGGGCGCCGCGTCGCCGGGCGCGAGCGCCGATTGCCGCCACGCATTGCGCACGCGCTCGTAGCGGTGCAGGCCCGCGAAACCGGCGGCGACCAGGCACGCCTCGCAAAACGGTGCGTGCATCGGCTCGAGTGCGTGCACGACGCCTGATTCAGCGCTCGGCAGGCTGTCGCGCCGGAATGCCGGCGCGCGGTACGCGTAGATCGGCGTCGCGCCCGCATACATCGGTGGCCCGGAGCTCGCGGCGGCGAGCGGCGCGTTCATGAGCCAGCGCGCGCCGTCACCGTCGACGAACCAGCGGAGCCGGTGCGCTGAGGGCGTACGATCGATCTCGCGCGCGGTCCACGGCCCCGTGACGTCGGCGCCGTGCGTGAGCAGCGTGACGATGCCTGCGCTCTCGCCGGGCGTGGTCGAGAAGCCCGATGCGATAGCGATCTCCGGGACGCCATCGCCGTCAGCATCGGCCGCGGCGACGTTGACCACGTCGACCAGCCCGCGCGCGAGCACATGGCGTTTCCACGACGGGTTTTCGAACCACACGATCTCCGGCAGGTCACTGACGACGACGAGGTCGGGGCGCCCATCGCGGTTCAGGTCCGACGCGAGCACCTGATAGCCGCCGGTGAGATCGCGCGCGACGACGTGCGTCTCGAAGCGCGGCGACGCGACGCGCGGGAACGCGAAGCCGATGGCGGCCAGCGCGCACGCGGCGGCGAGGAGCTTGGGCATCTTGCGGTGTGGCTGGAGTGGGCGCGGCGAAGGGCAACGAACGTAGACCGCGAGGGCGCGTTAAACAAGGCACTCGGCTTGCCGCCATTCCTTCCAGCCCTTACGTTGGCCTTCCCGCTGCAACTCCCTCCCAGGAGCTCTCACGATGCGGCAGCTGCGCGACGCCCTCGCCGACCGTTACCGCATCGGGCGCGAGCTTGGCGCCGGCGGTATGGCCACCGTGTACCTCGCGCACGACCTCAAGCACGAGCGCGATGTCGCCATCAAAGTGCTGCATCCCGACCTGGGCGCGGCCCTCGGCGGCGAACGGTTCTTGAGCGTGATCCGCACTATCGCACGCCTGCAGCATCCGCACATCCTGCCGCTGCTCGACAGCGGCGAGGCCGACGGCCTGTTGTACTACGTGATGCCACTCGTGACGGGCGAAACGTTGCGCGCACGACTCGAGCGCGAACGCCAGCTGCCGATCGCTGACGCCGTGCGGATCGCGCGCGAAGTGGCCAGTGCGCTCGACTACGCGCATCGACAGAACGTGATTCACCGCGACATCAAGCCGGAAAATATCCTGCTGCATGATGGCAGCTGCGAAGCTCAAGACCGTGGCGATTGCCGGAGGGACGGTCGCGACACTCACCGATCTGACCGCGTACACTTGCGCCTCGTGGATTAGTGCAAGCCGGCTGCTGGTCGGTGATGCAGACGACGCGTTCGTGGTCGATCCATCATCGGGCAACAAGCGGTCGGGTCCGCGCCTCTGTTCTTCGCCCGCAGAGTCAATCCGGCAGGTGTGGCCAGCCGACTGCTGGAGGCCGAGCGCAGCTACGCGCACCCGCGCCTCTCCCCCGACGGACGCCGCCTCGCGTATGAGCTGGCGGACCAGCAGGGAACAGACATCTGGGTCGCGGATCTGGCGTCCCAGACCGTCGAACGGGTCACGCGTGACGGTAAGAGCGATCGACCCGAGTGGAGTCCCGACGGACTGCGTCTCCGCTTCTCCTCGGCGCGTGTGCTCCCCCATTCGCTCTGGGAGCAATCTGCCGACGGCAGCGGCACCGCAGTGAAGCTGCTCGACGGGACTGGCGTGGGGATACGCGACGGCGTGTATTCGCCCGACGGACGCAGTATCGTTTATCGGGTGGACGCGCCGGCTGTGAACCGCGATATCCTGCGATTGCCGCTCGTGGGTGACCGCACCGGTGCCGCTGATCGTGGGCCCGACGGATGACAAGCTGCCGCGGGTATCGCCGGACGGCCTTTGGCTCGCCTACGTGTCCAACGAGGCAGGCCGCGAGGAGGTGTACGTCCGATCGTTGGCACCCGGCGGCGGCCGGGTGGCGGTGTCGTCAAGCGGAGGCGGCGAGCCACTTTGGTCGCGCGATGGCCGGCGCCTGTTCTACCGCGAGGATCGCAAATTAATGGTCGCGGACATCGGCCTCACGCCACGAATTGCCGTTGGTGCACGACGGGTCCTCTTCGATCGACCGTTCGAAACCGACGCCTTCCATCCGAATTACGACGTGTTCCCCGATGGTTCAGGCTTTGTCATGGTGCGCACCAACGACGAATCCCGGAGGCTCGTGGTCGAGCTGAACTGGGTAGCCACACTCCGGCGCCGTTTGGGCGGCGCAAAATGAACGCCACCGTCGCCCGTCTCACCACCGCGCTCGCCGACCGCTATCGCATCGAGCGCGCGCGTGGGGAGGGCGGCATGGCCCTGAAAGAGGCCGTACAATCCACGTATGGTCGTCTCCCATTTTGCCGGAGCGGAACTGATTGAAGCGGGCCTTGCCGATCTCACGGCAGGATTGGTGACGATCGAGTCCTTGCTGGTCTCGATCGCGGCCCCGGGATTGCGCGATGCTGATCATCGGTTTCCAGTCACAAGGCGCGGAATAGCACGGTCGGGATTCTCAGGTCACGCTCAGGGCGCCACCAGATAGCCGTGCTCCCGCCGTGTGGGGAAGATCGCGCGCACCGATCACAACGTCGCGGCCAACGACGCCCTCTCGCTCGAAGCGGGGATCTCGCCAACGCCAATGGCATCCACGTGCCGTCGAAATGGATTGGCCTCGCGCGACGAGCCGCGGCGACGCTGGGATGCGATCGAGCTTGGCTTCGGCGCGTGGGCGGCAACGATACGGTGAGAGGGCGAGCTGCTCGCTGCGGCGTCTCCGACGAAACTCTCCCACGCGGTCCGACGTGACAGCCTGCCCTAATCGCGCCCGCGAGGCGGCCGCGGCGGCTCCGGCGGACGCGGCCCGCCCCGCAGTTCACGACGCAGGCGCTCAACCTCCCGCTTCGCTTCACGAGCGGCCTCGCGCTGCGCTTTGCGTAACTCGCTGATGATGCGATCGGCGGCGGCGCGGGCTGTGGCGTTGCCACCCACCGCCTCCAATACGCCACCCACCGCCTCGGCAATCTGCGCCGGATCGATCTCGCCCGGTCCGCCGCTGGTGCTGTCGTGCCAGTCGGGCGGCTCGGCATCACGCATGGCGAGATACGGATCGCTTTCACACGAGGTCTTGGGCGCGCTCCCGCGTACAAAGAACTCTTTACGCGACGGTCCGCACCAGTCGCTGGCGAGCTTGCCGGTACCGATATCGATCTGTTTGGTCTCGATGCCGGCGGGCGGCACCCAAGCGCTATCTTCTTCGGGGCTGTGCCATCCGTCGCGGAGAAACCGAGCCCATACCGGAGCCGCCAGTCGACCACCAGACGCGTTCCAGCCGAGCGGCTGCGGATCGTCGGCGCCGAACCAGACACTGGCCACCAGGGTGGGGGTGTAACCCACAAACCACACATCGGTGCCGTCGTTGGTGGTGCCGGTTTTGCCGGCCACTGGCCCACGAATGCCGGCGTCGCGTACCGAACGACCGGTGCCACGATCAACCACGCCTTGCAACAGAGAGGTCATCAGAAATGCGTCTGTTGCTTCGAGCACCTGGGCGCCGGCGGTACGCTCGTGGCTCCAGATCACCCGTCCGAACTGATCTTCCACGCGTTCCACGAGATACGGCTGCACGCGTGTACCACCGTTACCGAACGGGGCGTACGCGGCCGTGAGCTCGAGTGGCGTGACGGCGCCGGCGCCGAGCGCGAGCGCCGGCACAATGGGCAGGTCGCTCATGATGCCTTGGGCATGCGCGAGATCGGCGATGCGCTTTACGCTCAGCTTGCTGCTGAGGCGCACGGTGGCCGCGTTGGCAGAACGGGCCAAGGCATCGCGCATGGTGATGTGCCCCGCGTAGTCGTCACCGTAGTTGGCGGGCGTCCACGTGGTGCGACCGATATCAATCTCAACCGGTTCATCTTCAAGCATGCTGGCGGCCGTGAAGCCTTGTCGCAGCGCCTCGGCGTAGACAAACGGCTTGAACGTGCTGCCCGGCTGACGCTTGGCGCGCAGCGCGCGGTTGAAGCCTTTCCGCTCGATGCGGCGACCGCCTACGATGGCGCGGAGCGCTCCGGTTGCGGGGTCGAGTGCCACCAGCGACCCCTGCGTGCGCGACCCCGCGCCGCTCACCGCAAAACCGCCGTAGGCTCGCTCCTGATCGATTTGCCAGGCACCTGACGCGATGGCGCGCTCGCCGGCGATCTGCGCGCGACGGTCGATCGTGCTCCAGACGCGGAGTTGGGCATCATTGAGGGACTTGGGAATCACCCCGGCTTTGCGTAGCGAGTCGAGGGTCACGCGTACCGCTTCCACGGCCCACGAATCCACCGCGCGCGCCGGCGCCCATTCCGCGCGCGCCAGCTTGAGCGGCGTGTGGCGCAGCGCCCGAATCGTGGCGCTGTCAGCCACCCCTTCACGCAGCAGCACATCGAAGACAATGGAGCGGCGAGCAAGCGCGCGCGTTTTGTCGCGTCGCGGTGAATACGACGACGGCGCCTTGGGCAGGCCAGCCAGCATCGCGGCGTCACTGAGCGAGATATCCTTCACCGACTTGCCGAACAGATCACGGCTCGCGCCCTCGACGCCGTACACGCCGTTGCCGAGGTAGATCGCATTGAGGTATCGCTCGAGGATGTCCTGTTTGGACAGGGCACCCTCGAGCAGCGAGGCATAGCGCCACTCGAGCAGCTTGCGACCCAACGTGCGCTCGGTGGCGCGATTGCCTAGGAAAACGTTGCGGGCCAGCTGCATCGTGATGGTGCTGGCGCCTTCGCGCACGCTGCCGGCCGTGACGTTGGCAACCGTTGCGCGACCGACACCGTACCAGTCGACACCATGGTGCGCGTGAAAGCGCCGATCTTCGACGGCGATGAAGGCCGCCTGCACCTGCGCTGGTACCCGGCTGAGCGGAACGTTCGTGCGATTGACGGGTGAGAGTGCACTCACGAAGGCGCTGTCGCGCGCCAACAGCGCGCCGCCTTCGGTGGGCTTCCACGCGCGCAACTGCGCCGGTGTGGGGCAGCCCTGCCAGCCGCACGACCACCACCAGGATGCGGTGGTGAACATCCCGGCAACAGCGATTGCCCCTGCGTACAGCAGCGGCTTGTACAGCCGTGTGCGCCACGACACGGCCGGTATCTCGACCGGTATCGCGACCGGCGCCGCCGTGTTGTTACCTTCAGCGTCCATCACACTCCTCGGCGATCATGGCACGTCAAAAATATCCCATCCGCTCCTGCACCGTCCGCACCACGCAACGCGTGTCGATCCTGGTAAAGACAGTTGGAGCGGCCGTTTGGGTTGCGTCGCATCTGCTTCCGTCCGCCGCTCACGCGCTGTCTCGTGCAATCGTACGGCCTGAGCGCCCGGAAAGTGCCATCTGGCAGCCCGCCAAACCGGCACAGGCGCAGCGGGCACAGTCGCCGAACAAAGCGCCGGCGACGGCACCAAACGGCCCGCGCGTGCCCAATGAGCTGGGGCGCATCCCTATTGTGGAGTGGCATCAAGTGGTGGTGGCCGATGGCACCTACAAGGTGTCGCGCGAGCGATTCCGCGCCGAGTTGAGTGAGCTGCACACGCGCGGATACGTGCCGGTGAACCTGTCGGAGATGCTGGACAAGACGATGGACGTCCCGGCCGGGAAGACGCCCGTGCTGTTCACATTCGACGATGCGTCGCCAAGCCAGTTCCGATACATCGAACGCAACGGCGCGCTCATCGTGGATCCAACGAGTGCGGTCGGTATACTGCTCGACTTCATCAAGGCGCACCCTGACTGGAAGGCCAAGGGGCTGTTCTGCATGCTGCCCGCGGCCGAAGCGGGTCACGCTTTCTTCGGCGACAAGGGCATCGACGGCCAGAAGACGGAGTGGCGCTTCAAGAAAGTGCAATTTCTGGCCCAGCAGGGCTTCGAGCTGTGCAACCACACGTTGTGGCATGCGAAGCTCAGCAAGTACTCCGACGCCGTAGTGCAGGAGCAGCTGGCGCGTGGCGTGATGGCGATCGACTCGGCCATGCCCGGCTACAAGGTGCGCGGCTTCGCCCTGCCCTACGGCCTCTGGCCGAAGAATAGAGCGCTGGCGTTCAATGGGTCGTGGTATGACAAGAAGAGCCAGCGCGACGTGCGCTACCGCCATGAGGCCGTGTTCGAAGTCGCCGGCGGTCCGGCGCGCAGCCCGTATGATCCGGAGTTCAACCCGAAGTCCCTGCCACGGGTGCCGCTGCAGGGAGGCACCAAGCTGTCCGCCACACTCGATCAGATGGACAAGCCCGGCAAGTGGGCGCGCTACGTCTCCGATGGCAACCCGAAAACGGTCGCCCGTTAGCCGCGCAGTTTCTCGGCTTCATCCCAGCGGTCCACGGCACGCCGTAGATGCGGAATCACGATGCTGCCACCCACGATGAGTCCGATGCTCATCGTTTCGAACACTTCGTCCCGGCTCACACCCTCTTCGGCACAGCGGACGATGTGATAGGTAATGCAGTCATCACAGCGCAGGACGAGCGAGGCTACGAGCCCAAGCAGTTCTTTCGTCTTCACGCTCAAGCTCCCGCCCTCGTAAGCGCGGCCGTCGAGATTGAAGAAGCGATTGATGACGAGATTGTTTTCGCCGAGGATGCGCGTGTTCATGCGCTCGCGAAACATCCGGAACTCGGCGAGCGCATCGCTTTCGACGTGATCGTGCGGCGGCGTGCGGGGGGTGGGCGCGTCGGTCACAGCGAGTAGTTGCGAAGGGTGGTGAGCGCGGTTTCGAGGGCCGCCCGTTGCTGCTCGGTGGGCGAAGTGGCCCACAGCTCTTCGTACGCGGAAATGGCAAGCGCCAGCGCTTCCTTGTCATGCTCAGCGGCGGCCAGCGAACTCGCATTGTCGGCCAAGGCGGCCTTGGCCAGCTGATCTTCCGGGAAACGCTGCGTGACCTGCAGCCAGCGGATCGTGCGATCGCGCTGATTCGATTCGGTCAGGGCCCACATGTGCCAGGCGCCGCGATTCTGCGGATCCGACGCCAGCGCGCGGCTGGCCAGATCTCCCACGACGTCGGGACCGCGACCGGACAGCCAGTAGGCGTTGGCGAGAATGACAAGGGCGCGCGCGTTGGTCGGCTGCTGATCGACCACGCGCTCATACAGCGGGCCGACGACTTCGGGCATATGCAGCCACGGTTCAGCGGCGGCCACGAGGGCATCGGGCGTGACCGTAGCGCGGAGGGTATGCAGGCGCTCCATCAGGGCGCCGACGTTTCCCGAGGCTTCGTAGGCGCCCACCGCATCAGCGAGGGCGGCCGGAAGGTCGTTAGGAGGTGCGATCATGATCGAAAAGTAGACGGGTCCGGTAATCTGGTCAGGTCACGGCTGCGATTAATGGGTTGCGCGATCGGGGTAGGATCGTAATACTCCTAGTGTCGCGCGTTGCTTTTCAAAGGGCGCGTGACGAGCCCACCGACACCGGCTGGCTGTGCCAAGGTCCCAGACCACGTGGCACAGCACATTCAGATCCGGGTGAATCGGTCGGCCGGGGATCCCTCGCGAGTTTGCGAACTTCCCCTTGTGACTGGAGGCGCGAGTTTCTCGCGCACCCCCCGCGGTACCGGAAGGCATGTACGAAGGCACGTACGGCTTTTCCGGCAAGTGCGACGGCACGACTCTCCCCGTCCAAAGCGACCCGCAATATCAGCGCTCTTCGCGCAGCTCGAGTCCGACACGGGCATCGAACTTTCGGCCTGTTGCATCGCATGTCTTCATGCCTGCGGCAGCGTCGCGCTCCCTTCCAGATCGGAACGGAGCACCCTGTACCACTCGCAGTTTTCGAATGACCGAACGCAAACGCCCTATTCGCCGCAGCCGCACCAGTGCCGCGCCGTCCCCCGATTCCGGTGGGGACGACAATCCCTATCTCGATGCCCCGTCGACGCCCGCGCCGAAGGATGCCGCACCGCCGCCGGCGGCTAGCGCACCTGACGAGGCCCCTCGACCGCGTCGCGGCCGCCCCCCCCGTCGCTCGGCGACTGAGGCCGCTGCTGAGGCTCCGTCAACTGCCGAGCGCGAAGCGCCATCGACGCCCCCCACCCCGCCCATACCGCGTGCGGAATCGCGACCTGAACCACGCAGCGAACCACGCAGCGAACCACGCAGCGAGCCGCGAGATGAGCCACGAGATGAACCGCGTGGCGACTTCCGTTCGGAGCCGCGATCCGCGCCTCGCTCGGAATCCTTGGCGCCTCCTGCCTTCTTTGATCCGGCGGCCGAGCGTCCTCGCCTCGACAGCGCCGATCGCTACGACCGCGCCTTCGACCGCCCGGCCAACCCGCTCTCCAGCAGCGCGGAGCGTCCCGAGGCGCGACCGGAACGCCCGTTCGGCGATCGCCCTGAACGTTCCGACCGCCCTGCCCGCCCCGATCGCGGCGGACGTCAGCGCGACCGCGGCCGTCAGCGCCACGAACGCGGCGATCGAACACCGCGCGGTGAACGTCCTGACACCGCCGGCGGTACGCCGACCGGCGGACAGAGTGCGCCGCAAGACAGACCGGATCGCGGATTGGACCGCGGACCGGAGCGCGGACCGGAGCGCGGCGGTGACCGTGGCGACCGGACCGGACCGGACCGTGGTGCTGATGCGGCATTGCGACGCAACGGACGTCGCGGCCGCAACCGCTTCCGCCGCGATGGGGTCGGTGGCGACGTTCGTTCTCCGCAGGGCGGTGACGGCGGCGTAGAGCGTTCACCGTCGGTGCCGACCACGCCCACCGTCGTCGACGGGACGATGTCCGGCTGGTTCGACCCGTCGCGTGATGGCGGTTTCTTGCGTAGCGCCACCAACAGCTACCTGCCCGATCCGACCGACCCCTTTGTCCCGCCGGCACTCGTGCGCCTGCATCAGCTCCGGCGAAGCGACAAGCTCGACGCCACGTTCGGGCGCGACCCGCGTGGCCGTCAGGTCATTATCGAAGTACAGCAGCTCAACGACGGCTCGCCCGTCGTGCTCGAAAAGCGCTCCGACTTCAATACCCTCACGGCCAGCTATCCCGATCGGAAGCTGACATTGGAAACGGGGCGTCCGGCCAAGACCGGCCCGGAGCTCACGCGCCGCGCCATCGACCTGATTGCGCCAATCGGCTACGGACAGCGGGCGCTTATCGTCGCTCCGGCCCGCGCCGGCAAGACGACGCTCCTGCAGGCGATCGTGGAGGGCGTAGCGATCAATCATCCGGAAGCGGCCCTGCTGGTGCTCTTGGTGGACGAACGTCCGGAAGAAGTGAGCGAAATGATCACGTGGGGCTACGGCGAGGTCGTGGCATCCAGCTTCGACATGCCGCCCAAGCGGCACGTGGAAGTGGCGGAGATGACGCTCGAACGTGCCCGTCGCCTGGTGGAACAGGGTAAGGACGTCGTGATCGTGCTCGATTCCATCACTCGTCTGGCGCGCGCCTACAACACGGTGGAGCGCGGCACCGGCCGTACGATGTCGGGTGGACTCGACAGCAACGCCATGCAGAAGCCCAAGGCGTTCTTCGGATCGGCGCGTATGATTGCCCCGCAGCACGGCGGTGGCTCGCTCACAATCATCTCCACCGCGCTCGTCGAGACCGGCTCGCGCATGGACGACGTGATCTTCGAGGAGTTCAAAGGCACCGGCAACTGCGAGATCAAGCTCGATCGCTCGCTGGCCGATCGTCGCATTTTCCCAGCGTTCGATATCGGCACCAGCGGTACGCGTCGCGAAGAGAAGCTCTATCGCCCCGATCAGCTCGAGAAGGTGCATCTGCTGCGCCGCGGCCTGCATCAGCTCCCGCCGCAAGCGGGCATGGAGTGGCTTATCAAGCGCATCGCCGCCACGTCGAACAACGATTCGCTGCTCGACGGACTCTGAGTTCCGCCGGCGGCAGTGCACAGCGGGGCGACGGGATCATCCGTCGCCCCGCTTTTCTGTGCCGCGCTCGTGACGATCGTGCCCGGAGGGTGACGGTTTTCGCCGATTGTTCAAGTGCTGTCGGGGACGCTCCGATACCCGTAGTCGATAGCGCACGAGCGACGTGGCCCGCGCCCAATTCCTTTGCTGCCCTCCGCACTCCCCCAATGCTCCGAACCCTGTCCTTGCGGGCCAAGATCTTGGCCCTTCCGCTTGTAGCGGCCGTTGGCTTTCTGACGACGTTTGGCACGACGTTTGTGCTCGGCGGCCGTTCGCAAGCTCAGCTCGAGCGCATCGAGCTCCAGGAATCTCCCGCCCTCGAGACCAGCCAGAAGCTGCAGTCTCAGCTCGACGTCTACCAGCGCGCGTTGCGCGACGCCGTTGGTGCCAGCGACACGGGTGCGGTGGTCGCCGCTGACTCCATCAGCAAGACGTTCCTGGCATTCTCTGACTCGTTGGCCAGCAATCCGAGCGTCGACTCGACAGTCGTCCGCGCGCTCGGCGGCGAGTTCAAGAGCTACGCCGCTCAGGCCCGCACCACGAGCATGGGAATGATCTCCGGCGCCATGGAGGACATGATGGGCGGCATGCAGGGTGTGAAGACCAAGTACGCCGCGCTCTCGAAGTCGTTGCAGCAGCAGACTACCGAACGGGAAGCGGCGATCGCCGCCGCATTCGAGACGGCGCGCACGTTGCAGTCGACGACCCGCCTAGTCACGAGTGCCGTGCTGATCGTCGCGCTCGTCGCCCTCGCCTTGCTCGCCGTTGGCACGCTGCGCAGCATCATCGGCGCCATGCGGACACTGTCGACGGCTGCCACGGAGATCGCGCGCGGCAAAGTTGAGCAGCAGATCGACATCGTGTCGAAGGACGAAATCGGTGCGCTGGCGGGCGCCTTCCGCGAGATGCTCGAATACATCGGCGGCGTGGCCCGGGCAGCGGATCGTCTGGCAGCCGGTGACCTGACCTCGAAAGTGGAAGTCCGCTCCGAACACGACGTGCTCTCGAAGAGCATCAACGGCGCCGCCGAGACGCTCCAGGGCATCGTCGGCGAGATCAACAGCGTGATCGACGCGGCCAAACACGGCGATCTCGCCAAGCGCGGCAACCCGGAGCAGTTCCGTGGCGCGTATCAGCAGCTGATCTCGGGTACGAATGAGATGCTGGACTCCGTGGTCGAACCGATCAGTGAAGCAAAGGATGTGCTGGCGCGTGTCGCCGCTCGTGACTTGTCGGCCCGCGTGACCGGCCAGTACGTCGGCGAGCATGCCGCGATCAAAGATTCGCTGAACACGGCGCTCGAGAACATTGCCGAAGTGTTCGCCTCGCTCACGACGGCGATCAGCCAGGTGAATTCGGCGGCCCGCGAGATTGGTGAAGGAAGCCAAGAGCTGGCGAGCGGCGCGGCCGATCAGGCGGGCGCCATCGATCAGGTGTCGAACCGCATCAAGTTGGTGGACGACCGCACGAAGGCCAACGTGGCCGACGCGAACGAAGCGCGGGCGGCGATGGAGCGTGCGAGCGTGGATAGCGAGCAGGGCGTAGAACGCATGACGGCCCTCGCTGAAGCCGTGGCCGAGATCAAGCGCTCGGCCGACTCCACAGCGAAGATCGTGAAGACGATCGACGAGATCGCGTTCCAGACGAATCTGCTGGCGCTCAACGCGGCCGTTGAAGCGGCCCGTGCAGGTGACGCCGGCAAGGGCTTCGCGGTCGTGGCCGACGAAGTGCGCAGCCTGGCCATTCGCGCCTCGGAAGCGTCACGCAACACGGCGACGCTGATCGAAGAGTCGGTGCAGAAGGCAGAGACCGGCGTGAAACTGAACGAGAGCGTGACGCGTCGACTGCATGAAATCCGCAGCGGCGTGCAGCGCGCGTCGGCGATCATGAACAACATCGCCGAGGGCGCCGCCGAGCAGCAGAAGGAGCTCACCGAAGTCACGTCGTCGATGGATCAGATTGCCGGACTCACGCAACGCACGGCCGCGAATGCCGAGGAATCGGCGAGTGCCGCCGCCGAGCTGTCGGCCCAAGCGGCCGAGATGCAGGAGCTGGCGGCGCAGTTCGACGTGGGCGATCGCGATCACCGCAGCGACGCCGGTCACTCGGTTACCTCGGCGTCTCGGCGTCAGGCCGCTCTGAACGATTCGCCGGTTTTCTCGTCACCACGTCCGGCTGCCCCGCGGCCGCAGACACTGAAGACGTCGGTCAAGCCCGCCGCCAAGGCCGCCGCGCCGCGATCCAAGACACCAGCGCGTCCGGCCGGCAAGGGACTCGCCAAGGCGCGCTCGTCGAACGGCACGCACGGATCGGACGATGTGTTCCCGATGAGTGCCTCCGCAATGATCCCGTTCGATGACGACAACAATGGGTCGGACGACGTCCTCGGCTCGTTCTGAGCACCTTGAGTTGCCGTTGACTGTACGAATGCGCTGACGTGCGGCTCGTGTCCGTGGGTGCCTGGCAATGATCCAGGCACCCACGATTGCACCGGATTCCTCCGGTATTGATGCCAACGACTGTCGTTGTACTACCTCACCTGTGCCGCGACGCTGCGGCCGTGTGTGCCGGTGCTCAATCCACTAGCTGGTTCCTACACTTTATGAATCGCACCTCCACGGCGCGCGCGCTCGCGTGCCTGCTGTTCGCCGCGACGCCGTTGGCGCTTTCGGCGCAGGATGAACGCCTCACCGTGCACGGCTCGGTGAACATCGCGTATGGAAAAACCGACGGGCTGCCGTACTTCGGGCTGAACAAAGACGGCTCAGCGGACTATCGCGCGATCGCGTTGCAGTTCGGCTACAAGCTGAGCGAGAAGGATCGGGTGGTGACGCAGTTGCTGCATCGCAAGTTCGGCACGAGCCCGTTGAACGCCGGCGAGCCGGACATCCAGCCGGTGTGGGCATTCTACGAACACAAGTTCGACAACGGTACGGCGGTGAAAGTGGGGCGCAATCCCCTGCCGCGTGGGCTATTCAACGAAGTGCGCTTCATCGGCACGCTGCTGCCGTTCTATCGCGTTGGTACGCAGGTCTACGGCGAGACGCTCGAGTACATCGACGGCTTCACGGCCAGCAAGTCGTTCGAACTCGGCGGCGACTTCGGTCTCGAGAGCCATGTGTTCGGTGGTGGCTTCAACCTGCGGGCTCAGCTCCCGGGCTCGACGGGCAACATCGTGATCAATCAGCGTAACGAGAACATGATCGGAACGCAGCTGTGGCTCAAGACGCCGGTTGAAGGCGTCCGTTTCGGCGCATTCGTGTCGAACTATGGATCCACGCCCAGCGCAACCTTGCCGGAGGCTTCGCGGCCCGCCCGCACGACGTCGGTGCTGTACTCGGCCGAAGCGAAGGTCGATCGCGCCTTTGCCCGCGCCGAGTATACGCGCTTCACGGCGAAGGTTCCGAGCTTCACCGACTACAGCGCATACTACCTCCAGGGCGGCGTAAAGCCCGTGGAGAAGCTGACGCTGGCGGTTGAATACAACTCCGCGACCAACGTCGTTCGGTTTGGCGGTGCGCCGATTCCGAACCTCGATCTGCCGATCACGAAGGATATTGGCCTTGGCGCCACGTGGCAGCCGTCGGTTAATGTCGCCTTCAAGCTCGAAGGACATCGCAACGAAGGGTACGGCTTCGACCGTCCAGTGCCGTCGGTGATTCTGCCGACCGCGCCACCGCTCGTCGCGAAGCTTGCCCCGGCCTCGAAGGCGTTCTACGGACTGTTGTCCGTGGCCGTGGCTTTTTGAGGAACAATCACATGACCATCATGCAGCGCATTCTCAACACCGTGACGATGAGCGTGTTCGCGCTCGTCGTTGCCGCAGCACCCGCTGCGGCACAGGATTTCAAGGTTATCGTCAACAGCGGCAACGCCACGTCGGAACTTTCGTCGGACGTGGCGTTGAAGCTGTTCCTCAAGCAGAGCGCGAAGTTCCCGAATGGAACGGCCGCTCAGCCGGTCGATCTCGCCAAGTCCAGCGCCGTGCGCGCGGCGTTCTCGAAGGCGGTGCTCGGCCGCGCCGTGGGCGCCGTTGAGTCGTACTGGCAGCAGCAGATCTTCTCGGGCAAGGACGTTCCACCGGCGGTAAAGTCGAGCGACGATGAGGTGATCGCGTTCGTGAAGGCGAACCCGGGTGCTATTGGATACGTCAGCGGCGGTGCCGCCACCGCTGGCGTGAAAGTGATTGACGTGAAGTAGCGTACGGGTCGCCGGGGAGATGCACTCCCCGGCGATCAGCGCGTCGCCGCCCGATACTCGTCGAGCAACGTGGCGGCGGCGCGGATGCCACCCAGATAGTTCTCGACACTGATCCACTCGTCGGGAGCGTGGGCGTTCTCGCCGGGCAGGCCGAAGCCCATCAGCAGCACCGGCGCGCCGAGGATGCGCTCGAAGTCGCCGACCACGGGAATGCTCCCGCCCTCGCCGGTGATGACTGGCGGCCGTCCGAAGGCCGCCTCGAGCGCGCGCTTGCCGGCCTCGATGATCGGCCCCTTGAGATCGGCCCGCCACGGACGTCCGCCGTGCAGGTTCTCGACGGTCACGCTGACTCCGGCCGGCGCGACGCGCTCCACATGCGCTTGCACGAGCGCCGCGATGGCATCCGGACTCTGATCGGGCACCAGCCGGAAGCTGACCTTCGCCATCGATACGGCGGGAAGTACCGTCTTGGCACCCTCGCCGGTGTAGCCGCTGAGCAGGCCGTTCACTTCGCACGTTGGTCGTGTCCACAGTCGCTCGAGTGTGGTGTATCCGGGTTCGCCGCCCAGTGCCGTGACGCCGACTTCGTGCATGAGCTGTGCATCGTTGAACGGTAATTCGCGCATCTGCGCCAGCACGGCATCGGGAAACGGACGCACATCGTCGTAAAACCCGGGGATCGCGATGCGCCCCTCGGCGTCATGCATGCTGGCGAGAAGGCGGGCGAGGGCCATCGCGGGATTCACCACAGCACCGCCGTACATGCCGGAGTGCAGATCACCGCTCGCACCACGCACGGTAATCTCGAGATACGCCATCCCGCGCAGCGACGACAGGATACTGGGAAGGCCCGGCGCGAACATGGTGGAGTCGGAGATCACGACGGCATCGCAGGCCAGCCGCGCTTTTTCGCGCTCGAGGAATTGCTCGAGGTTCTCGCTGCCGACTTCTTCCTCGCCTTCGGCCAGCACGATCACGTTGACGGGCAGCGTGCCGCGCACGGCGAGATGCGCTTCGAGTGCCTTGATGTGCAGATACAGCTGTCCCTTGTCGTCGACCGATCCACGCGCGTAGATGCGACCGTCGCGCACGGTGGGTTCGAACGCCGGCGACGTCCACAGCTCGAGGGGCTCGGCCGGCTGCACGTCGTAGTGTCCGTACACCAGTAGCGTGGGTGCATCGGCACCGGCCCCACGCCATTCGCCGACCACGATGGGATGTCCCGGCGTGGGCTCGATACTCGCGGTCAGCCCGATACGCGTCAGGGCATCGGCGATGAACTGTGCCGCCGCCGCGCAATCCGCTTTGTGCTCGGTACGCGCACTGACGCTCGGGATACGCAGCAAGTCGAACAGTTCGTCCTGCGCGCGCGCTTCATTGGCGCTGCACCAGGCGGCGAGATCAGCGGGAATCGTGGGAGCGATCATGAGAGGTATTCGGTGTGTGCGTGTTGGGGGACGCTCGTGCGGGCTATCGCGACGAGCGGCCAACCATGAGGCCAGCCAACGTCGCCAAGACCCCGGCGACGACACTGACGGAGACATACAGCACGGCGCGCCCGGCTTTGCCTTGCTGCAACAGTGTAACGGCCTCGGCGCTGAACGTGGAGAACGTCGTGAAGCCACCACACAATCCTACGGTGAGGGCCACGCGAAGCACCTGATTATGGTCGGGCGCGTCGAACAGTCGTGCCAACAGACCGATGAGAAAGCTTCCCACGACGTTGATCGACAGCGTGGAGACCGGGAACCCACCAGACGTGCGAAGCATCAGCACGCCGACCACATACCGCGCCACCGAGCCGGTCGCACCACCGACGGCGACGGCGATTAACATGGGCATCGTCAGCGTGGAATTCACGGACGCCTCGGCACGTCGCGCGCGATGCGATACAGCCAGATGCGCCGCTCGGTTACGATGCCGTCACCGCGACGCAGCGGTACCGTTACGCTTTGCTTCGATGCCGCGAACCACGTGCCGACCACGCCAGCCAGCGAGTCGCCCTTGGGATCGGCATCGAACGCGGCGACCAGACCATCACCAGGGCGGATCTTGTCGTAGGCGTTTGGCCAGATGTCGTACTGATTCGTGCGACCGCCGAGGTTGAGCGCGAACACCGTGGGCTGATCGGGGAGGTGAAACGCGAGCTCCGACGCATCCTGATAACGATCGGCGGCCACCCACCGGTCTACCGTGCCCTTCAGGAAATCACTCTGTCGACTGTGCTCCACGGCGGCGGCCAGCGTTGCCCAGCCATGCGCGCGGGCGATCGGATCCTTTCGCGGCGGGATCGGAAGGATTGGTGTCGCGGCCTGATACGCCACGATCGTGAGCAGAATCGCCGCGAAGGCCTGTCCACGATGCCACCAACGACCGTACGACCACGGCTTGTCGCTCGTGGCCAGCAGCATCATCGCGCCCGGATAAATCATCGCCGGCCAGTTTGCTTCCACTGACCGGCGCCACGCGCTCACGGCGAAGAACACGAGCGGCGATAGCGAGATCACCGCCAAGGCAAAACGACGCACCATCGGGTCGGTGGCAGACAGATCGCGGCGCATGCGCCAGCCGTCACGCATGGCGAACCACACCGCACCGGCCATCAGCAGGAACAGAATCGGCGACGCGAGGCCGATTTGTCCCCCGAGCATCTCGAGCTCACGCGACAGCGGATTCCCGCGCGCGCTCGGGCTGAAGCCATGCCCCAGCTGAAAACGGAACGACACCCAGTTGTTCAAGGCATTCCAGGCAACCACCGGCGCGAACATGCCCAGCGCGATGATCGACGCGATCCATGGCCCCGGCTCAGCGAACCGCTTTCGCAGCGCGGGATGCACCAGGCAGGCGATCACCAAGCCCATGGGCAGCAGCACGGCGGTGTACTTGGCCACGAACGCCACGCCAAGACCAAGTCCGGCCACCGTCCACCACCCGAGGCTGCGCCACGAGCGGAGTGGTGACGCCAGCGCGCGCTCCACGCCGAGCAGGGCGAACATGGCGCTCGCAAACAGCAGCGCATCGGGTGTGGCGAGCACGAGACCGAGGGTCGCGATCGGAATCAGCGCCACCAGCATCGCGGCGCGGGTCGCGGCGCGTAGCCCCTCCGTGCCGCGACCGGCCAGTTGCCAAGCGCACACCACGGCGGCGACGTGCATGAGCAGCGCGGCGATGGCGGGCCCGGCACGGACACCGATGGTCGTGTCGCCGAACAGACGCGTGCCGGCCGCGATCAACAGGGCGATACCGGGCGGGTGATCGAAGTAGCCCGCGTCCAGCTGCCGCGACCACTCCCAGTAGTAGGTCTCGTCGGGCAGCAGCGGTACCAGTCCCGACAGACCCGCCCGCAGCACGGCCGCCACAAGAATCCAGCTCGTAGCGGACGTCCACGAGCCGGGAGGGGCGACGCGGGGTTTGGTGGTTAGGGCAACCGGTATCGTCATGGGCGCGGGGTAAGTTGCATGCATGCCCAATCGTCTCGCTACCGAGTCGTCGCCTTATCTGCGGCAACACGCGGAGAATCCGGTGGATTGGTATCCATGGGGCGCCGACGCCTTCGAGCGGGCGCGGGCCGAGCAGCGGCCGATCCTTCTCAGCGTGGGATATGCGGCGTGTCACTGGTGTCACGTGATGGCGCACGAGTCGTTCGAAGACACCGACACGGCGGCGCTGATGAACGCGCTCTTCGTGAACGTGAAGGTGGATCGCGAAGAGCGGCCCGACGTCGATGCGATCTACATGCAGGCGGTGCAGGCGCTCACGGGCCGCGGCGGCTGGCCGATGACGGTGGTGCTCACGCCCGACGGCACGCCGTACTGGGGCGGCACCTACTTTCCGAAAGTCGACGGTCACGGGATGCCGTCGTTCACCCGCGTGATTCAGGCCGTGGCCAACGCGTATCGCGAGCAGCCCGATGCCATTGCGCGCACCACCGACGCCATGCGCGCGCTGTACGCCAGCAGCAGCCGTCCGGCCGGACCCACGGGACCGGTGGACGCCGCGCTCCTCGAGGGTGCCTTCAGGCAGCTCGCCAGGCGCTACGATCGTGCGCTCGGCGGCTTCACCGGTGCGCCGAAATTTCCGCAAACGATGGCACTCGACTTTTGTCTTCGATGGTACACACGAAGCGGCGACCCGACGGCGCTGGAGATTGCGCACCGCTCATTCATTGCCATGGGTCGCGGCGGCTTGTGCGATCAGATCGGCGGGGGATTCGCCCGCTACAGCACCGACGCCGAGTGGCTGGTGCCGCACTTCGAGAAGATGCTGTACGACAACGCGCTACTGGTGCGACTCGGCGTGCATCTCTGGCAGGTCACGCGCGACGGCGAAGTCCGCCGGATCACCGAGGCCACGATCCACTGGCTGGGTCGCGAGATGACGCTCGCTCACGGCGGGTTTGCCTCGTCACTGGATGCCGACAGCGAGGGCGTGGAAGGCAAATTCTACGTCTGGACTGCGCCGGAGCTCGACGCGGTGCTCGGGGACGACGCGGCCGTCGCGCGGGCGTATTGGCGCGTGCAATCGGGTGGCAACTTCGAGGGCCACTCGATTCTGCATGTGCCGGTGGCGCCCGAGTTGGTGGCGGCGCGTCTCGGCATGACCAACGATCGCCTGCGTACGACGATCGACGCGGCCGCGCGCACGCTGCTGGCGGCACGCGAGCGGCGGGTGCGTCCTGGACTCGACGACAAGGTCCTGGCGGGGTGGAATGCGCTCATGACGCGCGCGTTGTCCGACGCCGCGCGTGTCTGGCGCGATCCCAGCGTGCGGGCACTCGCCGTGCGAAACGCCGAGCTGTTGCGAGACCGGCTGGTGAACGCCGACGGACGCGTCACGCGCGTATTGTCGGGAACGGAGGGCCCCTGTGCCGGCCCCGGATTTCTGGAAGATCAGGCCGCGGTCGCGCTGGCGTTTTTGTCGATCCACGAAGTCACGCTCGACCCTACGTGGCTACACCAGGCGCGGCGGGTGGCCGACGCCATGACGCGGCATTTCTTTGACCTCGCGACCCAGTCGTGGTTCGACACGCCGGACGACGCCGAGCCTCTGATCGCCCGTCCGCGAGATCTCAACGACCACGCCACCCCTGCGGGCGCGTCGTTGGCACTCGAGGTTGTACTGCGATTCGGCGAGCTCGACGGGAACCCGTCGGCCCGTGAGCAAGCGCTGACGCAGATGACCCCGCTGGCCGAAGCGATGGGCAAATGGCCGAATGCCTTTGGCTACCTGCTCGGCCTGGCGCCGCTCGCGATCGATGGGGCCGTCGCCGTCGCGCTGATCGGCGAGCCCGACAGCACGGCACTCCAGGCACTGGCGGCCGCCGTAGCGGACCGGTACGTCCCTACGCTCGTACTGGTATCTTCCCAGGGAGAAACGGCTCCAGTGGCGCTCTTGGAGGGCCGTAGGGCCATGGATGGCACCGCCACGGCCTACATGTGTACGAATTTTCGATGTGAGATGCCCGTCACCGACGCGGCAACACTCTTGCAACAGCTTGCAACGTCGCTTGCCGCGACGTGAACGATCGGTCAGGTTGTCCACAGAGCGCACTGGTGCCAGCGCTGTAACGGTTACGGCTGGAGCCGACTACGCGTCCTAGTTGGACGTTGCTGTCCGGGATACCCTTCCGGCTGGCTCATTCACATTTGTTGACAGGACGGACCTGCATGCGGGTCTCTGCCCCGATTGCGAACATCCGCGCGACGCTTCGCGCCTCGACGACCACGCTTGCCCTTCTCGGGTTAGCGGGCTGTCTCGATCTCAAGACCACCGCCGACGCCTGCTCCATCTCGGTGGCACCGGCCACGCTCTCGCTGCCGGTGAACGGCGCGTCATCGATCGTCGGCACCGCCTTCGATTGTAGCGGCAATTCAATCCGCAACAAGAAGATCTCGTATTCCTCGAGCAACACCGCGGTGGCCACGGTGACGACCGAAGGCAACGTGATCGCGGTGAGCGTTGGTGGGGCGTCAATCTCGGCGGTCGCCAACGGCAAGAGTGCATCGGTACAGGTCACGGTGACCCCGGAAGCGGCGGCCAACGTAACCATTACGCCCTCCACGCTCACCCTGCGCCGCACGAATACGCGTCAACTCACCGCCACCGCGCGCAACAGTCAGAACATCGTCATCACCGGCCGTACGTTCCGGTGGGGCAGTAGCAACTCGTCGATCGTGTCGGTCGACCAGAACGGCCAGCTCACCGCGCTCACACCGGGTACGGTCGTGATCAATGCGGAAGCCGACCAGACGTCGGGCAACGCCACGGTGACCGTAACGGAAATCCCGATCGGCAGCTGCTCGCTCGCGCCGGCCACCTCGAAGCTCACCGTGTCGCAGAATGTGCAGCCAGCGATCACGCTGCGCGACACCGCGAACAACGTGATCTCGTCGCTGGGCCGCTCGATCGCCTGGACCAGTGACAATGAAATTGCCGCGACGGTCACCGGCTCCGGCCTGGTGACGGCGCGCAAGGCGGGCACGGCCCGCATCACGGCGTCGCCGGTCGAGAATACGCAGGCTTCGTGCAGCGCCACGGTCGAAGTCGTCGACGCGCGCATCGTGTCGGCGGTGATCTCGCCAAAGCCCACGACGCTGCGTCTCGGTGTCGCGCGTCAGTTCGGCGTCACACTCACCGACTCGGCCGGTGGTGCGATTCCGTCGGGTCGTACGATTACATGGCGGAGTGTCACGCCGGCCACGGCTACGGTGTCGGCCAACGGTCTCGTGACGGGACTGGCGCTCGGCGCGGCGCGTATCGCCGTGAACGCCGAAGGTGCCGTGGATACGGTGTCCTTCACGATCTCGAGGATTCCGGTCGCTACGGTACGCCTGTCGCCACTGTCGTCAAGCATCGTTCAGGGCGGAACGGTGCAGCTCAACGCCACGATCGAGGACTCGACCGGCACGACCGTTACGGACCGCGTGGTCGAGTGGACGAGCAGCGACCCCACGCGCGCGTCGGTCTCTCCGGCCGGTCTTGTCACCACCAATGCGCCGGGCACGGTCACGATCACCGCGATCAGCGAGACGCGCTCCGGCACTGCCCAGGTCACCGTGCAGCCGATCCCGGTCGACACGATTGCGGCCAGCGACTACACGGTTACGCTCAACGCGATCAGCAAGACGTTTTCAATTCAGCTGAGGGACGCCAACGGCAATCAGCTGTTCAGTCGCACGGTCGCTATCACCAGCAGCCAGCCTGATGTCGCGACTGGCACTGCCAACAGCAACGCGACGCAGGTCACGGTGAGCGCCTCGAAGGTCGGCTCCACGATCCTTACGCTGCGCGCACTCAACAGCAATGGACAGCCTGAAGGAAAGACCACCAACGTCACGGTGACGATTACCGCCGCCGTTACGCCTCCGTAAAGGTTCCGGTCGCCGCCTTGCGGTTCGCTGTCTAGCTTTCCGACGGGACGCTTCTCATGAGAAGCGTCCCGTCCTTGCTTCTGCCTTCCGGAGTAGTTGCCCATGAATGCGTCCCCATCGTCACCCACCGCGACCAAGCCATCGTTTCTCCGCGGTCTCTTCCAGGGCGAGATCACCGAGGCGCTACTCTTCCCGTACCCCGCCACGCTCGACGCACGGCGCCCCGAGGAAGCGGCCACGGTGCATCGATTGATTGCCGCGCTCAACGCGATGGTGGCGTCGGGGCTGATCGATCCACGGCAAATGGACGAAGCGGAGTCGATCGGCGAGCCGGTGATCAAGGCGTTCGCCGAGGCTGGCCTGCTCGCCCTCACCACGCCCAAGGAGTACGGTGGACTCGGTCTCTCGGCCAGCGCGTATGCGCGCGTGTTCGGCGCCGTCGCGTCGGTGGATGCGTCGCTGGGAGTGCTGATCGGCGTGCACTGCGGGCTAGGTGGCAAGGCGCTGGTGCTCTTTGGCAACGACGAGCAGAAGGCGCGCTATTTGCCGGCCCTGGCGCGTGGCGAGATGCTGGCGGCGTACGCGCTGACCGAACCGGAGACGGGTTCCGACGCGCAGCACATCGTGACCACCGCGCGTCGCAACGCCGAAGATACCGGATGGCTGCTGAACGGCCGCAAGCACTGGATCGGCAACGGTCAGCGCGCGGGGATGATCACCACCTTCGCACAAACACCGATCGTGCGCAACGGCGAGACGATCATGCGTCCCACGGCGTTCATCGTGCGTCCCGACATGCCCGGATTCCGTATTGACGGCACCGTCGCCAAGCTCGGCATCCGCGCCTCGACGCAGGCCGAGCTGGTGTTCGAGGATTGCTTCGTGCCCGACGATCACGTGCTTGGCGAGGTCGGCAAAGGGTTCCGTGTGGCCGTCAATGCACTCAATGCCGGCCGACTGTCGCTGGCCGCTGGCTGCGCGTCGGGATGCAAACGGTTGTTGGCCGAGTTCACACGCTACGCCGAAGCCCGCACGCAGTTCGGCGGTCCGCTGGCGTCGTTCGAGATCACGCAGCGCAAGATGGCCACGATCGCCGCTGAGACCTACGCGGTGGACGCCATGGTCGGTGCGCTGGCGGCGGCGCTCGACGAAGACAGCGTGGATGCGTCGCTCGAAGCGGCCTGCGCCAAGGTGTTCGCCAGTGAACTCGTGTGGCGCACCGCCGATGAACTCGTGCAGCTCGCCGGTGGGCGCGGCTTCGTGAAGCCCTGGCCGTACGAGCGCTACCTACGTGACGCACGCATCAATCGCATTTTTGAAGGCGCCAACGAGATTCTGCGACTGTTCATCGGACTCAATGGCATTCAGGGGCCGGCCGAAGAGCTGAAAGAACTCTCGGGCGCGCTCAAGAATCCGATTCAGAACTGGGTGCTGGTGTCGAGCTACGCGGCCGAACGCGTGGCGTCGGCGCTGGGCCGGAAGGATCGCTTCGACGTCACCTTCCACTCCTCGCTGCGCCAGCACGCCGAGTTCGTGGAAAAGCACGTGGCCGCACTCGCCGCCGCGACGCAGAAGATGATCATGACGCACAAGAAGGAGATTCTCCACCGTCAGCTGGTGGTGGAGCGTCTCGCCGACATGGCGATCGAACTGTACGCCCGCGCCACCACCATTGCCCGCACGCAGCGGCTCATCGACGAGCGTGGTGCCGAGGCGTGCGCACGCGAGATCGCGCTGACGGATCTGTTCTGCATCGAATCAGGCCGCCGATTCCGCGCGCTTCGCATGGAGCTCGACGGCGATGCTGGCGAAGCGATCGACGAACTGCGACGTGACATCGCCGCGCGCATTCGTACTGAACACGGCTACGGCGCCAGCGATGCGCTGATGGACGTCGCCGTGCCACCGCTTCCCGCGTGGAGCCTCACCAAGGCGGAGCAGCAGGCCGCCGTGGCGCGCAAGTCACTATGACACGTACACGGTTGGTCGTTACCGTCCTCGCGCCCGTGCTGTTGTGTGCAGCGTGCGGCGACTCCCGCTCGGCGGCACTGTCCGACAGCTCCGCCGGCACGAAAGGCGCAGCTACCGTAGGCGCAGACACGATCGCGGACCGCCATGCGGGTCCGATGGATCTCACCGAGCACGGCATCGGACCGGTGCGTGTAGGCATGACGCTGGCCGAGGTTGCCGGAGCAACGAGCGCAGGTATCCGCCTCGTGGGTACCGATTCGACCGAGTGCAGCTATCTGAGCTGGCGCGATGGTCCGCCGGGTGTGTTGATCATGGCCGAGGGCGGTCGCGTGGTGCGCATCGATGTGCAGAACCCGGCGATCACAACATCAGAAGGGATCAAAATCGGCAGCACGGAGGCCGAGGTGCAGCAGCGGTATACCGGCCGCGTGGAGGTGCAGCCGCACAAGTACACCGACGGACACTACCTCGTCGTTACACCACGCCGCCCAACCGACAGCAACCTGCGCATCGTGTTCGAAACCGACGGCCAGAAGGTGGAGACGTTTCGCGGTGGACGCGTGCCGCAGGTGCAGTACGTGGAAGGATGCAGCTGACCTACCGTCGCTGGCCTACCGTCGCTGGCCTACCGTCGCTGGCCTACGCGTCGTTCTTCAGGATGCCGAGCTTGAGGGCGAACTTCACATAGTCGCTGCGATGCGACAGGCCGAGCTTCTCGCCGATACGCTGCTTGTACGTGTCCACCGTTTTCGGCGAGATCGTGAGGTGCTCGCCGATCTCCGGCGCGGTGAAGCCTTGGGCGACCATCTTGAGTACGACCTGCTCACGGTCGGTGAGCTTTTCGAAGCGGGCGCGCTCTTCGGCGTTGCCGTCTCGTCGGGCCAGACCGCGGGCCAGTGCGCGGGCGGCGGTGGGTTGCACGTACACGTCGCCAGCAGCCACCGTGCGCACCGCGTCCACCAGTTCCCGATCGGCCACCGACTTGAGCAGGTATCCGCCCGCCCCGGCTTCGAGGAGAGCGACCAGATGTTCGTCTTCGGTGTGCATCGTGAGGACGAGCACGCGGCGCGTGATCGGTTCACCCGGCGTCGGCGTGCGCCGCGCATTCGCCTTCTGTAGCTCGCGGGTGGCCGTGAGGCCGTCCATGTCGGGCATGGAGAGATCCATCACGATCACGTGCGGATCGACCCGCTCGGCCAACGTCAGCGCATCCTTGCCGCTACCGCCCTCCCCTACGATCGTGATGTCTTTAGCGGTCGAGAGAACGGCTTTGAGTCCAGCGCGGACGATCTGGTGGTCATCCACCAGCACGACGCGAATCAGGTCAGGGCGCATCCGTCAATCTGGAACGTACAGAGCGACAATGCGAGGGTTTCTCAACGCCTTCGCGGGTCGTGAAGACGCGATAGAACAAATAGACGACACTGGGCAGCAAGGCCCGCGACATCGCCATCTGGGAGCGAGCAAAAAGCAGGTCCCTCATCGCACCGGAAGGATCGTTCCCACACACCGCCCGAAACCGATTCGGACGGCCCCTTCGCGCTCGGCGAAGGCGGTGATCTCCAGTTCGTCCCCGTCTTCGAGGAAGCTGCGCTGCTCACCATTGGGGAGGGCCAGCGGCTCGGCACCACGCCAGGTGAGTTCGAGCAGACAGCCGCGACTGCCTTTGTCTGGGCCGGAGATCGTGCCGCTACCCAAGAGGTCGCCGGGACGAAGGTTGCACCCGCTGCTGGCGTGATGCACCAACAGCTGCGCCATCGACCAGTACAGATCGGTGGCCTGCCCTTGCGTGAGGCGCACCGCAGGCTCACCGGTCTCGCGCATGCGCGCCGTGCGCAGCCACGCTTCCACGGTGATCCCGAAGCCACCACGCGCCCGGTCATCGTCGCTGGTGAGATACGGAAGCGGCGCCGGGTCACCGTCGGCACGGGCGGCCAACGGCGCGCGGAACGGCTCGAGTGCTTCGAGGGTGACTACCCACGGGCTGATGGTACTAGCGAAGTTTTTGGCGAGGAACGGCCCGAGCGGCTGATACTCCCAGGCCTGAATGTCGCGGGCCGACCAATCATTGAGCAAACACAGACCGAACAGGTGGTCGTTGGCCTGCTCCATCGCAATCGAGTCCCCGAGGGCGTTACCGGGGCCGACGAATGCCGCGAGCTCGAGTTCGTAGTCGAGCAACCGCGACGGCCCCACCGACGGCACCTCGTCGTTCGGACCTTTGCGCTGTCCCGTGGGGCGACGCACCGGCGTGCCGGAGACGACGATGCTGGAGGCGCGCCCATGATAGCCGATCGGCACCCACTTGTAATTGGGCAGCAGCGGATTGTCCGGGCGGAACATCGATCCGACGTTGGTGGCGTGGTGAACCGACGCGTAGAAATCGGTGTAGTCGCCGATCTGCGCCGGCAAGAACAGCTCGGCCTCCTGCTGCAGCACCAGCGCGTGCTCGGCGATTTGCCGACGATGCACCGCGACGGTGTCCGAGAGGAGCGCGGACAGCGCGTTCCGCAGCGCGCGGCGCGCCGACGCACCACGCGACATCAGCTCATTGAGCGTCGGCATGGCGCACGCCGTGGCGGCGATGCGCGCGGCGCTGTCATCGTCGAACAATCCGGCGGCAAGACAAGCGGCGATATCGAGAATCGCGGCGCCGATCGCCACACCGACGCGCGGTGCTTCACGGGTGCCGGCTCGACGGAAGATGCCGAACGGCAGATTCTGAATCGGAAAATCCGCTCCGCGTAGATTGGCGGTCTGCACCCAGGAGCGCAGCGCGGGGGCGTTGGTTGGATCGATCGACATGCGGTGAGTGTAGTATGTGAGCAGGCGGCGCGGCTGGCCGACCGTGAGCTGCGCTTAGAGCCAGCCCAAGGCGCGCGATTCGTCCACCGGCTCGGTAAAGGAGCAGGACCCGAAGCTGACGAGACCACGCTCTCGCGTCTGCTGCAGCAGGTCGCGGGTGAAGGTGAGCGTGCGATCGGGTCCGTGCCACGCCACGTGGAGGTCGCTGAACTCGATCCGTCCGGCATCGGCTTCTTCGAGCAACTGAACTGCCACGGCGTCGCTGCCACCGCTCCCGAGGTGGGCCGCGGCGAGCGCCAGATTCAGGAAGCCATACATGCGGCCAGTGGCCGGGTCGGCCTCGTAGGTGAGCCGATAGGTCCCGCGCAGCGGGTGATGCAAGCCGGCCGTTGCCTTCGCGGTCACGCCGTGCGCACAGCACGCGTTGAGAAAACGCACAACGGACGCAGGTGCCGGCGTCATGTCGGCGGACGTGCCGCCCATGCGGACTTTCGCCCGCTTCTTGGCGCGGGCGATCGCGGCGATCAACGCCTCGATGTCGCCGTCGAGTGGGACTTCGATGTAGGTCAGCAATTCGCGCGGCGTCGCGGCGGCGATGCGTTCGACGTCGTCGACCGACGTGGCCTTGATCTCGTACGAATCGACCTTGGCGCCACACTCATCGAAGCAGACGCGATGGCGCTCGTTGAAGGCGACGATCTCCGCGAGATCGCTGGCGAGATCCGGGCTGCCGGTCACGGAGAGCCGCCAGGGAATCGCGCCGGCATCACGCGGCAGCAGCGGATCCGCCTTCTCGGAGAAGAGCAGGAGCGACTGGGCCGGGCAGATGAATCGCCCGAGAATCCAACCGGAACCGGCCCCGCGGTAATGCGCGTAGTTGCGCACCGCGTTGGGCATGGCGAGAGCAGCCGGCGCGAAGAGTCCGGCGTAGTCGACGAAGCCTTCCAGCAGAATGCGGGACGCGCGATCGGTGAGCGGCGGAAGACGAACAGGCATGGCGGGGAATTCCTTCAGG
Organism: Gemmatimonas sp.; assembly: GCF_046594945.1. GTDB lineage: Bacteria > Gemmatimonadota > Gemmatimonadetes > Gemmatimonadales > Gemmatimonadaceae > Gemmatimonas. The sequence continues at coordinate 18,778 of NZ_JBKJRB010000160.1, read as the reverse complement.
CGACCTTAGAGACCATCGAAATCGAGACCGAGATCGAGAGCAGGGGCGGAATGTGTGAGTGCGCCAACGGAGATCCGGTCCACGCCCGTCTCGGCGATGCGACGCACCGTGTCGAGCGTGACGCCACCCGACGCTTCGGTGATGACCTGGCCGCGGCATTGCTCCACGGCCTCGCGCAACTGCTCGAGCGACATGTTGTCGAGCAGCACCCAATCGGCGCCGGCGGCGACGGCCGCGCTTACCTGCTCCAGCGTGTCACACTCGACTTCGATGGCCGTTCCGCTCATCGCGAGCCCGCGCGCACGCAACACGGCCATGGCAATGTCGCCACCGATCGCGGCGAGATGATTGTCCTTGATCAACACGCCGGTGCGGAGATCCATGCGGTGATTCGCACCGCCACCGGCGCGCACCGCGTACTTCTCGATCGCACGCCAGCCCGGCGTCGTCTTGCGCGTGTCGAGGATCTGCACCGGCGTGCCGGCAACCGCATCGACGAAGCGACAGGTCAAGGTGGCAATACCGGATAAATGCTGCAGATAGTTGAGCGCCGTGCGTTCGGCCGACAACATGCCACGGGCGTGCCCGTTGATGTGCATGACGATCTCGCCGGCCTTCACGCGTGTGCCGTCTTCGGCTTCGACACGAATGGTGACCGCGCTGTCGAGCTGGCGAAATGCCTCGATGGCCAACGGCACACCGGCAATCACCCCGTCGCGTCGGGCCACGATTGCACTGCGCACGTGACGGCTGCTGACGACGGTCGCCAGCGTGGACACGTCATTGAACGCCTGATCTTCCAACAGCGCCACCCGAACCTGCGCCGTGACCTCCGCGTCCGAGAGCGGAAACGCCAGCGCGGACGGAGGCACCGCGCGCGGACCGAGCGGCGTAATCGTGCGCGGTGTCATCGCAAGCTGGCCGCTCGGCGGCGTGGAGCGCAGGGGCGGGTGGAATGCACTCATTCGCCGGGATCCTCAGGGTCAAAGGGACTCACGCCGGAATTACCGCCGATCGACACCATGCGCTCGATGGAAATCCGCGCGCGCGCTGCGATATCGTCTGGCACTGTGATACGATGTTGCATGTGCAAGAGCGCATCGCGCACCTTGGGCAACGTCGTGACCTTCATATACGCACATTGCGCCTGATCGTTCGCCGCAATGAAGTGCTTACCCGGATTGGCGCGACGCAACCGATGCAGAATGCCGATCTCGGTGGCCACGATGAACGTGTCCTGATCGGTCTGGCTCGGACGCTTGATCATTCCCTCGGTCGAGAGAATGTGCACGTTGTCGGAATCGATGGCGCCGGCGCTGATCGCTTCCACCACCGGCGTCGCACAGCCGCATTCCGGATGAATCAGGAATTCGGCGCCCGGATGCTTCGCGCGCATAACCGAGATGTGTTCGGGATCGATGCCGGCATGCACGTGACATTCGCCAAGCCACACATGGATATTCTCGCGCCGCGACTCGCGCCGCACATGGGCGCCGAGGAACATGTCGGGGAGAAAGAGAATTTCCTTGTCAGCCGGAATCGCGTTCACCACCTCGACGGCATTGCCCGAGGTGCAGCAGTAGTCGCTTTCCGCCTTCACTTCAGCGGACGTGTTCACATACGCCACGACCACCGCTCCCGGATGCTGCGCCTTCCAGGCCCGCAGCTGTTCCGCGTTGATCGTACTGGCGAGCGAGCAGCCCGCGGCAAGATCGGGGAGCAGCACCGACTTCTGCGGCGACAGAATCGCCGCCGTTTCGGCCATGAAGTGCACCCCACAGAACACGATCACCTCGGCGTCCGTCTTCGCCGCCTCGCGTGATAGCCCCAACGAGTCACCCACGAAATCGGCCACATCCTGAATTTCGGGACGCTCGTAATTGTGGGCGAGGATCACCGCGTTCCGCTCCTTGGCGAGGGCGCGGATTTCGGCGGCGAGGGCCGGGTCGTAGTGGGCTTCTAGTATGGTCATTCTATAACTTCGAAGTAGGGGGTAGGGAGTCGGGGGTAGGGAGTAGGAAGACGCGCCGGGGTGGTTCTCTTCCCCGTACTTCGTACTCCGTACTCCCTACTTCGCTGTTACCACGTGATATGCCTTCCCTGCCACTTTCGGCGGGTCTTTGGAAAATCGCTCCGGAAGTGCCCTCCACGCGACTCCTTGCGCATGAGCGCGGCCTCCGTCACCAGCGTTGCCGTGGTGTGCAGGTTCCGCTCTTCCGTGGCACCGGGAGGTAGTCGTTCGCCGATTTGCTGCAAGGCGGAGAGACAGCGACGCAATCCCGGCGCAGTACGGGCGATCGATGCGTAGGTCCACATGAGTTCGCGAATCTCGTCGGCCGCCACTTGGGCGGCCCCACGATCGTCGAGCGACGGCACTTCCCACGACGTGGGGTCAGGTACCGCCAAGTCGGTCGGCGTCTCCACCATGTCGCGGGCCACCCGCTCGGCGAATACCAGGCCTTCCAACAGGGAGTTGGACGCCAGTCGGTTGGCGCCGTGCACGCCAGTGCGCGCCACCTCTCCCACGGCATAGAGACGCGCAATGCTGGAGCGACCGGCCAAATCGGTTACCACTCCACCCATCATGTAGTGCGCGGCGGGGGTCACGGGGACCGGTTCGTGCACCGGATCGATGCCGCGGGCCCGGCAAATCGCGAGGATGCCGGGGAATCGGGTCGCGAATTCGGCGCCGAGCTTGGTAGCGTCCAGAAAGACGGTGCCGTACTGCTGTTGCTCGCGGAAGATTTCGCGGGCCACGATATCGCGCGGGGCGAGTTCAGCCAGGCGATGGCGCTTCGGCATGAACCGCTGCCCCCGACCATTCAGCAGGATCGCGCCTTCGCCGCGCACTGCTTCCGATATCAGGGCCAGTGGATTTTCCGGCGTGTCGAGCGCCGTGGGGTGAAACTGCACGAACTCCATATCCGCCAATCGGGCACCGGCCCGATGCGCGATGGCGAAGCCGTCGCCGGTGGCCACCTGCGGGTTCGTGGTGTACCGAAAGATCTGCCCGCAACCGCCGGTCGCGAGCACCGTGGCATCCGCCACAATCTCGACGGCCCGTCCGGCGATACTGGCCCGAACGCCAGCACACTGGACCCCATCTTCATCCTCAAGGAGCAGCAGGTCGAGCACCCGCGCCATCTCGACCACCTGAATGTTCGGCGACTCACGAACCTTGGCCACCAGCGTCCGGGCCACTTCGGCGCCGGTCTGGTCTCCCTGGGCGTGTACGATCCGATGACGTGAGTGCGCGGCCTCTTTCCCGAGCTGGAACTCGCCATTCGGATCGAGATCAAAGCGGGCGCCCGCGGCCTGCAGTTCGCGCACGCGGGCCGGACCTTCCTCAACCAGCACCTGGACCGCTTCGGCATCGCACAGCGCTGCTCCCGCGGCAAGCGTATCCTGTCGGTGCAGGTCGGGCGAGTCTCCAGCGCCTAAGGCGGCCGCGATGCCCCCCTGGGCATATGCCGTCGCAGAGTCGAACAGGGTGCGCTTGGTGAGGACCGTCACGGGTCCATGAACCGAAGCGCGCCAGGCAGCATGGAGTCCTGCAACTCCACTGCCAATAACAAGGAACCGCGTGCGGATCCGGTGAGTCATAGTAGTTTGAAGTTAGGACACTGGCTCCCCAACAGAACCCCTGGCCGGCTTGCTGGCCCATTCTCCCGCTCTTTTCGCTTTCAGGAGACGTCATGCGTTTGACGTTCATGGCCGGCCTCGCGACCGTCGTGTCGCTGTCGGGAACACCTCTCGTTCCGTCGATCATTCACGCGCAGCCTGGCGGTGGCGTCGCCCCAGCGTGTGAAATCGATCAGAATAGCCCCAAGGAACTGGCGCTGATGTCGCTCAAGTTCCAGAATGCCCGTAGCGCGCAGACGCCGGACGCCCGAAAGAAGGTGCTGCGCGACATCATCAAAGAACTCGACACCAAGCCCGAGCGCTTCGCCAAGAATCCGGGCGGTTACAATCTGTCGCTCGTGCAGGCTCTCACCATCTGGGGCGTAGAGCCCGGCCTCACCGATGCCCCGGCCCGGAGCGAACTCGGTTTCATCACCAATCCGACCGAGCCGTACGACATCCTCGTCAACATGGACGTGGCCTACAAGGCCATCGTGGCGGCCGTGCCCACGTGCGCGGCCGATATCACGGCCATGCGCATGAACGAAGTGTGGCTGGCGGCGACCAAGGGCGCGCTCGACGCGTCCAACGCCGGCAAGCTCGATTCGGCGGAGTACTTCGCCAAGCGCTCCATGCTGATGGCGGCGACGAACCCGTACCCGCACTATGTGCTCGCCAACGTCGCGAATGCACGCAAGGACCGCGCGAACGCGATCATGCATTGGAAGCACGTGATCAGGTATGCGGCCGACGACACGACGTACCGCGACCTGAAGTCGAGCAGCATGTACTACTCGTCGATGAGCCAGCTGGAAGATGCTCAGGCCAAGACGGGCGCCGAGCAGCAGGCCGCGGCGCGTGAGGCGGCAGAAGGCTTCAAGGCGTTGTTGACGATGACGCCGGACAGCCCGGATGCGCCGAATCTGCTGCTGTCGTGGGCCGATGCGCTCACCGTGGCGAAGGATACAGCGCTGATCCCGACGGTGTACACGCCGCTGCTCACGCAGGCTACGGCCACCGACCTCGCGCTGACGACCGCCGGCGTGATCGCGACGCGGGCCAACAAGTCCGACGATGCGCTCAAGCTGTTCCAGGCGGCCACGGTCAAGAATCCGTTCAACCGCGATGCCCAGCGCAACGTGGCGGCGGCGCATTATGCGAAGGATCAGTTCACCATGATGTTCGAGCCGACGCGCAAGCTGGTCGCACTCGACCCGAACAACTTCGATGGCTGGATGCTGTTCGCCTACGCGTCGCAGGGCCTTGCCAAGGCCGCGCAAACGGCCAAGAAGCCGATCGAAGTGAAGGCGTGGACCGATTCGTTGGTGAAGTTCCAGACGTATGCCGAAGCGTTGCCGGTGAAGGTCGACGTCACGAGCTTCGATCGTCGGAAGGATGTGGCAACGCTGATCCTCGGCCTCGAGCAGGTGGCGGCGAAGGACGGTCAGTATTCGGTCACGGCCGAGTTCCTTGATCTGTCGGGCGCGGTGGTCGCGACCGCCACCGAAGCGGTAGGCCCGATCAAGAAGGGTGAGACGAAGTCGGTGACGCTGAAGGTGACCGGCGTGGGCATCATGAGCTACCGGTACAAGGCGCTCAAGTAAGACGCACACTCTGAACGTGCGTCATCGGCTCCATGTTGTCGCCCTGCTGGCCGCGGTATACCCTGCGGTTGGCAGGGCTCAGCATTTCCCGCACCATCCGGCCCTCGGCACCCGTCCGTCCTCCTTGTACCTCTCGCCCTCGCACCCATGACGCCGTCTCGACGGAGTTTCGCCCACACTGTACTCGCGATGTCCTTCGCGGGCATCGTGGCCTGCGGCGGCGACGTTCAGAGCGCGCCGACGCAGGTCACCCCGCCTCGTGATACCACCTCCACGGTGACGCCCTCGCCGAGTGTGCTCACGCACCTCGGCCAAGGCGCAGTGGCTGAACGGTTCACCGCCGAAGTCTGGGTGCGGGGCACCACCGCCTACACCTCCACATGGGGCAACCGCGCAGGCGTCCGTGGCAACGCCGTGAAGATATGGGATGTGAGCGCCAACCAGCCGCAGTTAGTGGACAGCGTGATCGTGGCCAACGCGACGACGACCGGCGACGTGCAAGTGTCCGACGACGGTAGCATCATGCTGGTAGCGATCGAGGCGAATCCCAATGGGGGCGTGGCGATCTACTCGATGGCCAATCCACGGGCCCCGCAGCTCATCACGCGCACCACCGGCGGTGAGTTGCAGTACGGCGTACACACGGCCGAATTGGCCCGCGTGAACGGCGTGCTGTACGCCTTCTGCTCGGTCGATCCCGCCAACGGCGTTCCCGCACGACTGGTGGTGCTCGATCTCAGCACGCCCTCCGCGCCGCGCACCGTATGGTCCCAACAGATGGGGACCCCGTTCATCCACGATGTGTTCGTGCGCGATGGCCTGCTCTTTACCGCCGAATGGACCGACGGCGTGGGTATCTGGGATATCGGCGCGCAGGGCGGCTCGGTGGCCGCGCCACGCCTGCTGGGGCGAGCCCGCACCGTGGGCGGTCAGGTGCATAACGTATGGTGGTTAAACGATCCCGTGACTCAGAACAAGAAGTATCTGCTGGTCGGCCAGGAAGGGCCGGGGTCGATCGGGTCATCGAGCGTGGGCGACGTGCACGTAGTAGACATCAGCAATCTCGCCTCGCCGGTCGAGGTGGCGGTGTATTCGGTTCCCGGCGCCGGGACACACAACTTCTCCGTGGACGAGGCCCAGGGCTTGGCCTACGCGGCCTACTACAACGGCGGTGTGCGAGTGCTCGACGTACGCGGTGACCTGGGAAGCTGCCAGGCTACCCAGAAGACAGTCGATGGGCGGTGCAACCTGACCAGCATGTCGCGTCAGCGGGCCACGTACCTCGGCAGCGGCGGGGTGCCGGTGCACGTCTGGGGAGTGCACTGGTCGCCGAGCGGGCTGTTTGCCAGCGACATGCTGAATGGACTTTGGAGGGCGGCTCCGGGTGTGCGCTAGAAGACCCGTATTTGGGGGGATCGCCGCCTTGGACTCTCTTTTGTGGGCAATGGCTGTGGGCCCTCGGCTCCCAGGCCTGGGGCTTTTGGCTAACAGCTCTCGGCCATCAGCCGTGGGCCGTGGGCCATCGGCCCAAAGCCTGGGAGCCGAGAGCCCAGAGCCCCCACGCAACAAAAGCCGCACAAAAAAAGAGGCTCATGATCCTCCAGAAGGGTGCGCGACGTCAATTGCAGCGCCTCGCCTCGCCATCATCTCGGATTTGATCGATTTTCAAGAAGTGCCCTCCTTTCGCAAGGCATTCGCACGGCATTAGCGAATGCCTTTGCCCCTTCCCGCAGCGACGCCGTGCGGCGAAGCTTCCGGACCATGCGCCGGACTCTCTACCTCATCGGGGCACTGCTCCTCGCCCACCTCGCCCTCCTGACCGTTCACCCCGCTGGGGCAACGGTCGCCGACACCTCCGAAGGTCTGGATGTCGGGATCGTCTTCGACGTCGGCGGTCGCGGCGACAAGTCGTTCAACGACGGCGCGTATTTAGGTGGCCTCCGTGCCACGAAGGCGCTGGGCGCACGCGTGCGCTACATCGAGCCGGGCGAAGGCTCCGACCGCGAAGCCGGCCTGCGACTGCTGGCCGCCGAAGGTATGGATCTCGTGGTGGCGGTCGGGTTCATCTTCACCGACGACATCAACGTGCTGGCCAAGGAGTACCCAAACGTCCGCTTCGCCGACGTGGATTACGCCGTGGCCACCGACAGCGCCGGCAATCCGCTGCCCATGCCGCCCAACCTCGTCGCGCTCAAGTTTCGCGAGGAGCAGGGCTCGTTCTTGGTGGGGGCACTCGCCGCCCTCGTGGGGAATGCCAAAAAAGTGGGCTTCGTGGGCGGCATGGACATCGCACTCATCCACAAGTTCGAAGCGGGCTACCGCGCCGGCGTGAAGCATGTCTGCCCCGATTGCGACGTGATCGTGAACTACGCCGGTGTCACGCCCGAAGCGTTTCGCAATCCGGGGCGCGGCAAAGAGATGGCGCTAGCGATGTACAATCAGGGCGTGAACGTGATCTTTCACGCCTCGGGGTCCACCGGACTCGGCGTGTTCGAAGCCGCCCGTACCACGGGCAAGTTGGCGATCGGGGTGGACGCCGATCAATACAGCGAAGCGCCGGGCCACGTGCTCACCTCGATGGTGAAAGGCATCGACGAGGCGGTCTTTCAAGTCGCGAAGGCGGTGAAAGAGGGCAGCTTTATAGGTGGCATTCAGCAGTTCGGGCTCGCCGAGAACGGCGTCGGCTATGTGTACGACGCCAACAACAAGTCGCTGATCCCTGAGGCCGTGCGCGCGCGGCTCGATGCGCTCACGGCCGACATCGTGGCCGGGCGGATCAAGGTCCCCAGCACGCGATGACCCAAAACGGGCTTACCATGAGCGCATCGGGCACACCCGCCATCCGGATGACGGGCGTTGTGAAGACGTTCGACGCCGTCGTAGCCAACCGTGATGCATTCCTCGACGTGGCGCGGGGCGAGATCCATGCACTCGTGGGGGAAAATGGCGCGGGCAAGAGCACGCTGATGCGCGTGCTGGCCGGGATGTATGCGCCCGATGCCGGAACGGTGTTGGTGAATGGCAAGGACGTGACCGGCTGGAAGACGCAGGACGCGATCGCCGCCGGCGTGGGGATGGTGCACCAGCACTTCATGCTGGTGCCCACACTCACCGTCGCCGAAAACGTCATTCTGGGTATGGAGCCGCGCAACGGCCTGCAGGTGGATCTGCATCGCGCCGTTGTCGAAGTGGAGTCGTTGTGCAAGAAGTGCGGCCTGCACGTTGACGCCAACGCGAAGGTGGCCGACCTGTCGGTCGGCGAAGCACAGCGCGTCGAGATTCTGAAAGCGCTCTATCGTGGCGCAAAGATTCTCATTCTCGACGAACCCACGGCGGTACTTTCACCGCCCGAAGTGCGCGACCTCTGGAGCGTGCTGCGTGCGCTCAAGGCTGACGGCGGCACGGTGGTGCTGATTACGCACAAACTCGACGAAGTGATCGCGGTATCCGACACGATCACCGTGATGCGCGGCGGCCTGACGATCTCGCGCTTCGCGACCGAAGGCACGACAGCGCGTGACATCGCGCGCGCGATGGTGGGACGCGACGTCCAGCTGCACCTCGACGCCCAGAGTGGCGCCGACACCTGGGTCGCTCCGGCCGCCGCGTCGCCGTCGGCCGCCGCAGTGCTGCGCGTGACGAACGTGTCGGTGATGTCGGACCGTGGCACTCGCGCGGTGAACGACCTCAGTTTCGAAATTCGGCCCGGCGAGATTCTCGGCATCGCCGGCGTGGAAGGCAACGGGCAGACGGAACTGCTGGAGGCGATTGCCGGATTGCGCGCCCTGCAATCGGGCAGCGTGCAGCTGTCGTCACACGACGTCGGCCCGCGCTCGGTACGTGACCGAGCCGATCTCGGATTGTCGCACATTCCCGAAGACCGGCATCGACGCGGCCTGATTCTCGACTACAGCATCGCCGACAATCTTATTCTCGGTCGGCAGCATCATTTCGGATCGTTCGGTGCGCTCGATTCAGCGCGCATCGCGATGCACGCCGTCGAGCAGGTGCGGCGCTTCGACATCCGTCCGGCCATGCCATCGCTGCCGGCGCGCGCGTTGTCCGGCGGCAATCAGCAGAAGATCGTGATCGCTCGTGAAATGGGACGCGAGTTCACCGTGCTGTTGGCAGCCCAGCCTACGCGCGGGGTCGACGTCGGCGCCATCGAGTTCATTCACGCGCAGCTGCGGCTTGCGCGGGATGCGGGCAAGGGGATTTTGCTAGTGAGCGCGGATCTGCCCGAAGTGCTCGCTCTTTCCGACCGTATTGCGGTGATGTACGGCGGACGGTTCGTGACCGTCCTGCCGGCCGCGCAGTGCACCGCTGAGCAGCTAGGTCCCTACATGACGGGAGCGGCGGTATGAGTACCGGACCAGCGACGCCGCCGCGCGAGCAACAGCGGGAAATGCAGAGTACGGGAGAAGTACGCGCGATGGCGGCGCTGCCAGCGCGCGCCGGGATCGGACTGGCGGGCGGGTTCCTGCCGCCGCTGGTCGCATTGGCCATCGCCGCCGTGGTGGGCGATCTGCTCATCCTGAGTTTCGGTGAAGCGCCGTCGACCGTGTTTCGGTTACTGGTCGAAGGCACGTGGGGCAACGCCTACGGCATCGGACAGGTGTTGTACAAAACCACGACGCTGGCCTGCACTGGTCTCGCGTTTGCACTCGCCGCTCGCGCTGGGCTGTTCAACGTGGGTGCCGAAGGACAACTCGCCGCCGGTGGATTCGGCGCGGCGCTGTTGGGCATACTGCTCCCCTCGGGCACGCCGGCGTTGATCGCGGTGCCGCTCTGCTTGCTGGCGGCCATGCTCGTTGGTGCCGGCGTGGGCGCGGTGCCGGGCGCGCTGCGCGCGAAGTTCGGAGCGAGCGAAGTGATCGTGACGATCATGCTCAACTTCATCGTGCTCGCGTTGCTGAACTGGATCGTGTCGTCGAAGCTGCATGTGCCGGAAACACTGCATACGCCGCCGATCGTGGCCGGTATGGTGCCGCGCTTCGCCGACAGCTTTGCGGCGTTCCGTGGCAGTGCCGCCAACTTCACCATTGTGTTTGCCGTGCTCGCCGCGGTGGTGAGCTGGTGGTATCTGTTCCGCACCCGCAGCGGTTACGAACTGCGCGCAGTGGGACTTCAGCCTGACGCCGCGCAGTACGGCGGCGTGCGCGTGCCGCGTGTGTTGCTGGTCACGATGTGTTTGTCGGGCGCCTTGGCTGGGCTGGGCGGCATGAACTTCGTGCTCGGCTACAAGGGCTACTACGAGGAAGGGTTCGCCGGTGGCGCCGGATTTCTGGGCATCGCGGTCGCGTTGGTGGGGCGCAATCATCCGTTCGGCATTCTCGCGGCCGCGCTGTTGTTTGCCACGCTGTCGCAGGGCGGGCTCGCGGTGAACGCGATCGTGCCGAAGCAGCTTACCGACATTCTCACAGCAGTCGTGATTCTCGCGGTCGCGACAGCGGTGCCTGAAGTGCAAACGCAACTGCGGGCGGCCGCGGCCAACGTGACGGCCGCGTTCTACCGCGACGCGCGGAAGGGGGTGTCATGATTCTGCTCACCTTTCTGCTGCAAACCATTCGTATTGCGATTCCCTATCTGCTGGCGGCGGCCGGCGGCGTGATGTCGGAGCGCGTGGGCATCATCGCGCTCGGCCTCGAAGGCATGATGCTGGCCGGTGCGTTCGGCGCGGCGCTCGGGAGCTATTACGGTGGCACTCCGTGGGCGGGACTGGCCGGTGCACTCGTGGCCGGTGCGATGGTTACCGCGGTGCTGGCCGTCGCGACGCTGCGCTACAAGGCCAATCAGGTGGTCGTCGGTGTGGCCATCAACCTGCTCGTGGTCGCGACGACCCGGTTCTATCTCCGGCGCATCTTCGACAGCGCCAGCAATTCCCCGCGCGTGCCGGGCTTCGGCGGTGAGGGCACCGGCGGTATGTTTGCGAGCTTCGTGAATCCCGTGGTGTGGATAGGACTCGCCTCGCTGCCGGTGCTGGCGTGGGTGCTCTATCGCACGCCGTTCGGCTTGCGCGCGCGTGCCGTGGGCGAAAAACCTGAGGCGGCCGCCACATTGGGTGTCGCCGTCACCCGATTGCGTCTGCAGGGGCTGCTCATCGCGGGCTCGCTGGCGAGTCTTGGCGGTGCCTATCTCGCGCTCGATCAGCATCAGTTCTCCGACAGCATGACCGCCGGGCGCGGCTTCATCGCGCTGGCTGCGGTAATCTTCGGGCGCTGGGAACCGGTGCGTGTGGCCGTGGCCTGTCTCCTGTTCGCCGGGGCGGAAACGCTACAGATTCAGCTACAGGGTTCGCAACTCATTCCCAGCCAATTCGTGGAGATGATCCCGTACGTGCTGACGATCGTTGCCTTGGCCGGAGTCGTGGGACGCAGCGTCGCACCCGCCGCGCTCGGGAAGACTGAGTGACCGTGTCCCAGACCGACGAGCATCCGATCGACGGCGGCCAAGCCGCGTTTGGCAAGCTCGCGGTGTTGATGGTAACAGCGTTCATCGACATGCTTGGCCTGTTGATGATTTTGCCGCTGTTGCCCTTCTATGCCAAAGAGCTCGGGGCCGGTGGCTTCGTGGTCGGGCTGCTGGTCAGTTCGTTCAGCGTGGCGCAGTTGCTCAGTGCACCGCTCTGGGGACGATTCAGCGACAAACATGGTCGTCGTCCGGCGCTGATCGTGGGGCTCGCGTCGAGCGCCGTCGCATACGTGGTATTCGCCTACGCCGACTCACTGTGGTTGCTGCTGCTGTCGCGCATCGTGCAGGGTGCGGGCGGCGGTACGGTGAGTGTTATTCAGGCCTACGTAGCCGACGCGACGCGTCCAGAGGATCGGGCGAAAAGCCTCGGCTGGCTATCCGCCGCCACCAATGCCGGTGTCGCACTCGGTCCCGTCATCGGCAGCTGGGTGCAACATTGGGGACCGCATACGCCGGGCCTCGTGGCCGCGGGATTGTGCCTCATCAACATCGTGTTCGCATCGAAGTATCTCACCGAAGTCCGCCGCCCGGTGGCCGACAACGCCGATGGTTCGAAACCGGTGCGCAAGGGGTCGCGAGAAGCCGTGCTGCGGGTGCTCACACACCCGAGCGAGCCGGCGTCGCGACTGGTGATGATATACGCGATCGCGATCGGCGCCTTTCAGGGCACCACCGCGATTCTGGCGCTCTTCCTGGCCGCGCGGTTCGGTGTCACGGCCGATACGATCGGTTACTTCTTCATGTACATCGGCGTGCTGAGCGTCGTGGTGCGCGCGCTGTTCCTCGGTAAGATCGTGGACCGCTTCGGCGAAGCACGATTGAGCCGCTACGGCGTGGTCTTTCTCGCAGTCGGACTGATGGGATTGTCGTTCTCGCATGACTACGTCACGCTGGCTCTAGCAGTCGGGTTGCTGCCACTCGGCACGGCGTTCACGTTCCCCTGCGTCACCGCCATGCTCTCGCGCGTAGTCGCAGGATCGGAGCGCGGATTGTACATGGGCGTTCAGCAAACGTACGGCGGGATCACGCGCGTCGGATTCCCGATTCTGCTTGGATTTGCGTTCGATACGTTCGGGATGCAGAGCCCGTTCTGGATCAGCGCGACACTGGTTTTGGCGACGTTGTTACTTGGACGGGATATGGAGTTATATGCTCCTCGCGTTCTGAAGGCGTAGGGCTGTGGGCTGTCTGCCGTGGGCCATGCGCCATGGGCCATGGGTATGTGCCCTGCGCGGTGGCCCGCCGCCGTCACCGCACTGTTTTCACCCATGGCCCATGGCCCACGGCCCATGGCTGACAGCCGTTAGCCCACAGCCCTCGACCTGGGAGCCGAGAGCCCACAGCCAGGCCGAAGGCCCATAGCCTGCAGTTTAACGTCCCCATTTTCTCACAAGGTGACATGCGCCCTCGCCTCCTCCTCGCCCTTCTCGCCGCCTGCGCCGCCGTCGTCAACACCGCGCCTGCCCAATCCCCTCGCCCCGTCCGCAGCTCCGACCTCTATCGGATGCGTGAGGTCGGAGCCGGTCGTCTCTCGCCCGACGGCGGCTGGATTGCCTACACCGTCACCACCGTCGACTCGGCCAAGGACAAGAGCGACAGTGATGTGTGGATGGTGAATTACGAGGGCACCCGCACCATTCGGATGACGAGTTCACCGGAAGGCGAAAGTAATCCTCGGTGGAGTCCGGACAATCGCTACCTGAGCTTCGTCTCCGGTCGCTATGAATCGAAGGGCGGACAAGTGTGGTTGCTCGATCGCGCCGGCGGCGACGCGGTGCGGCTCACCGATCTCAAGGGCGGTGTGGGCGAGTACGAGTGGTCGCCCGACGGCACCCGTCTGGCTGTGGTCTCGCACGACCCCGATCCCGAAGACGCGAAGCCCGATTCGCTGAAGACGAAGAATCCGAAGCCGATCGTTCTCGATCGATACGCCTTCAAGCGCGACAACACCGGCTATCTCGATCGGCTGCGCGATCATGTGTATATCGTCGATATCGCCACGAAAAAGTCGGTGCCAGTTACCACCGGCGACTTCGACGATCAGTCAGTCCGTTGGTCTCCTGACGGCAAGCGACTGGCGTTTGTAAGCGAGCGCAGTGGCACCGATCCCGATCGCACGAACAACGCCGACATCTACGTCGTCGACGCGGCAGCTGGTGCCACACCGGTCAAGCTCACCACGTGGAGCGGTCCCGATGCGAGCCCGATGTGGAGTCCCGATGGAAAGTTCATCGCCTATCTGCAAGGGAGCGAGCCGCAGCTGTCGGCGTACACGCAGAACACGATCGCGGTGATGCCGAGTGGAGGTGGATCGCCGCGGCTCGTCGCCGCCTCGCTCGATCGCGATGTGAGTGCGCTGTCGTGGAGTGCCGACGGCAAGACGCTGCGCTTTCTGCTCGGCGATGATCGCGCGGTGCATCTCGCGACGGTGCCCGCGAGTGGAGGGACCGTGTCACGCCTGCTCGAGGGCCGACGCGCCGTGACGTCATACGATGCGTCTAGCACGGGTCGCCTGGTGGTGAACAGCGCGACGGCGACGCGCTCCGGTGAAGTGTTCGCGTTCGAGAACGGCGCACTACGCGCGCTCACGCATGTGAACGATTCGATCTTCACCGCACTGGCGCTTGGCACTACGGAGGATGTGCAGTTCAAAAATAGGGACGGACTCACCGTTGGGGCGCTATTGGTGAAGCCGGCGGGATTTGACGGCAGCAAGAAATATCCGTTGATGCTGCGCATTCACGGCGGGCCAAACGGACAGGACCAGCACGCGTTCTCATTCGAGCGTGAATTGTTCGCGGCCAACGGCTATCTCGTGTTGGCGGTGAACTATCGCGGCAGCTCGGGGCGTGGCCAGGCGTGGAAGAAGGCCATCTTCGCCGACTGGGGCAACAAGGAAGTGCAGGATCTGATGGCCGGCGTGGATCACGTGATCGGCATGGGCGTCGTGGACACCACGCGCATGGGGATTGGCGGCTGGAGCTACGGCGGCATTCTCACGGACTACACCATCGCCACCACCACGCGCTTCAAGGCGGCCACGAGTGGTGCCGGCAGTGCACTGCAAACCACCATGTACGGCAGCGATCAGTACATCTACCAGTACGAAAACGAACTTGGCGCGCCGTGGAAGAATCCGAAGCTGTGGGAGAAGTTGTCGTATCCCTTCTGGCACGCCGACCGCATCACCACGCCAACAATGTTCCTTGGCGGCGAGAAAGACTTCAATGTGCCCATCGCCGGCGGCGAGCAAATGTATCAGGCGCTCAAGTCACTGGGCGTGCCCAGTCAGATGATCGTGTATCCCGGACAGTTCCACGGCATCACGCGGCCAAGTTTCGTGAAGGACCGGTATGACCGGTACGTGGGCTGGTACGCGAAGTACTTGATGGGAGTGACGCAGTAGGGACGAAGTAGGCAGCGCCAGGAGCGATTCGCTCCTGGCGCTGCCCGGCTTCGCAACGCAGCTTCGGGGAAATGCCTGACCACCTCATTCGCGTAATTGCTGCCGTCGTACGAGATGGCGACCGGTTCCTCGTGTGCCGGCGTCCGGCCCACAAGCGCCACGGCGGACTCTGGGAATTCCCGGGCGGCAAATGTAAAGACGGCGAGTCGGACCAGCACGCGATCACCAGGGAGCTCGCTGAGGAACTCGGCGTTCAAGTGACTGCCGTTGGAGACGCGCTTTTTTCGGCGTCGGATCCCAACTCACCCTATTTGATCGTATTTATGCCTGTCGAAATTCACGGCCACCCTGTCTGCCTTGAGCATGCGGCAATCGCCTGGGCGTCTACGCCGGAACTGGCGGCCTACGCACTCGCACCGAGCGACGACCGCTTCGTGAGCTTTCTCGGACACGTTGAATGAGCTTGCCGATTGGCCTGTACGATCAACTCATCACCGATACGTTGGCGGAGCGCCTGCAAGGATTGGGCAGCGACGCACAGGTCGACAAACTCCTCGATGGAGACGCGACAGGCCCGCTGCTCGACCTGATGGCCAGCACACTCTCGCGTCTGCTCGAGTCGTTCACGACCGACCCGCAGAACTCCCTGCTCAAGCAGCTCGAGCTCGTGAACGGCGTACTCACGCACCTTCGAAGTACAGTGAGTGTGGACCAACGCGATGCGATCACGCTGCCACAGCAGCCAGCACGACGACTTCGCGCCATTCGCGCCGGAGGCGAAGCCGCACGACTGCCGGAGACGGGACTGGCGGCCCCGTGGCTGTTCACGGCCGCAAAAGCGTCGCCGTCGTTGTACCACGAAATCCAACGCGAGGCCGCTGATTGCGACCAGATCGACATTCTGGTCAGCTTCATCACGGTGTCTGGTGTGCGCAAGCTGATGGATGTGCTGCAACGAGCCACGGCACCGAATGCGAGTGGCGTGGGGCGAACGCGCATCCGCGTACTGACTACGACCTACATGGGAGCGACCGAGCAAGCGGCGCTGGATATGCTGGCGCGTCTCACCGGCTGTGACGTGAGGATCTCACTCGACGGGCGACGCACGCGGCTGCATGCGAAGGCGTGGATCTTTCACCGTGCAACGGGCTTCGGTGCGGCTTACATCGGCAGCGCGAATCTATCTGGCGCGGCGCTGCTCGGCGGGCTGGAATGGACCGTCAAACTCACTGAGCACACGCAGCGCGTGATCTACGCTCGCGCGAAGGCGCACTTCGAGACCCTCTGGGAGGACAACGAGTTCACCAGATACGACCCGAACGATGTGGAGTGCTCGCGAACGCTGGCCCGTGCCCTGTCAAAAGAGTCATCGCAGTCGGACAGCGGAGTATCCGTACTGTTCGACATTTCCCCGAAACAGTATCAGGCAGACATCCTCGAGCAGCTCGCCTTTGAGCGGGAGCACGGTCGAACCCGCAACCTTCTCGTCGCGGCCACCGGCACCGGAAAAACCATCATGGCCGCGCTCGATTATAAAGCACAGGTAGCAGCTACGGGTTCTCGACCGCGTCTGCTCTTTGTGGCGCACCGAGAGGAGCTGCTGTCGCAAGCGCTGCAGACGTATCGCGCCGTGCTTCGCGACTACAGCTTCGGGTCGCTCCTCGTTGGGGGGCATCAGCCGGAATCGTTCGATCATCTGTTCGCCAGCATCCAGAGCCTGACCTCGCAGCGTATTGTTGAACGCTTTGGCGCGACGCACTGGCACACCGTTGTGATCGACGAATGTCATCGGATCGCGGCACCACAGTTCGATGCGCTCGCGCGCAGCGTACAGCCGAAAGTCCTGCTTGGTCTCACCGCCACTCCTGAGCGAACCGACGGAGTGCCGATCGCAACCTACTTTGATTCGCGACCGGATGGTGCGCCGGCGGCCGAGCTCCGGCTTTGGCAGGCGCTGGACCTTCAGTTGCTCTCACCGTTTGAGTATTTCGGATGCAACGACGAGACGGACTTTTCCGAGGTCCCGTGGAATAGCACAGGAGAGACCGCCGCGCTGGATCAACTGCTCACCGGCAATCATGTGCGCGCTCGCATGGTGCTCAACGAGTGGAACCGACTGTCCGGTAATGCTCGGAACAGTAGAGCCATCGTCTTCTGCGTATCCGTAAACCATGCGCGCTTCATGACGGAGCAGTTTGAAAAGGCGAATCTACCGGTGGAATGCCTCACGGGTGGGTCTACTGAGCTCGAACGGAGGGAGGCTCCACAGAAGCTCGCGCGTGGCGAGATCTGCGCGATCATTACGGTCGACTTGTACAACGAAGGTGTCGACATTCCAAATGTCGACACCCTGCTCTTCCTGCGACCCACGCAGAGCGCCCTGGTCTTTCAACAGCAGCTCGGACGAGGCCTTCGACTCGCTGACAATAAAAGCAGCTGCCTCGTGCTCGACTTCGTTGGGCGACATCGATCAGATTTCCGTTTCGATCGGTTGATCTCGTCAGTGACCGGCTTAAGCCGCCGAGAAGTCTTGAAGGGTGTCGAGGATGGCTTTTCGACGCTGCCGAGTGGTTGTCACATTCACCTTGACGCACAGGCCCGCGACCGCGTCCTCGAGAATCTGCGATCCGTCGCGCAGCAGAGTTGGACGCGACTTCGTTCCGAGTTGCAAAGCTACGCCGCTGTGACCGGTCGACTGTCCGTGCGACTTGCCGATTTCCTGCATGATCAAGACATCGAGCTATTCGAGATCTACCGCGAGGCGCGCCCGAGCGGCTGGACGTCGTTGCGGCGTGCGGCTGGCCTGCTTCCGCGAGACGAAGGCGGGGAGATCGAAGCCCTCACATCGCGCTCGCTACGACACTTGTTGCACGTCGATGATCCTGCTCAGATCAAGCTTATCCGCAACGTCGCGGAGTCTGGAGGTACCTACACGGCGTCCGGCGGAACCGACGCCGTGCGTGCGCAAATGCTCACGTATCAAGTAGAGCACACGGGCACGCTCTCGTTTGCAGACTTCGCCCAGAAGCTGACTACAGAGCCGAACGTATTGCTCGAACTTGGCGAACTAACCGACGTGCTCGAATCCCGAAGCCGCATTGCGCCACGCCCCATCCTCGGATTCGAGGATGTTCCGCTCGTGCTCCATGCCCGCTATCAGCGACGCGAGATACTCACCGCCATCGGCGTCCACACGGCAACCAAGCGACCCGCGTCGCGAGAGGGCGTCGTGCGATTGCCGGACAGCAAGGTTGAGGTGCTGTTCGTGACGCTCGACAAGTCTGACGGCTTTCGTGATCAGGTCGCATACCACGATTATGCCGTCAGCCCCACGCGTTTCCATTGGGAAACACAGAATTCGGCTGGCCCCGACACCGCTGCGGGCCGGCGCTACATCGAAAGCGCGACGAACGGCTGGACCTTCCAACTCTTCGTGCGCGAGACTCCGGAGTACGCGTTCGTGGCTTGCGGCGGCGTGCGAATCGCGAAGCCCGGCGCTGTATCTGGCGAGCGACCGATGTCGATTTTCTGGACGCTCGATGTCGCGCTACCACTGGCCGTATTCGGCGCATTCAGTGTACTCAAGCAAGGGCGTTAGGATCTCGGCACACCGCGACCCCCGCGCACCCACGCCGTCACCACCATCACCCCACCCACCACCCCAAGTCCCACCAAC
>NZ_JBKJRB010000119.1:0-13700 GCF_046594945.1 Gemmatimonas sp. | reverse complement strand
TCTGGTTGCGGCCGCCAAGTCGGGCATCCTTCCGGCGATCGCGCTCGAGGTCATCAACAGATCGGCGGGACGCTCCAACGCATCGGAGAATCTCATCCCGCAGCGCGTTCTCACGCGCGAGTTCCCGCGCACGTTCCGGCTGGCGCTGCTCGACAAGGACGTGGGCATCGCCGCCGAACTCGCGCGCGAACACCAGGTGCCATCGCCCTTGCTGCAGCTCACGGCCGAACTGTTCCGCATGGCACACAACGAACTGGGTGAAGAAGCCGATCACGTGGAAGCCGTCAAGGTCGTGGAGCGGCTCGGCGGCGCACAGATCGGTGGGCGCCCGTCATGAGCACGGT
The DNA here is from genome assembly GCF_046594945.1 of Gemmatimonas sp. Classification (GTDB taxonomy): domain Bacteria; phylum Gemmatimonadota; class Gemmatimonadetes; order Gemmatimonadales; family Gemmatimonadaceae; genus Gemmatimonas. The sequence goes on along the minus strand of NZ_JBKJRB010000119.1, from coordinate 13,356 downwards.
CAATGTGGTTTCGGTGGACGAGATCCGCGCGCACTTTCCGGCGCTGGCGCGTCGAGAGGGCGCGCATCCGGTGGCGTTCTTCGACGGACCCGGCGGAACGCAGGTGCCGCGCGTGGTCGCCGAGGCGATGAGCGACTATCTGCTGTACCACAACGCCAACACGCATTGGGCGTACCCCACCAGCGTCGAGACCGATGCGATGCTGGCCTCCGCGCGAGTCACGCTCGCCGATTTCATGGGCGCCACCCCGGGTGAAATTTCATTCGGCGCGAACATGACCACGATTCTGTTCCACGTGGCACGCGCCATTGGCCGCACGCTCTCGCCAGGCGACGAGATCATTGTCACTGAACTCGATCATCACGCCAACGTGGCGCCCTGGCAGGCGTTGGCGAAGGAACGGGGCGCCGTGCTCAAGTGGCTGCCGCTCGACCTCGAGACGTACCGCCACCAAGCAGGAGCGCTCGAGTCGCTGCTGTCACCGCGCACCAAAGTTGTCGCGATCGGCGCGGCGTCGAACATCCTGGGTACCGTGAGTGATGTCGCGGCCATGGTTGCACTGGCCAAGACCGTGGGCGCGATCACCGTGGTGGACGCGGTACACTTCGCGCCGCACACGCTCGTGGATGTGAAGGCGATCGGCGCCGACTTCGTGCTCTGCAGTGCGTACAAGTTTTACGGACCACACATCGGGATCTGCTACGGTCGACATGCGGCGACGGCGGCACTTGATCTGCCGCGCCTCGAACCGGCCCCCGACTACGTGCCGGAATGCCTTGAGACCGGCACGCAGAATCACGAAGGCATCGTCGGCGCTGCGGCGGCCGTGGATTTCCTGGCCGGTCTGGCGGGGAATGGGACGGCGTCGCGGCGCGAGCGACTCGGCGCGGTGATGCATGCGCTGCACGAGCGCGGCGACACCCTGCTGCGCGAATTGTGGGTAGGGTTGCATTCCATCGAGGGCGTCACGGTATTCGGGCCACCGCCGGGCACTGCGCGCACGCCGACGGTCTCGTTCCATGTGCAAGGGTTTGAATCAGAACAGGTCGCGCGATTCCTCGCACCGCGTGGCGTCTATGTGTCGCACGGCGACTTCTACGCCACCACCGTGGCGCGTCGACTCGGTCTGGCGCAGGAGGGACTCGTGCGCGTCGGCTGCTCGTGCTATACCACCGCCACCGAAATCGCGCGCCTGGTCGACGGTGTACGCGCCCTCGTGCAGGGAACCGCCTGAATGCGGTGGCCCATCATGCTTCCGCGCACGATTCGCGCCCACGTGTACGCGGCACTCTCCGCGCTGGTGGCCACCACCGTGGTCGCCGCCTGCGGCGATCGCGCGTTGGCAGGCGAGGCGTTGCCGCCGGCCGAGTTTCTGTTCGCCGCGGGTGATTCCACGTACTGGGTACGCAGTGGCGGCGACGGTATGCGCGTGCGCAGCGCACCGATCCTGCTCACCGAAGTGGACGGTCGGTTGTTCGAGATCTTCCTCGGCGACGATGGCGCGGAGTATCCCGACGCCTCGTTCGCGAGCGCGCGGCTTTGGTCACGCGAACTCCAGCATCGGGACAGCACGCAGCTGTTCGGTGACTCCACCGTGATGCATGAACTCGCCGTGTGGCGTCGCGCGCACCCCCGGGATACGGAGATCGATCCCGCCGACGAGGAGATGCCCGACGATCCGCGCACGGTAGTGAGCGACGAAATCGAGATCATTGATGTGCATGGGCCGTATCTCACCGTCGAGCATCTGCTCAATGTCGACCTCGATGGCGGTCCGCCACACCGGCATGAAGGCCGTCGCATGGTCGTTGACGTGCGCAGTGGTGCCACCGCGTCGTTGGACGCGCTCGTTGGTGCCGGCGAAGCGCGGCGCGTGACGGCGGCGGCACGGGCGTCGCTGGCGCAGCTGATCGACTCGATCCGCACCGCAGGAGCGGCGGGTGACGAACGCGCGTCGGTGGCCACTGAGTCGATCGACAGCTTCCGGTTCGACTCCACCAGCTTCGGCATCACCGACATCGGGCGCGACCCGGCGGTGGCATTCATGGTGCCGGGGCATGGCACTGACGGCGAGGCCCTCGCGCTGTACCTGCCGCCGATCACGGTCAAAGCACCCGTTTGGTGGAAGTCGGTGCGCGCCACGCTGCCAAAGTGGGCCAAGGACTCGGCGCGCGTGACGTGGGATCGCGCAAAATACGAAATCGCGGCGCGCCCCTCCGCTGATGGCGACGCGCTCGCCTTGGTGTTGATCGGTGGTGCCGCGGGAAAGTCGCACGAGTGGCCGATCGCCACCGTCGCCGCCCCGGCGTATCAGCTGATCCCGCTGGACACGCCACCGATCGACAGCGCCGCGCGGGCGGCGTTGTCGCGGGCGTTCGATATCTCGACCTCGCTTGACGGACTGGTACAGCGGGCGAGCTGGCCGCGTCGCACGCCGCGTCGCACGCCGACCGTCACGCCCGTGTTACGCACGACGTCATTCTCACCCACCAAATGACCGACTCGTTGCCGGCACGGTTGTCCCGCCCGGTGTCCGCCTCGCAGCACGTCACGAGCGAGCTGATCATGCCGCACGACGCCAACATCCTCGGACACGCGTTCGGTGGGGCGATCATGGCGATGGTCGACAAGGCGGCCGCCGTGTCGGCGTTTCGGCACGCGCGCTCCGCCTGCGTCACGGCGTCGATCGATCGGGTCGATTTTCGCGAGCCGATTCACGTGGGCGATCTCGTGACCTGTCAGGCGTCGGTGAATTTCGTAGGCACGACGTCGATGGAGATCGGTGTGCGCGTGGAAGCCGAGGACCTCATTACCGGCGCGCGTCGTCATACGAACACCTGCTTTCTCACCTTTGTCGCGATCGACCGCAACGGTCGCCCGGTGCCCATCGCCTTGGTGCAGCCCGAAACCGACGACCAGTTCCGGCGATATGATGCCGCGCAGGCGCGCCGTCGCCGCCGTCTCGAAGAACGACAGGACGAGGCGCGCGCCGATCGCTAACGTGAAGCGAACACCCATGAACGTGCCGACGGACACGTACGCCGCGCTCCGCCTCCCGAATTTCCGCCGCTATCTGCTCGCGCTGTTCACGCTGACGCTCGGCATCCAGATCCAGGGAACGGTCGTCGGATGGCAGATCTACGATCTCACCCATGATCCGCTCGCTCTCGGGATCGTGGGATTGGCCGAAGCGCTGCCGGCGATCAGCATGTCGCTCTTCGCCGGCCATGTGGCCGACAGCCACGATCGGCGCCGCATTGCTCTGATGGCCGTGTCCGCGTTGGTGCTCTGTTCACTCGGGCTCTGGTGGCTGGCGCATCCGGCCCCGATAGGCGGCCTCGTGATCACGGCGCCCGCGCGCGTCCGCGCGATCTACGCAGTGATCGTGCTCAGTGGTCTCGCCCGTGCGTTCCTGCAGCCGGCCCGGCAGGCGCTCAGCGCCGAGTTGGTGCCGCGTACGCTGTACAGCAATGCGATCACGTGGCGGACTGGCAGCTGGCAGCTGGCGGCCGTCCTGGGTCCCGCCCTAGGCGGTGGTCTCTACGCCGTGGGAGGTACGACGCTGGGATACGCCGTGGATGCTGTGCTGATGACCTTCTCGGTCGGCGCGTTACTCTCCGTGCGCCACCGCTCTCCCGTGCGCGAGGTGACCGACGAGCCGATTCTGCGTTCGATCACCGGCGGGCTCCGCTTCGTGCTCGGCGAGCCACTCTTGCTCTCGGCCCTCACGCTCGATCTCTTCTCGGTGTTGTTCGGAGGAGCGATCGCGCTTTTGCCGGTGTTCGCGGCCGAGGTCCTTCACACTGGTCCATCGGGACTCGGTCTGTTGCGCGCCGCTCCCGCGGTCGGCGCCGTGATAATGAGCGTCGCGCTCACGCGCTGGCCGCCCTTCGCGCATACGGGCCGCAATCTGCTGATCTCGGTCACCGGGTTCGGTGCCTGTACGATCCTGTTCGGTCTCAGTCGCAGTCTCTGGCTGTCGCTTGGCGCGCTGGCGATGGCGGGCGCGTTCGACATGGTCAGCGTCGTGATACGCAGCCTGATGCTGCAGATCCGGACACCCGAAGCGCTGCTGGGCCGCGTGTCGTCGGTGAATCAGATTTTCATCGGCTCGTCGAACGAGATCGGGTCCTTCGAATCAGGACTGACCGCGCGCTGGTGGGGCGCCGTCACCGCCGTCGTGGTGGGTGGGGTGGCGACACTGGTGGTGGTGGCGACAGTGGCGTGGCGCGTGCCAAGTTTGCGGCGGCTCAAGCAACTGGTGAAGTGAGGTGGATCGTGTGTACTCGTTGCGATTCACCCAGGTTCGCTGGAACAGATCACACAGAGAAAAGGAGGTCAAGAGAAAAGGAGTTCTCTTGACCTCCTTTTCTCTTTTGCTCTGTGTGATCAGTTCAACCGACTCGCCTCGACACCGTCCACGTCGTCCGTCACCGCCAACTCCTCCGTGAGCGTCAGCTCGATCTCGGTGCCATCGCGCGCGATGCTCGAGCGCGGAAACACCGATCGAGCCTCGCGCTCGAGTTCGTGCGCATCGCGCGAGTAGCGGGCCGAGATGTGCGTGAGCACCAGTCGTCGCGCTCCGGCCTTACGTGCGACGTCCGCCGCCTCGCGGGCCGTGCTATGTCCCGTCTCCAGCGCGCGCGCCGCCTCCTCGTCCGCGAAGGTCGCCTCGTGGATCAGCAGGTCGGCATCCTGTGCGGCGGCGATCGTGTTTTCGCACGGGCGCGTGTCGCCGGTGATCACGATGCGGCGGCCCCGGCGCCGATCGCCCACCAGCGCCGACGGTTCGATCACCCGACCATCGTCGAGCGTGATCGACTGACCCTTGTGGATGCGACCCCAGAGTGGCCCCTCGGGTATGCCCATCGCACGCGCCAGCTCTGGATTGAATCGACCCAGTCGCTCCTCCTCCACCAGCGCGTAGCCGAGCGACTGGGACGGGCCGTGTGCCACCGCGAACGTGTCGACGTGGTACTCCGGCCGTTTCACCGGCTCGCCCGGCTCCAGCTCCGTGATGTCGATCGGAAACGTGGTACGCTCGCCACCCAAGCTGATGCATTGACGCAACGTTTTACCGATGCCACGCGGGCCCCACAATCTCAGTGGTTCGGTTCTTCCCTGTAGCGCCATCGTGCGGACGAGGCCGGTCAGTCCAAGGATGTGGTCCGAGTGCACGTGGGTAAAAAACAGGTCGTCGAACGCAAAAGAGATTCCGTAGCGCATCATCTGGCGCTGCGTCCCCTCGCCGCAATCGAACAACAATGTCTCGCCTTCCCGAATGATGGCGAGTGAGCTGACCCCCCGTTCCACGGTGGGACGGGAGGCGGCGGTTCCAAGGAAGCGGACGAGCAGCGGCATCGCGGCAATATAGGCGGTCACGACCAGTCTCCAGTTCAAAAATGGTCCGCGAAACAGCTGAACGCGGCCCCATGCTTGCGTTACATGGGTTTGCTGGCAAGGACCGCAGTAAGCGGCCTGTGGTTTGCAGTGACGACGGTGCAGTATCGCCGCGGTATGCTGGTTCTGTGACGGATGCCCTTCGCCTCGTCCCGGCCCGCCGCACTTGTTCAGGACTTCCGGATGCCGGGGGGCGTATGACCGGAAAAAGCCGACGCGGGTTCGCGTCAATGGATCCTGCGCGTCAGCGTGAGATCGCCAGCAAAGGTGGGCGGGCAGCCCACGAAAAGGGGACGGCGCACGAATGGTCGTCCGACGAAGCGCGGAATGCGGGGCGCAAAGGCGGTGTCACCGTCAGTCGCGATCGCGCCCACATGGCCGCTATCGGCCGTGAGGGAGGGGAGTCGCGCAGTGCGGCGGCTCGTGAAGCTCGGACGGGTGGACGGAACGCAGAGCGGGAAGTGCCGATGCAGGTCGCCCGCGATGGCGATCGGCCGACACCGGCCGCTCCGATCGCGGATCGTGCACCGGTGTTGCCTCGCAGCGACGAGTCGTCGGCACGCTGACCATCGCGCGTTGACCGCGCATCGGCGAATACCCTTGGGTGCCGCCCGTGTGACAGTTGTCAGAAAGCCTCCCGATAGTCCTCGGGAGGCTTTCGCGTAGGCGCGAGCGTCAGGACGGGTAGTGCATCAACTGGGCTTCAAGTTTGGCAGGGTCGATATTGCGACCGCTTACCAACAGCACGACCGGCCCCTCAGGCGCCGTGATCTGCCCGTGACGAAGCGCCGCCACGGTCACCGCACCGGCCCCTTCGACCGCCATGCCGGTGGTCCGGTAAAGCCACGCGATTGTCTCGCCCAACTGCGCCTCAGTGACGAGGGCCATTTCGTCCGCACAATATTGCCCGATGTGCAGCGCCTCGGCGTCAATCTGACCGGCCAGACCATCAGCCAGGGTAGGCGTCACCACGGTGTCGATCACTCGTCCCGCGGCAAGGCTCTGCGTCATGGCCGATGTCTCGACGCTCTGTGCACCGATAATGCGCACCTGAGGCGCGAGCGCTCGCAGGACCGCGCCCATGCCCCCGAGCAATCCACCGCCGCCGGTGCAGATCACAACGGTGCGGAGGTCTGGCACCTGCTCCAAGAGCTCCAACGCGACCGTGCCCTGACCGGCCAGCAAATCGAGCCCTAAACACGGATTGATGAATCGGATGCCTTCGCGCTCCGCGTGCGCTTTCGCCACGACCATCGCCACGTCGTAGTCGGCGGATTCGTCGTTCACCAGCGTTCCGAGGGCGCGGATGCCGTCTTTCTTCACCTGCGGGGCGTTGATCGGCACGTACAACGTGGCCGGCGTGTTGAACGCCTTCGCGGCGTACGCGACACCCAATCCGTGATTCCCGGCGCTCGACGCGACTACACCCTTCGCCCGCTCTTCGTCCGACAGCCCCGCCAGCACGTTGTACGCCCCGCGCACCTTGAACGAGCCGGTGGGATTTTCGAGCTCCAACTTGAACAACACTTCCACCCCGAACGCCTCCGACAGCGCATCGGAGCGAATAACGCGGCTCGGCGTAAGCACGGGGCGCAAGCGCTCGGCGGCGGTGTGCACCGCAGCGATGGCAGGGATGATGCTCGGATCGGGGGCAGGACGTGTCGTCATGTCACAAGAATAGCATCCGTCGGGGTCTTACAGCAGAAGGCCGTCGTCCGGATCGCGAGGTAGCGCACTGCCTGATCCGACGCGTCTGATGTATCCCGCGACATCGAATTTCAGTTTGGCCCGAGACGTCACCATCGGGCGGATACCGCCCCAGATCGGCTTGTTCCCCCATGGCCGATCCCAGAGCCCCAGGCACCACATGATGCCGCCCACGCTGTTCGGATCGCGACCGTCGAGCGCGTACTTGTCGTTCAGGAGGTACAGCCACGAGCGCGCCTGTTCGTAGTCCTCGGTCCACAATAGCATCGTCTTGCCCCAGAGCATGCGGGGATAGTTGTGGATGACCCCTTGGCTCACGAGCTCCCGTTGCGCGGCGTTCCAGAGCGCATCGTGGGTCTGCGCCGACTCCAGCGTCTCGAGGTCGTACCGCACGGGGCGGGGATCGCGCACATGCTCGGCCATCGTCTTCCGAATCCACGCCGGCAACGCTTCGAGGCGATCATAGTTTCGCGTGCGGAGACACCAGTTGTATGACAGCTCCCGCCACGTGGTGACTTGCTGTACAAACGCGTCAAGACTCGCCGACGGCGCACCAGTCGCCCGAGCTTCCCGAACCACGCGCGCGGATGCGATATGACCAAAGTGCAGATACGGCGACAGGCGTGACGTACCGTCGTTTACGCTCGCCTCATTGCGTCGGTCGGCGTACGGTGCGAGCTCCCGCGAGACGAACGCGGTGAGACGATCGGCCGCTGCCACACTGCCGCCTGGTAGCGACACGGCAGGCACCGTGTGGTCGATGTCGCAGCGACTCACGGCAGCCGCGATGTCCGCATCCGTCATCGTGCCGATGGGCAGCAGCGACAGACCTCCCTCGCCGATCGTGGCGCGAAGGGACTCGCGCAACACTCCGCTGACCGTCACCCGCGGCAAGGCGTCGGCCACCGGCTCGATGCTGTGATCCAGCAGCTTGGCGATCTTCGGACGAATGGTGCGCGCCGCATACTCCGGCTTCTCGAAGGCGCCGCTGGGTACGGTGCACACGCTATCGACAGCGAGCACGCGGCAATTCACCCGATCGGCGAAGCGCTCCACCCGCTCCCGAATGCCGGCGGTGGGGAAGAGGTCGGTGATCACGACATACGCGCGCGCGGCGAGACGATCGACCACGCGACGGTCCTCATCGCGCTTCGAGCGCAGGACGAACTGGTAGTGCAACCCGCGCGACTCCGCGTCGCGCGCGGTATCACGCGCGCCCTGCAGGATGAACGTGTGATGCCGATCGGCCGCGTAGGGATAGCTGGGGTCGAGCCCCTGATGAATCACCAGCGGTCGGTTTACGCGATCCGCTGTGCGAATGGCGGCCCGCAGCGCCCAGTTCTCCTCGAGGCGATGTGAGGACTGCATCCAATACAGCACGAACTCGCCGTCGGGATGGTACGTCTTGCCGTTCACATCGACGGTGCGCGCCACCAGCTGGTCGCGCACATAGTCGGCATCGAGGGCGTGCGGGGCAGCGGCAGTGCGGATAGTGAGCGTCGTCATAGAGAGTCCGGAACGCGCGGAAGCAGTTGAACGTGCCATCGGAGACAGGCAGAACAGCTTCGCCACCGCTTGACACCCGTACTTCGGCCGCTACCTTCCGCTTGTTACCCGATCGGCCCCGCGCCAACTGGAGCGGGGCAATTCTTGTCGGAGTGACCGCCGTGCATTTTACGGTCCCGGGGCTGTAGCTCAGCTGGGAGAGCGCTGCATTCGCATTGCAGAGGTCAGGGGTTCGAGCCCCCTCAGCTCCACTTGGACGCAGGAAATCGAGACGGTTCCGTGACGGTTTCGGCGCTGGTGTGACGCAGGAACCTTCTGCATCGTCCCGTGTACAGACAATGAAGCCCGCCGCCGTTCGGTAGGACGGAGAGTTCCAATGACGGTGCGCGTGGCAGTTTTCGAACCCCTGGGGCCCTCAAGGCTACCGGGGGTTCTTTCTTTAGTAACGGCGAAGTAGGCGGCGTGGAATATAAAGTATAGAGTATGGAGTATCGAGTATGGAGTATGGAGTAGAGGGTGCTCCGTCCCCCATACTCCCGACTCCTTACTTTGCCGTAAGTGACGCCACGTCCGCACGAAACGCCGCCATACTTTCGGCAATAAAGCGGCCCTCCTCTTCCTCGACCCTTCCCGCGTAGTCGCTCATCGCGGTGAACCCGAGATTGCCGAGGAATCGCATGATGGCGCTCTCGCGCACGGTCACGTCGAACTCACGCGTGAGCAGCGTTTGGCCCTCTTGGCCGGTGCGGAATCCGAGGGTGAACAGCAGACCTTTCCCCTCGAATGGGCGGCGGAGCGGCGAGCGGAGCAGCCGCTCGGTGATCAACGGCAGATGCCACTCGGGGTCTTTCGTGAAATGCATCGCCCACCCCCGTTCGCGCGCGTTCTTCGTATGCACGAATGCGCCCTGCATATTCGTGACGCCCACGGTGAAGAACGAGATCTTGGCCAAGGCGTCGACGTGAATCTGCAGCGTGTCGGGCATGCGTCGGGCGACGCCGACAATGGGCTGCAGCTGGCCGTCGTTCGAGCGGAAACGCACCGTCAGCAGTTGGTCCCGCGCTTCGGCATCGAACCAGTCTGACCCACTGCGGTCGGACAGCCGATACCGATAACTGGCCGGCTCCACGTATTTGCTGATGTACTTGGCGAAGGCCGGGAAGCTTCGCTTCAGGCGGTCGCCGCTGACGGTGATTTGCAGGGTCACCAGCGTCGAACCGTCGCGCTGTGGCACCGTGGCGATCGAGTCGATGGTAAGCAGGCGACCCAGTGCGGCCGTGGTGCGAGGCAGCATGGCGCGATAGTCGGCCCGCACCGCCGTTGCCGGGCGCTCGGACGAGAGGAATAGGGCGCGGGTGATGTCGTCGGCACGGCTCGGCGGCATAGGGCCGATGGCGTGATCCACCCGCGTGCGCCAGGCCCAGTCGCTCTCGCCGAGCTGTTCGAGTTCGATGAGGTGTCGCGAGTCGCCGGTCTTGACTGGCAGCGGCACGGCGGGCCGCGCCGTGAACACGTACTTCCCGCCCGTGAGTCCGGCTTGAACCTCGAGATCGCGGTCGGCGCCGGCGCGGGTGGTCCGCATCCCCGTCCACAGCGACGAGTCGTTCCCCAACTTTGACGGCGCAAAGGCGTAGCGCGCGATGCGCATGCGGGCGGCCGAGAACTTCGGATTCCGCGTTACGTTCGTAAAACGCGCCTCGATGGCAGCGGCGAAGGCATCCGCGTTCACCTTGGCGGCCGCTACGTCTGAGCCGTAGGCCAGTGCGGCCGCCCGGCAACCACCGATGGTCACGGTGGCGGTGAGCGCGGCGGCCAGCAGCACCGCGGACGAGTTTGGGAGAGGTCGCATACGATTCCAGTACACCGAAGAACAGTCAGAGGGCATGGCCCGCTCGGCGAGCGGCCTGAGGCGATTAGTTTTCGTGACTCGCGTGGCCCATCGAACACTGTATTGAACGCTGCACTTCTCGGTATCCGCCGTGTCTGACTCCGCTCCAGAAGCCGGTTCTGAATCCACCTCCGCCCCGCGTCGCGACTTCATTCGCGAACTGGTGGCCGACGACGTCGGCACCGGTCGTTTCGGCCGTGGCCCTGCCACGCGTTTCCCTCCTGAGCCGAACGGCTTTCTGCACATGGGACATGCCAAGTCGATCTGCCTGAACTTCGGCATTGCGCAGGAGTTCGGCGGCACCTGCAATCTGCGGTTCGACGACACGAATCCGGCCACCGAAGACGTGCGCTACGTGGAAGCGATTCAACGCGACGTGCAGTGGCTGGGCTTTCAATGGGATGGGCTCTATTACGCGTCGGATTACTTCGAGAAGCTGTACGCGATCGCCGAAGCGCTAGTGCTCAGTGGCAAGGCGTACGTCGATTCGCAGAACGAAGAAGAGATCCGGGCAGGACGTGGCACCGTGACGTCGGCGGGCACGCCGGGACCGTATCGCGATCGCACGGTCGAGGAGAATCTCGATCTGCTACGTCGCATGCGCGCCGGCGAGTTCGTTGACGGCGCGCACGTCTTGCGGGCGAAGATCGATCTCGCACATCCGAACATGATCATGCGCGATCCGCTGTTGCTGCGCATCCGTCATGCGCATCATTATCGTCGCGGCAACGACTGGTGCATTTATCCGTTGTACGACTTCGCGCACGGACTCAGCGACGCGATCGAGGGTATCACGCGCTCGTTATGCACACTGGAGTTCAAGGACAGCCGCGAGATCTACGACTGGCTGGTGAAGGAAGCCGGCTTCGAGAACCCACCCACGCAGATCGAGTTCGCGCGGCTGGAGCTCGACTACACCATTCTCAGCAAGCGCAAGCTGCTGCGCTTGGTGAACGAAGGGCACGTCACGGGATGGGATGATCCGCGTATGCCGACCATCGCGGGCCTGCGTCGTCGTGGGGTGCGTCCCGAGGCAATTCGCGAATTCTGTGAAACGATCGGCGTGGCGCGCAAAGACGCACGGGTGGAGATCGCCGCGTTCGAGCATGCCGTGCGCAACGACCTGAACGTCGAAGTGCCGCGCGTGTTGTGCGTACTCAATCCGCTCAAGGTCGTGCTCACGAACTATCCCGAAGGGCAGGTTGAGGATCTGGACGCGCCGAGCTTCCCGCCTGACGGGCCGAAGACCGGCTCGCGCCGTATGCCGTTCTCGCGTGAGCTGTACGTCGATCGCGACGACTTCATGGAAGACGCGCCGAAGAAGTTCTATCGGTTGACGCTGGGCAAGGAAGTGCGTCTACGCTTCGGCTATCTGATCACCTGCAACGAAGTCGTGAAGAACGACGCCGGTGAGGTGATCGAGTTGCGGTGCACGTACGATCCCGCCACGCGCAGCGGCCAGGCACCCGATGGGCGGAAGGTGCAGGGCACGATCCACTGGGTGAGCGCCGCGCAGGCGCTGTCGTGCGAGGTGCGGGTATACGACCGCTTGTTCTTGCAACCCGATCCCGACGCGGTGCCGGAAGGACAGGACTTCATCTCGACGCTCAACCCGCACTCGTTGGTGGTGATCTCGGATGCCAAGATCGAACCCAGCGTGGCGAATGATCCCGTGGGGTCGCGGTATCAGTTCGAGCGTACCGGTTACTTCATGAGTGAGGTGGAGAGCAGCACGCCGGAAAAGCTGGTGTTCAACCGGATCGTGGGGATGCGGGATAGCTGGGCGAAGGAAGTGAAAAAAGGGTGAGTGGATTTGCTCAGGCGTGCGTAACGGGGGTGACGGTGTTCCGTCGCCCCCGTCACGCACGTTGTGGCGTGATCGCGTCGCTGCCGAGTTGCGAAAACCGCCGAGAGCCGAGCAGAATATGGGTATGCCAATCGCGCACGAGCGTCGCTGGTCGGTTGAAGACGTCTGGGCGTTGCCGGACGATCCGCGGCATCGCTATGAGACGGTGGATGGGGAGCTGCTGGTGAGCCCAATGCCGCGGTTCGCGCATCAGCGCGCGGTCGCGAAGCTCGGTCTTCAGATTGGCGTGTATTTGTCCGGCCAAGCCGTGGGTGAGCTGATGTTTTCGCCGTACGACGTGGTGCTGGACCCCCCTACACGCTGATGCAACCGGACATCCTCGTGATCGCGCCAGTGGGTGCGGATGTGGTGAGGGGCGAGGTCGCCCCGCCCGCCCCCTATCTCGCGATCGAGGTGCTCTCGCCATTAACGGCGCGCGCCGACAGGCTGCGGAAGCGGCCACGCTATCAGCGTGCTGCGATCGAGTGCAGGCTGGTCGACCTCGACTCACAGTTGATCGAGCGGTGGGCGCCGGATGACGACCGTCCGCAGATCTGCGCCGAATGGGTGAGGTGGCATCCCGTCGGCGCCGACGAGGCGTTTTCGTTGGACGTCGCGGCGCTGATGCGGGCGGTGCTCGGGACGAGCGACGAAGGGTCCGGGGGCACTACCGTCCAGCCGTAAGTGTTCTATATTTTTATTTCCAATCGGCTTTTGTCGGTCGGAGACGAGGTGCCCCTTAGCTCAATTGGCAGAGCGTCTGACTCTGACTCAGAAGGTTCAAGGTTCGATTCCTTGAGGGGCAATACGAAGCGCCGTAACGACTTAGGTCGGTACGGCGTTTCGTGGTTTCTATCGCCTGGATGCGAAAGGAACGCCCAAGGAACAACGCGAGACACATAGGCCGACGTCGCCGCTCGTCATTCGGACGATCTCGCCGACGTCCTCGAGCGAGGAGCACAGCAGGCGCTCGCGCTCGCCTCGAAGCTGCGGATGGCGTCGGTCGACC
>NZ_JBKJRB010000167.1:0-18613 GCF_046594945.1 Gemmatimonas sp. | reverse complement strand
CAACCGCGTCGGCCTGCGGCGCTTCGCCGGGCCCTGCAAGTCGCCGCGTCGTCGGGCGGCGCGCCACACGGCGAGATGGGACGAATACAGTCCTTCGCGACGCAGGCGCGCGCCGAGCTCGCCCGGCTTCGTGCACGCGTCGGCGGCGGTGAGGATCTGGAGTTTGTAGGTCGCCGTGAACCGGCGACGAGTCCGGGTCGGTGACACCCCGGTATCATGGAGAAGCAACGGCGCGGCGGAAAGAGCGGACGACATGGGGACAGCCTCGATCACCCTCGTACACTAAACTCGGGATGGATCGGTGTCTCACTCATATTGGCAGAGAGGGCCTGTGCCTCTTGCAGCGCTTGCGTGTAGCCTTGCCGCGCTTGCGCCTGTCGCCGGGCAATCATCGCCTGCGAAACAAGGTTTCCAAGGTTCTTGCCAACGTCATTGCCCCAGCCGGGAAGCTGTATCACTCCCTGCTGCGTATTGCACCTCACCTGATTCCCGATGAACTGGCAGTTCGTGGTACTCACCTGCCCGAGGGAGGGGCGAGCGAGGACGACGAGGGCGCCGGCCGCAACAATCAGGTTGCGTCTCATTAGGAACCTCAGCAAGAAAGTGGCGAGCGCCTTTAGCTTGGCGTCGGTGCAATACCTCGGTGAATATGGCGCCGGCTCACACCGTTCGCGACTCGCGTTCGCCATGGGGCTCCGCTCCACTTCTCGTCCAAGGCGACAGCGTCTTAGAGAACCGACGCCGTGGTGATAGTCGACTACCCGGCACCCTTCTTCGCATGCATTTCGCCATCTTCTCGTACGCACGAGATCTGGGGCGGGCAAGTCAACACGCCGTCCCTATTCTCCGGTGCCGTCTGAGCCACCTGAGGCTAAGTTACGGAGAAACCTCGATGGCACTAACTGCTATTCTGGGACGTGACCCTTCACTTTGTCTGAACTTCAGAATGACAAAATTGTCGACTCCGCTTACGTGGGACCAGCTTCTCAATGCCGGCCGCCGGGCCTCCCGTTCCGGTTCGTCGGCGACAGCGCAAACGCAGCCGATTGTTCGCACCGAGACGGAACGAGACGGTGATCGTATTCTGTTCTCGACGCCGCTCCGACGTCTCGACGACAAGACTCAAGTATTTCCGCTCGAGCAGCACGACAGTGTGAGGAACCGTCTCACGCACTCTCATGAGGTGGCCTCGCTCGCGCGCAGTATCGGCACATATTTGGCGTTCGGCCCACTCGCTGGCAGAATTCCGAAAGCACTTTTGCCTGAGCGCAACCTGCCCGCAATGCTTCACGCAATAGCACTCGTGCATGACCTTGGCAATCCGCCGTTTGGTCATCAGGGTGAGGTCGCCATACAGCAATGGTTCGCCCGGTCACCTCAGATCTTGGCGGCCGTCCAAGCTGCAGGGGGAACCGCACAAGGCAACCAACCGCTCACTGAAGCAATGCGCAATGATTTCTTGAAGTTTGAAGGAAACGCGCAGACGTTCCGGCTCGTCTCGCGACTTCAAATTGTCAATGACGACCGCGGCCTTAATCTGACATTTGGCACTCTGTCCGCGTTGCTCAAGTACACAGTTCCTTCCGACAAAGCAAAGGGACGTACTGCAACGTATGCAGGGTGTCGTAAGCACGGGTATTTTCAATCTGAGGCGCACATCGTTCAAGATGTCCGCGATGCGACTGGCGTTTCCGAAACCGTGCGGCATCCGCTGACCTATATCATGGAAGCCTGCGATGACATCGCATATTCCGTAATTGACGCTGAGGACGCGCTGAAGAAAGGCTTGGCGTCTTTCCCGGATCTGCTGGAGTTTTTACAGGGCGAACCAAATTGCGAGCAAGATGATGCGAGCACAATCGTGCAGAAAGACTTGTTGCGCACTGCTGTCGAGCGCGGGCGGGCTGATCGTGAAGAGCTTCGGACTTCATCACTCGATTCCCCTCTCTCTCCTTCCGAGCTCAATGATGTGTCAATGCAGAAATTTCGCGCGCTTGTGATATCGGACATGGTGAAGGCCGTCTCCGATGCGTTCGTGGACAACCTCGACTCGATGCTGAATGGCACGTTCACTGGCGACCTCATGAGCGCGAGTCGTGCTGCGCTCCTGACACGGCAATTGAAAGAGTTTGATCTTCGTGTGGCGTATCGCAATCGCGAAGTTCTTCGGCTAGAGGCTCATGGCTCAGAAGTCATTCATTCGTTGATGGATGTCTTCTGGCGAGCAATTATCTCGCGCAAGAAGCCTGATGATCCGTCAAGCGAGCGTACGACGGCCGAGGCCACCTATGTTTACGCGAGAATCTCTGAAAACTATCGTCGTGCGTTCGAGGCCAAAGGGGCCTACTTGCCGTCGACACCGTCCATGCCACTTCGGTACCGCGAGTGTCAGTTGCTCACAGACATGATCGCGGGCATGACCGACCGCTTTGCTGTTTCGCTTTACGAGGACTTGCGCTCTCAGGGGATCGTTCGACCTGCTCAGGGCAGCTGAGCAGGAGGATTCCGGGCTTGGGTCTCCGTTGATGGGGACGTGCGCCAGGGACGGACCCAGCTTAATATTTGGAATGGCCATCTCCGCCTCACGGTTGGCGTGTCCGCTTCGGCGTTCTGTACACGGTGCATCGGGCTCGACGTCTCTCGACTCGATCAGATCCTAGAATTCGGTCTTGTGCGCACACTCTCGACCTCTCGACTGACTGACTTCGGATTCACTACGCGCCCCGTCCGTGCTGAGCGGCGGGGGGGGGCGCATTGTCATGTCGAACGCGTGAACACTTCGTGGTGACCGTAATGCACGGCTCATCGAGCAGTGACACGACCTGTGAGACGGCGATGACGCGCGGACGAGGCACTGCGGCGAACGTTGTGGAGTGCAACGCCGAAGCGAGTCATTCTCGGACGGGCGGCGCCAAAATAGCGCGCGATGGTGCCGAATTGGTGGACCGCATCGAGCAGTTGCTCGGTCGGGTCCGGAGGGAGAGTCGCTCCGCGAGTGTCTTGCTCAGAGCGGTAGCCGGGGTTGGGCAGACTACGCTATTCGGCGGAGCCGTGCGTGACTTGGCCGTAGCGCGACATTCTGCATTCCGGTCCGATCTGGACCTAGTCGTAAAGACAGGTGATGCGGAGTCGCTCGCGCGCGAACTGGCACCTTTCGGTGCCGTTCGCAATCGCCACGGAGGCTTTCGACTTCGCGCGGACGCTTGGAGGTTTGATATTTGGCCTCTGAGCGCCACGTGGGCAATTCGGAACGGATACGTCTCGGGGGAGGACGGATTCCACGCTCTACCCCGCACGACGTTCTTTTCGTGGGATGCGGTGTCGTACGGCATTGACACGGGGATCTTGTATAGCCGCTATGGCACCGCTGGCCCGGATGCCTATTTAGCGGAACTACATTGTGGTGTGCTCGAGATCAATCTGGCGCCCAACCCGAACCCGGCCGGGAACGTCACAAGAGCTATTCGTTCTCTGCAAACGGGACGTGCCAATGCTCTCGGCGAGCGCCTCACCTCCTACATCGCGGACGCTCTGTCTTCGCGCTCGATTGAGAGTGAGATGCACGCGAACGGCAGTGGCGTCGCCGTCGGGGCGTCTGATACAAACTCTCTGCTGTCGAAGCTGCCGACTGCGAGCGTCGCCATCGCTACGAATTTGTTGGAGCAGGTAGGGCGTTTGGGGCCGAGTCCGTTTACGTTGGCCAGACTTCAGTATCAGCTCCCGCTATAGCAGGGCAAGCGCATTTCACTTAGTTGACGTCGCTGCTCGTTGCGGAGTGCGCTGTGCAGTTCAACTTTGCCAAATTGCGTGAGTCATTCTGCCAGATCGTGTGAGACCCCACATGTGTGTTGTTGAGTCTCACACGATTTGGAAGCAGAGTTCTCACGCTCGTTGGCAGAAGGCCGACACAATAAATGGAGAGCGCGGCCGGTGCATCGCACCGGCCGCGCTCTTTTGCCGCAACTATTTCGTCTTCGTTCTACAGCCTTGGGCAGCAAGTACGTCTTGCTTCCGTTTAGCAGGGTGATGAAAAGGGCGGCGGCATTTTTCCTGTCGTGCGCCGAGGGTTGGTATATGTTGGCGCGCTCTGGTCGCACGGGCACTTCACCGTCAACGGCACGCTGCTCGAAGCGTGGGCGAGCCACCAGAGCTTCCGGCCCAAGGACGATCCGTCGCCGCCGGCGTCGGACGGGGATCCCAAGAATCCCACCGCCGACTTTCGCAGCGAAAAGCGCTCGAATACGACGCATGACTCCGTGACGGATCCCGGCGCACGACTGGCGCGGAAGAGCCACGGGACGGCGAGCATCGTTGGGCATCTGGGCAGTGTGCTGATGGACAATCGCCATGGCCTGATCGTCGCGACGGATGTGCGCGCGCCAGGCTTCGACGCGGAACGCGACGCGGCCCTGGAGATGTTGACGAGGCTCGACCCCCGCACACGACGCCGTACGCTGGGTGCCGACCAAGGCTACGACACCGCCGCCTTGGTCGAAGGCGCTCGCGCGTGCGGGGTGACGCCGCACGTCGCACGCAACATCCACGTGAACAAATCCACGAGCGCGATGGATGGGCGCACGACGCGGCACGCCGGCTACGAAATCAGTCAACGGAAGCGCAAGCTCGTCGAGGAAGGATTTGGCTGGGGCACGACGATTGACGGGCTCCGCAAACTGCAACATCGGGGGCGCGAAAAGGTGGCGTGGATCTTCAGCTTTGTGAACGCGGCGTACAATCTCGTACGCCTGCGCACGCTCATCCGCGCTGGGGTGTGCGCGTGAGCGCGCCCGCACCCGCCGCCACCGGGGCGGACACGGCGAAACGGCCCCTCACGGGGCCTCGCCGAGCCCCGCACGGCGCGTACGGCCCGTCTCAACTCACCGTTTGAACTCGTTCAATGCGAGAATATCGAGCATGTCGCTCGCAGATCAGCGTTTTCATCACTCTGCTAGGGCTATCAGTTCGGGACGCGAAAGATCGCATCGAGTTGAAGGTCCGTAGGGGGACCTCGAAGCGAATTCCGTCGACCAGCACGGTTGGAGTAGCGCGGATCCCGAGCCGTTCTCCAAACCGCAGGTGTTCCGCAACCATCGGAGCATCAGCAGACATGCACCGCTCGAACACGATCGTGTCGCGCTCACCAGCCCGACGGCTCATTTCGGACCAAGTCAGCAGTCCGATGGAATCCTGCTTCGCATCGAGAAGATCCATCATCCTCGCCTTCACGGCACCGCTCTCTGCGCAATCGAACGCGGTGGCAGCTTGCTTTGCGAATCGGTGGGAAGCTATAGCGAAGTGCAGAACAGCGACCGACACCACCCCGGAATGCATCTGCATTCGCTTGACTATCCGCTCGTGAAGCAACGTGCAGAACGGACATTCGAAATCCGTGAAGACGACCATCCGCACCGGTGCGGAACTACCGCTTACAACGACACCGTTCGCCACGGCGTAGCTCCAATCTTCCTTACTAATTGCTCGCCCAACTTCCGCAGTTGGAGTCACGTCGGAGCCGCGTCCGAAACTCACCCTTGCCAGAATTGCAAGTGCGGAAAGTCCAAGCAGTAAGTTTATTGCGCCATCCAATTGCTTTCCCATATGAAGTCTACCCAAGCATGTGGTGCCAACACCGCGCCCATCAACACAACACGGAGGAAGGCGCGGTATGGCGATTGCGCGCTATTCCCTCAGCTGGCGTCGCCCGAACACACGATGAATGCGTTCCGGCACGACGGTACGCCGACTGCGCAGCCCGGGAACATCCCCGGGCAACCGATAGCTGCACAATCGAACGGCTCAGTGGGGCACTCAGAAAATCCGGTGCAAGTCGAACAAATCGACATCGTTCGCGAACTAACGGCATCGGCCTCTTGCACCTTCAGGCCAACAGTCAGCACTGCCAATGCAACCAACCGAAGGAACTTCTGCATGATCAAACTCTCCAATCTTTAAAAGCGGACCAAGTTGTACCAGTGCGTTACACGCGAGACACACTGATGCGCGACTCGCGGATAACGATAAGTGCCCCCCCGAATTGTCAAGAGAACTTTTACATCTGCTGGCGACTGCGGCGAGTGTCAAGTATCAGTCGTCGCACGGAGTATCAAACGTCTGCGGGTTGAGCGCCCTCCGTGGGTTGCTGTTCGCAGGGCCGTCGCACGATCGAGCATGACATCGAGGTGTACGTCTCCATCACGGATCCTTCCGCTGGCACTCAGCAATCCATCTCGAATGCATCGGTGTACGCAGCTCACCGACAGGGTGTCCATGGTGCCCGTGCGTCGAACCTGCCTATTGGCACTGGGTTGGTTGGCATGTCTGTTCGAAGCGTCGGCGCAGTCGTTGAACCTCCCCGGCGACATTTTGCGTGCGTCCATTCAGAGCACCCCAATGCCGATGCGTGTGCTGGTCGTGTCGCGACCGATCGGACTCAAGTGGCAACACACTCTGACGCGGTCCGGCCGAATGGAGTTGGTGCCACCCTCCTCGAGGGGCGGGAGTCAGGCTACACACTACGGCGCCATCGTCGGTGCGGCAGCTGGCGGAATTATCTTCTACACGCTGTGCAGGCGTGATGATTGCAACACTCCCGTTCCCATTCGTATCGGAGCGCTTGGCGGCGCTGTCACATCATGCGTGGTGTCCTGACGCGGGCGATCTCCGCCATCTTCAGTCGTGATGGTGTGCCGAGGAAAAAGGGATTTGGCAGCCATTGAGACGAACGTCTCTTGAACGAATGCTCGAAGAACGAGAGAGTCTCCTCGCCGACAGG
Organism: Gemmatimonas sp.; assembly: GCF_046594945.1. GTDB lineage: Bacteria > Gemmatimonadota > Gemmatimonadetes > Gemmatimonadales > Gemmatimonadaceae > Gemmatimonas. The sequence goes on along the minus strand of NZ_JBKJRB010000167.1, from coordinate 11,841 downwards.
CGATCAGGTCGGGTGATCACGCAGCACCTGACCAGCGCGATCAACGTCTACCGCATTCGTGGTCCCAGTGTGTCGCGTCGACTTCCCGCGTATGGTTCCCGCGTATGGCTCGCAAACGACGCCCTGCATGAACACGCTCCCTCGCCGAAGTGGCGGCACAACCATCTTTGCGGTCGCAATGGCCCGCGGAGCGCGAACGCCTTGCCGGCCATTGCGACTGAGCGTATCAGTGGCGGAGCGGGCGCGCTGTTCGGCCGCGCGCCCGACCACCGGGAGTCGACACGTCAGTGCGGTCCCGAACGTGAGCGAGTGGTCTCGAACAGGTCCACGCTACCGGCACGATTCGAGTGAAAGATGAGGGTGGTCCCGTTCCACGAGACCGACGAGCGCCCTTCCGCCAACGGGCCGTTTACAAGCGGCCCAAGGTTGACGGGCGTCGTCCACGCTGCCGCCGTGCTCGCCCGCGTGGCGTGCCAGAGGTCGAGCCCACCGAAGGTCCCAGGCCGATTCGAGGCAAAGAAAATCTCGAGCCCATTGCCCGTCAGCGCCGGAAACTCCTCCTGCAGCGCCGTGTTGAGGCCCATCGCCGGGACCGCGGTCGACCAGCTGTCGTCGCGTTGCTCGGTGCTCACGTAGATGTCCTGCTGCCCCGCGCCGCCCAGACGGTTGGAGTTGAAATACAGCACCGTGCGCCCGTTTTCCTCGTACGATCCCGGGCCGAAGTCGTTTAGGGACGAATTTGCCGCGGTGAGGTTGCTCGGCGTCTCCCAACTCACGGCGTCGCGGAGGTTCGGTTGCCGCGTGATCCAGAGGTCGAGGCCCCCCACTCCGCCTGGGCGGTTACTGACAAAGACGAGCCGCCTGCCGCTCTGTAGCACGAGCGGACACTGCTCATTCCACGCAGTATTGATCTCCGGACCGAGGTTCAGGGCGGGTCCCCACTGCTTCGCCGAGCTTTCCCAATAGGAGACATACAGGTCGAGCGCGCCGTAGCCGCCCGGACGGTTCGAGGCGAAGTAGAGCACTTGTCCCGACCGCACCACGTTCGGACAGCCCTCAGTCGCGCCAGGCGTATTCAGCTCCGACAGTGGAACCGCGGAGGACCAGGCCGACCACGTCGCGGCGGTGGACAGCGCCGGCGCTGCCCAAGGGGAGACCGTTTGCTCCGGAGCGGCCGTGCACGCGGCGAGAGTGGCGCCGAGTGTCAGCGAGAGATACAACACGCGACTGGCACGTTTGATATAGGACATGATGCGACCTCGTGGGAAGATGACCGACTGGGTCCGTGGTGGGGCGCCGGCGTTCCGCCGAGGCGCCTCAACACACCATTACGACCGGCGGCTCACGCGGGCCTCACACGGGGCTCACATGGGCACTGCGGCGCCGCGCCCGGGTCGGATTTCGGGGCCGGTAGCTCGGGGCCGGTAGCTCGGGGCCGGTAGCTCGGCGCCGGTGGCTCGGGGTCGGCGTGCCTTGCGGGCACTACGGCCGTACGGCATCATCTACGCGTCCCCCCGCCGCTCCTCCGTCCACCACTGCGCTGAGGGCCGTCTCCTGTTCACCCTCCGTCTGCTCGGGGGACTGACGCTGGCCGCCGACGGCGGCGTTCTGCCGCCCGCCGCCACACAGCGGAGGCGACTGGCGCTGCTTGCCTTGCTCGCCGTCGCGGGACCGCGCGGTGTATCTCGCGCCAGGCTGACGTCGCTCTTGTGGCCAGAGAGCACGGAAGATCGCGCTCGCCACGCCCTCGAGCAGCTCATCTACGCCACGCGCCGCGACCTCTCGCGCGAGGCCGTTGCCGGTGACCTCGGCACGATCGCGATCAATCCGGCCGTAGTTCGCTGCGACCTGACGGCGCTCGACGAGGCGCTCGCCCGCGGCGATGACGCGAGTGCCGTCGCGCCCTACGAGGGCCCGTTCCTGGATGGCGTGGTCCTTCCCGGTGCGGTCGAATTCGAACAGTGGGTAGATGCGCAGCGGGCCGGGGTCCGGCACCGCGTCGCCGCCGCGCTCGACCGGCTCGCGGCGGCTGCCGAACTAAGGGCCGACTTCGACGGGGCTGTCCGGTGGCGACGCCAGCGACTCGCCTTGGACGCGCTGGACGCCGAGGCCACGTGCGCCCTCATACGGGCGCTGGTGGCGTCTGGTAACGTGCCGGGCGCGCGGATTCAGGCGCGACTGCACCACACGCTGCGGCGCGAGGAGCTCGGCGCGGATCCAGATCCGCGCGTGATCGCCCTCGACGCGTCCATTGTAACTGAGTCGCCGTTCGCCTCCGCTCCGCTCATCGTGACGCTAACGGAAGGGCACGGCGCCGCGCCTCCGGTGAAGTTCACCGCCGGCGCGGCGCCGATCTCGCCGGCGTCGCGCCGGTCAAGCGCGCGGTGGCAGCCATTGATCTTACCCGTTGGCGTCGCAGCCGCGATCGCGTCGCTGCTCGTGACCGCGGTGGTGGGGGGGCATCGTGAGACCGCTGATGGCCGCGCGGCCATGCACGCTGCCTCGGGCGCCGGTGCGCCCAACAGTGTGGCGGTATTACCGCTCGAGGCGTTGGACGGAGATCCAGAAACGCGATTCGTCGGCGACGGGCTGGCCGAGGAGCTGACGTACGCCCTCGGCCGAACGCCCGGCCTGGCCGTCGTGGCCCGGACGTCCGCGTTCGCGTACCGCGGACGCGAGGTCGATCTGCGGAGCGTAGGAAGGGAGTTGGGAGTGCGGACCGTACTCGAGGGGAGCGTCCGACGCGCCGGCGACAGGGTCCGCATTGTGGTGCGTCTCGTCGACGCGCGCACTGGCTACGAGCGCTGGTCGGAGGAGTTCGACCGCGACTTCGGCGACATGCTCGCCGTGCAGGACGAGATCGCCCGCGCGGTGGTGTCGCGGGTGGTGCCGGGCGGCGACACGGCCCCCGCACCGGCCGAACGACGCGCGCCGGTCGGGTCCGAAGCGTACCAAGCCTATCTGCGCGGCCGCTACGCGCTGCAGCAGGGAGGGAGCGGCGCGCTCGCGCACGCGGTCGAGGTGCTCGAGGCCTCGACGCGCGCTGACGCCACTTTCGCGCCAGCGTGGGCAGCGCTCGCTGGGGCGCGCTTGCGTTTGTATGAAACCCACGGGGGTGGGGCAGCCGAGAGCGCGCTTTTGCTCGGGGCCGCCGAGCAGGCGGTGCGCCGCGCACTCGCGCTGGACGCCACGTTCGCCGAGGGGCATGCGACGCTCGGATCCCTACTGCTCAATCGGTGGGACTGGGCCGGCGCCGACAGCGCGCTCCGACGAGCCGTCGCACTCAATCCGAGCGACGCCGACGCACACAGACACCGCGGCGTGCTGCTCGCGCTCCGGGGGCGCTTCGAGGACGCGGTGCGCGAGGTACGACGCGCCGAGGAACTCGATCCGATGTCGTTCGGTCCGCGAACGACCGTCGCGTACGTGCTTGGCCTCGCGCGCCGCTACCCCGAGGCGGAGGCGCAGCTCCGTGTCCTGATCGCCATGGACTCCACCCGCGCGCATCAGCATTTTCTGCTCGGTTGGGTGCTGACGCATATGGGCCGATACCCGGAAGCGGAGCGGGAACTCCAGACGGCGGCCAGCCTGGCGCCTGCGAGCGGCTCGGGGGCGATGCCGATGCTGGGCTACGCGCTTGCGCGAGCCGGCCGGCGCGACGAGGCGATGCAGTTGCGCGGCTCCGTGGAGGCCGGCCTACGAGTACGCGCCGTGTCGCCGTACTTTGCGGTCGCCTACTTCGCGGCCATCGGCGACCACGACCGTGCCTTCGGCCTGCTCTCCGAGCTCGGTCGCCGTCGTGAGAGCTGCCTCCGCGACCTGGCCGTCGATCCGACGATGGACGCATTGCGCGGTGATCCACGGTTTCACGACGCGCTACGGGCCGTCGCACTACAGTGAGTCGGCGGTGCGGGGCAGAAGCTGCTCCGCCAGCGCGTCGGCACACCCGTGCGCGCCCCGATCTTTCTTCTCGCCACACGTAGGTACATGAAGGGTGGCGAACTACACAGCGGCTACCAGAACCAGAATTCGCGTGGCCGCGGCGTGTCCACGGATTTGGCATCACCTGCCGCTGATTCTCGAAGCAATGCGGATTCGTTCGTGATAGAAAACTTCGCTGCACGCCCCTCGCAACAATGCCGGCTCGCAGTCCGCCAGGGCGTGCTTGACGATGGAGTATTTGCACATGTAGACCACGGCGTGTCGTCTGTCAGTACTGGCGCTGCTGGTGCTGCCCTTTCGTTGTCGTGCCTGACGTCGCCAGCAGCTCCACGTATGACGCGAGCAATTGATCGGTCAGGGTTCGTACGTCGAACTCCGCCGCGACGATCCGGCGTCCCGCCGCGCCCATGCGTCTACGCAGCGGCGCGTCGTACGCAAGCCGTGACAGTCGACACGTGAGTCCAGCCACATCGCCCTCCTCGAGCAGAAAGCCCGACACGTTGTCCTGCACCAGCTCCGGGATGCCACTGTGTCGCGTACTGACCACTGGAATTCCTGAGGCCATCGCCTCCATGATCGCCACGGGAATTCCCTCGATATCGCCATTCGGCGCCGTGACACTGGGTGCCAGGAAGATATCCGTTTTCTGCAGCAATGCGGCTATCTCGTGCCTGGGCAGCGCACCAGCCAAACGGATCGAACCGTCCACGCCGAGTCGGTCCACCAGCGCCTGCAGCGACGTCCGCAGCGGGCCATCACCGACGATCACGAACTCGCAGGGAAGCTGCAGCTGTGCCACGGCGCAAACGGCATCACGAAGTCCCTTCTTCTCGACCAGTCGCGAGACGGCGAGAATGCGGATTGGGTCGGCCTGAGTCACTGGCGCGTCACGCATGGAAAACCCGGACAGATCGACACCCATACGATGGACTCGAACTCGGTGCATCGGACAACCGAGTGCCTCGAGTGCGCCGTTCCAGCGCGCACTCACGGGCTGGAATAGCTCACCGTGTGCAAACAACGGCGCATAGTGTCCATCCGCAAAATTCTGCGGGTAGTTCGTAATGTCTTCGCCGTGAAACGCGGTCACGACGGTGCCGCTGATCGCCCCTGTGCCGCGGAGCAGCACCGCCTTGAGGCCGAGGGCACCAAAATGGCATTGAATGATGTCGAACTCCGTGCACTGGTCGATCATCTGTACCGCCCACGCGAGTCGAAGCGACGCCGCATGCCAACCGTATTGCAACACATTGAGCGATCGCCACATGGGCCGGCTCCACCGCCAGACCGGCGGCAACCCGATGACGCGACGCCAAACACTAGCCGGCAGGTGCTCGTATCGCGTTCGCGTCAGCAAGTCGTACTGCACTACGGCTGGGTGCATCGTGACGTCACGCGATGGTCGTTCCGCGAAGATCGACACGCTGTGGCCGCGATCGATGAGCGCGGTGATCTGATCGAGAATGAACGTTTCGGAGAGGGAAGGGAACTCGCCAAGCAGGAAGGCAATCTTCACGGCGTTCGCCGTCGCTGCACGCACTTCTTGAAGTTCCAGTACATGGGACGCGCCACCAACGGCGACACTAGTAAGCGCGGCGCCGCGACGAAGGCGGCACATTGCAGTCGAGCGCCGGTGTAAAAGTGTCCTGCGGCACGCGCCGCCTCAGCGTCAGCCGTCAATGCGGCCGCACGCCGTATCGCGACACCCTCGGCGTGCAACGACGGCGGGAGCGAGTGGATAAACCGCTGCCAGATCAACTGGCGTTCCGCTTCCCAGTCCGACGACTGTGTAAACTGACCGGGATGCTGGCGGTACTCCATCGCGACCGTCGGTACCAGACAGACGTTGCCGCGTCGGGCGATCTCCAGCCACAGCATGCGGTCCTCTCCCGCGCGTAACGCCGTATCGAAGCCACCGATATCTCGAATGACGGCGGTGCGGTAGAGGTTCTGCCCCGAATTCGACCACCAGCCAAAGAGGACCTCGCGCCAGATACGTCGCGAGTACGCACGCGCCGGTCGATAGACGCGGTCCGAGTCACCAGTCTCGCGAAAGAGCCGACAGGCCGCACTGGCGGCAAGCGCGTCGGGATAATCGGCCAAGGCGCGCCGCAGCGTGTCGAGCGCATCGGAGCGCAGCAGGTCATCGTCGTCCAGAAACATCACGAGCTCTCCGCCGGCCTGTGCGAGGCCCGTGTTCCTCGCGGCAGCGACACCCTGCGCGTACGCATGGCGCGTAAAGCGAATCCGCGGATCACTCAATGAACGGAGGTAGACCGGCGTCTCGTCGTTCGACGCTTCATCGACGATGATCAGCTCCCAGTCGAGGAACGTCTGTTCCTGCACCGACGCCACGGTTTCGCTGAGGAATTGGTGCCGATTGCGCGTCGGAATGACGACCGAGACCAGCGTCATCGCCGCGCGCCCGCCAGCAAGGACAGTCGCTCGAAATTGTCCACGAAGGCTGGCACTGAATGCACGGAGTGCACCCACGCGCGTCCCCGTGCTCCGAGCTCCGCCCGCAACTCGGCATTGTCGAGTAGCGATCGCAGACCGGCCCGGAACGCGTCCATCGATTCGACACCACTCCCGTCAAACGCGCCCGTGTAGATACCGAAACGTGAAACGACATAGCCAGTATTGACGCAGCTGAGGAGCGGCGTCTCACAGGCCAGCGCTTCGAGAAAACTCACCGCGAGGCCCTCGTGAATGGAGGTGTTGATGGCGACCCACGCCTCGCTGAGTAGGCGTTGCTTCTCCGTTTCGCCAACATGTCCCAAGAGACGCACATTCGGCGGCAGGTTCGATGTATCGAATGCGCCGGGACCAGTGAAGTGCGACTGCCCAAGGAAGCGGAACTCCACCTCCGGAAAGTGCCGCGCGAGGTCCGCGAAGAGCCACGGACGCTTGTATGGGTCGAGCCGGGCGAGAAAGGCGACGGTCGGCTGTACACTCTTCCGGCGGTCGGTGGGGGCGAAGCCGAGCGGATTGGGCAGGTGGTGGAAAGTCCACGGCTCGAATCCGTACGCGCCGTCGAGCTTTCGCACCAACAGTGGCGTTGGCGTGGCCAGCAGAAGCCGCCGACGAAAAAACGTGGCTTCGCGAGCGATGCGAGCCAGCGAACGACCGTCATGGCTCATCAGACCTTGCGGCACTTCATCGTCCGCCCGCGGAATGCGGACAGCGCCGATCCGTGCAGCGTCCGTTGGCGTGCGCGGATCGCGGACCCACACGATGGCCGGCGTGCGTGGCAGCGCACGAAGGTAGACGCTGTACCCCAGGTTGTAGTCGATAGTCATCAGCAGATCGAAGCGCTCGCGCTGCATCGCACGAACGTTTGCCAACCTGCTGCGCTGCCGCAGAATCACACGCGATCCATGCACCTGCGCCTCCGACCGACCCGGTGTGGCAAAATGCTCACCCGCCACGTACACCAGATCCACGTTGAGCGCGGCGTCCGCGTTGAAGATCTCGCCGAGTCGTCGGGCAGCCCATCCAAAGCCACCCAGGCGTCCCAGCGACGCGTCAAAGAACTCGTCGGTAATGACCCCGAGTTTCAGGCGACTACGCATCGGCGGACCGGCGACGCACCAGCGCCAGACTTTCAGAAAGCATCGCGCGACCAGCCGGCATCAGCATCCAGTAGAGAAAGTAGGTGGCGACAAAGACCAGGGCGTTGCGAGGCAGGGTCCACCGGTCCGGCGCGTAGATGGCATCGAGGAGGAAGGACGTTGCCATGGCAATCGTGCTCCCGACTGCGGGGCGCGCCGTGGTCGCCAGAATTTCCGTCCATGTCACGAATGTGCCGGCACAGGTGAACATCAGGGTCGGTACCAATAGTGCAATGCGCGTCATGCTGAAGGCTACCGCGACGCCCTCAGCGCCCCACGACGTTCCCACGACGAACGCGCAGACGGTGACGATGGTAGTCAGGCCAGACCACCACGTCTGTCGCCTCGCGCGGCCCAGTGAGAGAAAAATCCAGCCGACACTGCACGTCAGCGTCATCGATGCGGCCGCAGGCGCCAACGCGCGGTAGATCGGCACACTCGGCTCCCACTGCGCACCAAGTACCTGCACGATGAGCGCGTGCGCGTTGGCGAACAGAAACGCCGTGATCGGCAAGCCGAGCCCAGTCGCCAGCAAAACTGCTCTCGCGAGGAAGGTCCGGTAAGCTTCCGGATCGCGCTGCCGCCGACTCAGCGACGAGTGCACGACCGTGGACAGCGGCGTCACGATCTGATTGATCGGGAGCAACAGGAACTCGTACGCCTTGCCATAGTAGCCAAGCGCCACGGGCCCGAGCCGCGAGCCGACGATGAGATTGTCGGCCTTGAAGTTCAGGTACCCGAGCAGTTCGAACAGCATCATGATTCCGCCCGAACGAAGCAGCGGCGCGACCATCGCGTGGCGTGTCGGCCAGGTGGGAATCCACCGCGCGGCGACGATGAGGAGCAACGATTGGAGCCCCTCTCGAACGAGCTGAAAGCCAACCAGTGCCCAGTATCGCATTCCGTGAAGTGCCGCCCACACGGTCACGGCGGCGGCGACCAGCAAGGCGGCCAGCTCGCACGTGGCGACGGCGGTGAATCGCATCTCTCGCCGGAGTGACGCGATGTGCTGCGCTGAGAGTCCACTGGCGAGAAAGACCAGTCCCAGCACCGCAATCAATGGAGCGAGGCGCGCATCGTTGAACACGCGACCGATGAGCGGCGCGGCCGCGAGAGCGAGTAGCGCGAGCAGAAGTCCGAGTGCGGCGTTGAACCAGAACAACGTGTTCCGCTGTTCGCTGGTGATCGCCTCGCGTTGAATCACTGGGACGATCAGGCCGCCGTGTCGCGCGAACTCGAAGATGCCGATCACGGAAAACGCAAGTCCGAAGAGTCCGAAATCTTCCGGACCGAGCAGACGTGCAAGCGTGATGGCGACGCCGACGTGGATCAAAAAACTGAACAGCTGTGCCGTGAACACGACGATCGTGCTCTGCCCTGCATTGAGCCGTGTTGCGGGAATGCGCGCCATTGCAACGCAACGTAACGTCCGATCGCGGTGAAATCACCAAAGTGCGCGACGATCGGGGAACACGATGAAAGGGGCCTGTCGTCAAGCCGGCTTCACTCCAACCACTGTCGGCGGACGGCACGGAACAGTCCTCTTGCCTAATAGTATTAGTGAGTAGTATGCTTAGATATACAACCGTAACCGTCGAGGCCATGTGAAATCCAACTGGTTCTACATCCTGCTGTCCGTCGCCCCCGGGCCGCGCTACGGAACCGCGATCCAGGACGACGTGCGCGCCCTCAGCGACGGCGCCGCGCGCCTCTGGCCGGCCACGCTGTACGGCTCACTCGAGGAGCTGGTGCGACTGGGTTGGATCGAGGAACTCGCCGAGGACGAGCGCCCCGAGGGAGGCTCGGGTCGTGAGCGATTCTACCGCATCACGTCAACGGGGCGCGTGGCACTGGAAGCGGAGAGTGCGCGCCTGGAGTCGCTCGCGCGAGTGGCGCGCACCAGGCTCGCGGTGCCGGTGGTCTGCGTATGAGCCCGACCCGCGAACCCACGATGCGCCATGCCTTTTGGAGCGCATCCTATCGCACCCTGATGGTTTTGCTCCCGCGCCCCATGCGGGAAAAGCACGGCGCGGCTATGAGCGAGTTGTACGAGCGGGCACTGGCGCGCAGCGAGGCGAATGGGAGGGGCGCGGTGTGGTGGGCTGCTGTTGGTGGGCTGGCCGACCTCGCTGCGAGAAGCGTGTACGAACGCGTGCGTGAAGAGCGCGCCGCGCTCGGCGGACCGAACCTGCAGGTGCTCCGCCAGTTGGCGAGGGCGTACGTAACGGCCCTCGCGGCACTCACCACCGTGCTGCTCTCGCAGTATGCGTGGCGTCAGCTGGCGGGAGGGCGCAGGCGTGAGTTGCCGATCGCCACGGCGCTCGAGGCGATCGTGTTTTCGATCCCGTTTACCGCCGCCCTCGCGATCCCAATGGCGGTTTTCATCGCCGTGCTGTACGCGGGCACGCGTGCCTCGGCCGATGGCGCGCCGCACGCGCATGGTGGACGGCTACGCCTCGCGCCGTTGGTCGGCCTCGCGTCTGTGGTGGCGCTGTTCGGATTCGCCTGGAACGCCGAGGTCGTGCCGCGCGCCAACGCGCGATTGTCCTCGTTGTACTCATCGGAAATTATGGTGGTACGCAGCGATCGCAGCCTGACCCTGACCGAACTGCGCGCGAAGGACCGTCGAATTGCGCAGCAACGCGACGCCACTACCAATGTGACGCTGCGCGAGGCCGCCGTCAGCACAGGCGTCGAGATTCACCAGAAGCTCGCCTTGGCCGCTGCCTGCGTCGTGTTGGCATTACTGGCAGCCGGCATCGCACGGCGCGCACCTCGCGCTGGCCTCGCCGTTCAAGCGCTCGCGAGTGTCGTCGTATTCAGCGGCTACTACATCAGCCTCATGACAGGCGAGTCGCTGGCCGATCGCTTCCTCGTGTCGCCGGCCATCGCGATGTGGAGTGCCAACATTATGGCGCTTGCCCTCACCGTGCTCGCGCTTCGCCCACGCTCGCAATCGCCGCTCGCTGAGAGCCGCGTCCTGCTGAACTAACCGCCTTGCGACAGGCGGCGCGTGCGGCGGATGCGACGTTTTACGCGTGCAGAAATGAAGCCTCGTTGAACGAGGCGTCGCATCACCGCGGTGCAACCAGGAAAACCAGCGTCGCCCAGTGCACATCCCAGTCGGCCCCCGAGCCCTTCGTTGCCGGCAAAATTTGGAGGGTCCGGATGTTCCAGAGGCCGGCGCGTGTGATGATCACGGTGGCAACACCAGTACTGTCAGTGGCGAGTGACACATCCGCCGCGGCGGCGCGGCGTGCCGCCGTGGTGTCACGCCGAATGACGGCCGTGTTGGGCGTGGACCCCGCGTGCAGGCGCGCGACCGGCGCGGGCTTCCCGAGCAGCACCATTCGCACGCGGAGCGTGTCACCCGTTCGCAGTGTCGAGGGATCCGACAACGGCACGAACTCCAACGGGTGGCCAATCAGCCGCTGAAAGGCACGCGATCCGCCGCCCACCTCGACCACAGTCTTCGCATACTTGGCGTAGCGTCGTGTGATGCTGTCTCCGCCCGCGACCGGCATCAAGCCCTCGCGCTCATAGCGCAAACGGGCCTCGGGCGCCCCTTCGAGATCGAGATAGCGCCGAAAGCTGGCCGGTGATTCACGGACGCTGCGAGGCGCGAGCTGCACGCCCACCACCCGTTGACCACGTTCGGCCGTGAGATGGGAGAGCCGGAGCGACGTCCCCAGCACCGATACGTCGCGAACGCGGACCGCACTGGTTGCCGTCAGGACGCGCGCGTCGACGATGCGGTCCGGCGTCGCCGCGGACAGACTCGTGGGGAACAGGCTGGAGGTCTGGCCTCGCACAGTCAGGCGCCCGCCAGGCGTGACGGCGAAGGCATCAGGAACGAGCCAAAAATCGTGGGCGGCGAGCGCCGATGCGGAACAGACCAAGCCCAGCACGACAACGGCAGCGCGGTAACGCATGCGGATCTCCAGTCAAAAGCGGCCAAGGTTCTCTGGCACACTTTACCGTGCGTAAACACGCCGAGCAAGGGCGCGCGTCGTCCCGGCACAGTGGGGCGCGCAACGGACTCAACCGGTCGTCGTAACAGTGGTGGTTCGTGGTCCGCGTAGGAGTTCGTTCTGCCCTTCGGCCGGGGTGCGCCAGTCCAGCGTTTAGCGCGCTTGCGTGTCGAGGGCGAGGGTGACCGCGGGGAGTTCGGCTGCCGTGTGTGCAATAATGTCCCTGCCTTTGGGGAAGTATTGCCGCCGCGGCCCGTTCGTGTTCGGGAAGGACAGCGGGCGTCCCGAGAGCGGCGGTGAGGATGGAGCCAGCTGAG
>NZ_JBKJRB010000020.1:0-26790 GCF_046594945.1 Gemmatimonas sp. | reverse complement strand
GCCACATCACTCCCCGCCCATCGGCGTATCGTGTATCTCGTGCATCTCACCGAGAGCGCACAGCACCGTGGCGTGCGAGTGGAGATCACAACGCAGCGCCGTGATCGCGACAGCGTGTGGGAAGTACCGAAGCACTTTCAGTACTCCATCGACGCGTGGTGCAATGCCCCCGAGCCGGTCGATCGTCAGATCGCCGAAATGCTGCTGGGCAGTTCCGACGCGCAGGGCATCGCCACGATGCCAACGGGTGGATTCATCGTGCGTCCGCGTGCCTATCGCACCACGTTGCGCATGATCTGCGACACGGGCCGCGCGCGATTGCGCAGTAATCGCCCGTCGCTCGACTCGCGCATGATTTCATGGGACGACGGCACGCCATGGCAGGTCGCCATGCGTCTCGATCGGCCAACGCCCGACCAGTACCAGTTGGAAGGCGAGCTGCTGCGCGACGACACCGTGCGCCCGCTCAGCGACGCGAACTGGATTCATGAGTCGGGACTCGTACTTTTCGGCGAATCGCTGATGCGTCTGGACAGCGATCAGGTGTGGCCGCTGGTCCAGAAGTTGTGGACGGCGGGCGAGTTCGAATTGGGCGATGATCCGTCGGCGTTTTTGGCGGAGTACCATGCGCTACCCAACATGCCGCGACTCTCGTTGCCGGCCGGTGAGATGCACATCGAGAGCGACGTCGCACCGGTTCCGATGGTGCGCGTCACCAGTGGGGCGGGCTCTTGGCGCACGTCGCCATCGTGGCTCACGCTACGCTTCCGCTACGGTTCGGAATTCGTGGACGCCGCGTCGACGGCGTCCACCTGCTTCGATCGGAAGACGCGCACGTTGTATCGTCGTCGCGCGGCGGCCGAGCGGAACGCGATGACACGGCTGCGGGCGCTTGGCGCGCAGGAGATGTATTCGTACGCCGAAAGCCGTATGTCGCTCGTGGTACAGCCGCACACGTTGCCGCGACTCATTTCAACGCTCGTTCGCGATGGATGGCTGATCGAGTCCGACGGGGCCACGTTCGTGGCCCCGAGTCCGTTGCAGGTGCGTGTGAGTTCCGGGATCGACTGGTTCGATCTCACCGGCACGCTGCGTTACGGCGACCACGAGCTCACGCTGTCGCAGTTGCTCACGGCGATGGATGAAGGCAACGAGCTGATCGAGTTCGGCAACGGCGTGGTGGGGTTTCTCCCCGAAGAATCACTCGACGAATTGCGGGCCCTGCTGGCGATCGGCGTGCGTCGAGGCGACGGAATCCGTTTTCGGTCGTCGCAGCTCGCGTTGCTCGACGTGCTGCTGGCGGCGTTGCCCGATGTCGACGTCGACGAAACCCTCGCGTCGGGCCGCGCGGAATTGAAGAAGTTTCAGGGGATCAATGCGATCCCTGTGCCCCGTGGCTTCGTGGGCACGCTGCGCGGCTATCAGGAAGAAGGGTTGTCGTGGTTCGGCTTTCTGCGTCGCTTCGCCTTGGGTGGCTGCCTGGCCGACGACATGGGTTTGGGCAAGACGATTCAGGTGCTCGCCATGCTCGAAGCGCGTCGCGAAGCAGGCGCTGGTAGGTCGCTGTTGGTGGTTCCTCGCTCGCTCGTGTTCAACTGGGTGCGTGAGGCGTCGCGCTTCACGCCGCAGCTCAAAGTGCACGATCTCAGTCATGCGGAGCGGTCGGTCGAGGATCTGGACACCGTCGATGCGCATCTGGCGATCACCACGTACGGCACGTTGCGTCGCGATATCGCGCGACTTGGCTCGCGTCGATTCGACTACGTGATTCTCGATGAAGCGCAGGCGATCAAGAACGCTGGTACGGCCACGGCGAAGGCCTGTCGGTTGCTGCAAGCGGATCATCGTCTTGCGTTGAGCGGTACGCCGATCGAGAATCGTATCGAGGAACTCTGGAGTCTGTTCGAGTTCCTCAATCCCGGCATGTTGGGGGCGGCGACGACGTTCAGTTCGGCGACTCGCACGCTGGCGGCGCTGCGCCCGGGCATGCCGGCCGGCACCGGCGTGTCGGCGCAGGAGCTGTTGTCGCGTGCCTTGCGTCCGGTAGTGTTGCGTCGTACCAAGTCGATGGTCGCGAAGGAACTGCCGGCGCGTATCGAGCAGACGATTGAAGTGGAGCTGGAACCCAAGCAACGCGCGTTCTACGAGCAGCTGCGGAGTCAGTATGCCACCAGCCTCCTCGATCGTGTGGAGCGGGACGGTATTGGCAAGTCGCGCATGCACATTCTCGAAGCGCTGCTGCGGTTGCGTCAGGCAGCTTGTCATCCAGCGCTGGTCGATCCGACCAAGGCCTCGCTGCCGTCGGCCAAACTCGACGCGGTCGTGCCAGCGTTGCAGGAGATCGCCGCCGAGGGCAACAAGGTGCTGGTGTTCTCGCAGTTCACGAGTTTCCTGTCGCTGCTGCGGGCGCGCCTCGATGCGCTCGGAGTACCGTACGAGTATCTCGACGGACGCACGCGTGATCGACAGGCGCGTGTGGACCGGTTCCAGTCGGCCGATGGACCGCCGTTGTTTCTCATCAGCCTCAAGGCCGGCGGACACGGGCTCAATCTGACGGCTGCCGAGTACGTGTACCTGCTCGATCCGTGGTGGAATCCGGCGGTGGAGGCGCAGGCAATCGACCGGGCCCACCGCATCGGACAGACGAGTCAAGTGATCGCGACGCGCGTGGTTGCGCGGGACACGATCGAGTCAAAGATCCTCGAGCTGCAGGCCAGCAAGCGGGCGTTGGCTGACGCGATCCTCAGCGAAGACAAGGGCGGGTTGGCGGGGGTTGGGCGGGACGAGCTGCAGCTGCTGCTTGGATAACTGCAGAGTATGGAGTCGGGAGTACGGGGTATGGAGCGCGTCCATACGCCGACTCCCGACTCTCGATTCCATACCTCGTCGTCATGACGTCTCGTCGTGACTTCGTGAAGCAGGGAGGCGCCGCCTTGGGCGCGTTGTTGCTTGCCGGCAGCTCGCTGGCTGCCATCCCCCGATTGCTGGGCGCCTCGCCGGCGCCGGATCCGCGCGCTGGTCGATGGTACTTGGGGATTTGCCGACACGCGGGTGCCTACCAACGATGGCGCGGCGTTGGATGGGACGTGGAAGGGTGCGTATGTGCAGGACCCGTACGATAGTTCGGTGGAGCAGAAGCCCGACCTACTGCTCAAGGCCAACGCCGCCGCGATGAAGACTGAAGAATGTGAAGTACGTGTTCAGCGGCTTCTGCTTCGTCAAGAACGAGCGCAACTACGCGAACACCGATGGCTCGTGCACGCAGCAGGACACGGTGCGTTCGTGGCTCACGATGCAGATTACGGCGGTAGCGGCCGACTTCTCAGACTTCCAGAATCGTTCCAACATGATGCAGCCCATGGCTCGTGGCTGGGGGTATGTGTTGGCGTCTGATCTGGTGGGCAACGCACCGAAGTGGGGCGTGGAAGCAGCGGCCAAGCTCACCGCGAAGCCGGCGGATGTGGGGCGCTACGACCTCGTGCTCGACCCGGCGAATCTGTGGCTCACGATTCACGAGAGCATCGGACATCCCACGGAGCGCGATCGCGCGATGGGCTACCAGGCGAACTGCGCCGGTACCAGTTTCGTGGCGCCGCCGGAGATGATGTTGGGCAGGATCAACTACGGTCCGAACATCATGCACAGGCAGGGCGACCGCACGCAGAAGGGTGGTCTTTCCACGATTGGGTGGGACGATGACGGCGTGAAGCCCGATGAATTCCTGATCGTGAAGAACGCGATATTCAACGACGATCAGACCACGCGAGAACAAGCGCCGTGGCTGCGCTGGTGGTCCGGCACGAACGGTCGGCCGGTGCGCTCGCACGGCTGCTCGTATGCGCAGGGTTGGGACAACGTGCAGTTCCAGCGCATGCCGAATCTGTCGTGGCTGCCGGGTGAGCAGAAGCAGTCGATGAACGATATCGTGGCGGCCACCGATCGCGGCATTCTCATTCAGGGCGACGGCAGTTTCTCGATCGATCAGCAGCGGTACAACGCGCAATTCGGCGGCCAGTCGTTCCACGAGATCATGGGCGGTATGATCGTAGGCGTGCTGAGGGAGGTGGCGTATCAGATCCGCACACCGGACGTCTGGAACTCGATGGACATGATCGGCGGCAAGGCGAACGATGTCCTCCGCGACAGCGTCGTTGACGGCAAGGGACAGCCGCCTCAGGTGAACGCGGTGAGCCATGGATCGCCGCCGGCGCGCTTCAAGAACGTCAAGGTGATCAACACCGGGAGGAAGGCCTGATGCGTGAACGCGGAAGTGCAAACGACGCGATGCTCACGCGCGAGCAGGCCCAGGCCATTGTCGAGAAGGCGGTGAAGATGTCGAAGGTCGATGCCGTCGACGGGCAGGTGAATACCTACAGCGAAGGCAACATCCGCTTCGCCGACAACCAAGTGTCCACCGCCGGTACGACCACCGATGCGCAGCCTGGCACTCAGCGAGCGTTCGGTCCCAAGCACGCGGTGGTCACCACCAACGATCTCTCGGATGAGGCGATCAAGCGTGCGACGAAGCAGAGTGAACGACTGGCTCGACTGGCGAGACTGGCCCCGGACGACCCGGAGGCGATGGCGCAGTTGGGGGCGCAGCCATACGCACCGGTGAGTTCGTACTTCGAATCGTCGTCGGCGATCACGGCCGGCGCGCTGGCGATCGGCAACAGCACCGGCATGTTCGCGTATCATCGCAGTACGAACGTGAACGACACACTCACGGCGCGCCCGATCGACGGAACCGGATCGGGGTGGGCCGCCGCCGATCACGCCGATTGGGCGCCGATCGATACGCATCGTGTTGCGGAGACCGCAGTACAGAACGCACGCCTGTCGCCGAAGTTCATCGTGCGCGAGCCGGGGCGATACACCGTGATTCTTGAGCCTCAGGCTTCCACGTCGAGGTCGGTGCGGTCGTGGTGCAATTCCTCGGCGCGATGTCCACGCGGCTGTCGATGGAGAGCACGACTACATGCACGGTTTTCGCACGAGCCATGACAGCGGCCTCATCAGTGACCAGATTGCGGCGCTGTGCACGGAGCAGCGTCGGCGCGATGCACCGGCCAATGGCGGCACAGCGCAGCCGTATGGAAAGTGGGCATATGCTGGAGCTTCCTGGGGGACTTCGGGGTATAACGCAAACCTTTGCTAGTCAGTGTACGCCCGACGTGGCCGAGCCGCTGGTTCGGCACGCGGCGTGCACTCCTCAATGGTTTCCCCCTGACAGCGAGAGGACATGCTCATTCAGCTGAACACGGACAATCATGTGGATGGCCGGGACGAGGCGATGCGTGAGGTCGAAACGGACCTCCTGCGCACGTTGGCCCGCTTTTCGAGCCAGATCACCCGGATCGAAGTCCACTTCCGTGATACGAACGCCGGGAAGTCCGGTTCGTCCGACAAGGAGTGCACCCTCGAGGCGCGCGTGTCCGGACAGGACCCGATGGCCGTGACCAACGCGGCGGCCACGCTCTCAGCGGCGTTCCACGGAGCTCGCGACAAGCTCGTGCGCGTGCTCGACAAGCGACTGGCGAAGCTGCGTCCGCCCAAAGGCATCGATCCCTACGAACGTCCTGCCGTCGACCACGGGATGCCACTATGACGATGACGACGCCAACCGTTGAGCACTTCCCGGAGCTGCTTCTGGATCGGACCGGTCCGTGCGTGTCCATCTACCTTCCCACGGGCCGACGCTTTCCCGAGTCGCAGCAGGATGTCGTACGTTTCCGTAATCTGCTGCGGCACGCCGAATCCTCGTTGGCCAATGAAATGAGCCCCGACCAGCTGACAGCATTCACCGCACCGTTGCACGAGCTGGCGGAAAGCGATCGGTTCTGGTCGCATGCACTCGATGGGCTCGCCGTGTTTTTGCACGCCGACTTTTACAAGGTCTACAAGCTCCAGCGCGCGGTACCGGAGCGTGCTGTCGTTGCCGACTCGTTTCACATCAAACCACTGCTGCGTGTCATGCAGTCGGCCGATCGATTTCAGCTGCTCGCAATCACGCGTGATCATGTGCGACTCTTTCAGGGGAACCGCGACGCGGTCGATGAGATCGTGTTGCACGCGAGCGTTCCGCGCACGCTGACCGACGCGTTGGGTGACGAAGTGACCGATGCGCACACGGCCTTGAACTCTGTCGGTCAGCTGGGCCATGGGGGTGCACACATCGCCATGCACGCAGGCTCTGGTTCGCGCAAAGATGAAATCGACAAGGATACCGAGCGATTCTTCCGTGTGGTGGACCGGGCAATTGTCGAGCATCATGCGAAGCACTCGGGGATGCCAATGGTACTGGCCGCGCTGCCTGAACATCACGCGGTCTTTCGCGGTGTGAGCCACAATGCGTTGCTGCTGCCCGATGCGATCGCCGGCAATCCAGACGCGTTCTCACCCGAGGAACTGCGTCAGAAAGCGTGGGAGATTGTGGAGCCGCGCTACACAGCACGGCTCCAGGGCTACATGGATGAATACGGCGCCGCTCTTCCGCGTGGGCTCGCATCGGAATCGCTCTCCGACGTCGCCATGGCCGCCCTTGGTGGACGGGTGCGCGCGCTACTGGTCGACGAAGATCGCGTGGTGCCAGGTCGCGTGGACCGTACCACCGCGCAGGTATCTCACGGTGAGCTGGATGATCCGCATGTGGACGACATTCTCGACGATCTCGCCGAGATCGTGCTGCGTATGGGTGGTGACGTCGTGATGGTGCCGCGTGACCGCATGCCGTCGATCACCGGGATCGCGGCGATCTATCGGTTTTAGTACCGCAACGACAACAGCCGGAACACGGAGTTCACGGATGAACGGACACGCACCGGATAAGCGAAGCTGCGCGGCTTCTGTTATCCGGTGCGTGTCCGACGATCCGTCCTTGCCCTGTTCCAGCTAGTGCCTTTTGCTGATGTTGCCGTCGTGCTGACTGTTTAGTTCGACCCTTTCTTGAGCTCGGCCTTGTACGCGTCGCTGGCGTAGATCGCGACTTCCACGCGTCGATTCTTTTCGTCGACGGCGTTGGCGATGGGCTCCATCTCGCCGCGACCCGACGTACGAAGGCGATCGCGCGCGATTCCCTGTGATACGAGGTAGTCGGCGGTCGCGCGGGCGCGACGTTCGGAGAGCGACTGATTGTAGCGGTCTTCGCCGACCGAGTCGGTGTGACCCACGATCAGCAGATCAGACTTCGGATACTCCGTGAGGCTCTGGGCGAGGCTCCGCAGATTACTGGCCGCTTCACTGCGGATCTTGTCGCTGTCGAAGTCGAACAGGAGACCGCTTGCGAACGTGACCTGAATGCCTTCACCCACACGTTCCACGCTGGCGCCGGCAACCTGTTGCTCGATCTTCTTGGCCTGCTGGTCCATCTGGTGGCCGATCACCGCGCCGATCGCACCGCCTACCGCCGCGCCAAGAATTGCGCCCTTGGCCGTGGAGCCGTTGTTGCGGCCGATCACCCCGCCCGCCACGCCACCGGCCGTTGCACCGATCACGGCACCCGTTTCCTTCTTATTCAGGCTAGCGCAACCGCTCACGGTCGAGCTGGCCATAATCGCAAGCAACAGCAGGCGCGTATTCACGCGGCCGGTTCGTTGGGTCGTCATGCGTGTCCCCTTGTCGAATGTGTACCGCTAGGGAATGGCACACTTCATACCACGCGCCGAGTCGCGCGTGTTCCGGTGACCGCCAGCACCATGAGGGTGAGCAGGTAGGGCACCGCGAGGAACAGCTGGTACGGAATTCCTGTCCAGCCCATCGATTGAAAGAGCGTCTGGAGTGACGTCGCCGCACCGAACAACAGGGCGGCCGCCGCCACCCCAAGCGGGCGCCACCGTCCCAACACCACGATGGCAATAGCGATAAAGCCGCGTCCGGCTGACATCCCTTCCACGAAGGTCCCCGCCTGCGCCAGCACCAACGTGGCACCGGCCAGACCGGCCATGGCACCGGCAAAGAGTACGGCCATCAGCTGAGTCCGCCGTGGAGAAATACCCGCCGCGATGGCTGCTTCGGGATATTCACCAACCGCCCGCAGCGCCAGCCCTGCATGGGTTCGCTGCATCCACCACGCCAGCACGGGCGCGATCAGGTACAGCGCGTACGTCGCAAGTGGCTGGGCAAAGAAGGCGTGACCGATCACGGGCAGCGACGAGAGGAACGGCAGCGCATGGGTGGCCGCGGTGGGCGTGGTGAGCGCTACGCCGCCGGAGCCGTACACCGTTCGATAGACCGTACCCGTGAGGCCAAGCGCAAAGAGGGTGATCGCCGTGCCGGTGATGATCTGGTCGGCGCGCAGCCCCACCGCAAAGAGCGCAAACAGCGCCGACACCAAGAGCCCCGCCCCGGCCCCGGCGGCGAATCCACCACCCACGCCAATCGCCCCGGCGGCAATCGTTGCACTGAGTGCCCCCGCAATGATCGAGCCCTCGAGCCCGATGTTGATTACGCCGGCCCGCTCGCTCACACTCTCGCCCAGTGCCGCATATGCCAGCGGCGTGGCGGTGCGCACCGTGGCCTCCAGTAGGCCCGCACCAACGGCCAGGGCGCCCACACCGACGGTCATGTCCTGTATCATGTCCCCGTCTCGTCCGCGCGTGATGGACGCCAGCGGTCGGCGGCCAAGACCAGCAGAATCAGCAGCGCCTCCACGACTGAGACGACCACACTTGGTACGCCGGCATCGCGCTGCATCGCGTTGGCGCCGGCTTCGAGCGCGCCGAACAGCAGCGCCGTGGCTAGCACGCCCAGCGGATGCAGTCGTGCCAACAACGCAACCGCGATCGCCGTGTATCCGTAGCCCGGTGAAAAGTTCTCGTACAGCGCGTACGTGATGCCCGTGTACTCCACCGATCCCGCCAACCCCGCGAGCACGCCACTCACGAGAAATGCGCCGAACATCGTGCGCGGCACATCGATACCACCAGCACTTGCCGCGGCCGTTGGCGTCGCCCCCACCGCTCGCAAGCGGAATCCACTCGCCGTGCTGCGCAGCCACCACCAGACCGCGATCGCGACCATCACCACCAACAGCACACCAGCGTGCAGACGTGTGCCGTCGAGTAACACCGGCATCTGGAGCTCGGGCACGAGTGTCGCCGACTGCGGATTCACCCGAGTCGGTTCCTGCAGCGGACCGCGAACCAGCCATCCCGTGAGATACTGCGCGAGAAAATTCAGCATGATCGTGCTGATTACCTCCAGCACGCCGAATCGCAATCGTAACGCTCCCGCGATCGCGGCCCACGCACCACCCGCCATCGCGCCGGCCACCAACATCACGGGAATACCGATAAACCACGGCCCGCCCACGAGTGTACCACTGATTGCCGTGGCCGCCGCTGCACCGACCAGCAGCTGTCCTTCGGCGCCGATGTTGAGAATGCCCGCGCGGAACGCTACTGACACGGCGAGTCCCGCCAGCGCCAATGGGACCATGCGAACAATCGTGGCCGAGGTGATCGCGTAGTACGACCCCAACGCCCCGCGTACCATCGCCGATAAGGCGGGAACGACGTCGTGTCCGGTGGCGATCAACAGGACGGCCAGCATGGCGATCGCTATGGCGAGCAACGCGAGGACTCGTACCGTCGTGGCGGCGAAGGCGCGCCGTGTCATCATGCGTCGGCTTCCAACGCCGCACCGCCGTCACCGTTCAGCATGGCGCGTCCAAGTACGTCGCGGTGCTTCACACTCTCCACGAGGGTGCCGTCGTGCATCGCGAAGACACGATCGGCCAACAGCATCACTTCATCGAGGTCACTGCTGTAAACTACCACCGCCATCCCAGCATCGCGTGCCGCGCGGAGCGCTTGATGCACCGCGTCGGTGGCCACGAAGTCGAGTCCGCGCGACGGATTCTCGACCACCAGCGCCGCGCGTGCGGCCTCGAGTTCACGGCCCAGCACGAGCTTTTGCTGGTTGCCGCCGGAGAGTGTTCTCGCGTGCACGTCGGTGCCCGAGGCGCGCACATCGAATCGCTGTAGCAAGGCCGACGTGCGAGCGCGGAAGCCGTTCCAGTCAACTACACCACGGCGCGCACCAGCTCCTTGGAGCGCCGTGTTTTCGAACAGCGGCGCGTCAAGTAACAGTGCATCGCGATGCCGATCCTCGGGAACGAACCCGACACTCCCGGGAATGGTGCAGGTGCCGGATGTCGGCGTCAGACGTCCCGACAGCACGCGCAGCAGTTCATGCTGTCCCGCCCCTTCCACGGCGCCGATGCCGACGATCTCACCCGCGCGCACCTGCAGCGTGGCCGACCGCACGCGATCCACACCGCTGGCATCGCGCACCGTGACAGCGTGGAGCGCGAGCACTGGCGGCCCCGATGCCGCACCGGATGGATCGTTCACCACGTCGTTCACCACGTCGTTCACCACGTCGTTCGCGGAGGGCGCACGGGCACCGCCAAGCATGGCCGCGGCCACGCTCGCCTGATCCGTGTCGCGTGCCGCGGTGGTGAGCACGGTTCGTCCACGGTGTAGCACGGTGATGTCATCAGCGACCGCGAGCGCGTCGCGTAGCTTGTGCGTAATCAGCACGACCGCGTTGCCGGCGTCGGCGTATCCGCGCATCCAGCGCAGTATCTCGACCGCTTCGGCGGGGGCCAGCACCGCCGTGGGTTCATCGAGAATGAGTAACGTCACGTCGCGCGCGAGTGCCTTCACGATTTCGCATCGCTGCTGCGCGCCCACGGGCAGCTCCTGCACACGAGCGTGAGGATCGAGCACCAGTCCCGCGTTACCGGCGACGTCGCGCACGCGATCGGCTGCGCGCTGCGGATCGAACGCACCACGTCCGCCGAGTGCGATGTTCTCCGCCACGGTCATCGTGGGCACCAGCGTGAAATGCTGGTGCACCATCCCGATGCCGAGGGCGAGTGCTTCCGACGGTGATCGCACGGTGATCGCCGCGCCGTGCCACCGCATCACGCCTTGCTGTGCGCGCAGTAATCCGAACACCACGCGCATCAGGGTCGTCTTGCCCGCACCATTCTCGCCCAGCAGTGCATGCACGCTGCCGGTACGGACCTGCAGCGACGCGCTTTCCAGCGCGCGCACGCGACCAAACGCGTGCGTGATCCCGTCGAGCGAGAGCAGCACTGCTCCCGTCGGCGCCGTTGTCACGATCCCGTTGGGAGATGCAGGAATGTCCAGGGGAGCCCGAAGCGCGCTTGGAGAAAGGCACCGAGCGCTTGCACGCCAAGCGTCTCTGTGGCGTAGTGCCCGGCGTACACTACGCAGAGGTCGTGCTCCATCGCATCGACGGTCGTGTGGTGCGGCCCCTCACCCACGATCAACGTGTCGACGCCGCGATCCCGCGCTTCACGTAGCGACTCCGACGACGCACCGCCACCGGTGCAGATCGCCCATCGACGCGTGCGTCGGCCCCGCGCCGGAATTGAGGTGCGGACGCTACCGCCATAGCGGGCCGAAAAGGCTTCAACGCGATTCACCAGTTCGTCGGTGGCGTCGTCGGCGGTTCCTGTCAGCCCGATGTCGACCGACTTGAAACGCGCGAAGCCACCATCCGGTGTGAGCCCGAGCGCCTGCGCCAACCGCGCGTTGTTGCCATGCTGGACGTGCAGATCCAATGGCAGATGCGACGAATACACGGCCAGACCGCTGGCGAGCATCGAGCGATACTTCTCGTATTGCACCCCGACCAGCGGCTGCACTCCACTCCAGAACAGACCATGATGCACGATCAGCAGGTCGGCGCCGGAGATCACCGCTTCGGTGATCGCCGCCCGCGAGGCATCGACGGCCACCGCCACCCGATGTACCGCGCCGGAGTTCGCCACCTGCAGGCCGTTCACCGCGCCCGGATAATCGGGGATCTCCTTGGTGCGCAGTTCGGCGTCAAGCGCCGACACGATGTCCCGCAGCGGCACCGACGGCTCGCTGCCGCCGTTCCCGCTGGCCGAGGCGAGAATGCGATCTGTCGATGGTGTCGACACGACTTACTTCGCCACCGGCAGCGGCAGCGGCAGCGGCTTCGGCAGCGGCTTCGGCTTCGGCCGTACTGTCGGCAGTGGCTTCGCGTCGTCCGTTCCCTGCAGCAGATCGGCGAGTCCGGTGAATGTCCCGGCTCTGAGCATCGCGCCGACAGAATCGCTGGCGGCGATCGCCGTCGCGGGTACGCGATCCCGCATGGTTGGATTCACGACCAGACGCACCACGTCGTCCTTTACGCCAAGATTGATCACGCGTCCCTTGAAGGTGCCCGCCTGCACTTCGCGCGCGACCATCAGAAACGCCTTCGGCAAATCGATAACGACGCTGGCAATAATCACGTCGGGAGCGACGCTGTTCTGATCGGCGTTGGTGCCGAAAGCGAGAATCCTTTTCTCTCGAGCGGCCTGAAACACGCCAAGCCCAGCGGCATCGGCGTTCTGCAGAATGATATCGACACCCTGGGCGATCTGGGCGAGCGCCTGTTCCTTGCCGGCGCTCACGTCCTCCCAGTTCCCGATGTACGCAGTGATGATGCTGACGCTGGGATTGACCGACTTGGCGCCGCGCTCGAAGGCCAGAAAGCTCGTCTTCACCGGCGGCAGCTCAGTTCCACCGATGAGTCCGATCTTATTCGTCTTGGTCATCGCGCCGGCGATCATGCCCGCCTGATACGACGCTTCTTCGAACGCGAAGGCGAGGCCGGCCACGTTCGGCGCCGTCACTCGGCCCGAGGTGATGGCGTAATTGGTTTTGGGATAGTTGGGCGCAACCCGGGTAGCGGCCTCCTGATACTCAAAGCCGTTGCCGATCACAAGGTCGTAACCCTGCGCGCCATACTGCCGGAAGTTTTCGTCGAACTCGGCCGGCGTTTTGGTCTGGATATGCGAGGTCTCCGCACCCAAAGAATCGCGAATGGCGAGCAGCCCTTCATGGGCGATCCCGTTCCATGACTTGTCCGAGATCGGTCCTGGGGTCAGCAGCGCCACCCGCATTTTTCTGGCGCCCGCGGAATCCGCGTTGCGACCGGCCTTTTCTCCACCGCAGGCGACGAGCAGGATCATCAAAGCACCGACGGCGACGCGAGCGAAGCGATCTATGAGCATGTTAGAATCCTTTCGGATGTTTGGGCGCCTTGATAATCCTATAGTGGCGCTGTAGTGATGCTAAAAATGCTTCTTTACTACGAATCTAGAGAAACGCCGAAGAGGTCGAGGAGTCGCTCGAGATCGTCGTTGGAGAAGAACGCGATACGGACTTCGCCTTTGTCTTTGGCTGACAGCTGAATAGACACGCCTGTCTGGAGTTTCCGTCTGAGGCGTTCTTCGATCTGTCGCAAGGTGGCGGCCGAGGCGCCGGCGGGGACAGCGGCGTTGGCGTCGGCCTGTTTCTTCCCGGCGGCTGGCGGCTTGGGCCGTCCGGCTTGAACGCGTCGTTCGACTTCGCGCACAGAAAGCCCGCCTTCGACGATATCGCGGGCCATGTCGACGATGCCCCGTTCGGTAGCGAGGGGGAGGAGGGCGCGAGCGTGTCCGGCGGTGAGCTGCTTCTCTTGGAGCATCCGGCGCACGGAGGCGGGGAGCTGACGGAGTCGGAGCGCGTTGGCGACAGTGGAGCGATCTTTTCCGATGACGTCGGCGACTTCTTGGTTACTGAGCTGAAATTCGTCAGCGAGCCGTTGGTAGCCGTCGGCCTCTTCGATCGGGTCGAGGTCGGCGCGCTGGAGGTTTTCGATCATCGCCAGGACGAGCAGCGTTTTGTCGTCGACCGGCTTCACAAGTGCGGGAATCTCCGTCCAGCCAAGTCGGGTGGCAGCGCGGAAGCGTCGTTCGCCGGCGATCAATTCGTAGCCGGTGCCGTTGGGGGCCGGACGCACGGTGATCGGTTGGAGTAATCCGTTCACGCGTAAACTTGCTTCAAGATCCGCCAGTTCCTCGGGCCGGAATTCCTGCCGTGGCTGATAGGGATTGGCACGGATTTGC
Organism: Gemmatimonas sp.; assembly: GCF_046594945.1. Lineage (GTDB taxonomy): Bacteria > Gemmatimonadota > Gemmatimonadetes > Gemmatimonadales > Gemmatimonadaceae > Gemmatimonas. The sequence goes on along the minus strand of NZ_JBKJRB010000020.1, from coordinate 12,854 downwards.
GAGAGCTTGAGGGAGCGCAGCGGCGATTCTTCGCGGGCGATCTCAGTAGGAGCGTCCGCACGTGTTGAGGCGGACGGGCTGGTCCCGGCAGCGGCGGCTTTCGGCGAGTCGTTCGAGAGGTCACGACGCGCGAGGAGAGCGTCGAGTCCGCGTCCGAGGCGGCGAGGGGGTTCAGGCGTCATAAAATGCTACGTAAGTTCTTGCTGCAAGTAATGTTACGTGCCATCGCCCGACTTCGACGCGGCGGTCGTGCGATCGATGAGCTCTCGGGCGACGGCCATGTAGGCTTGGGCGCCAACGGAGGACACGTCATACACGATGATGGGCTTTCCGAAGCTGGGGGCTTCGGCCAAGCGGATGTTACGGGGGATGACGGTGGTGAAGACCTTGTCGCCGAAGTGTCCGCGAGCGTCGGCGGCGACTTGTCTTGAGAGATTGAGCCGGGCGTCGTACATGGTAAGCAGGACGCTATCGACTTCGAGCGCCGGGTTGAGCGAGTCTTGTACACGCTGCACGGTACCAAGCAACTGCGAGAGTCCCTCGAGCGCGTAGTACTCGCACTGGAGGGGAATGAGGATGGCGTCGGCGGCCACCAGCATGTTCAGCGTGATTAGCCCGAGAGACGGAGGGCAATCGATCAAGACGAAGTCGTAGCGATCGCGAATGGGTGCGAGCGCGTCTCGCATACGGGAGCCGCGGTTTTCGGCATCGACCAGTTCGACTTCCGCGCCGGAGAGTTCTGGCGTGGTGGGGAGGACGTCGAGGTGCCTGAACTGGACGTTGCGGATGAGGGCCTGGTCGACGGAGGCACCGCCCATCAGGACGTCGTAGCAGTCCATGGTGAAGTCGTCGCGGGAGATTCCGCAACCACTCGTGGCATTTCCCTGCGGATCCGCATCGATGAGCAGCGTGCGCTGTTCAGCGACGGCGAGGGAGGCGGCAAGGTTGACCGCGGTGGTGGTCTTACCGACTCCACCTTTCTGATTGGCTATAGCGAGGATGCGTGCCAAGAGTCGTCTGCGAGGGGGGGCGATGGGAGCGGTAGTATAGGCGCCGCACGAGTCTGAGACTATCGTGAGAGCAGACCAATCCGGGCGTTTTGGGCAGGATTTCTCACGCTTTTGGAGTTTCGCGCCTGGCGTATTTCGCTGGAGCGTTTCACGTGAAACTCAGAAGTCTCATTTCACACAGAAACTGTGCGAAAAAATGGGATCAGCACAGAGCTGAGCCACGACCGGACGCTACGAGGCGCGAGATCACGCCGTTTCACGTGGAACGGTTTCGAAGATCGACCTCGCATCACCATGAACGTGATAAAGAAGAGGGGGAGTCCTGACAGTCAGGTCTCCCCCTCTTCTTCGTCCGGCTGCAAAGACGCGAGTGGACTCGCTACTTCGTGAACCGCCAGCGCGTGGTCACGCTAACGGCGATGGTGGTCATGCCCTCACTGACCGGCGTGGGAGCCGACGCGTCAGCCGTCTCCATCTTCGCCATAGCCATGACGGCCCGCGGCTGCGGTCGCTCGTACTCGTTGATGTTGAGTTCAAGCAGTTCAGCCACTTGTCCGCCTGCGGCCTTGGCCGCGACCTCCGCCTGACGGCGGGCGCTCTCGACGGCCTTGGTGAGCGCGGTCTCCTGCGCCTTCGCCCGGTCTTTCACGAGAAAGTCGAGCCCGGCTACGCGATTGCCACCGTTGGTAAGGGCGGCATCGATAATCGGACCGGCTTGCTCGATCTTATCGGTCTCAACCTGCACGATGTTGCTGACCCGGTAGCCGTCGATCACGACGCGCTGGCTCTTCTCATCGTATCGCTGGATGGGCATCACGCTGTAATTGAGCGTCTGAATTTGCGCGGCGGGAACGCCGAGAGCGCGAATGGAGGCCAGGATCGCTGTTTGTTTTCTGTTGTTTTCCTGGGAGGCGATGGCGGCGGTTTTTGCTTGGGTTTCCATTCCGACCTGCACTTGCGCGCGATCAGGGGCGACCAGCACTTCACCGCGTCCGGTGACCACGATTTGCGGCGGCGGCTGCGGCATCGACATCTGCGCAGCGGCGCGCGTAGCGAGCGCTGGTGCGACGAGCGCGCCAAACACGAGCGCTGCGGCAGTTAGAGGGCGAACGGCCTCGATGGACAAACGATTCGTCATGGTACATCTCCTCATCTATAAAAAGGCATCTGCGATAACCTCAATTACCCCGAAGCGGACTCTTTGATCGTGTTGCCGGAACGTTCGATGGCGAACCGTACTTTCAGTTGCATGAGTCGTGAGCAAATTTCACGCCATTATCAAAGAAGTATTAAACCATCATAACGACAATTGCGACTTTCACCGCTCACTACCTTGCAAGTGTCATCGTAACTCACTGCCGCCACGTGAGATACGATACGGCTTGAGACGCGGGGTCCGGCTCCTACTCGTCGGAGACGAACGGCTGCGAGAATCTTGCACAGGCGAGCGGCACTTCTTCGCGTGCACCGCGGGGCTTTCGGCTCGCGCGGCGCCCTCGGACAGCGAGCTGATTGACGTGAAGGGCGCGAAGCACTGCAACGACCAAAATGAGCGAGGGAGGACTGGCCCCAGCGGACGGGGGCGACGAACCCCCGCTCACGCGCCTAGTCGCCTGCCGGTTTGCGACGGAGTTCCATCAGCAAGTTCTGCAGATCTGCCGGGCTGATGCCCGGGATCTGACCCGCCTGGGCCAGCGTGGCCGGGCGGATACGCGTGAGCTTCTGGCGCGCTTCGATCGAGAGCGTCAGCATCGCCGCATAGTCCAATGACTCGTGCAGCGATACCGACCCCTGCGCCTTGAGCCGGTTCGCGCGATTGCGCTCTTTCTCGAAGTAGCGCTCGTACTTGATCTCCAATTCGGCGCCGACCACGGCGTCCACCGGGAGCATGTCACCCACGCCGGCCGCGGCGAAGAGGGCTTGCAGCGACACGTCCTGACGGCGCGTGAGCTCGATCGCGCGCACCGCGTGCATCAGTGGCGCCGACCCCACCGCCAGCAACAACGGGTCCGCCACCGTGGGCGTCATGCTCGTGCGTTCGGCCAGCGTATACGCCGCACGCACGGCGCCAAGTCGCACCGACATCTCTGCCAATTCGCCCGGCGCCAATAAACCAAAACCGTCGGCAATCTCGCCTAACCGCGCTAGCGCGTTGTCCTGACGAACCGTAAGTCGGAATTCGCTACGCGAGGTGAACAGGCGGTACGGCTCGTCGACGCCGCGCGTCACCAGGTCATCGATCAGCACGCCGATGTAACTCGTCTCGCGACCGAGAATCACCGGCTCGCGTTCCTGAACCCAGCGCGCTGCATTCAGTCCGGCGATCACTCCCTGACCAGCTGCTTCCTCGTAGCCAGTGGTACCGTTCACCTGTCCGGCGAAGTAGAGACCGTGCACGGCGCGCGAGGCGAGGGTCGACGCGAGCTGCGTGGGCGGATAGTAGTCGTACTCGATCGCGTAGCCGGCGCGCGTCATGCGAACGTCTTCAAGACCACGCACACTTCGCAGCACCGAGAGCTGCACCGGCGCCGGCAACGAGGTGGAAAGGCCGTTTACGTACAACTCACTCGTGTCGTGACCTTCCGGCTCGAGAAAGAGCTGATGCTGTGCCTTGTCGGGAAACTTCACGACCTTGTCTTCGACACTCGGGCAGTAGCGCGGACCGCGTGCGGCGATCGCCCCGCCGTACATCGCCGATTCGGCGAGATGCTCGGCAATGATTGACGTGCCAGATTCGTCGAGCATCGTGAGCCAGCAGGGCATCTGCGCCGGATGCCGAGCGTGCCGAACACCGTCTACCAGCTGCCTGCGCGGTGTGGTCCAGAAATGCGACCACGAATAATCGAACTGTTCGATCTCGCTGTGTTGCAATTCGAGATCGGCGGTGCGCACACTCCGTCCATCGATGCGCGGCGGCGTGCCGGTCTTGAAGCGCTCCGTGGTGAGGCCGAGGGCGTCGAGCTGTTCGCCGAGCAACACGGACGACGCTTCGCCGGCGCGACCGCCGCTGATTTGCGTGCCGGTGCCGATGTGCATTTTGCCGCGTCCGAATGTGCCGGTGGTGAGCACCACTGCGCGCGTGCCGAAGCGACGGCCTTCAATGGTCTCCACGCCGGAGATGCGGGTACCACTCGCATCGAACAGGAGCCGCGCCACCATGCCCTGAATCGTCATCAGGTTGGGCTGTGCCTCGAGCAGCTGACGTACGGCGCGCCGATACAGTCCGCGATCACATTGCGCGCGGGGTGCCCACACAGCGGGTCCTTTACCGCGGTTCAGCATCCGGAACTGCACCGAGGCCAGATCGGTGGCCCGTGCCATGATGCCGCCCAGCGCATCGACCTCGCGCACCACCGTGCCCTTGGCAATGCCGCCGATCGCCGGATTACACGAGAGTTGTCCGATCTGCTCGAGCGCACCCGTGATCAACGCCACCGTGGCGCCTGATCGCGCCGCCGCGACCGCCGCCTCGGTGCCGGCGTGTCCCCCGCCGATGACGACGACATCGAACATTGCCTCCATCGCGGCGGCGAATGCGTGGACTCGATCGGAACTGGAGGGCGAGGGCGCAGTCATGACGCTCTAAACTAGGCGCTTCGGGGTTCTGGGTGGGACCGTCTCGGACGAAATGTCGACTCAACAGCCTGACCGCGGATTGACGCGGACACGACGCGGATCAGCAACAAACATCCCAGTTCCCTCGCGGCGGGTCCCGCTGCTATATCCCTCTCACGTCGCATCCTTCTCCCTGCCGACCACGAACGCCGATGCCGCTGATCCTCCCGAACACTGCGCCGACCCTGCTCATCCTGAAGTCGGCGTTCGAACGCGTCGAGATGACCCGTGCCCAGGTCGATGAAGCGCTGGGGCTGACACCCGATGAATTCCGGATTGAAGGATCGCTTATTGCCATCGGACCGCTGGTTGGCGAGGACACGCTCGGTGAGCTGATCGATCGCCTCGAAGCGGCGGGGCTCGTGTACTACGACGACTTCTTCGAATTGAGCGGCAACTGGCCCGAGTGGCTGCGGCTCTTCGCCATGGACGGCTCGGTCTGATTGAGCAGGCGCCGGTGGCGCTCGGCTGAGAGCCACCCGTCGCTGCGCCGGAGCACCCCCTCCCACCCGCATCCGATGCACCAGCTGCGGCGGAAGCGCTCGCCCAGCACGCGCCACCAGCCCACACGTTCGACGGCCAGCGTCTCGCTGTCGCATATCGGGCAGGCGTCGCCGTCGGGGATCATCATCACGAACGCCTTCGTCGCGAGCCAGATAAACGCGAATCGGATCGTTACGAAGAATACAATGAAAATCGCCGCGTCGGTCCAGCTCCAGCGTCCTGGCATCAGATGACCTCAGCGTCGCCGTCGATCGCTTGCACCGGTCGTCGGTGCTCCCGTGAAGCGAGCGCCTCGCGCGACGCTCCGGTTCCATGGCACGAGGTCGCTCCGTCGACTTCACGGCCCTTCGCGAGGGGCGCGAATGAACCGCTGCATCCGGGCGGCGAGAAATTCGGCGGCCCGCCACTCGCCGTAGTACCACGGATTCCACGGGCGGCGACCTGCAGTGAAGCCCACATGCCCGCCGCGCGCCGGAAATTCGACCTCGACCATCTCGTTCTCGCGGACGGCGTGTCGGACCGCATCCAGCACGTCGGACGGAAGAAACGGGTCGTCGACCGCGTTCAACAGCAGCGTCGGAATCTGAATTCGTGGCAGATACGGCAGTGAGCTGGCGCGGGCGTAGTAGTCGGCGGCATCGCGAAAGCCGTGCAGCGGCGCGGTAAAGGCGTCGTCGAACTCCCAGAGCGTACGGGCGCTCGTGACACGACGCAGCGACGCCAGCTCGGGGTGCCGGTCGATCTTGGTCAGCGCCTTCGGGATCAGCGACTTGAGAAAGAACTTTTCGTAAACGGTGCCGAATCCCCGACCGATATGCCGGGAGGCGCGGGCAAGATCGAAGGGGACCGACATGCCGACGGCGGCGACCACTTGTTCGGGCAGAACGTCGCCGTATTCGCCGAGCAGCTTGCACAGCACATTGCCGCCCAGCGACACGCCCATCAGGCCGAGGGGCGCGTCAGGAAATTCGCGGGAGATCTGCTCGACAATCCAGAGCGGGTCGGTCGTCTCGCCGGAGTGATAGCTACGGGGCAACCGATTGGGCTCGGTGCCGCAGGTCCGGAAGAGGAGCAGATCGGCCGCCCATCTCCGCTGACTGGCTTCGCGGAACATCGCGCGGGCATAGTGAGAGTGCATGCCCCCCTCGAGCCCATGAAATAGCAGGAGTCGCGGAGCCGCTGCGCCCTCGGCGCTCTCCAACCGGGCGATTTCCACAAAGTCGCCATCGGGCGTGTCGCGGCGTTCCACCCGCACCGCGAGCGAGGGCTCGCGCCGGCCGATCCGTCCCCACAGCGTGGCGCTGTGCGGATCTGGGAGCCACCAAGCTGGCCGATAGGGGCGCGGTGTAGCGGACATGGAGACAATATGTAGGGAGTTCGGCATGGTTCCTTCCCCTGTACCCCCTCCACGTGATCTCGCGCCTCCTCAGGAACCTGACTTTTCAGGTGCTCGTCGCGGTCTCCCTCGGCATTTTGCTGGGCGTCGTCGCCCCGGATACTGCCAAGTCGCTCAAGCCCCTCGGCGATACGTTCATCAATCTCGTGAAAATGGTGATCACGCCGATCATTTTCCTCACGATCGTTCACGGTATCGCGAGCATGGCGGACCTGCGCAAGCTCGGACGCGTGGGTGGGAAGGCGCTGCTGTATTTCGAGTTGGTGTCCACGCTCGCGTTGGCGATCGGTCTGATCATCGTGAACGTGACGAAGCCCGGCGCGGGACTGGATATCTCGACCATGCAGCTCGGCGACGTGAGCAAGTACACGACGGCTGGCGCGCAGCAGAGCACACTTGAATTCATGCTGCACATCGTGCCTAGCAACATCGTCGCCGCGTTCGCGAGCGGTGAGTTGCTGCCGGTCGTGTTCTTCTCCGTGCTCTTTGGCGTCGCCCTCACCGCGGTGGGCGACGCCGGCCGCGACATCGCCGATTTGCTCGTGCGCTTTCAGGCGGTGTTCTTCAAGATCGTGTCGATGGTGATGGTGCTCGCACCGATCGGCGCGTTCGGCGCGATGGCGTACACGGTTGGTGCGTTCGGACTCAGGACGCTCGTGCCGCTCGCGCGGCTGATGCTCGACGTCTATCTCACGATGGCCGTGTTCGTCTTCGTCGTGCTCGGTTTGATCTGTCGCGCGTACGGCTTCCGTATCTGGAAGTTCCTGCGCTTCATCAAGGAGGAGATCCTCTTGGTGCTCGGTACATCGAGCTCGGAAGCGGCGCTCCCGCGCATGTTGATCAAACTCGAACAGTACGGCTGCGCGAAGCCCGTGGTCGGGCTGGTGATTCCCACCGGATACTCGTTCAATCTCGACGGCACGAGTATCTATCTGTCGATGGCGACGATCTTCATCGCGCAGGTGTACAAGGTGGATCTCAGCATTACGCAGCAGCTCACGCTACTCGGCATTCTCATGCTCACCAGCAAAGGCGCCGCCGGCGTGACCGGATCGGGGTTCATCGTGCTGGCGAGTACGTTAGCGGCCACGCGCACCGTGCCGGTGGAGGGGGTCGCCCTGCTGCTTGGCGTAGACCGTTTCATGTCCGAAGCGCGGGCGATCACGAACCTGATCGGGAACGGCGTCGCCACGCTGGTGGTATCGCGCAGCGAAGGGGCGTTTGACGATGCGAAGCGCGAGGCCGCGGAAGCAACTATGTGATGACGCGGAAGCGATCGTGGCCGTTCCCACCCCTATTCAGCTTCTCCCGGAAATTCACACGATGGCAACGGCGGACGTGATCCAGATTTTCGGTACGAAAAAGAGTGCCGACACACGTAAAGCGCAGCGCTTCTTTCAGGAACGTCGCGTCAAGGTGCACTTCTGCGACCTGGCTGAACGTCCGGCGTCGATCGGTGAGCTCAAGCGGTTCACGCAGAAATTCGGCGTGGACGCAGTCATCGATCGCGCGTCGAAGCGTTTCCTCGATCTCGGCTTGCGTCAGGCGCTGTACGGCGAGGAGCGCTGGCTCAGTATTCTTGCCGATGAGCCGCTCATTCTGAAGCAGCCGCTGGTGCGTATGCAGAACAAGCTGAGCGTGGGTGTAAACGAAAAGCTGTGGACGGAGTGGCTCGCGTCACGCGGTGCGTAGGGCGCCGTGCTAGCCGACGCGGTGCACGCCGTCCCACAACGACGGTAGTGCCGCGCTCCAAGCGAGCAGGAACCGGTTCAGTCCAAAGAGGGCAGCCGTGGCGATGTGGAACGCAAGCGCCACGACCATGAGCACCAGACACGCGATGGGATCGAGCCATGCAACCGGCGCCAGACACTCGAATCCGATCACGCCGGCCGACACGATGCGCAGCGGTATGAGGTTATTCGGAACGCGCCGCGGCACCCAAACGGGTACGCCATAGGCCGGCAGCGCAAGAAACGCCGACAGGGCATGTCCGGTCCACCAGCTGCGCTCTTTTGCTTTCACGATCCCGGCTCGCACGTATGACAGGGTGAGCTGCGCGGCCACGTAGAGCACGCCGGCCTCGTGCACTGAGCTCGCTACGTTGGGGAGCTGGGCGACTGCCAGCCCGCCGAGCACGGTAAACAGCATGGCATCACTGCCGCCGTTTACATTGCCGCGAAATCGCAGCGCCGACAGCCACGAGGTGAACGCCACCGCCGCCGCGGCGATGCACCCGAGTGCCGTACCAGGCTCCGCCGTTAGAACAACGGAGCACGCAAGCTGCGCCAAGAGCACACCGGTGAATACGCGAGCACCGAGTAGGACGCATTAGCGGCCCCACGATGAGTTCAGCAACGAGGCCCGCCAGATCCCGCGCTCCGATAGCGCCTTCCGGAGGCCCAGAAGCTCGAGCGCGTTGACCGCCGCTGCGAACGCCGCCAGGCGGCACATCCACGCAACCGTGGTGCTGAGCAGTGCCGGGAGTTCGCTCACGGCGCCATCGGCGAGCGCACTCGTGTGATACTTTCACTCTCGTACACGACCTCGGTGGTGCCTGCTTCATCATCGACAAGGACCAACCGGAGCTGCCATCCATCGCCCTCGGACGCGTCTGCCTCGATATTCGCACGTTCGGTCAAGGCGCCTTCAGCGAACGCGCTTTTGGACAATGCCATAACCAGCCCGAGCGACTCGCGGCTTGCGGGCGCGTCGCTCCCCATCTCGACGAGCTCGGCGTACCATCGTTCGATCAGCGATTGAGCGGCCAGCGACTGCGTGCCCGCAGGATTGAAAAACAGATTCCACCAACGTCGTGGCGACGCATGCACGACGCCGCGCCAGGCGCCCAGCTCGCCCTTCGACGGATGTAGACGAAGCTGGAGCGTGGGCTGCATTCGAGCCACGTCGAGGAATTCCCACGATGGGAAGAGCTGACGCAGGAGCGTCGAAGAGGCAGTCGGCACGATCGGCACTGTACGTGTGGTGCGACCAATCACATCTCCGATGAAAGGCTTTTCCCGACAGCCGAAAGGGGGATCTCCCGATACCCTTACGGGTCCAGTCGACACAGACTTGGACAAAGGAGGAGGATATGCGAACGCGAGTACTGAATGTTTCGCCGCGAGCACGGACCGAAGGCGTCGCTATTGTGGAATCACCGGTCGCACTCGCTGCAGCGCTGTTGAGTGATTCGTCGCGACGACGTGGGGCCCGGTTTACCGGCGAACCGATCCGTATAGCCGTCCTCGATCGAAATCAGCTCATGCGGCAGGCGCTGACTGCGCTGCTTGCTCGCGATCCACGCATTCATTTGGTCGGCGATTCGTGTGAACTCGAGCACTGCATCAACTACGCGACCGATCGCGCAACGCAGGTAGTACTCCTCGCCGCCGAGCCGGACTCCGCCGTGGTCATTCGACAGATCACGGCGATCGCGGCGCTGCCGCTTGGGCCGCATGTCATCGTCTTGAATGGCGAGCAACGTCCCGAGAAAGTGCTGGAAGCATTTCGCGCCGGCGCCTTTGGCTATCTGCCGTGGAGTGCATCGGTCACAGATCTCATCGAAGCGATCGAGATGGTGGCCGACGGCATGAGCTACGTGCTGCCAACGACCGCGAAAGCGCTGGCCATCGGGCTGCGCGCGCCAGTGCCGCCTATAGACACTCCGGGCCGTTCGCCACTTGATGTGTTGAGTGCGCGCGAGCGAACCGTACTCGAGCGCATTGCGCGCGGCTTCAGCGGACCGGAGGTTGCCGAACAGTTGGGCATCACTGTCAAAACGGTGGATACCTACCGCCATCGCATCCACGAAAAGCTCGGCGTGCATCATCGAAGTGACTACGTCCGCATAGCCATCGAACACGATTTGCTGCTCCGCGAGCCACCGTAGTCGCCAGCGCGCTGTGGAGCATTCGCCCGACGGCCGAACGGGAGTTCGCTGACAGACGAGCCGAGGACGCAACCCGACGTTCCACGTCCGCAGTTCCATCTTTCAAAGATCTGACGGAGTACACGATGTCCACCACCATGACGCAATCGCTCGACGCACACGCCTTTCCGCCGCTGTCACCGCCACAGCTGGCAAAGCGAACGGTCTTCGACAACGGGGTCGAGGCGGAGATCGATACCATCACTGATCGACGGCGTGTACGGCGCGAGGACCATGAATTGCTCGCGGGATGTACGCGCGCGATGCGCGATGCGCCCAATGTGCCGACGGAGTGCGTGGTGGCGAGTGTGAACGACGGCAAGGTGGTGCTGAACGGACGCACGTCGTTCTACTACGAACGCGCTGCAGCGGAATGCGCGGTGCGCTTTCTCGACGGCGTGCGCAGCGTTGAGAATCACATTACGGTCCAACTGCTGGTGTCGGCCCATGACGTGCCCAACCTGAACGTCAACGCATAAACGCGTTACGCTGCGTGTCGATTTCTCTCCTCCTGTCCGGAGTTGCAATGAGTCCCAACGCGCCGAACCTTCGCCGTGCCACCGAAATTCTGAACAGCTTCGAACCGACCGTCACCCCATCGGGTCCCATTCTCGTCGCCACTGACACGTCACCGGCCTCCGATGCCGCGTTCGTCATGGCGAGCCTGCTTGCCGCGTCGGCGAACGCACCGGTGCAAGTGGTGAGCGCCCTGCGTCCGAACACGATGCCGATGTATGCATTTGATTCGTTACCGTATCCGATGCTGGCCGAACCGTATCTGGTGGAGGGACGGGAGGCGATGATTGGGCGGCAGATGGAACGGATCGCTCCATCTGCGCCAGCGTGGACGGTGCGCGTGCGCGTAGGCGAGCCGCTGCACGAGATCGTTGACGAGGCGCGGAGTATCGACGCGCGCGTGATCGTGGTAGGTCGCGGTCGACACACCGCACTCGCGCGCGCGTTTGGAGGGGAGTCGATACTCCGCCTGCTGCAGCTTGGTGATACGCCCGTGTTGGCCGTCGAGCCCGGTGTGGATGCGCTGCCGAAGAACGTGGTCATCGCCACCGACTTCAGTGCGTTCAGTCTGTACGCCGCGCAGGTCGCCGTCAGTATGATCGCGCCGGGTGCCACCGTACGGCTGGTTCACGTGGGTCCGGCCATCAGCGACGCTGATGCGACACTTCAAGCGTATGCGGACGGCTACACCAAGGAAGCCGAGAAAGGGTTCGCCCTGCTGAAGGAGCACCTCGAGCCGCGCGGCTTCATGTTGGAGACGGTGTCGCTGCACGGGAATCCATCAGACCGGCTGATCGAGTATCTCGACGCGAACAGCGCCGACCTCGTGGTAGCGGCCACCCATGGTTATGGCTTCCTGCGTCGCATGGTACTGGGTAGCGTGACGACGGAGCTGGTGCGTTCCGCGCCATGCTCGGTGTTGTGCGTACCGGGACGCGCCCGTACCATCGCCGCGGCGCGCGCCAACGCCAACGCGAAGCAACAGACGAACAGCTATGCGATCGACGTGCTTGATGCGGAGCTCAATGCGTTCACCACGCGCAACGCGGGACGTGCCTGCAGCATCGAGATGGATCGCGATGACTTTGGCGCGCAATCGCTGGGGCATGGGATGCCGCTGGTTGGTGCAACCTACGACAAGCACGATCGCAGCGTGACGCTGATGTTCGGTGCGTCAGGTCTGCTGGGCGAGCATCTCAGTCACCGCATAATCGGATGCGAATCGGTGCACACGATCGCGCATGGCGATGGTCGGGATCAGGTTATGCGTATTGTGCACGAAGGCGGGCAGACGCTGCTGCTGCTGGAGTAGCGTCGTTCTCGCAGTAAACCGGCGTCGCGTGCGAGACGCGACGATTTGCCGTAGGAGCTTGTCGTTTGGGTGTCGTGGCCAAAAAAACGCCACGGTCGCCACCGATATCACTGAAGAGACGGGTACGTGCCGAGGCGCTTTCGTGGGGACTCGTGGACGTAAACGTGTGCACCGTCCACGAGGGATGATCGGGCCTTATGCGTGTGGTGCGGAAAGAACGCCGCGGCGTCGGCGCGCCATACCGCCAACAGCGACCAACCCACTCGCCAACAGGATCACGGTGGACGGCTCGGGTACGGTGGTTACGAAGCCGCGAATCTCGCCGCCCAAAAACGAACTCGAGTGGATGTTGAAGTACGCGTTGCCGTTGCTGAAGCCCTGAAGCAGCCTCGCTTGCGCCAGTCCTATCGTGCCGCCGCTGCTTGCGATGAACGCCGGACTGTACGAAGCAGTCGCCGTCAGGTCGAGCACCAGATCGATGCTTCCCCCCGTAACGCTGAGTGGAAATCCGACGAAACTGGGCGTGGTGGTCGCGACGCCCGCCGTACCGGTCAGCGCCGTTGCGGTGCAGCA
>NZ_JBKJRB010000135.1:0-13007 GCF_046594945.1 Gemmatimonas sp. | reverse complement strand
AAGCACACCCAGGAACCGGCTCCAGCCCGCTCAATACTTGTCGCCGCTGGCGCGCGTGTAGATCACGATGGCGCCCCAAGGGGTGCGGTCGCCGAACTGCACGGCGGCTTCCGTTTTGCCGAGCAGTGCGAAGAAGTACACGTCGCGCGGATTGATGTTCGGGTAGCTGCCACTGAGCGGAACACCATCCAGCACGATCGTGAGGCAGCGGTTGTAGCGCGTGGAGCGGATGCAGTCGTCACGACGGCTCGGGACCACGAACCCCGGGTAGCCGGTGGAGCGTAGCAAGTCCTCGAACGAGTTGGAGCGTTCGCGCAGCTTCTCCACGTCGACCGGCGGGAAGATACGCCAGCCGCGTCGGCGTGCCTCGACCAGCCGCAGGTCATTCAATGAGGGCGTAGACTTCACCCGCACCGTATCGGTGCGAATGCCGGTTTCGACGACACTGAAATTCACATCTAGGGTGTCAGTGATGGCGATGCTGATTTCCTCGGAGAGCGTGGGCTGCATACCGATGCGCGTGATCGAGATCGCGAAGGGCTGTCCGCCGGCATTGATCCGGAACTGAAAGCGCCCATTCTCATCGGTGACCGTGCTTCCAATGGAGCGGCCATCGCGCCGCAGCGCCATGACGCGGGCCTGATCGAGCGGCCGCTCGTCTCCGGCGAGTTTGGCGTATCCGCGAAGTACTTGTGCCTGAACGCACAGCGGGCGCCAGAGCATGGCCCAAAGCACAGCGACCGCGAGCGAGACTTTCGTCACGTTCGCGGTCGCTGTTGGCTTCGCATTCTGCAGATGCACACCCGTAGTGGTTACGGGTTCGGCGTCGTACGCGGTGGCTGCTTGTCCACGAAGTACGCGACGCCGGGCGTCGTGAACCGTGTGCCGGCCGAGTTCGCTGGCGAGGCGGGGAACGCGATCGCCGTAATGATCGAACCGGCGATGGTGGCGCCACCGAGCGGATCGACCGACGCGCTGCCAGCAGTACCGACCGGAGCCGCTGTGCTGATTACCGCTGTGGTCGAACCAGCTGCCGTAACACGGGCCGCGAAGGCTCCCGTGGCGCGGGCGAGATAAGCCGAGACCGTGTTCAACGCGACGTTCGCGAACAGCGGCGCGCCGGCGATGACGTCCGTGGTCGTGGGGGTCGCGTAGATGTCGACATTACCGACGTCGAGTCCCGCATGGATGGCGCGGAACGCAATACCAGCCGGCGTGGCGGGGAAGACATCGGTGATGCTGACGATACGCTGCTTCGGCGTGGAGCCGGCGCGGGCGTAGCCGAGGTGGAGCAGCGTGTAATACTTGCCGGCTTCGAACGTGATGGTGGTGTCCACCAAAATGTTCGTGTTGCCGGCCGCCGACACATCGGCGCTGTACGTGAACACGCGGAACTTGCGCGCCCCCGCTTCGGTGGGCTGATAGCTGCCCTGACCAAGGCCGCGGAACGCGACGTTGACGAAGGTAATGGGCGAGTATTGCACCTGGTCGATGAAGCGGACCGTGGTGTTGAGTGTGTCGGGTACGGCGTTGATGTAGCGAACAAACGCCAGGGGCGGCGTGTTCGGCGTGATGGGTCCATTGCTGGACTCACTGCAGCCGACCATCGCCGACACTGCTACGCCAAGAATTGCAAATCGGGAGAGCCGCATGTGGCAAGGACTCCGAGAGGAAGCGAAATAGGAACGTTAAGCGAGACGATCGCGCGAGGGCGCGGCCGCTCAGGACGGTTGCGGTCCGTCACCGGGACCATCGGTTGCCGGATCTCCGAAAAGATTGAGCGTGTTGCCGAGGGAAGCGATGATGGCCAAAGCGATCGTACCAACCAGCAGGAGCGTTTTCAGTTTTGAGAGTTTGCGGGCGCGATAGCCGAGAATCGCTTCGTCGGGAATCGAAATGCGCTCACCCGTCCACGTGGCCGTGGTCCCGCGCAGATCGGTCACGCGATACACATCGAGCACGAGGGCCCCGTTTTGCCGGCTCACGACTTTTCCGTCAATTCGGTCGACACTGGCACCGACCCGATCGCCGAGCAGCACGCGACCGCGATCGTTGAGCACGACGCCGACCTGCTGCGCGGGCACGGGTGGTGCAGACTGCAGTGGGAGATACGAGAAACACCCGATCTGTAGGGCCAGCGCCAGAGCACACAGGCTACTCACCGACCGCTGCGCGATCGTTTCCAGTTGCGAGCGCACGGGGAGCGCCTGTGAGTCGGGCATCAGAAACCGTACGTACCGCGCGGCGCGCGGTTCGAACCGTTGTAGTACGTCTTCTGACGGGCCTGCATTTCCTGATACGGCACCGGCCACTCCACCGGTGTGCCCTCGACCAGGTCGCCCCAGCCGCGGTTGTCCGACATCCAAATGAAGTAGCCCGTGTAAGCCGTCTCGATGCGCTTCTCATACTTCATCGCTTCCAGAAGGCTGCCACAGGCCGTGCTCGTAAAGGTCGGCGCCACCGGCACGCGCGGCACGCAGGTGGCCAGGTTGGTGGAGTATGCCACCGTCGCACTGGCCACATTGCCGATCGGATCCAGGCCGTTCCTCACACGGGTCACGTTAACGAGTGTGATGGCGGCGGGAAGGTTGCTGGTACGGATGTAGCCTTCGGCCGCAAGCATGTCCATTTCCGTCTTGGCAATTTCGATGTACGGGCCCTGCCGGGAGTTGAGCCACTGCGCGCCGTATCGGCGGTGGTCGTACTGCGAGTCACCCGGGCCCACGAGCGGGACATCTTCTCCCGTTGGGCGATTGCGGAAGTACACGCCCGCGGGGAGTGCCACAGTCGGCCCAACCGCCTGCTGCGCGGCACGGGTGGCGCCAACCGGCCAGCGCCGGTCGGGTGAGATCACCGTGAACGCGCGTCGCGCGGAGACGGGCGTAGCGAGCCACGCGTCGTAGGAACCGGACACGTCGGCCATGCCGTAGTAGAAGTACGGGAGGGCGTGCCAGCCACCGGCCGCGTACATCTGGATGAAGTCGTAGTCCGCACTCCAACCGTTGGTATTGGTCAGCGTAACCACGAAGTCGGCGGTAATGCCATTCGTGGCATCCGCGATCACCGCGGCCCAGTCGACCGCCGCGCGAGCGGCCGGCGTGCGGGCGATGCCGGCGCGGATGCGCGCCTTGTACGAACGCGAGTAACGAACGAAATCGTCACGCGTGACGGCGACACCACTGATCCATGTGGTGGGGAGCGGAAAACCGTTCGCGCCGGTCGAGGCGGCGGCCGAGTTGGCAATGGCGATCGCCGAGTCGAGCATCTGCAGTGCGGCCGCCGCCACCTGTGCCGAACTGGAGAGCCCCGGAACCTCGTCGGTGGGCGTGGCCGGCGTGACAATCGCGGCGGAGTCGTAGGCCAGCGCCAGGTTGCCGAGCGCTTGGCCCAGAACATAGAAGCCGAAGGCTCTGGCGCGGGCATCCTGCGCCGGGCTGCCAATCGTCTGACTATTCGTGGCCAAGCGGTTCACGGCGGCGATGGCGTTTGACGCCGTACGGGTCACACGCGAGAACTGATTGAAGCTCGCGAGATTGCCCGTCTGGTTGTCGTTCCCCAGTTCGTTCGAAATGACTGAGCGAGGGATTTGCGAACGGGCGGCCATACCGAAGTTGGCAATCGACGCGATGTTTTCACCCGACAGGATGCGCGCCTGCGTGTTCACCGATTCGGTGGCACGCTGGGTGTTGAACAACTGTGGGCCAAGACCGGCGACCACCGCCTCCACGCCCGCTGGCGTGGAGTAGGCGCGTGCGACGTCTGGGTTGTTGATATTGACGACGTTCAGTGAGTCACCGCTGCAGGCCAGAAGCCCCAGCAGAACCCCACCGCCCGCGACGTACTGCGAAACGTGCTTACGCATCGAATCTCCTCAAGAGGCTGTCCACGAGCGCGAGGGCCTTGCACGCCTCGCGCGGCGTGAACTCCGGGGTCAGAAGCTAGTGCTGAGCGAAAACGTGAACTGGCGCAGGTTGGGGAAGGTGTAACCGTCGATGGCGTTCAGCACGCCGGATCCGAGAGCACCACCGGCCAGCCCTACCTCAGGATCGAAGCCCTTGTATTTGGTCCACGTGATCAGGTTGCGACCGATGAGGGCGACGTTCCAGTTGCCCACGCCGCCAATCGAACCGATGCGGTAGCCGACCGAGAGTTCGCGGAGCTTCACAAAGCCCGCGTCTTCGACCGTGTTGTTGTTCGGGGCCAGCACGTCGTAGGTACCACCGATGCCACCCGTGGAGACGGCGCGAAAGTAGTAGCCGATTGGCTTCGCGTCGCCCACTGAGCGGCCCTGCTGGTCAGCATCTTTGTGCATGAAGTCGCCCAACGACCACTGACGACCAATGTTCCACACGTCTTTCCCGACCGTGGCGTCGAGCAGGCCGTAGGCCGTGACGCGCTTGTACCGGAAGTTCTGGGCGGTCGACCAGCGGAAGCGAGGAAGCGCCTGACCGACCGGCAACACGGGCACGGCGCCACCTACGTCACGCTCGAGAATCGGAAAGCCCCAGTTGAGCGGATCGGCGGTCGTCCCACCCTTCCAAGGCGCCGAAGCGGCCGGGAGGCGGGTCATCCACAGATTCTTCGTGATGCCGTCGGCGAGCGTGTTCCCCTGTCCCACGTACACGATGAAGCCATCGGAGTTGCGCTGGAAGTCGAGGCCCGATCCGCAGCGACCCTGAAAGTCGGCGGGGAGCTGCCCGCACTCCTTCACGAATTTGCGACCGTAAATTTGACCGAGCGCGCCGCCCTTGACGATCTTGAACATCGTCTCGGAACCCTGCTGCCCGGCAGCCGACACGAAGTATTCGGGAATGCCGAGCTGCGTGATGACGGACGTAGTGCGGTCGTAGTTGAAGCGCGCGGAGTAATCGACATGGCGCGTGGCCACGATCGGCACGTTGAGCGACACTTCGATGGTGTTGTTCGTGAGCTGGCCGGCGTTCGTCCACTGGCTGGCAAAGCCGGCCGCGGCGGGCGGGGGAGGCTGCAGCAGTTGGTCGTTAATGACGTTGCGCGACTTGGTAAGCGTCACGCCGTACTTGCTGAACAGCTCGAGGTCCATGCCGTATTCCTGCTCAGTGGACACTTCCGGTCGGAGGTTTTTGTTGCCGAGCTGGTTCGGGTTGAGCACGCCGCCTTCAGCGATCGTGAACGTCTCGTACTGCGCCGTAAAATTGGGGCGATTACCCGCTTGCCCGATCGAGTAGCGGAACTTGAGGTCCGAGATCTGATCGAGGTTGAACCACGGTTCGTCAGACAGGCGCCACGCGAACGACGCACGACCGTAGGTCTGCCAACGGTTCGCGGCACCAAAGAGCGACGCGGCGTCTCGACGAACGAGCGCACCAACGATGTAGCGGCCCTTGTAGTCGAGGTCGAGATTCGTGAAGAAACCCAGCTGACGCACGGTTTCCGTACTACCCGATGTGGTTCTGTCCGTGATCGCCGCATCGGGATCGCGGAGGCCGGGCACGGCGAGGTTATCACCCCCCGTGCTCTGAAAGCGAGCGTCCTGCGTCTCGTAGAGGTAGCGCAGCGTGAGGCGCGACGTGAGGCTTTCGTCGAACCAGTTCTTACGTGCCGACACATTGCCGGAGGCGTTGAGCGAATACGAGCGGCCGGCGCTACGTCTGATTTGTCCAAGGTTTACCGCTGGGTTGGGTACCCCCGTTCGGTAGCCTTTATCCAGCTGCGATTCTTGGAAGTTGTTGCGGGCGTCGTACCCGAAGTTGAATTCACCATCGAGCCAGCTGAGCGGCGTCCACCGCGCAGTGGCATTGCCCACGAAGCGATCGATGCGGTTGAGCGGCGCGAAGTTTTGAGCCTGGTACGCCGGGTTGAGATTTCCCAAGCCGAGATTCTGCGCGACGGACCGGATGTATAGACGACCCTTGCTATCTTCCGCGAACAATTGCGCATTGGCCGGCTGACGCGTGAGGGCGAACCAGCCGACGCCATTGTTGTAGTCGTTGGCGCTGGAGTAGCTGGAGCGGACCGAGAAGTTGATGTTACCACCGAGCTGCTGGTCGACGTTCAAGCGCATCGAGTTCCGCGTGTACCCCGGGAGCAGTTTGACCGAGCCTTCCTGCCGCAGCTGGTTCACCGAGGCGAAGAAGTTCGTGCGACCGACACGCCCCGTAGCGTCGAGCGTCGAGTTGATGACCTGACCATTCGTGAGAAACTCTTTGAGCGGGTCGTACGATTTCGGGAACTGATTCACCTGAAACAGGGCGCGCGAATTCACACCGCCCGGATTCCGGGAGATGCCGCCGTCGTTGGAGAACGTCGCCGCCGGCAGCGAGAAGTCACCGCCGTTCTCGTTGATGCGATACGCTTCTTGATAGATGTCGACCGTGCGCGAGCAGTCGGCCACGCCCGACACGGTCACGCAGAAACGCGACGCCGACTCGTTCATCAGCAAGAAGTGCGTGGTGGGGTACTGGTACTCGCGTTCGATATCGGAGACGCCGTATTCAACGTTGGCGCGGAACTTCACGCCCTCGCTCTGGTTCTTGCCCGAGCGCGTCGTGATTTGAATAACGCCGTTGCCAGCGCGCGAGCCGTACAGCGACGACGCGGCGGCACCCTTCACGACTTCGATGTTCTCGATGTCCTGCGGGTTGATGTCCTGCAGGCCACCCTGCGAGACAACACCGTCGATGATGTACAGCGGATCCTGTCCACGGCCCGAGGCGTTGATCGACTGGGGGCCGCGGAGGATGATGGCGGGCGCCGTACCCGGGCGGCCTGAGGCCGACACGATATTGGCACCGGCCACCTTACCCTGCAGCTGCGACAGCGGGTTGGATCCCGGAACGGGCATGTCCTTTTCGCTGACCTGAGCCACCGAGAACGCGAGCTTTTTCTGCTCCGTACCCGCCGTCACGCCGGTGGTAACGACTTCCTGGAGACGATTGATGTCCTTGGCCAAGGAAAAGTCGAACGTCTGGTTGCCGGCGCGCAGCGTGATCGGCTTCAGGCTGGCCTTGTAGCCGATCGCACGAGCGCGCAACTGAAGCGCCTGTCCGCGCAGGCGATCGGCCGGGATCGTCATGGTGAAACGACCCGCCGCGTTGGCACCCACCGAAATGGCGAGCTCAACTATATAGACGTTGGCGTTTTCAAGGGGATCACCGAACTCGCTCTTCACGGTTCCAGTAATAACGGCCGGACCCTGCGCCTGCGCCACAACGGGCGTAAGCAACAGGACCATGACCATGGGGACCTGCGACAGCCACTTCATAAATCTCGACATGCTCAGCCCTCGGCCATCTGAAGCCGGAAACGGGGGAGAGGAACTACCAGCGGGAGTGGAGATCCCGTTGGCCTACAAGCCCGACCGACCGCCTCCGCGGAGCACAGCGGGTCGAGGTACTGCACCGGTCGCTTGCGCGCCCGGGAACATCAATCACAAAGCCGAGCGACGAACCGCTGCTGCCGCAGAAGCTGAGCAACCGCTTTCGTACCGCAGGCAGCGATCGAAATACTCGGTTTGGCGACTATTCTGGGACGAAGCGAGCACTCTCAGGACCGAATGCCTGCTGGCTCTGCTTGTCCCCTACGACGAGAACCGCAATAGTACCGTTGGCGTCACATGTCTGCAATGCCGTGTCACGGTTTGAGATGTTGTGAGCGGGGCCCAAGCGTGATAGCGGGACGAACGAAAGCGCCCGATCGAATGGGCTCGATCGGGCGCTCGGCTGCTTTTTTGGTACGTGCGGCGTAGTGGCCTTAACCCATCAGGCCGTGACCATCAATCGTTCGCGTCCATTCTCGTGCGGCCGGTTCAGCGGCGCGATAACGGGGCTGGCGTCCAGTTGAAGCCGATCGCGAACGTGTCCTGCGCCCCCGCCAGCTCCGACCCGGTAAAGGCCGCCGCCGCGCGTACCGCGAACTGCGAGTTCACCTGAAAGTTGACGCCCAGGTCGAAGTTGAGACTGACTTCCGACTGGCTGCCGCCGTCGCGTCCGCCGCTGCTGGCCAGATCGAGCGAAGCACGGGGATGCACATACGGCGTGATGGCCATGCCCTGCTCAAGATCGAACGTGTGCCCGATGCTCACGCCCACCGGGATGCGCACGAGGGTGTAACCGCCACCGAACGCCGCACCGGCACCCGCCGTGAACAGCAAGTCGAGTGGCTGATCGCCCTTGGCCCGCGCAATCTCCTGACCGATGCCGCCGCCCACGAACAACGACAGGTTGTCACTCCCCTTCCGATCGATCAGGCCGGCGTCGAGCTGCCAGTGTTTACGCGGGGCCCATCCTTCACGCCACTGGAACAGCGCCGTCGTGCCGGCACCGCTCGACACCGCCGCGGTATAGTCGCGCGTTGAGGCAGTCGGCACCTGTAGGGACGGATAGTTGGACGCTTGCGCGTCAGCGCGTTGGGTCACGGTGAAGGCGGCCATTACGGCGCCAAGCGTGAAGGCCACGGTCGTGCGCAAGGTCATCATCGATCAGGCTCCGGGGTACAGGAAAGTCAGAACAAGGAATCGGCGGAAATCAACGCCAGCTCAGCGTTGTGCGCCACAGCCAGCCGGGACGAACGCGTGTCGCGCAGTACACTACGCGGGTGACCGCGCACAGATTCTCTCTTGTGTATCCGATCTGCCCGATCACTCCGTGACGCGTCTCGCGCCTTTTACCACTCTGGCTCGGCTTTGGTCCATGCGACTGCGAGCTCGCACGCGAATCGCCGCGCGAATCGCCTTGGCGGCAACCGTATTGAGCCCGCTGTCCGCGCGGCTGTTTGCGCCGCTCCACGCGCAGCGCGGGCCGGCTGCGCCGTTGGCCGAAATCGACTCGCTGATCCATCGCGGCCTCGCTCTGGTGGCGAAGGGCGATACCGCCGAGGCGTTGGAAGTGCTGGAGCAAGCCACCGACCGCGCGCCGCGCAACCTCGAGGCCCTCTATCAACGGGGGCGGCTGCTCACACGCACCACTTCGCTGGGGTTCAACAACACGCCGCGACAAGTGCTGGCCTGGCGGCTACTCAATCGCGGCGCCGACCTCGCGCCGCGCGAAGCGCGCTTTCTGGTCGAGCTGGCGCGATTGCGTCTCCGCACGCCGCTTCTGCGCGCCGACGCCGAGCGACTGCTCGGCAAGGCCGTAACCGTGGCGCTCGCGGCGGCCGACACGGCGATGATTGCGGAGTCGGCAAGTGAGTTCGGCCGACTGTTCGAGCGACGCTATCGTACCACGCGAAAGCGCTATGTGTACATCGCCAACATCTTTTTCGATCCGTACGCCGCTCGCAATCGTTTGCACTACGTTCGTGAGTTTCTCGAGCATCAGATTCGCCCGATCGAGAATGCGGGCGCGGCCGATCGCGCCGAGGCGGATCGACTGTTCCGGTTGGCGTTGTCGGTGAGTCCGCAACACGTCGCGAGCGCCGTCGGATTGCTGGGCCTTCTATACGAAGATCAGCGCTTCCCCGAAATGCGTGCCGTCGCGGCGGCGTTTCTCACACCGACGTACGCGGCACAGCATCCGAATCCGATCCCCGTCGACGCCGATGCCGCGTCGGTGGCCTCCGTCGCGTTCGCCGATGGACTGGCCGCCGCCCGACTCAATGCGCTGTCCGATGCGCAACGGGCCTTCGCGGCGGGGCTCGCGCGTCTGTCGGTCGGTGAGCGCAGTGACCTGCTCGACATTTCCCGCCTGCTCCGACGCGGCGACAGTGTGCGTGTGGCCGGGCTTCCGGACAACGCGCGTGAGGCCACCGTCCGTGCATTCTGGGAAGCGGTCGATCCACTCATCTCCACATCGGAGAACGAAGCGCAGATCGAATACTTCTCCCGCGTCGCGGTGAGCATGCTTCGCTACAACGATGCCGACCAGAGCGTACGTGGGTGGCGTACCGATCGCGGCATCATTGTGATTCGATATGGCGAGCCACCAGTGGAGGTCATGCTGCCGCCGGCCAATGATATCTCCGCCCGTGACGTGACCGGGCGCATCGTCACCGTTTTTTCGTATCCGGCGCTCGAGCTGGAGTTCGTGTTCTCAGGGCCGCCCGCGATGAACTCGGCCTACTTCGCCGGCGATTTCCGCGATGTCGCCGATCAGCGACGCAATGATGAACCGTTCCGATTCGATGAAGTGGCGGCGAAAACACGCGTAGACTCGATGAGCGTACAGGTCGCGCGTTTTCGCGGTCGGAACGTCGGCGAGTACCACGTAGTCACAGCGGCCGCCGCGCGGCCGGCGCGTTTCTATGACGGGGTCGAGATTGACCAAGGCCTGCTCTCGATCCGTTCATTCCGCGGCTCACCCGATCGTTTCCGTCTGGTCGACTCCCAGCAGCTTGCGGTCGCGCTTCCGGCAACGCGGCCCATAGAGTACCAGCGTGTCGACACGCTGCCGGTAGGTGAGTACCGCGTGCGCATCGAAGTGGTCGATGCCGGCGTGCAATCGGCCGCCGCCCGCGCCAGCGTGTCACTGTCGCTGCCGACGGTCCGCGATACAGCGCTCCTGCTCAGCGACGTGCTGCTGGGAGCGCGCGCGCCGGGCGCCATGGGCCGCGCACTGAAGTCGCTGGCCGATGCCGACGTGCGGCCGTTGTTCGGCACACGCATCGCGCCGCGAGATACGTTCTCGCTGTACGTGGAGGCGTATGGGCTCCGCCCGAACGCGCAAGGCGATGTGCAGGTCGAGATCACGTTGGCGGTCACGTTGCTGGAGATCAGTCGATCGGGGCCCGCCATCGAACGCTGGCTCGGCAATGTGGCCGACGTCGTCGGTCTCACGCCGGAGGGCGACAAGCAGCTCGGGATGCGTTTCGGTAGAACAGAACGGCTGAATGGACGGGATCGTGTGCCGCTGCTGACATCGATCGGGATGGGTACCGCGCCCAACGGTCGCTATCGACTCGAGGTGCAGGTGCGAGAAATGGGAAGCGATCGGCGCGCGCAGGTGTCACGCGAATTCACTATCGGCTCCGCTGGAGAATCAGGAAAATGACAGCTTCGACCAAACGCACCGTCTTTCGAATCATGTCGATCGGCGTCGTGTGCTCGCTCATGGTCGGCGCGGCACAGCCGCTGCTCGCACAGCGAGTTGACGAGGCCACGAACGGTTCACCGGTTCGACGGCTCAAATACACGGTGGTGGGCGGTCTGGTCGGTATCGCACTCGCCGCTGGCTACTCGAGTATCGTCGATAAGGCGGTGCCGCCGTCGTGCGATCCGTGGGGATGTGCCATGCCATTCCTGAGCGTCAGTGGCGCGATCACCGGACTCTTTCTGGCACGTGAGATCGACGCGCAGCGACGGGCGGAACGGCCTCGGGTTGGCGTGAGAGACCGTGTCCGTCTCGAGTCCGCGGGGCTACCGGCGATGCCCGAGGGCATGTCAGTGCGCGATACACTGATCGCGATCGCGTCAGACAGTGGCGTGTCGCTGTTCGCGGCCGAGGCCAAGCCGCGCGCACTGCGTCGACGCGGTATCGGATTGCGCGGACTGCGTGATGTCGCGCTGCTTCCGGGAAACGAACGTTTGCTGGTCTCGAGTGAGGTGGCATTATATGGCACCAGCACGTTATCGGGTTCAGCGTCTCGCGTATTGGACGGCGCGCTAACCGCGATTGCCGTGGGCGGCGACGGATGGCTGGCCTCGCGCGGAGCCGCAGTAACCGTAGAGCGGCAGCGCGGTGGCATTACCGTGCGCGATTCAATCAACGTCGGCACCGCCGCCATCAGCGCGGCCTATGATGAGAGCACCCGCTCGTGGTGGGTGGGCACGGACTCGGCGTTATTGCGTCTCGAGTGGAACGCCGACGCCGAGGCAGCAGACACCCCGGGCGGGCGACTCGGCCTTCGCGTCGCGGAGCGCGTCCCCACCGGCGGCGGCGTCCGCGCAATTGTCGCGTCGCGGGAGTGGGTGGCGGTGGCGTTGGGCGAAGCCGGTGTCCTGGCCTGGCGGCGCGTAGCTGGGGGCAGTGGCGTCATTGCCCCGGTGCGCCTGCAGGGTGAGCCACGCTTCGCTTACGATCTCGCGTTTTACAACGGGACCCTCTTGGTAGCCGGTGGCACCGATGGATTGGTGCGTATGGCGCTTGACCCCACGCCGACGGTGCTGGGCGTTTCGCGCGATCTACCGTTCGCGACGTTGGTGAAGGTGGACGCCAAGAACGGTATCTGGGTTGGCGATCGCGGTCGCGGCACGTTGAACCGCGTGACCTATCCCGCTTCGCCACGCTGATGCCGCGAATCGCCAGCAATGACAACATGTGGTCGTTTCGTTGATCCGTGGTACAGCAGTTCTCTGCGACCTTTGCAGAACAGCTATACCGCTGATCGGCACGAATCATCGCCGATCAACAACAACCGCAACCCAGTCGTGTCCCAACGTTGTGGCATTGGAACGGTATACGGTGATGATGTGCGTGGGGAACGGCGTCGCTTGGTGTGGTCTCGACGTGAACGGCGAGGCGCTGCCGGTCGGTCTTTTGCGCGGAGGCGCGGGGGACCGTGAAGTACCGAAGCACCGCCACCCCATGAGTGGTGGTTCGGCGCGCCCCCGTCCGTCGGCGCGATGCCGCTCGCCATCATTACTTTTGTTTGCTGTTCTTCGCGTCCCTTCGCGACGGCACGCGAAGAACAGCAACGGCATGAGCGGTATCGCGGCTACGACATCCGACCGATCTTGCGTGTGGCGCTCTTCGAGCACGGCCCGATCAGTCAACCACGGACGCCACCACCGCGCGATGCAGATCGGACGTTGCTGAGCTGATCACACAGAGAAAAAGCGAAAATAGGTATTGACGGATGCGGTTCTCTTTTTCTCCGTGGCTCTTTTTCTCTGTGTGATCAGTTCGGCCTGACTTTACTTCTCAAGGGGAAGGCGCAACGCTGGGTCGTCGTTGGCTCCGCGGAACTGATCTCGCGGTGGCGCGCGGGACCGTGAAGCACCGAAGCACCGCCACCCCATGAGTGGTGGTTCGGCGCGCCCCCGTCCGTCGGCGCGATGCCGCTCTCCATCATTACTTTTGTTTGCTGTTCTTCGC
>NZ_JBKJRB010000041.1:0-2623 GCF_046594945.1 Gemmatimonas sp. | reverse complement strand
TTAGGCTGCCGCCATTCTCCCCGACCACTCGCTCATGTCAGCCGACTCCCTCCGCATCGCCGGCGCCCAGATGGCGCCGGTCTGGCTCGACCGCCACGCGACGCTCGCGAAGGTGGTCTCAGCGATTCACGCCGCCGCCGACGATGACGTGCAATTGCTCGCCTTTCCCGAGGCGTTCGTCCCCGGTTACCCGTGGTGGATTGAGTGGACGGAAGGCGCACGCTTCGACTCCGCCGTGCAGAAGGCGTTGCATGCGCATTATCTCGATCAGGCGGTCCAGATCGAAGCAGGGCATTTGCAGGACGTGTGCGCCGCGGCCAAGGATCGAGGAATCACGGTGGTGCTGGGGATTATCGAGCGGCCGCTCGATCGCGGTGGCCATAGCGTCTACGCCAGCCTCGTCACGATCAACGCGGACGGAATCATCGCGAATGTCCATCGCAAGCTGATGCCGACGTACGAGGAGCGGCTGTCGTGGTCGCCCGGTGATGGGCACGGATTGCGCACGCAGCGTGTCGGTGCGTTTACGCTGGGGGCGTTGAACTGCTGGGAGAACTGGATGCCGTTGGCGCGCGCAAGTCTGTACGGACAGGGCGAAGACCTGCACGTCGCGCTCTGGCCGGGGAGCGTGCGTAACACGGAGGAGATCACGCGCTTCATGGCGCGTGAGGGACGTTCTTATGTGCTGTCGGTAGCCGGACTGCTCCGGCGCGATCAGGTCCCCGAGCAGACGCCGCATTACGAACTACTGCAGTGCGTGCTGCCCGAGGTGATGGGTGAGGGCGGCACCTGCATTGCCGGACCGGACGCATCGTGGCTGGTGGCACCGGTCGCTCACGACGAGCGCATTATTGCTGCCGAGGTGCACCACGTGCGTGTCCGGGAGGAACGGCAGAACTTCGATGCGATGGGACATTACGCCCGTCCCGACGTGCTCCGGCTCGAGGTGAATCGTTCGAGGCAACGCGCGGTGCGGTTCAGCGACGAGGCTGCTCAGTAGCGTTGGAGTAGGCGTTCGGCTGTTTTCGAAAAATGGTTCTTCCGGATTTCGTATGGGTGCATCTCGCCCGACACGCCCGTGAGACGGTGCGGCCGCGGCCGGCCGCTGAAACGCACGGACGAACCACCGGCACGTCGACACGCGGCCGATGGTTCAGTGAGGAATGCTACAGCGGCGAGGACTGCGGCAACGGATCGAGCTGCCAACGACCTCACCGCGGATTCGCACAGACACGACGCGGATGGAGGCCGCACGAGACCACGGACGATGGCGCGGTGTTTTTCAAGTGGTTTGTCGTTGATCCGCGTGGTGTCCTCGTCAATCCGCGGCAAGGCAATACCGTGGGCATTCCCCCCCCGCATGGTGTGACGGGGACATGCAGCAATCGGGCCCCATCACAGGCGGAACCGGTGCGCTTTGATGGCGCCGGCAGCGGCACGTTCATACCGACGAATGCGCAGTCGGACGATTCCGGGACGGCGGCCCATGACGGCGCGCGGCGGTGGGCGGCGGGCAAGCTGCGGCGCGCCGGCCGGCCCTCGCGTGGTCGGTGATCACGCCGTATGCTCGCTGGAAACTCGACCGAGCCCGATTGCCTTTCCTATCCTGAGTGGATGCACGACGGTCCCGATTGAATTTCCTGTTCTGCGACGAAACGCAGCGCGGGTTGCAGGTGATGCGCGGGCCGACGCGCTTGATAGCGTCGCTGATATACGGTAGCGGGATGCGGGTGATGGAGTGCTGTACGCTACGCGTGAAGGATGTGGACCTGTCGCGCGGCGAGATTGTGATCCGATCGGGGAAGGGGCAGAAGGATCGCGTGACCGTGTTGCCGCGGCGCCTTCTGCCAGCGTTGCGGGTGCACCTCGAGCGCATGGCGGCGCAGCACGCGGCCGATGCGACGACTGGCGGCGGCTGCCTGGCGTTGCCGGATGCGCTGCGCCGAAAACTTGGCGACCGTGCGGCACGGGGCTGGCCGTGGCCGCGGATCTTTCCGACCACGCGGAGCTTCCGCGCCGCTGGCACCGGCAAATGTCGACGACATCATTAACACGAGCGCGTGCTGCAGCGAGGAGCTGCGAACGCGGTGCGCGAGGCGCAGATCGGCAAGCGCGCGTCGAGTCATACCTTCCGGCATAGCTTCGCCACGCACCTATTGGCGTCGGGGTCGGACATTCGCACGATTCAGGAACTGCTGGGGCACAAGGACGTGCGGACGACGATCGTTTATCTGCAGGTGATAAATCGGGGCGGGCTTGGGGTCGGAGTCCGCTGGATGGGCTGGGGTGAAGGGCGAGTAGGGAGTAGGGAGTAGGGAGTAGGGAGGGCGTCGTGTGCCGCGTTGTTATGCGTCGGAGGCTATCGAGGCGTTGCGCGTTAGATCGGTCGAGCTAACGCCGCGGCTGGTGCTGGCGGCTGGGACGACGCGTGGGGTTTGAGCATGCCGGACGACTTGCGGTGTGGCGTGCCGAGTGGGAGAATGGGGGAGTGCTCATGTTAGATTGTAGTTCGGGCGATACATCGGTCGAGCTAATAGGCGTTAGACCGCTAGAACGAACCTCGCGCATACTGTGATCGCAGGGAGTCCCCATGTCCGAGCGCGCGGCGCCAGCCGCGACCAGC
>NZ_JBKJRB010000014.1:0-42086 GCF_046594945.1 Gemmatimonas sp. | reverse complement strand
GCGCATGAAGCGCCGACGTGCTCGGCGCAATGCTTTCGGATTGCCGGTCACCAAGGCGTCCAACACCGCGTCAGCGGCAAAGCGACCGCCCGTCATCGCGTAGAAAATCCCTTCTCCACTGGCCGGTGCAACCACACCGGCCGCATCGCCTGCCAAGACCACGTCGCGGCCGTTATCCCACTGCGGTAGCGGCTTGATCGGGATCGGCGCCCCTTCCTTGCGGATCGTCTCCACCTTGTCGAGGCCAGTTTCCCGACGCAGCCTGGCGACCGCATCTTTGAGTCCGAAACCCTTCTGTAATGTACCGGTCCCGATGCTGGTCGTCGCGCCATGGGGGAAAACCCAGGCGTAAAAGTCGGGGGACAGTGGCGCCTGGTAGTACACGTCGCATCGGGCCGCCCCGAAATTCGCCTGATGGCCGGCCACCGGCGACTTCACGATTTCGTGGTAGGCGAATACGTGTTTGGCCTTGTGCGAATTCGGGATGCACTGGCGCGCCACCGGAGAAAGCGCGCCGTCGGCGCCGATTACCATCCGGGCCCGTACCTGGCGTGTCTCGCCGGACCGTGAGCGTCCATCGGTGTAGCTGATCACGGGGATGCCGTCGGCACCACGCGCGAAGGTCGTGAACGTGCCGACACGCCGCTCGGCGCCGGCATTGGCCGCCCGCGTGCGAAGCCACTCGTCGAATACGTCGCGGTCGACCATGCCCACGTAGCCGTTGCCCACCGGGATGTCCACGGTGCGCCACGTGGGGGAAATGATGCGGGCCGTATCGATCTGCGCCACCATCATCGATTCAGGTACATCGAAGTCGCGCCGCAGCTGCGGCGGCACCGCGCCACCGCACGGTTTCGTGCGACCCGCACGATCGAGCAGCATCACCGAACGGCCCGCTTTCGCGAGCTCGTGCGCCGCGGTGGCGCCGGCTGGACCACCGCCGATCACCAACACGTCGTAGAGGTCGAGCGGTGGCACTTCACTCATGCGACATCCTCCCGGATGAACTCGGACCCCACGCGCACCCGCGCACTGATCATCGCCGTCGCCATCACCGTCACTGCAGTAGCGCCGGCAGCATTTCCGAACGCTCACGGAACACGTCATTCGCGCGCTCGCTCGAGGCGCTGCGCAGCGCGAGGACGGCCGACGCCGCAAAGAGCACCGCTTCCACGCCGAACACCGCGAGATAACCGCGCAACGGCGAATCCAGCACGGCCTTTGCCGTGTCCACTCCAATCGCTCCCGCCATCGTGCCGGTCGCATACGCCAGTGCCTGCGCCGCGCCGAAAACACCCAAGCGCAGTCCCGCGCGGCCGTCAGTCTTGTCGCCGGTCAGCGCCATCATCGAGCCGATCGCACCGATTGCGAACACCCCGTTCGCCAAACCAAGCATCATGACGATCGCCGTGAACATGCGCACCTCGCCCAACACCGGCGACGCCGCGAGCGCGACGTACGTGACGGTCGATGCCAGACAGCCGCCCGCCGCCCAGTGACGCAGCGGACCGCGACGGGTGGCCAGCACGGCCGTCGCAATCATGCCGATCAGCACACCGCCATGGTGCAGGCCGGAGAGCGTGGTGCTCTCGCCCGGCGTCATGCCAAACGCCAGACCGGCGAACGGCTCCAAAATGAGATCCTGCGCGCTGTACGCGAACATCGCGAGAAAGATGAAGCTGGCGAATAGGCGGGCAGCGGGCTCTTCCCACACCGTGCGTAGTGCGGCCATGAATGAACCGCGCGACCCGTCGGGGCCACTCGGCACCGACGCGACCGGACGCGGACCGCGCTCCACGCCGTAGGTGGCGACGACCGCAACGAGAAATCCAACACCGCCGATCCCGCCGGCGATCGCGATCAGGCGCGTATACGAAAACGGGTCGAGCAGCGCGCCCGACGCCGCGGCCGTGATGATGATGCCGACGATCATCAGAATCCACGTGATGGCGGCCGCACCGGCGCGCTGCGAAGGATGCGCCCGCTCACTGATCAGCGCGAGCAACGGCGTACCGGCGGCGCTAACGCCGGCGCCGAGCACGACGCTGGCGATCGACGCGAGCGCAATACCAAGGGCGACATTCGTGGCCATGACCGGAATGCTGGCCGCGACCCCGACCCCGCCCAGCGCGCAGACGGCAAGGCCGCCCAGAATCCAAGGAGTACGGCGACCGCTCCGATCGCTGTCGTGCCCCAGTCGCGGACGCAGAATCAGCTGCACGCCGAAGTGCAACGCCACGAGCAGCCCCGGAACGGTAGCCGGCAGCGACAGCTCGACCACGATCACACGATTGATCGTGGTGGTCAGCAGCACCACCACGGCGCCAATCGCAGCCTGCACGAGGCCAAGTCGCGAGAGTTGCCACCAACTCATGGGCTGGCCTCCACAATGATCGGCAACGTGCGCACGGCGAACGCGGCGATCATCATGCCGCTCACATAGAATGGAACGCCAAGCGCGCTGAGCCACAGCGCGCGTTCACGCGGCGACTGCACGAAGCGCCACATCATGACCGCCTGCACGAGCGCAAGCAGGCCAATCGCCAGCGCATGCCACGGTCGGTTCCATGCCACCAACAACGCTATCACCATCGCCTGCGCCAGCAGCATCACCAAGGACGCCACTCGCGCGGCACCGTCGGCGCCGAGCAGCACGGGCAGGGAATTCACACCCATGCGCCGATCACCCTCCATCGCTTTGAAATCATTTAGCGTCATGATGCCATGCGCGCCGATGCTGTACAGCGTGGCGAGGATCAACAGCGGCATCGGCGGCACCTGATTGCCGAGCATGATGCCAGCGCCAGTCACCCAGGCGAGTCCTTCGTAGGTGAAACCGACGGCGGTGTTGCCGACCCAGCCGTTGCGCTTGAAGCGGAACGGCGGCGCACTGTAGCCCCACGAAAAGAACAGGGCGATAGCGACCGCAGAGACACCGAATGCACCGAGCGGCAGCGCCGCGAAGAGACAGAGCGCCGTCCAGAAGATCGCGATGGCGAGTCCCCACTGGCCGGGAATACGACCGGAAGGAATCGGGCGATTGGGTTCGTTGATCGCATCGACGTCCCGATCGAACCAGTCGTTCACGGCCTGACTCGATGCACAGACGAGCGGCCCCGTGATCGCGATACCGAGCGCGAGCAGGGGGATACGCTCTGAAAGCGCGACGCCGGCGGATATCGCCCCGCAGGTGAACGCCCACATCGGAGGGAACCACGTCACCGGCTTGAGCAGCGTAAGGACCGCCTTCAAGTCCGGTCGCGCTTTTGCCGACTGTACGGAAAAACTGACGCTCATAGGCGTCTAGTTTAGTTGACAGTACGGAAATGCAACAGAGTAAAGTTGAGCAGAAGTCGCAGACTCTGCAGTCCGAACTGGGGGAACGACAAACGACCGGTGTAAACCGGCTGTTGTCACTGCATCGATCAGCTGACTGGTGGCGCTTCGCCGCCGCTCGGCGACACCAGTCGGTGGCGCCGAAGTTTCACGTACAGGCTCTGTCGACTTACCCCTAGCACCTCGGCCGCCGAGGTCCGGTTGTCGTTCGTGAGTTCGAGCGCCGCTTCGATGAAATGGCGTTCGACCAAGTCGACGGTGTCGCGGACCAAGTCCCGGAGGGAGACACGCCCCACGAGCGTGGTCAATTCTTCGACCGCCCGCGTCAGATCGCGGGCGCCTTGGGGAGTCGCCGCCAGACGCCGTCCGATGTCACGGATGGTGAAGCCGATACACGGCTCCTCGCCATCGGGCGCCCAAACGGCCGAGACTTCGACTTCGCTCTGGTGGCCGTGGGTGCCGCGCGCCGTGGTGGCCATGAGGCGAACGACCCCGTTCTTCTTGAGCATGCTCGTAAAGACGGGGAAGTCGGCGCCTGGGCGTCCTATATAAGTCGCCAGTAGTGTGCCGCGCATCTGTTCCTCGGTCGCCAACCCGGCGATGTCGAGGAATGCGCGGTTCGCGGTCAGTACGTGTCCTTCGAGGTTGGTGACCACGAAGCCATCGGGCGATCGCTCCAGCAGGTCGATCACCCGAAGCGGCGAGTCCGCGGACGCGCTGGCGGTTGGCGTCACATCCGCGGCCGAGAGACGCACGAGCAACAGTGTCGCCGACTCCTGTCGGAAGCAGGAAGCGGAGGCGTGAAAGGAGCGGCCGCCGTCAGACAATGCGATGAGCGCGTCGCCGGCGCGGCCCGCGCTCCGGGCGGTCATGGTCAGCTCTTCGAGCGTGTGCGCGCCCTCGGCATCCGTTCCGAACGGGAACGTCCGGCCGATCAGTCGATCCGCCGTCTCGCCGAACACCTGTCCCGCGGCCGTGTTAGCGTCGAGGACCTTCAGCGTGGTCGCATCAATCACCAAAATCGCATCGCTCGCGATCTGGAAGAGCAGACGGTAGCGCGTTTCGACGTGCCGGAGGCGCCAGTAGTCGCGCTCCATCGCCTGCTGGGCCTCGACCAACCGTTGCTGGAGCGCGGAGACGTGACGCATGTCGCGGCCCACCGCCACCAGCGTGCCGTCCCGCCCGATGCGCAGCGCGGTATAGGAGACGGGGACGTCGACGCCATCGACCAGCAGGTTGTTGACCTGACGGTGCTTCGAAACCCCGGTCGCGAGCGCCTCCTTGATCAGCGCGTCGATCTTTGCACGGCTGTCAGGCGTAACCGTCTCGCTCCACGGGCGACCGACCCACTGGCTGGCCGAATCAAACTGGGTCTCGGCACCAATGAGCGCGACGTCACGAATGACGCCCGCGCTGTCCATCACAAGGGCGATGTCCCCCGCAACGGCAAACAGCGCAGCCGCAGTCTTGGCGTCAATCTCGCCAAACGCGGCCTCAGGTGCGTCGAAGAGTGTCACTGAATTGGTCATGATCGCCTAATGCCTCCCGCGAAGCGTCAGACGCGGCGCGGCGCGCGTCGTCAAGCAGCCGGCGGGCGATCTGCGGCGCTTCACGAGCATCTCCGGCGATCGCGTTGGCGCCCACCTGATCGGAGACGGCGGGGTCGTCACTGAAGACCTGCCCGCCGACCATGAACTGCACGTGCGGATTGCGCGATGCCGACTTGAGGCGCCGGATATCGCGTTTGAGGAGCGGTAGCCGGCTCTCGCTGCCGACTGAAAAACCAATCACGTCGTACCACTCGGTGCCCACCATCGTTAGCAGATCGCTCTCGGACCACGGTGCGCCGACCAGCACGCGCCAGCCGTCACGCAAAAGAAACTCTCCAACCATAATAATCCCGAGGGTGTGCTGTTCGCCCGGAATACAGGTCAATAATACATTGCCGACCGGCTCGCTTCCGGTCGCGTCGGCCAGAAAGACTTGGGAGAGATCACGCAGCAGGCGCTGCATGCGGCCGAGGGAGACCGTGACCTCGACGAAGTCGCACTCATCGTTATCCCACATCTGGCCGAGCCGACGCGCCGATGGTGCCAACAGGTCGAGATAGACCGCCTCAATTTTGGCGCCTTCGGCCAGCACCTCTCGGACGAACTGTACCGCTTTCGCATCGTCGGGACTACGCACGGCGGCCACGAACCCGTCCACGTCGCGTGCCGACAGCTCCCGAGCAATGGTCATGGAGAGCGCCGGGGGCACCGGTCCTACGCGATGGCTCGCCAGCAATCGGGGGACGAGTTCGTTCTCTATCGTACGCTCGAGTCGCGCGAGGTGCTCAGATCGACGGGGGGCCGGAGGCGATTCCATCACGTCGTGGCTTGTGCCCGGAGCGCGAGTCACCGGGAGGCGACCTGAGGCGGCAGGCTGGAGGGAAGCGCCGAACATTGCCGCGTAGTCTCCCGGGCGCAAGAACGAATTGGGGATCCGCTCACCTGTTCAGGGGCGATCGACTGTCCCGTCTACATTGTTACGGTCTGAATGGATTGTCAAGAAAGGTTGACGTAAACTTTTCTTGACAACTTCAGTGCGATTCCGTACTCTCGTGTCATCTGGGTATGCGAACCCCCGGTACAGAAGGTGAGATGACTATCCCCTCCCACGCCTCGGACGCGCCCACGGCGACCGCCGGTGCCCGTTCCCCGTCGCCTCAGGCGCCGCGGACCGGATTGTATACGCCCGAAGAGCGTCGGCGTCGCGATGCGACTCGCTGGACGCTTGTACAGGGCATCTTGGCGCCTGTCCAGTTCCTGGTCATGGCGGTCTCGGTTGCACTCGTCATCCGGTATTTGCGCATCGGTGACGGGCTGTTTGCCGCCAACGTTTCAGTCGTCGTCAAGACAGTCGTGCTGTACACCATCATGGTGACCGGCGCGATTTGGGAGAAGGTGGTCTTCGGCAAGTACCTCTTCGCCGACGCGTTCTTCTGGGAAGACGTCGTGAGCATGGGCGTAGTTGCACTCCATACCGCTTACCTGGCGGGCCTCGTGCTGCACTGGACGCCACGCACGCTGATGGTCCTCGCGCTGGTGGCGTACGGCACCTACGCCGTCAACGCCATTCAGTTCGTGCTCAAGCTCCGGGCCGCACGACTGCAGGAAGCCGAGTCGCGTCGCCGAGCCGCGGTCGCATGAGCGCGGTCATGGAATTGCCGGTGATCCGGGAGCGTGGTCAGCGCGAAGTTTTCTGCGGACTGACCGGTATCGTGTGGCTGCACCGCAAAATGCAGGACGCCTTCTTTCTAGTGGTCGGCTCCCGTACCTGCGCGCATCTCGTGCAATCGGCGGCCGGCGTCATGATCTTCGCGGAACCGCGCTTTGCCACGGCAATTCTGAGCGAGCGGGATCTGGCGGGCCTCGCCGATGCCAACGAGGAACTCGATCGGTGCGTGACGCAGCTCCTGGATCGCCGTCCGGATATTACGACGCTCTTCCTGGTGGGATCATGCCCCTCGGAAGTGATCAAACTCGATCTACAGCGCGCCGCCGAACGGCTGAATGGCGAATTCCTGCCGCGTGTACGCATCCTGAACTACTCGGGCAGCGGCATCGAAACCACGTTCACGCAGGGCGAAGATGCCTGCTTGCGCTGCATGGTGCCGCATCTTCCCGAGTCCACCAATGCCACGCCTGAACTCCTGGTGGTCGGCACGATCGCGGACGTGGTCGAAGATCAGTTCGCGCGCCTCTTCGCGCAGCTGGGGATTGGACCGGTGCAGTTTTTCCCGCCGCGGATGGCGCGGGATCTGCCGTCCGTCGGACCGAACACCAAGCTGCTGGTCGCACAGCCCTTTCTTGGCGAGACGGCGCGTGCCCTCATCGCGCGCGGGGCCACACTGTTGTCGTCGCCGTATCCGTTCGGCGTGAACGGCACCACGGGATGGCTCCTGGCCGCCGCCAAGGAGTGGGGCGTGAGCGAGGAACTGTTCGCCGCCGTCACCGCCGCGCCGGCCGAACGCGCGCGCGTCGCGTTGTCGCGGTATCGCCCATGGCTCACCGGCAAGCGCGTGTTCTTCTTTCCCGACTCACAGCTCGAAATCCCGCTTGCCCGCTTCTTGTATGAGGAGTGTGGCGCCGAGTTGGTGGAAGTCGGTACGCCGTATCTCGACAAGCTCATGATGGCATCCGAACTCGCGCGCTTGCCCGCGACGGTGCAGCTCAGCGAAGGGCAAGACGTGGAGAAGCAGCTCGATCGCTGTCGCGATGCACGCCCAGACCTCACCGTCTGCGGACTCGGCCTCGCCAATCCGTTGGAGGCCGAAGGGCTGCGCACGAAGTGGTCGATCGAACTGGTGTTCTCACCGGTGCATGGCTACGAGCAGGCGGGTGACCTGGCAGAACTTTTTGCGCGGCCACTCGATCGCGCGCAGCGACTCGCGGTCTGAGGATCACGCTATGGAACTGACGCTCTGGACCTATGAAGGCCCACCCCATGTCGGCGCGATGCGTATCGCGACCTCGATGAAAGGTGTGCACTACGTGCTGCATGCGCCGCAGGGTGACACCTATGCCGATCTGCTCTTCACGATGATCGAGCGGCGTGATGCCCGCCCGCCGGTCACCTACACGACGTTTCAGGCACGCGACCTCGGTGGTGATACTGCGGAGTTGGTGAAGTCGGCCGTTCGCGATGCGTATGAGCGATTCAAGCCGGACGCCATGCTCGTCGGCGAATCCTGCACGGCCGAGTTGATTCAGGATCAGCCCGGCTCGCTGGCGATGGGCATGTCACTGCCGATTCCTGTCGTGCCGCTCGAACTTCCGGCGTACTCCAAAAAAGAGAACTGGGGCGCCAGCGAGACGTTCTATCATCTCGTGCGCACCCTGCTGCTGCCGCTCGCGCCGGCCCCGGGCTCGCCGCCGCGAACGAACACAGCGGAGGCGGCCGCCTGCGATCGTCGCCGGCCGCGTTGCAACCTGCTGGGTGGCACCGCGCTCGGTTTCCGCAATCGCGACGATGTGCGTGAAATCACGCGACTACTACAGGACATCGGTGTCGACGTGCATGTCTGCGCGCCGCTGCACGCCACGGTGGCCGACATCCGGTCCATGCCAGACGCCGACTTCAACGTGGTCCTGTACCCGGAAGTTGCCGACACGACCGCGCGATGGCTGCAGAAAACGTTCGGACAGCCCACGGTACGCACCGTCCCGATCGGCGTTTTGGCGACCCGAGAGTTCGTCGAGGAAGTCGGCAGGGTCGCTGGCGTCGATATCTCGGCCCTGCTCGAGCGCGAGCGCGCCGGGACGGCGCAGGTCGATGCCAGCCGTTCGTTGCTGCCGTGGTACTCGCGCTCCGTCGACTCCACGTATCTCACCGGCAAGCGCGTGTTCGTGTTTGGCGATGCCACGCACGTGCTGGCCGCCGCACGGATGGCGAAGGACGAACTCGGCTTCACCGTGGTCGGCATCGGCACGTACTCCCGGGAGTACGCGCGCCCGATTCGTGAACTGGCCGCCGCACTGGGCGTGGACGCGTTGATCAGCGACGACTACCTCGCCGTTGAACAGCGCGTCACCGAACTCGCGCCCGAGCTTGTGCTGGGAACGCAGATGGAACGCCACATCGCGAAGCGGCTTGGTGTACCGTGTGCCGTGATTTCGGCGCCCATCCACGTGCAAGATGTGCCGGCCCGACATTCGCCGCAGATGGGATTCGAAGGCGCCAACGTCATTTTCGATACCTGGGTCCATCCGCTCATGATGGGGCTCGAAGAGCATTTGCTGCACATGTTCAAGGACGATTTCGAGTTCGCTGACGGCGCGACACCGTCGCACTTGCATGCGTCGCCGCCGTCGCACTTGCATGCGTCGCCGCCGTCGGTCGAGCATCCGTCGCGCGGTGTCGCCCTGGGTGGTCAACGCGTCACGCCCCTTACGTCGCGCGCCGCGATCGAATGGGAAGCGCCCGAGGCGGCCAGCGCGGTGGGATTCGCCGAAGAGGAGAACGCGGAGGTCGCCCTCGTGGCGGTCGCGCCGGTCACGACCTCATGGCTCCCGCCGGCTGAAGCGGAACTCGAGAAGATCCCGTTTTTCGTGCGTGGCAAAGCGCGTCGCAACACCGAGCGGTATGCCCTCGAACACGGCATCGCGCACATCACCGTCGATACGCTCTACGACGCGAAGGCGTTCTATGGCCGCTAAGCAGAGTGCCGGCGTCGTCCCGATTCGCGTGGCCATCACCACCCTCGACGCACATCTGGCCGATGCGTTTGAGCGGGCCGGTGCTGCGCTCACGCGCGACATCCCCGGGCTGACGATCAACCTGCACGTGGCAGCGGACTTCGGCAGCGATCCACAGGCCGCGGAACGCGCGCGACGGGACATCGCGCAAGCGAACATCGTGGTCTGCACGCAGCTCTTCCAGGAAGAGTATGCGAATGCCGTGTACGAGGCCGTGCTGGCGCGGCGCGACCAGGCGGATGCCGTGCTGTGCGCGCTGTGCACTCCCGAGCTGGTCAAGTGCACGAAGCTCGGCAAGTTCGACATGAGCGGTGGCGAGTCCCGATCGCCACTCTCACCGATCAATTTGCTCAAGAAGCTCCGAGGCTCACGGGGTGACGGCAAGTCCAGCGGCGAGCGTCAGATGACGGCGTTGCGCACCCTGCCGTCCATTCTGAAGTTCATCCCGGGCACCGCGCAGGATGTCCGCGCGTACCTTTTGCTGATTCAATATTGGTTGGCGGGTACGGCGGAGAACATCGAGCAGATGGTGACGTACGCCATCGATCGTTATGCCGACGGGCCGCGAAAGGCACTGCGCGGGGCGCTGAATCCCCAGCCGCCAGAGACGTATCCGGACGTCGGTCTCTGGCACCCGTCCCTCCCGGGGCGGGGGATTGCCGAGCGAATGGAAGCGCTGCCACGTCATCGTGGCGCGGACGCGGGCACGGTGGGCGTGCTCGTCGGTCGGTCGTATCTACTGGCTGACAACGTAGCGCACTACGCGGCGGTGGTTCGGGCCCTCGAGTCCAAGGGATTGCGCGTGGTACCTGCGTTCGCGTCCGCGCTCGATGCGCGTCCTGCCGTCGAGAAGTACTTCACGAATGGATCGGGACAAGCAACCATCGACACGATGATTAACCTGACCGGCTTCTCGCTGGTTGGTGGTCCGGCGTACAACAACTCGGAAGCGGCGCAGGAAGTATTGCGCGGCCTCGATGTCCCGTACCTCACGCTGCAAACGCTCGAGTTCCAGACGATCCAGGAGTGGCGCAACGACGCGCGCGGCCTCAACCCGTTGCAGGCCACGCTGCAGATCGCGATTCCCGAACTCGATGGCGCGATTATCCCGACCGTCTTTGGAGGAAAGGGCGATCCGCAGCCCGGCAAGGCGGCCGCGTCGGAGCCCATCCCCGAGCGCGTCGACCGCGTTGCGGAGCGCGTCGCCAAGATCGTCGCGCTGCGTCGCAAGGATCGTTCGCAGCGCAAGATCGCGTTGATTCTGTTCAACTTCCCTCCCAATGCGGGCAATACGGGCAGCGCGGCGTATCTCGCCGTGTTTCCGTCCGTGCAGCGCGTGCTCGCCTCGCTCAAGGAGCAGGGCTATACGGTCGACCTCCCGGCCAGCGCCGATGCTCTGCGCGAGCGGATCACGGGCGGCAATCGCGAGCGATACGGTGCGCCGGCCAACGTGCACACCACGATCCGTACGGACGATCACGTTCGTCGCGAGCCGTATCTGGCGGAAATCGAGAAGACGTGGGGACCCGCGCCCGGGCGGCAACTCTCGGACGGCCAGTCCATTCAGATCATGGGCTTGCAACTCGGCAACGTCTTCATTGGCGTGCAACCGTCGTTCGGATGGGAAGGCGATCCGATGCGGTTGTTGTTCGAAGGTGGATTCTCGCCGACGCATGCCTTCAGTGCCTTCTATCGCTGGTTGCGCGAAGACTACGCCGCCGATGCCATTCTGCATTTCGGGACGCACGGCGCGTTGGAGTTCATGCCGGGGAAACAGTCCGGACTCGATGACCGCTGCTGGCCCGATCGACTGATCGGCGATGCGCCGAACGTGTATCTGTACGCCTCGAACAACTCGTCTGAAGGCACCCTGGCCAAGCGTCGTGGCAATGCGACCCTGGTGTCATATCTCACGCCACCCGTCGCGAATGCCGGATTGTATCGTGGCCTGCTCGATCTCAAGAGCACGCTCGATCGCTGGCGTGCGCTCGATCAGAGCAAGGCAAGCGACGCGGCGTCGCTGCGCGAGCTGATTCAACAGCAGGCGGCCGCCGTTGAGTTGGCACCGGCCGAGCCGCTGTGGACGGTGCAAGAAACGGATGCGCGCGTGACCACGCTGCGCGACCGGCTGCTCGAGCTCGAATACAGTCTCATCCCGATGGGGCTGCACGTGGTCGGTGAGGGCATGTCGCCCGATGCGCGCGTTGGCGTGTTGGTGGAAATGGCGCGCTCGGGCCGACCGGAGCTGGAACTCCCGGCCATTGGCGACACGATCGTACCCGGCCAGAGCACCCGCTCCGCGTCCGACGATACCGTGCAGCTGGTGGAGCGAATCGTCCGCCTGGCCGTCCAGGAATTGGTGGCGACGAAGGACGTGCGGAGTGCCGAGCGCATCGCGTCGGCTGAAGCGAAGTCGAACGGTCTGCGCGTTGCCGATGACCGCGCCTTGCGTCAGCATCTCGAGGCGCTCATCGGCTTCGATAAGTCGTTGAGCGAGGATCGCGAAGTCGCTGGCATTCTCCGTGCGCTCGACGCGCGGTATGTCTCCCCGGCGCCTGGGGGAGACCTGCTGCGCAATCCGGCGGTGCTCCCGACAGGGCGGAATATCTACGGCTTCGATCCGTATCGGGTGCCGAGTGCGGTGGCGATGCTCGAAGGTCGTGTTCGCGCCGAGCAGCTGCTGTCGCGCTATGTGGCCGATTGCGGCGCGCTCCCGGAGTCGGTGGCGGTCGTGCTCTGGGGCACGGACAATATGAAGAGCGAGGGCACGCCGCTGGCGCAGGTCATGGCGATCATGGGTGTCGTTCCGCGCTTCGACGCGGTCGGTCGACTTGCCGGAGCCCGGTTGTTGCCGTTGGCGTCGCTTGGTCGGCCTCGGGTGGATGTCGTTGTCACGCTCTCCGGCATCTTCCGCGACCTGTTGCCGCTGCAGGTGAAGCTGCTCGCCGAGGCGGCGTTGATTTGCGCACAGGCCGACGAAGATCCGGCGCAGAACTTTATTCGCAAACATGCGCTGCAAACCATGCAGGACACGGGGTGCGACCTCGCCACCGCGGCCCTGCGCGTGTTCTCGAATGCGGACGGGGCCTACGGCTCGAACGTGAACCTGCTCATCGACACCGGTAAGTGGGAGACGGAAGACGAACTGGCCGATCTCTTCGTGCAGCGGAAGGGCTTCGCCTACGGTACGGACGGTCGCCCGTCGTCGCAGCCTGCCCTGATGAAACGTGCGCTCGGACAGGCGACGCTGTCGTTTCAAGGGCTGGACTCGGTGGACCTCGGGGCCACGGACATTGATCAGTACGTGGAATCGCTTGGTGGAATGACGCGGGTGATCGCACAACAAAACGGCGGTGAGGCGCCAGCCGTGTACGTCGGCGATTACAACAACGCACAGGGTAAGGTGCGGACGCTGACCGAGCAGGTCGAGTTGGAGTCGCGGACCAAGCTGCTCAATCCACGATGGTACGAGAGTCAGCTGGAGTATGGGTACGAAGGAGCCCGCAATATCGCCGGCCACGTGATCACGACGTTCGGCTGGTCAGCTACCGGCGGCAAGGGTGCCGTGCCCGAATGGGTGTACGCGGAAGCGACGAAAACGTTCGTGTTGGATGAG
The DNA here is from genome assembly GCF_046594945.1 of Gemmatimonas sp. Classification (GTDB taxonomy): domain Bacteria; phylum Gemmatimonadota; class Gemmatimonadetes; order Gemmatimonadales; family Gemmatimonadaceae; genus Gemmatimonas. Next base: position 28,895 of record NZ_JBKJRB010000014.1, on the reverse strand, counting down.
GCCATGCGTGAGCGGCTCGCGCGGGCCAACCCGGACGCCGCGTCCGGGTTGGCACAACGCCTGCTGGAAGCGAACGATCGCGGCTACTGGTCGCCCGATGAGGCGACGTTGGAAGCGCTCCGAAATGCGGCTGCCGACTTGGAAGATCGCCTCGAAGGCGTGTTCGCGTGACGCACCACTGCACGATGAGACAGGACCACGGCGCCGACTGGGGCGCCGATGAAACGCAGGGCAACGTGACCGGGGTAAGGATATGACCGCGACGCAACTCCCGATTCTTGATCGTGTTGGCGATGGCGAGGGTAGTCTGCAAGTGCACCTCGATGCGCATACCAAGATCGACGGCGCCCTCGTCATTGCCGTGTATGGCAAGGGCGGGATCGGCAAGAGCACGACCTCGTCGAACTTGTCGGCGGCATTTTCGCGACTCGGAAAGCGCGTGCTGCAGATCGGGTGCGACCCGAAGCACGATTCGACGTTCACGCTCACGAAGAAGATGGTGCCGACGGTGATCGACGTGCTCGAGTCGGTCGACTTTCACTCCGAAGAGCTGCGCCCGGAAGACTTCATGTTTGAGGGCTACAACGGCGTGCAGTGCATCGAAGCGGGCGGTCCTCCGGCGGGCACGGGGTGCGGGGGCTACGTGACCGGTCAGACCGTGAAGCTGCTCAAAGAGCATCATCTGCTCGAGGACACGGATATCGTGATCTTCGACGTCCTGGGCGATGTGGTGTGCGGGGGATTCGCCGCCCCGTTGCAGCATGCGCACTACTGCCTGATCGTGACGGCCAACGACTTCGACTCGATCTTTGCGATGAATCGGATCATTGCGGCCATCCAGGCGAAGTCGAAGAACTACAAGGTGCGACTGGGCGGGGTCGTGGCGAACCGGTCGAAGGATACCAACGAAATCGACCGCTTCAATGCGGCGGTCGGACTGAAGACGATGGCGCATTTTCAGGATATCGACGCGATCCGTCGCAGCCGCTTGAAGAAGTGCACGATCTTCGAGATGGAAGATTCGCCTGAAGTGATTGCGGCGCAGGAGCAATACATGCTGCTCGCGTCGCGGATGCTTGATGACGTCGTACCGCTGCCCGCGAATCCACTGAAGGACCGTGAAATCTTCGATCTCCTCGGACTCGACTGATGCCATCGCAGCTCACCACTGACGTCTCCCCCACTCCGGGTCCGTCGTTCGAGGCCACGTCGCCTGGGGGTTCGCACGCCACATCGGCGTCGTACCTCGAGCGGCGGGCCTGGATCGGGGAGTACTTCGACCGCACGGCGGCCACCGCGTGGAAGACATTGACGTCGGATGCCCCGGTCTCGCGCGTGCGTGCCACCGTGCGTGCCGGACGCGATCAGATGCGGCGCACGCTGCTGAACTGGCTCAGCCCCGACCTGCACGGCGTCCGCATCCTCGACGCCGGCTGTGGCACGGGCACCCTGGCCATCGACCTCGCGAAGCGGGGGGCGGAGGTCGTCGCGATCGACCTCGCTCCGACGCTGGTCGATCACGCGCGCGAGCGGGCCGAGGAAGAGGGAGTGTCAATCGATTTCCACTCTGGCGACATGCTCGACCCGGCGCTGGGCACGTTTGACCACGTCGTGGCCATGGACTCATTGATCCACTACGATCTGCCGGAGATGATGGCGTCCCTGGAGGCCTTGGCGCCGCGTGTCCGCCAGCGGATGCTCATTACCGTCGTGCCGGGAACCGCCTTGCTGGTCGCATTGCGCGCCGTGGGCCGACTGTTCCCGAAGGCTGACCGGGCGCCGGCGATCGTGCCGATCTCGGAGCGGGCGTTCCGGACCGGACTGCTCGGATCGTGCGTCCTCGATACGTGGGGTATGGTTGGGACACGGCTTGTCGAACGCGGCTTCTATCGCTCGATGGCGATTGCGCTGCATCATAGTTCGATGGGCGGCACATCGGGATCTGCGGCCTCCCGTCGCAGTTGACGATCACCGGATCCGAGGGAACGACGTGATGGATGGTACGGTGTGGGGCATTGCCGGCCTTGGGCTGGCGGCGGTGACGGGATGGTTCGTGATGCGTCGGCGATTCGACGTGGCGTGTACGATCGACCTTGAATCGACGCACGACCATTTCCACGCGCACGTCGACCTCGAGGGTGTGGAGGTTGACCCTGGTGATCAGGTGCTGGTACACAATACGCCGACCCGTATCCCGTTCGGGACGCAGCGCACTTATGCCTCCCGGGCAACGGTGCAGCGCGCCAGCTGGTTGCGGCGGCAGTTCGTGAAGCTGACCGGCGGCACGGAATTGTACGAGCTCTACGACGTCGGCTTCGAAGGCTGAGGAAACAGACCCACTTATGTACCCTACCGCTACCGAGTTGCCCGTTCGCGCGTACGACAACGTGAACACGAGCACGAAGAACGCACAGCAGGACGCGATCCTGAGTCCGCGGTTTTATACCACGGATTTCGCGAAAATCGACGCCCTCAAGATCAAGGCCGAGCACCAGTCGATGTGGAACGACATTCTCGCGGAGTTCCGCCGGGATCCAAACAAGAACCACTTCAAGCGCAACGAAGAATTCGACGTGGATCTCTCCGCGATGGACCCTGAACTGCGCGAGCAGTTCGTGGAATTCCTCGTGTCCTCGGTGACGGCGGAATTCAGCGGTTGCATTCTGTACGCGGAAATCAAGAAGCGGATCAAGAATCCTGAAGTGCGTGAGCTCTTCGGCTTCATGAGTCGCGATGAGGGACGTCACGCCGGCTTCATCAACCACACGTTGAACGACTTCGACGTCGCCGTCGATCTCAGTTTCCTGACGAAGGCGAAGAAGTACACGTTCTTTCAGCCGAAGTTCATCTACTACGCCACCTACCTGTCGGAAAAGATCGGGTACGCGCGCTATGTGACGATCTTTCGCAATTTCGAGAAGCAGCCGGACAAGCGCTTTCACCCGATCTTCAAGTGGTTCGAGAATTGGTGCCTCGACGAGTTCCGGCACGGCGAGGCCTTTGCCGTGCTCATGCGCTCCAATCCTGAGTTGCTCGAAGGGCGCAACAAGCTCTGGATTCGCTTCTTTCTCCTGGCCGTGTTCTGCACCATGTACGTGCGTGATCACGCGCGCGCGCCGTTCTTCAAGTACATGGGCATCGATGTCGACCACTACGATCGTCGCGTCATCACGCTTACGAATCTCATCAGCCGTCAGGTCTTTCCGGACACCATCGACACCGAGAGTGAGGCTTTTTGGGGCTTGCTGGATCGGATGTGGAAGAACACCGACGCGATGCGGAAGGCCGAAGCCGCTGGAGGCATGTTGGCGGGGATCAAGGTCTTGCTGCTGAAAGCTGCGAATGGCCTCACATTCGTGCAGCTGTTCCTGCGCCCACCGCACCGGCAGGCCCTGCCCGCCGACGTGCGCATGCAACCCGTCTGGTAGGGCTCGGGACACGGATATGTCCAGTCCCGCCGACGTCTTCGTCAAAGGGCTATCGAGCCTTTCGTCTCGATTCATGCCGTTCGCCGATGTGGCGACCGCCGAGGTGCCGTTGTCGCGTCTCCTGCGGCTGGCCCTATTTCAGCTGTCCGTCGGGATGGTGCAAACGTTGTTCGTCGGGACGCTCAATCGCGTCATGATTCTCGAGCTCAACGTGCCCGCGTCGCTGGTGGCGATCATGCTTGCCATCCCGCTGCTCGTGGCCCCGTTGCGCGCGCTCGTCGGCTTCCGTTCCGATACGCATCGCAGTATTCTCGGCTGGAAACGCGTGCCGTACCTGTGGCTGGGTACCCAGTTGCAGTTCGGTGGTTTGGCCATCATGCCGTTCGCGCTCCTGGTGCTCTCCGAGAATGGCGGGCGCGGTCCGGCGTGGATCGGGTATGCCGGCACGGCGCTGGCGTTCTTGCTTGTTGGCGCCGGAGCCCACACCACACAAACTGCCGGCCTCGCATTGGCCACCGACGTCGTGCGCGAAGACAAGCGTCCTCGCGTCATCGCGCTGATGTATCTCATGATGCTGCTGGGCACCCTGATCTCGGCGTTGGTGCTGGAACAGTTCCTGCGCGATTTCACTCCGCTCAAGCTCATTCAGGTAATTCAGGGGACGGCGGTGTTCACCGTGCTGTGCAACGCCGTGTCGCTCTGGAAGCAGGAAGCGCGCGTGAAGGGCGTCGTGGAATACACCAAAGACGAGATTCGTCCGCGCTTCCGGGAGGCGTGGCGGACATTCGCCGGCGGTGGACAGGCCGTGCGTCTGCTGGTGGCCTCGGGTATCGGTTTCTTCGCCTTCAATTTGCAGGACGTGCTGCTCGAGCCGTACGGTGGCGAGATTCTGCATCTGACGGTCTCGCAGACCACGATGCTCACGGCCATCATGGCGGCGGGTGCCGTCGCCGCGTTTGCGCTTTCCGCGGAAATGCTGCGGCGCCAGCACGACCCGATTCGCTTAGCGGCGCTCGGGGCGCTGGTGGGGATCGCAGGATTCGCGATGATTGTCTTTGCCAGTCCACTCGACTCCCCCCAATTGTTTCGCGGAGGCGTCGGGTTGATCGGCTTCGGTGAAGGGTTGTTTGGTGTCGGCACGTTGTCGTACGCGATGCAGTTGAAGGACGCATCGCAACACGGCATCGCGCTTGGCGCGTGGGGCGCGGTGTTCGCTACTGCGGAAGGTCTGTCGTTTGCCCTCAGCGGTCTCCTCAAGGATTGGCTGTCGCATCTGGTGGCGCGGGGCACGTTGGGCCCGGGGATGAGTATTGCCTCGGTGCCGTACTCAGTCGTGTATCACATCGAAATTCTCTCGCTGTTCGCGACACTGGTCGCACTGGGGCCGCTGGTCGCTCGTCGGAGGGCCGGTCGTGCCTCCGCGGAATCGACGCCGCAGTCCTTCGGGCTCGCCGACCTGCCGGCCTGACCTTCACCATTCGTACCGGAGCCGACCTATGCAGTACATCGATGGCGCGCAGATCGCGCTGTACGCGTTCTGGCTGTTCTTCGCCGGGTTGATCATCTACATCCGTCGTGAAGACAAGCGTGAAGGCTATCCGCTCGAATCACCGCAGGGACCGCGTGAAGGCTGGCCGTCCGTGCCCGAGAAGAAGACGTTCATTCATCGACCGCACGGCGGCGAGGGGACGCACTGATGTCCGAGATCAAAGCGGTTCCGGTTGACGGGTACAATGGCTCGGCGCTCGTGCCGACCGGCGACCCGATGATCGACGGTGTCGGCCCGGCTTCGTGGGCCAATCGGTCCGACACGCCCGACATGACGTTCCACAATACGGCCAAGATCGTGCCGATGCGTCTCGATCCGACCTACTCGATCGCCAAGGGGGATCCGGATCCGCGCGGACTCCCCGTCGTGGCGGCTGACAAGCAGGTCGCCGGTACGGTCATCGAGTTGTGGGTGAATCGCGCCGAACCGCAGGTGACGTACTACGAAGTCCAGCTCACCGGCCGCGAGAAGCGCGTCCTGCTTCCCGCGGCGTTCGTACAGTGGCCGAACTTCGGTCTCTGGGGCAACGACAAACTGCTCGTGAAGGCGATCACCGCCGCGCAGTTCGCGAACGTGCCCGCGCTCAAGCGCGATGATCAGATCACGCTGCTCGAGGAGGATATGGTGTGCGCGTATTACGCCGGCGGTCATCTGTACGCCATGGCTGAGCGGAGCGAGCCGATCATATGAGTTCCGGTCCTGCAGGCACGCCGCAGTACATCCGTGGCGTGCCGCACGCGCTACCGGAGGGTGAGCATATCCTCTGGCAGGGCGCGCCCGAGGCCTCGGCGATCGCCACCCACGTGTTCCACTGGCGCTTCATCGCCGCCTATTTCGTGGTGATGCTCGCGGTATGGATCGTCGGCACAGAGTACGCGGTCTCCTCGCAGGCGTTTCTGGCGGGGCTGCTAGTTCGGGTGAGCCTTTCCTCGCTGGTGCTTGGCATCGTGTTCGTGCTGGCCCGCGTAGTCGCGCGGACGTCGTGGTACGCGATTACGTCGCAGCGCCTGGTGTTGCGTCTGGGGATGGTGTTCGAGATGTCGATCAACGTGCCATTCACGATCCTCGAATCGGCCGGGGTCGGCGTCTTCAAGGACGGTACGGGGCAGGTCGTCGTGAAGATCGCGAAGCCGAGTCGGTTGGCGTATATCGCGCTCTGGCCCCACTGCCGCTTTCGTTCGATCAATCAGCCGCAGCCAGTGTTGCGCGGACTGAGTGATCCGCAAGGCGTGGGCATGCTCCTCGCCGACGCGGTCGCCGCTGCCGCCGAGTCGACGACGAGCGTGCCGAAGGCCGCTCCGCGGCCATCCACGAGCGAGCCACATTTTGCACCACAACCTGTATGAGCGGTCCGATTCATTTCGAGCAGGAACCTGGCGCCCGCGCTGGGGCTCCGCCGCTCATCGTCCCAACGCCCGCGCTAGTCATGGCCGGGGCGCTGATTGTCTTCGTTTTCGGACTGGCGATCTCGGCCAAGCTCTTCGGGTTCGGCGCGTTCAGGGAAACCACGACCGCGGTGCTGGCCGAGCGCGCGTTGCGTTTTGTCGATGTGCCCGGTGGCGCGATTACCGTGATGGATGCGACCACCAACACGGTTGCTGCCGAGCTCGGACCGAATTCCAACAACTTTCTCCGTGGCGCGATGCGCGCGTTGACGCGTGCACGGAGAATGGCGAGCATTGGACCCGACGTGCCGTTCCGCCTTGTGCGCTATGTCGACGGTCGCCTCGTGCTGCACGACCCGGCCACGAAGCAAAGCGTGACCGTCACGAGCTTCGGACCGACGCAGGTGGAGTCATTCGATCGACTGCTCATGCACACCAAGTAGCGACCGTCGACACTATCCTTCGCGTTGGCCTTCTGCTTTCACCGTCACGGTGCAGGCGAGGTCGGCACCGCTCCGCATACGCCGAAAGAACACGATGTTGACCGTCAGCGCGAGCGAGCCGTTGGCGCGGAACTGTCCGGTAAGGCGAGTGGTCAGCGCGGTGCTCGTGCGCGCTTGATCGGGCACGATACGAAAGGTCGAGGCGAAAAAGCCATCGGGGTCCACGTTGCTGGGGAAGTTGTCGCCGGCGTCGAAGGCTAGAGTGAGCGTGTCGGCGCCTGGCGAATGACGTACGATGGCGCGATCGATGGCATCGGGCGCGCGCGTCCAAACCGACGCGCACTCGCGTGAGCCCACGGCCACCGGAGCGGCGTAGCGCACGAGATACGCGCCGCCGACACCACGGGCGCGCCGTCCGGCATTGGTGGCAGCGGCCACCGCGGCTCTCGAGCGCGGCGAACTCTCCGCACTGCGCGCGGCGTTCGCTCGGAATCGCACGGGCGTGCCAAACTCGGTGATGATCTCGTTGATCTCTTCCTTACGGAGCTCGTGACGCAAGCCCGTGCGCAGATCGCGGAAGATTACCGCGCCGGCGCGCACGATTTCTACGCGACCACGCATGATGGTGCGGTCCTCGAGATGTACTTCATCATACGTGGCCTGCGAGGCCACCTGCGGCATGTTCGCACGGCGCGAGTCCCCCACGGCGCGACGGGCCGGGTCGACGTAAAGCATCCGCATGCTGTCGGCGCCCGTGGGAAGCATGGCACGTGTGATCGACGGGACGCCGGGATTCGCCGGTGCATTGATGACCACGCCGCCGGTGAGACTCTGCGGCACCTCGCGATTGGAGATCGTCGGCACACGCGCGTTCGGCACACGCACGTTCGGCACTCGCGCGTTCGGCGCACGGGCGCGTGCCTCGTCAGATGGACGAGGGGTGGTCGCGGTGTTCACCGTTGCCAACGAAGCCGACGGCGCGCTCCATCCCCTCACCGCCGCCTTCGCGAAGACGCCGAGTCCCATCAGTCCGAGCACCCCAACCATGCCGCGGGCGATCCACGGATTCATCGGAGGATTCATCGGAGGATTCATCGGCGGCGCGGCGGCGCGTACGCGCGGTGTGTACGATGCGGCACCACGCGCCGGCCCCGACGCCATTCCCCGCGCGGGAGCGCCGCGCAACGGCACGCTCAACGATACGCGCGTGCTCGCCCGCGGTGCGCCGGCGATCCGCAACCCCGCGCTGCGCGCCGCCTGGACGCCACTCGAAGCGGCCGAGGCGTTCAATCGCGCGGCCAACATCGCCATCGGCTCACGCCTGGGCGGCGGGGCGATGCGCAACTGCTCGGGTTGAATCACGCGCAGTGCATAGCCCCAGCACTCCACCGCCCACCGCGCCATATCGGGCTGCACAAATCGCTCGGCCGACCACTGCATCACGAACGGCGACACTGTTGCGTCCCAGCGCGCCGACTCCATCGCGCCGGCGGGAAGCCGGTCACGGACGCCACGGCGCAGCGCTTCGATCAGCAGTTCGGCCAACGGACGCGCATCACTGCCGGTGACGTCGAGCAGCCGGTTGCGCAGGACCAGCAACGATGAGCGGTCCCACGAAGTAGGCTCCTGCTCAACGAGCTGCTGCAGCGCTTCACGCATGCGAAGGCGCGGATCGACGAACCCCATCATCGCATGCGCTCAGTCCGGCAGGCGGGTCGCGCTCAGATCGGCGCTCACGACGCATACCTGCGTGCGTCCCCAGCGAAGAATCGCCTCGGTGTACGTCTCACTCGCCCCGATGAAGCCGTTGGGCAGGAAGCGACCGCGCATCTGGAATTGCCAGGGAATGTTGTTCGTGGTCCCCGACAGGGGCCCGGCGACAAAGCGCCCCTCGCGGTCGAGCGTTCCCGTGACCCCGCGCGACGCGATGCGGAACGCGGCGCGCCCCGGCACGTGCGTGATACGCTCCTCCGTTTCGCGCCCGACACCAAGCGCGCGCGCGACCGACTCGCAACTCGTGCTGCCGTCCACCGAGCGGATGCGTTGGATGACACGGTACCGGCCGGCCACGCCGGCGACCATCGGCGACACGAACGGCGCGCTCGGTTCGGTCCCAGCGCGTGGACGCCTCACATCGGGCGGGCCTTTGGCCACAGGTGCCTCGAGCGGGCGTGATCGTGCCTCGGTGGGATTGGTTCCGGGTGGGGTCGCGTTCGTGGCTCCAGGGGGCGCTGCAGCCTCAGGGCGCGGCCCGGCGCGCTCGGCTCTGCCGCGATTGCCCAACGCTCGCCAGGTCGAGATCGAGACCACGATCAAGAGCCCGGTCAGCACTATCGCGGCCAGCCGCTCCACCGGCTGGTACTTCGGGCCCTGGACGCGAGACCTGGTCGATACCAAGCGCCCGCTGCTGGCCAGCGCCGTACGCGCCCCAGGCGTCAGCTTGGCACCCACGCCGAACGATGCCGGCCCACCCGCCCACGACGGTGCGTTGGGGCGCGTCGGCTTCGGTGCTGTGGGCAGCGGCGGCAGCGTGCCGAATCGTGCGGTCGCTCTCGCCAGCGTGGCAGTCGCCGCGGCCGCTACCGTCGCCGCGGTGGCGGAAGGGGCAGCGTACGGCGCCATCTCCGTGGTGCGCACCTGCGGCGCGGTGACCAGCGCACGCGTGATTGGCACCGGTGACACGCCCAGCGCTCGCCCCCAGATGTCGACTGCCCATCGCGCCACATCGGGCTGCAGGTACCGGGTGGACACGATCTGATGCACGATCGGCGCGCGCGCGGTGTCCCATGCCGAAGCCGACAGCGGCGTGTGCGCCACGCGCTGCAGCGCGGGTCGGATGGTGTGACCGAGGTCGATCAGGAGGTCGACCAGCGGTCGATGATCACTCCCGGTTTCGTCGAGCAGCCGATTGCGCTGCCGCGCCGACCGCACAGCGCGATGACCCGCGTCCGGTTCCAACGACCACTGCGGCCAGCACGCAATCAGGGCACGCCCCACGCGATGAAACGCGTCGGACTCGTGCACGGATGACGAGGGAATCGGTGGGGCAGGCGGTGTCATACGGCGTGACGATGCACTCGATATCGAAGTCGGAATCAGCCCACGTGGCCGAGTCGCAGCACGCGCGCCGGCAACTCGTCGCCGATGCGCAACGACAGCCCGCTCACACACTCTACCGACGCATTGCGGCCGACGGCCGAACCGCCCTCGACATACCACGTCGTGTCACTGGTGTTCACCAGCCACCATTTCCCGCCTTGTTGCGCCACGTAGCCGCGCGGTGTGCGATCGGCGCGCTCGTCGGGCAGCGTCCCGCGACCAAGATGCCAGTCGTGAAGCATGAGGTGATGCCAGAGTACGAGCTGATCCTTCTCGTCGACCATGCCGCGCTCGGTCTCACGCCAGAAGGACACCACCAACGGCGCACCGGCCATTCGTTCGTCGCCGCGTAGCGAGGTGTTCGGTTGCCCAGCGCCTACAATCGTCCATTTGCCCGATGGCAGCGGATGCATCCGCTGCATCGTGCGATACAACGCCAACTCCCACTCGGCCGCATCGGCCCGTTCCGACGGCGCATGCAAGCCGTCCACGAAGGTGCGCGTAAAGCAGCTGGCCAACGCCGGGCCCAGTCGCGTGAACGGCACATCGATCGCCTTCACCGACGGATTGCGGCGATCGGTCGGATGCTCCACGAACAGCGCCTGCGCTCCCATGGAAAGCGTTTCGTCGTCTTCCGCGGATCGCGCGCTGTTCACCTTTTTACCCTGCAGCGGATGCCGTTCCAACAGCAGCTCGTACAGCAACACCGCCAAGGCATGTTTGTCGGAGGCGATGGACGGTTGCGCCTTGTGGGCCAACACCTCCGGTGCGATGTAGCCGGGCGTTCCGAGCACGGATGGTGGCGCGACACCCGGCACCACGAGCGAATCGATATCGATGATGCAGGCGTCACCGCCCTTCAGATCGACCAACACGTTCTTGTTCGAGAGGTCGGCGTGCGCGAGCCCCGCCATGTGCAGGCGACGGACCGCACGGGCCAAACGGACGGCAATCTGCAGTCGCGTGAGGAATGAACCGGTTTCCGCCTGCGGCACGAACTGCGACGCCTTGCCGCCGGTGAACCAGCGCACCTCCTTCTCCTGCCTCGTGCCGAAGCGGTCGACGAAATAGAAGTTTGGGCGATAGGTGGGCGTCACCACGCCGAGTGGTGGCCATACCAGTTGCTGCCTGCGCACGAACTCGACGGGCACCGCGTGTTCTCCGTCAACCATTCCGACGGGCCATGAGTAGTACGGCGTCCAATAGGCGCCGCTGGCCGCGAGCGTGGGGTTGTAGTTGGTGAGAATGCGGGTGAGACGGTCTACGCGCTCACGGCGATCGCTCAGCGAGCCGTAGTAGAAGCCCACCGCATACTGCCGATCGCGCGTGAGGAATACGCGCTTCTCAGCGCCGGTCCCGACCGGTTCGTCTTCCAGCTGCAGGATGCGCCCGTCGGTCAGTCGGCAGTTCACGCACGCCATGTGACGCTCCCCTTCGCGCCACTCTGCGTCATGCTCAGGCTCATGCGCGACCCGCGGGCCACGATACAGCGTCCTGACGGATCACACAGAGGGTACGGTCGTCGTTCTCGCCACGCTTTTCGAACGCGAGCCACTCGATCAGCGCGTGCACGGGATCGGGCGCGCTTATCACCGGAGCGCGATGCGATGACGTGACGCCGGCCTGGCTGACCGACTCGCTCACGCCACGCAGCAGCTGTGTATACAACGGGCCGGCGTGACGCGTGAAGGGATACCACGGATCCTCCACACCGTCGGTGGCCAGAATCAGCGCGGCGCAGTGTGTCGCGTCGCGCACCACCAGCGACTGCACGAGCTGTTCGATGGCGCCATCGTCCGGGAGGAAGTGTGCCACTTCACCGGAGAACTCGGTGAGCGGTCCGCTGAGCGGCTGCGAGACCGTGCCATCGGCGTCGAGAAACGCCGATGCGCCGTCGCCGACCTGCAGCAGGCCGACGCGGTCGCCGTGTCGCGCCGCGACCAGCAACGTGGTGCGCAGATCGCGCAACGCGAGTCCGCATCGGGTGGCGAACTCCCGCAGCGCGTGATTGGCTGCCGTGGCGCCCGACGCCAGCGCGCGACCTGGCAGCGCCGGCTCCGCGCGATCTGCCAGGCCGTGTCGCAAGGCCTCGCGCACGGCGTGCGTCGCGACATGGGTGGCGATCGAAGCACCGAGACGACTGTACGTGGCAGAGCCGGCGCCGTCGGCGACCGCCGCGCACCACCCGTGATCGAACAGCAGCACCTGTCCGGCGTCTTCACGATGATCGCCACGATGCGCATGCAAGCGCCCCCGTCGCGAGGCCACCAGCAGTGACCAGCCGTCGCGAGCCGCCCGCATTCCGGTCGCGTCGGCCACTGGTTCACTGTGGTCGGGACGCACGAGTCCGGGTGCGACCGCATCGAGGTGCGCACTCCATTCCGCAGGGCACCACGGCACGCTCGGCGGCGTGACCGTCCAGAACGGGCGCGGCGGCTCCGGTGTCACGGGTAGGCCGAGCCTATCGGGTGTCTCAGCTGCGGATGTTTCGTCAGACACGCGCTTACGGTACGATGGTGATGCCGGGCGGCGGAGGCGGCAGTGTGATGCCTCCGCCGTCACCCATGGCACCAACCTTCGCACTCGTCTGCTTCACCGAGGCCGAAACGAAGCGGAAGAACGCCTTGAACGCATCGGGGGACATGTCCTGCATCTGGATCACGGTCTCGGTGACTTGCTTGAGCGCTTCGACATCGGCCTGGTCGCCACAGGCAACGGCAATGATGTTGGCCGGGCGACGTTCACGCAGTTGCTGCGCATACACGGGCCAGTCCACGTCGGTAGGAGCGCCGTCGGAGAGGATGAAGACCAGCGGACGCCAGTCGCCTTTCTGGTCGGCGGTGGTGCGCACCAGCTCACGCTCGAACACTTCGAGCAGCAGGCGCAGTCCGTCGCCGAAATTCGTTGGGCCGCTGGCCTGCAGCTCCGGCGGATTGAACATCGCGACTTCGGTGAGCGGCACGATCTGCTGTGCGGAGCTCGAGAACGTCAGCACCGACAGGTAGGCGCTCTCGATGGCCTGCGGATCACCGAGCAGGTCGCGATGGAGCTGCCGGATCCCGGACTTCACGGACTCGATGGGGGTACCCTGCATCGAGCCGGAAACGTCGGCGAGGATGTAGACGGGAAGGCGACGGGTGGACACAGGAATGCTCGCTCGAAGGGCGGAGGTGGGGCGGCCGGTTGACAGCCTTTCCAGTAGTGAATGCGGAGGACGCGACGGAGGTTTCGTAAACCCAGCAGTGAACTCTACGTCTCGGACCGGCGACCCGGATGCCATTGGAGTCGCGTCGGACGCGAAACCCCGTAGTACCAAGTCGGCACTACGGGGGTGGTCGCGCGGTGGGCCCGGGACCCTGTGCGCGGAGTGTGAAAAACAGCGCGCTACTTCGGTGCGTTCAGGTTGCCAGCCGCTCCGCTTGCGGCGGAGGGCGTTGGAACGGTTCGCGCACTGCTGCGTTTCACCGCCGGAACCGGTGCCGCGGCAGGAGAGACCGGTGCCGCGGTAGACGTGGTGTCCACCGTCGGCGTGAGTCCCTTGAAGGGTACGCCGTTCCAATCTGCACGACCCCAGAGGGCCGGATAGTCCTTCACCATCTGCGCACCGTACAGCGGCTTGTAGTTGCCGTTATGGCACGTCACGCACTGGGCTTTCGGCGCATCGCCCTGAACGCCGAGGCGCACCGATGGATACACCGGCTGCAACGGCGACAAGTAGTTCTGGTTCACGTCACGGAGCATGAGAATGCCGTGGTACGCGGTCACGCGAGCCGGTGGTGCTTGCGTCCAGCTGGCGAACTGACGGGTGTTGTGGCAGTACGTGCAGTTGACACCCAGCGACTTGGACTGGCTGATCATGAGCGCGTACGTCCACTCCGTCTGCTTCACCGAGCTGCGATTCATGTTCGTCGGCGCCATCGACTGCGACACAACGCGTGCACCATCGCGGTCGAGATAATGCCGCAGATAGTCCGTCTGACTCGAGTAGAACCACAGGCCGTTCGGCAGCGGCTTGCCCATGTGACAAGTGTAGCAGGTCACGCCGGTGTTCTTGACATGCTGCGAGTACTGGCCGTTGATCTGGCGGGTCATCTGTAGCATGCGACGGGCCACAAGCTTGGTGTAGAGCGGCTTGCCGGTGGGCAAGGTGTCCGACGCGAAGTTGGCGATGTTGTGGCAGTACGCACAGTTACCGGTTCCGGCCACCCAGGTGCTCATCGCCACCATCGTTCGGTTGAATTCGGCGACGGAAATGTCATTCAGCACCTGCACGTTCTGCCACGGGAGCGGACCCGGCGGCGACTCGCCCGCGGGCGGGAGCGGTGTGGGAAGCTTCACCTGCGCGAACTTCGCCTTCAGGTCACCATGGTCGTAGTTCTGCTCCATGCCAGTGCCGCGATACCCGACCTGCACCGAATCCGTTTGCGTGTCGCCGCACGCCCCCAGAGAAAACAGGGCGAGCGGGGCCACCACGCCGATCGTTCGTCGAAACATGCTCATGGCGTCTTCCTCGCGGTCGTGGAATCGACCCTCGTCGAATCCGCCGTCATCGAGTCCGCCGGAGCCATCAGGGCGGTCGAGTCGAGCATCATCGCGGGCTGCGGTGCGACGTACGACGGAAACGAATCCGGAGCCGTACCCTGATAGCGACCGCGCAACAGCTGCTGTTGTTCTTCCGTGAGGGCATTGTTCGCCGGGTAGGGTGCCACGAGGCCGTGCTTCACGCCCCAGAGGTACCAGTTGTCGACGACGGTGCCGGTGAGCAGAATGCCGATGCCGCCGGTGAACGTCGTGAGCACGGCAAACCACCACGACCAACGGTGGATCGATTCCATCGTGGCATTGAAGCCCATCGTCCAGCGCCAGAACAGCATCGAACGCTCGGCGGCAGTACCACGATCGGTGATCTGCTCGATCTCGCGTTCACCACCCAACCGGGCCACCGCCAAGATGGTGGCGCCGTGCATCGCAAACAGGACCGCGGAGCCGTACAGAAAAGCGATGGAGAGGGCGTGGAACGGATTGTAGTACAGGTTGCCGTAGCGAATCGAGAACGCCGACGTCCAGTCCAGATGCGGGAAGATTCCGAAGGGAACCATCTCGCTCCAGCTGCCGACGAGCAGTGGCTGGAAGAAGAACGTGGAGTACAGAAAGATCGCGCTGGCAAAGGCCCACGGGAGGTGCGTGCCCATGTTGAGGGCGCGCGCTCGACGATATACGCGAACCCACCAGAGCAGGATGCTGATCGTCAGGAAGAAGCCAGCCATCAGGTACCACCCACCCTGAGCGAGCGGGGGCACACGGAGGCCATACTGGGGCGGCGGCGGTTCGAGAGCCAACCACGGGAGCTGGCGGATAAACTCCACCGGATCCCAGCCCACCGAGGCCCACATGTTGAGCCCGATGATCTCGAAGGCCATGAAGCCGAAGATGAGCGAGAGCACGCCCGCCCACCCGAGATAAATCGGGCCGATCTGCGCGTCGCCGAACTTGCCGGCGAGATAGGAGAATGTTCCGGTGCCGTAGCGCGTCCCAGTCGATTCGTCGATCTCAATGCCGGCTTCGGGAACGGTCCGGACCTGGACGCGCGTGAAGAGGTTCTGATATTCGAGCATGTGCCCTCGCCTCAGCGCCAGATCGGAAGATTGAGCCACCAATTCCACCACTCAGGCCAGCCCTTCGTCCAAAAGGGGCCGGAGATCACGATGCAGATCGCACTCCAAACCGCTGCGCCGACCGCGAGGAACAGGCCGAGCCGATGGATGCCGATCGCGCCGATCGAGTAGCCGAGCAGGTCGCGGAAGAAAACGTTTTCGGTTTCGCTCGTCCCGACGGGCGTGCCCTTTTGGGGATTCGTCACCGACAGGATCAGCGATCCGTGCATCGCCAAGGCGAGGCAGTTGGTGAAGAAGAAGGTCACCGCGATCATGTGCGCCGGATTGTAGTGGAAGTGGAGGTACTGGTACCCCACGTTCGACACCCAATCCAGGTGCGAGAAGATCCCGTACGGGAAGCCGTGTCCCCATGCGCCAAGCAGCAGCGGACGGAAAACGACGAGTGTCGCATAGGCGAGGACGGCACCGCCGTACGCCCAAGGGATGTGCATGCCCATGCCGAGCTTTCGACTGATCTCGGCTTGACGCAATGCCCAACTACCGAAGGCGCCGAGCGCACACAAAGTGATGATCTGCCACAGCCCGCCTTCCCGGAGCGGGGCAAGCCCCAAACCGTACTTGAGATCGGGTGGGGCAATACTGATCTGCCAGAGGTTCCACGTCGGTCCCATGGCCGCACCCCACACGCACAAGAGCGTGCCGAGTACGACGAAGAAGATCGTCGTGACCCCGAAGAAGCCCACGTAGAAGGGACCGAACCAGAAATCGAAGAGATCTCCGCCGATCAGCGTTCCACCGCGGACACGGTATTTCTTTTCAAAGCTCAGCATCGCCATTGGCGATATCTCCAGACGTGCAGAGAAGGACGAGCGGGGGGGGGAGGGTCCAACGCGCTGGCGTCGGCCGGGGATGGCGTCGCACTGACACGTGCGATGCGCCATCCCGGCTACGACGCGCGACGAATTATCGGCCCGGCGGAAGCGGCGACATTTCCGCCGCAGCGGCTGGCGCCGATGCCCCGACGGGCGCCTGAGCAGCAGACAACGTGCCATTCTCGATCCACGAATAGCGCTGTGAGCTGAGCAGGATGAAGTGAATGACCAGCGCGAGCACGGCCAGGAAGCCAACCATGGCGACCATCACGCGGCGGGGGTCAAACATCAACCAAATGCGGTGCATAAAAAACCTCGAGAGAAGGTGTTGGAGCCCTTCCACCATGACGGCGGCTACCGTCACGCAGCAGGGGTCAGGCTGACAAGGAGGTCAGCGGACCGCTGTCGGAGGCGTCTGCGCGTTGTACTGCGCCTTCTTGTACTTCGGCCAACCCGTAATGCTGTAGGCCCACATGTGGATGATCAGCGCCATGCCAGCCAGGAAAAATCCGAGGCCACTCATGATGATCTGGGGATCCATGCCCTGCCAGATTCTGTGCATCAGTCGTGCTCCGAATCAGAGGGTTAGAACCACGGACGCCACTGCCACGCAAGGAAATGCGCGACTGCAGCAACGATGATGTAGCCGAGGGTACCGGTCACGAAGTATCCGTGAAAACGCCGGGCCTCGTCCTCGGTCATTCCGCCCTTTTCCGACATCATGCCTCCGGAGAATGCGTGTTGCCGCGCTCGACCCGCGCGGCGGGGGTGCCGATCTGTGACTGTCTCGGCCAACGACCTTCGGTTGACGGGTGTAAACTGGACCTTACACTTCAAAGCGTCAAGAAGAATTTACGGTTTCAGGGTAAGTTTCCCAGAGTTGGCTCATTCCGCACCGATTTATCCCCTTAAAGAACCGTGTCGCCCCTCCTCGATCCGCCCTCAGATTGGCCACACCGTGAACATTCCCGCTTGCTCGAGCTCGATGGGATTCGCTGGCACTTTCAGCAGCAGGGATCCGGCCCCGTCGTGTTGCTAGTGCATGGAACGGGTGGCAGCACACACTCATGGGGCGAATGCGCAGCCGCGCTAGCGCGACAGTTTACGGTCATTTCGCCCGATTTGCCTGGTCATGGATTCACCGCGGTGCCGCCATCCGTAGAACGCGCGCGAAATGTGTACACCATCGACGGTATGGCCCGCGCCGTCCAGCAGCTGCTCGATACCCTGTCTCTCCAGCCGACGATTGCCGCCGGGCACTCGGCCGGTGTTCCGGTCCTGCTGCGCATGGCCCTGCAGCGCGGCATCGCTCCCACTCGGATCGTTGGGGTGTGCGCGGCCCTGGTGGCCCCGCCAGCGTGGTATGTGCGCTTGATTGCGCCGATCATCGGATCGATCGTCGAGCGCGATGCGGCGGCACTCGCCGCAGCCAAGCTGGCTTCCGGCAGCCGAATTCTCCGCGCGATGCTGGAAGGCACCGGAAGTCCGCTCACACCCATACAGCTGGCGCGCTATGAGCTGCTCTGTCGTATGCCGACGCACGTGCATGCCGCGCTGGCGATGATGTCGCGCTGGGATCTGCCCGCACTCATGCGCGATCTCGCTACGCTGGACACCCCGCTCGAGGTCATCGCCGGGCGGCGCGATCGGTGGGTACCGGAGGCGCCGCTGCGGCGGGCGGTGGCGAGTGTGCGCGGGGCGACGTATCGAGTGGAGGACGGAGGGCACCTGTTGATGGAGGAGGATGGGGAACAGGCGGCGGGGTGGATAGCGGGGGGGGACTGCTGAACGGCGCTAGGAATTAACGGCGCTAGGAATCAACAGCGCTAGGAATCAACGGCGGGAAGAACCACAAGCGTACAAAAGCACAAGCGTACAAAAGCAAGAGCGTACAAAAGCAAAAGCGTACAAAAGCAAGAGCGTACAAAAGCAAGAGCGCTCAAAAGCAAGAGCGGGGAGGGCTAACATTCGTTTGCCCTCCCCGGCTTTTAGCTGTCAGCGCCTACGGCTACGGCTGACTTACCCGACGCCGACGAGACTGCGGCGCGAGGCGAGCACGTGATCGCGTGTCACGACGCTATCGCCGAGTTCACGGGCATCCTTTTCCGATACGTCTCGCAGGCGCTTCGCGGCGCTGATGCGGATCAGAATCGGATAGGTCTCGACGATCTCGTCGAAGGCGCTCTTCGCCTCATCGTCCCACGGCAGTTCCTGGTGCAGGCGCGCGGGCGTGGCGTCGATCTTGTCCATCTCCGTGCCTAAGGGCAGGATATGAAACAGCGCGTCGAACAGCTGGTTGCATACCTCCTGAATCAGGTACGTGGCGCCCGAGTAGCCCATGAACGGCGTTCCCAGATGGCGCCGAATAATCGCGCCTGGAAACGACGCCGGGACGTACATCGAGCGCGAGCCCAACTCCGCCATGTACATCCGCTCGTTGTAGCTGCCAAACATGATGAGCGGAGGCGTTGTCCGTATCGCCTCGCGTACGGCCTGATTGTCGGGCTTCACTCCCGGACGGCGCGAGAACGCAAAGGTGCACGGCATGCCCATTTCCGTCTCCAGAAAATGGCGCACGCCGCGGGCGTACGTTTCGTTCGCCACGATCGCGAAGCTGGCGGTGCCGAAGAAGTCCTGTGTGACGCTGCGCCAGAGATCCCACAACGGCTTGATCGTCGTGTGCTTCTCCTTCTCGATGAACGGCTCGGGGTCGAGCCCCAGCATCTCGCCGAGCGTGCGTAAAAACTTGGTCGTGCTGTGCAGTCCGATCGGTGCCTGCAGATAGGGACGCTCCAACGCTTCGCACAGCATGCGCCCGAACTCGCGATACAGGCACACGTTTACATCGGCATCGATCAGCCGCGGCACTTCCTCGAGGTGACTACCCATCGGGAACACCATGTTCACGTCGGCGCCGATCCCTTCCACCAGCCGGCGAATCTCCGCCAGATCACTCGGCGAATTGAAGTACCCGTAAATCGTGCCCACGATGTTCACGCGCGGTCTGTCGCCCTCCTTCTTCTCACGACGCTTCGGCGCAATGCCTTTCTTGAGACCGTATTCGGTCCACAGCCAGTACAACGCGCGTTCCGCGGCCTGCCACTGATCTTCGTCAATCGTGCGCGGCAGAAAGCGCTGAATGTTCGTGCCTTCCGGTGTCACACCACCGCCGATCATCTCGGCAATGGAGCCCGTGACGACAACGGCCGGAAGTTCCGGATCGAGCGTCTTGTGCGCGCGGCGCATCGCGCCTTCGGTGCCGTTTCGTCCGAGCTCGTCTTCGCCGAGTCCGGTGACGACAATGGGTAGCTCGTGCGGGGGGAGCGCGTCGGTGTAGTGCAGCACCGACGTGACCGGAAGATTCTCGCAGCCGACCGGGCCGTCGATGACGACCTGCAATCCCTTGATCGCGGTGAACACGTACACCGCGCCCCAATAGCCACCGGCGCGATCATGATCGAGCACCAACATCAGATCATCTCCTGCGCCTTGCGCGCCTTCGCCAGCTTGGCGAGGTGGCGCTTGTAGTGGTCTCGGAAATCCGGGTGGTCCTTCGGCACGTCTTCCCACACGCCGCTGGCGAAGCCGGTGCCGACGCCGTCGAAGAATGCGCTCATCTCGTTGAAGCGCGACTTGTTGCCGAGCGCGGAGTTCACCACCGTGGCCAGTGAGCCGGCACCGCCGGGGCCCATCAGCGGACGCGCTGAAATCAGATTCGTGAAGTACAGCGACGGGATCGAGAGCTCCTTTGCTTTCTGCACCACTGGCGTGGTGCCGATGGCGAGGTCGGGCTTGAACTCGTGCATCGCCGCGAGGTCCTGTTCCAGCGACGCGCGATACTGCACGTGAATGCCGCGCGCCGCGAGCCACTCACGGTCGGCCTCACTATGCGGCGTACGCGGGCACGCCGTTCCGACGTAGCGCACATCGGCGCCACTCTCGACGAGCAAGCGCGCCACGAGCAGCTCCGATCCTTCGTAGCCCGACATCGTGATGCGTCCCTTGATCGGCATCTTGGCGAGAGCACCCTTGATGGCCGGAAGGAATTTGTTCTTCGACGCATCAATGTGCTCGCGCGACACACCGGCCATCTGACCGATCGCTTCGAGCCACCCTTCGGTGCCGTCGTAGCCCACGGGAGCCGAGCCCACGATGGGCCGGCCGGCCGCCGTGAATTCGCGAAACGACGCAGTGTAGAACGGATGAATCGCCGCCACGCCGACGCAGTCGAGCGCGGCGTACAGTTCGCGCCATTCACGCGTTGGTACCACGGGTCCGGCGGCGAGGCCCATCGGCTCCAGCATCATGCCGATCCCCATGGGGTCGGCCGGGAACATCTCGCCCACCAATGTGATGGTCGGCTTGCCGCTCACGCCAGCGCGCGGCGCCGCGACTGGGCCGAGCTCCGCTTCTGTTCGTGCATAGCGCAACATCGCACCGGCCAACACGTCCTTCGCTTCAGCGTGCGTGGGCACACCAAACCCCGGCACGTCGATGCCGATGATGCGCACCCCGTTGATCTCTTTTGGCAGCAACTGCAGCGGTACTCCCGACGCCGTCGGCACGCACAGGTTCGTGATCACGATGGCATCGTAGAGCGCAGGATCGGCCATCTTGAACACCGCATCGCGGATGTCTTCGAACAGCTGGCCGGTGACGAGGCTTTCGGAGTTGAATGGCACGTAGCCGACCGTTCGTCGCGCGCCGTAAAAGTGCGACGTGAACGTGAGTCCGTAGACGCAACAGGCGGAACCAGAGAGAATCGTCGCCGTGCGGCGCATCCGAAGACCGACACGCAGCGAGCCGAACGCGGGACACATGCTCTGCGGCTGATCATGCGGACCCTTCGGATAGTCGGCAGCGTAGCGGTCGAGTGTTTCGCTCTTTCCCGCGGCCTTCGCGGCCGCCAGCATTTCGCTGGCACCGGCGTGACATCCAAGTCCGTCGGCCGCGGTCGCTGCCGTAGTGATCGCGCTGCTGTCGAGCACGGGCAACGCGCGCGACGTGGGCTGGTCGGTGTCGTTGGCCGTGGGCGTGCTGCCCGCGTCATCATACACGATTTCGCCGCTGGAATGGTTGCTCATATCGATTCCGCTCAGACGGTGTCGTACACGACTTCGAGCGACGGCTTCGTGACATCTTCACGACCCACGAGGTCGAACATTGTGGCCGGTTCGAGCACCACGTTGCCACCGACCTGACTGGCCGCAAACAGGCCGAGCAGTTCGTCTTGCGTGAGCGGCTTCGGGCGCACGGGCGGCGCATCGGCTACCGCTTGCGCCAGCTCGCCGAACAGCGGGCCCCACTCGCCACCGGGGAAACCGATGATCTCGTAGTTCGCGCTCTTCTTGCGGATATCGTCGTTCGCCGGAACCTTCGCCAGAATCGGGATGCCTACCTTCTCCGCGAACGCTGCCGCTTCACCGGTGCCGTCGTCCTTGTTGATCAGAATGCCGGCCACGCCCACGTTGCCGCCCAGCTTGCGGAAGTACTCCACCGCCGAGCACACGTTGTTGGCCACGTACAGCGACTGCAGGTCGTTCGAGCCCACGACGATCACCTTCTGACACATGTCGCGCGCGATCGGCAATCCGAAGCCACCGCACACCACGTCGCCCAGGAAGTCGAGCAGTACGAAGTCGAAGCCCCATTCATGGAAGCCAAGCTTCTCGAGAATTTCGAAGCCGTGAATAATACCGCGTCCTCCGCAACCGCGTCCCACTTCAGGCCCGCCGAGCTCCATCGCAAATACGCCATCACGCTTGAAGCAGACGTCGCTGATGGACACCTGCTGACCAGCGAGCTTGAGGCGCGACGAGACTTCAATGATCGTGGGGCAGGCGCGTCCTCCGAAGAGCAGCGACGTGGTGTCACTCTTGGGATCGCAGCCGATGAGCAGCACCTTCTTGCCTTGCTGCGCCATCATGTAGGAAAGGTTCGCGAGCGAGAAGCTCTTGCCGATGCCACCCTTTCCGTAGATCGCGATGATCTGCGTTTCTTTCGTCACCGGTCCGGTATGCACCGCGTCGGGGGCGGCGGCGGCTTCAGCGCGCACACTCGAGTGCAAGTCATGCAGGGCGCCGTTGGCGGAGCTGGTACCGTTGTCACTCATGCAACCGTTCTCCAGTCGAGGATCATCTTGACGCAACGGGGATCACCGAACGCTGTGGCATAGGCGTCGGCGGCACGCGCCGCGGGCTCGCGGTGCGTGATGAGTCCATCCAAGTCGAGCGAGCCGCCATTCGCGAAATCCGCGATGGCGCGTAGGTCCTGCTCTTTCCATTGCGCCGCAATGCGAAAGCGCGCTTCGCGGAGAAACGCGGGCGGGAAGGTGAACTGCACCGGTACGGTGTAAAAGCCCGCGAGGCAGATCTCGCCGCCCGGCGCGAGCCGTGCGATCAACGTGTCGAGGAGGCCATCGGCCCCGCTCACATCGCAAATCGTGCGGTAGTTTCGCCGCGGGTCGTCGTCGGGGTGCACCACGGGGTAGCCACGTGCGCCGTCCATGCGAATGGGATTCGTTTCCCATACTGTTGGTGCCGGCGCGCCGTACCGCACCACGAGACGCGCAATGAGCCGGCCGAGAGCGCCGTGCCCCACAATGAGCTCGGGTAGCTGTTCGGGGTGGGCCATCGGGTCGTCGCCCAGAGCGTGATGAGCGGTGGCCGCCAGCGCGAAGAGCGTACCCTGTTCGCCCAGCTCATCACGCAGCACGATCGTTTTGGCGCCAGGCACGACGACGCGCGCGGCTTGTCCGCCGAAGAGTCCGCGGGCCTCGGTGAATCCGCGCGATCCCGCCACATACACCAGCTGGCCGACATCGCGCCCGGAATCGGCGCCCGCCTGAACGACGGCGCCGACTCCTTCATATCCTGGGACGAGGGGGTAGCCTAACCCGGGAAAGGGCGGCATTCGACCGGTAAAGAGCAGCTTCTCGGTGCCCGTGCTGATGCCCGACCAGCGCATCTCTACGATCACGTCCGCATCCGTCGCCGCGACAAGCTCCAGCGAACGGACGGACAGCTGTTCCGGTTGTTCGAATACGACGGCGAGGGTCTTCACGAGGTGTAACGTGTAGTTGACACCTCATACTGTCAATATTCTATATGATCCTATTCGGGATTCGAGGTCAGACTTCGGCGACGATCAGTCCGGTCTGGATCGGAAAGCGGGTCGAGAGCTCCCGGCTCCGCTTGAATCCAGCCGCCTGCAACATCTGGTGGAGCTCGGAAGCGCGCCGAGCTCGACCTTTCCCCATTGCCATCAGATAGAACGAGAAGTAAGCGTCGCCTACCGTTTCCGCGCCGCGGACGCCGGCCATCGCCTCGGCGATCAGCAAGACGCCACCGCTGGGCAGGGCCGCTCGAACCGCCTTGAGCAGGCGCAGCACCGACTCATCGTCGTGATCGAGGAGCACGCGCACCAGCGAGATCACGTCGGCGCCGGCGGGCAGCGCATCGGCGTGGAAGTTGCCGCCGTGGCATTCCACGCGATCGCCCAATCCCGCACGGCCAAGTCGCGCCTTCGCCCGCGATGCGACCGCCGGGAGATCGAACAGCCGGAGCTGAAGGTTGGCGTGCCGCGCGCCGACCAACGAGAGGAAGACGCCTTCGCCGCCGCCGACGTCGAGTAGGCACGCATGCTTGGACAGGTCGTAGGCGTCGAGCACGTCGTTGGCGACGGGCGGGAGCGTATCGGCCATGATCTCCGAGTACGCGGCCACGCGCGCATCGTCGATCTGCTGGGGGCGCGGGGCGTCAGCGTATGACCAGTACCGGGAGAGTTCCGTGCGGAAATCCGCGCCCTGTCGCAGCAGGGCCACCGGATCGCTGAGATCCTGGTATGCCATCCGGTGGTGGCGGATGAGCGCCAGAACGCCGGTGTTGCCCACCAGCGGGGCACCCAGCGCGCCGAGGGCGTACCGTCCGTGGCGCCGCTTCATCGTGAGGCGGAGTGAGACCGCGGCGTTGAGTAACCGTTCCGTGCTCGCACGCGACAGGTTCGTATGCTCGGCGATCTCCTCGATCGTCCGGGCGCCCCCGGCCAGATAGGCAAAGAGGTCGAGTTCGACGCATGCCAGCAGCGTCTGCGTGTAGACAAAGCCGGAGACGAGGTCGAAGAGCGCGCGGGACCGTCTCAGCGTCACCGGTCGGGTAAGCGGGAATCGGGCGCTCCACCGCTGGAATCGGTCTGTCGCCACGAGAGCATTGAACCGGTCGCGAATGCGCTCGTGCCAGGCGGGGGGTGGCGTAGCCGCCAGCGGGCGCACTCTAGTGGCGGACTGGGCGTCAATTGGCGTTTTGGCGCGGTCGGCGGTCATGGCCGGTGCCTGCGGTGCCGTCAGGGCCTGCTCGGAAGGGTTCACGGGCCGACGATAAGCAGAGAAAACTGGAGTGTCAAGAAAAGTGTACACATGAGGCGTAAAGCTCTTGCGACGCCGAGTCCCCGATCCTATCCTCGGGAACGGTGGATTGGCCCATGCATGGCCTCACCACGAACCTTTTTGAGTCAGCATGCGACCGGTATTTCCGTTTAGCGCGATCGTGGGCCAGGATGAGATGAAGCTGGCGTTGCTGCTGGTGGCCGTTGACCCCACTATCGGTGGGGTCATGGTTTTCGGCGATCGTGGCACCGGCAAGTCGACCGCCGTGCGCGCCCTCGCCGGGCTACTGCCCCCCATGAAAGTGGTGGCCGGCTGCCGGTACGGCTGTGATCCGCAGGCCAACGGTGCTCGCTGCGATGAATGTCAGGCCAGGGCGGTGGCCGGCGTTCCCTCCAAGTCGGTGCTCGCCCCGGTCCCGGTTGTCGACCTTCCGTTGGGGGCCACCGAAGATCGTGTGGTCGGTGCCCTCGATCTTGAAAAGGCGCTCACCACGGGCGAGAAGGCCTTCGAGCCCGGCCTGCTGGCCCGCGCCCATCGCGGTTTTTTGTATGTCGACGAAGTGAACCTGCTGGAGGATCACCTCGTCGATCTGTTGCTCGACGCCGCCGCCACCGGCGAGAACGTGGTGGAGCGTGAGGGCGTGAGCATTCGCCATCCGTCACGCTTCGTGCTGGTCGGCAGTGGGAATCCGGAAGAGGGAGAGTTGCGCCCCCAGCTGCTCGATCGTTTCGGCCTCGCGGTCGACGTGCGCACGCCGACGGTAATCGCGACGCGCATCGACGTCATCAAGCGACGCGACGCATTCGATCGCGATCCGGTGGCGTTCATGACGCACTGGCACAAAGCCGACGCGAAAGTGCGCCGTCATCTCGAGAAGGCGCGCGCGCGACTCGATGCCCTGGTCGTATCGGACGCGGTGCTCGAGCGCGCCGCGACGCTTTGCTCGCAGCTTGGCACCGACGGATTGCGCGGCGAGCTCACGCTGCTGCGTACGTCGCGCGCGATGGCGGCGTACGAGGGCGACCACGAAGTGACGCTTGCCCACCTTCGCCGGATCGCGCCGATGGCGCTCCGTCACCGCCTGCGCCGGAATGTGCTCGACGATGCCGGGTCGACGACTCGTGTGGAGCGTGCCATCGCCGAGCTGTGGGGCGATGTCGTCGCCACCCGCTGATCTTCCGCGCGGAGGCCCGGCGCTGACAGCGTTGTTGCTGGCGGTCGATGCGCGCGGACTGGGTGGCGCGATGCTCGACCATCCACTGCACGAACAGGCGCGTGCGTTTTCGTTGCTGGTGCAGCGCGCGCTTCCCAACGGCGCGCCGCTGCGACGCGTGCCGTCGAGCGTGACGCCTGATCGATTGTACGGCGGTGTCGATCTCGCGGCCACGCTCTCCACCGGAAAGCTCGTGGCGGAACGAGGGGTACTGGCGGCGGCCGACGGTGGCGTGATCGTGGTGCCGATGGCCGAACGCCTCTCGGTCGCAGCGCGCACGGCGTTGTGTGCGGTCCTCGATCAGGCTGAGGTGCAGGTCGCTCGAGATGGTATCGCGGCGCGTCACGCCGCGCGGATCTGCGCCATCGTGATGGACGAGTCCGTCGGCGACGAGTCGGTGCATGATGCGCTGCGCGATCGGTTGGCGTTCCTCGTACGGTTAAGCGCTGCGGCCGCTGATGCGCTGCTCGATGAGACCGATGAACTCGCCGTCGCGTCGTGGGAGCGTCAGGCGCGTGACGCGCGACATCGGCTGATGTCGGTGAGTGTCGACGAATCGTGGATCGTGGCGCTGTGCGAAACCGCGGATGCCTTCGGCATCGACGCCGTGCGCGCGCCACTGATGGCGCTGCGCTGTGCGCGGGCGCATGCGGCGTTGCACGGCCGGCTTATGATTATCGAGGCCGACGCCGAGGTGGCGGCGGCGCTCGTGCTGGCCCCGCGCGCGACGCGGCTGCCGCGCCCGCCCGAGGAGCCGGCCAACGACAAGGAACCGGACAGCGACCAAGAGGCGGCGAGCGAGCCCTTGCCAACTACGCAATCTCCATCGCCCCCTGCCATGGACCGCGAGGCCGATGGGGCAAGCGAAGCGTCGGACCCGCCCGATACCGACTCGGACCACGATCGCCCCACACCGCCATCGAGTAGCCTCGACGTGCTGCGCGAAGCCGTAACGTCGGCGCTGCCGCCGGGGATGCTCGCGCAGTTGCTGGAGAAAGTCAACGGCGGCACTACGCAGGGTCGCGTGGGCGCCGAGAGGCAGAACATGCTGCGAGGCCGTCCGCGCGGCGCGCGCAGCGGACTGCCTCGCGGTGGCTCGCGCCTGCACCTCTTGGAGACGTTGCGTGCGGCCGCCCCTTGGCAACGCGCGCGACTCATGCACGCGGCACAGATGGCTGCGCAATCCGCACCGCAGGACGCAGCGCAATCCATATCGCCGACTACGGCGCGTCCGCGCGTGAACATCCGCCGCGAGGATTTCCGCATTCGTCGCTTCATCGAGAAGACCGGCACGACGGTGTTGTTCGTGGTTGATGCCTCGGGGTCGTCAGCCTTGAACCGTCTCGCTGAGGCGAAGGGCGCGATCGAACGGCTCCTCGCGGAGAGTTATGCGCGGCGTGATCGCGTGGGCCTGATCGCGTTCAGAGGACACGGTACCGAACTATTGCTGCCGCCGACACGTGCCCTGGCGCGCGCGAAGAAAGTGTTGGCGGCCTTGCCGGGCGGCGGAGGCACACCGCTGGCGCATGCGATCGAAGCGGCGCTCGATCAGGCACTGGCCGTCAAACGTGCCGGGAGCGCACCGTTGGTCGTGATGCTAACCGACGGTCGCGCCAACATTGCGCGCGATGGAGCGCCTGGACGTCCGGGCGCAGAGCGCGATGCCTTGATGGCGAGCGCGCGCTTTGCGCAACAGAACATTCCGGCACTGTTCGTGGATACGTCGTCGCGCGGCGAGCCGGTGGCGCGCCGTGTCGCGGAGGCGATGCGCGCACGGTATGTGCTCTTGCCGGCGGCCAACGCTACGGCACTTGGCGGACTGGTACGTACCGCGATGCAACTCGCCGAGGGGTCCGACCGTGCATGAGACACCGGTGGTGAACCGGACGGCCTGGCCGTGGCAATCGCTGGTGCGCGTACGACATCCGTCCATGCTGCACGATACCGATATCGCCACGCGCGACACCACGCTTCGCGTGGCGTTGCGCTCGCTGGTGGTGGTCGTGTTTTTTTGGTGGAGCGCGACGGGGGTGATCTTCGCGCTCGAGCGGTCGCCTGGCACGCGCCTGCTTGGTCTGGTGCTGGCGAGTGCGATGGCGGTGTGGGGCGCGTGGCTGCTCTACCTGGAGCGTGATCGCGGGACCGCATCGGGTGCGCGCCGCACGTTTCTTGGCGCGGCGTTCCTGTGGACGTGGGTGCAGGTTGCTTTCTACGGTGGGTGGCTAGTGGGGCCGACGTCGTTGATGGTGCCGATTCCAGCGGAGTCGCCGAGTTGGTCGTTGGCGGTGCGCGCGGTGTTGTCGATGTTCTGGTATCAACTCGCGATGCTGGCGGTCCTCGCCATTACCGGCGTGCTCACGGCGCGACGCGCGAATCGCGCCGGCTGGTGGGCGCTGGTGCTCTTCTGGGCGACACACCAGGCGGCCAGTATCAACATCTTCTTCGGCGTCGAGAATCCAGGGCGCGGCTTCTTTCCCCAGCCGCTCACCTACCTCGAGTCGTACTTCGGTCCGCAGCGCAACAGTTGGTTGTTGCCAATCTCTGTCGCCCTGCTGCTGCTCTTCACGTTGCGCACGATCGTTCATGCCCTCCGCGATCGATCGCCGCTGCGCCGCCAAGGCATGATGCTGCTGTCGGTGCTTGGTGTGCTCGGCGTGCTGGAGCTGGCGGTGCTCGGCATGCCCGTGTCCTTGCCGTTCTGGGACGCATTTCTGGCAGTCCGCGGCTACTAAGCCAAGCGCCAACGCGCGACGGCTCGCTACTCGTAGCGGAGTGACTCGATCGGGTCCAGTTTGGCCGCCCGACGGGCTGGCACCATCCCAAACATGATCCCGATTCCGACCGAGACGACTACAGCGATGAGGGTCAGCGAGACGGGGACCGGCGCCGAGATGTCGAGCGCGAACGA
>NZ_JBKJRB010000046.1:0-6561 GCF_046594945.1 Gemmatimonas sp. | reverse complement strand
CCGGCCAAGACGCTGCGCACGCTGAGCGACGGAGCGCGCGTGATCCCGGTCAAGGACACGCCGGACGACGAAGACCGCGATGACGCGCCGGATGACGAGGACGCATCGGCGTGATCGAGCTGCACGGCATCGTCAAGCGTTACGCGATGGGAGAGGAGATCGTGCGTGCACTGGCAGGCGTCGATCTGCACATCGCGCGCAACGAGTACGTCGCGCTGGTCGGTCCGTCGGGCTCGGGAAAATCGACGCTGATGAACCTCATCGGCTGCCTCGACACACCGAACGCGGGCGAATACTGGCTCAACGGCATGCTCGTGAGCGAGATGTCCGACGATGCGCTCGCTCGGGTACGCAACAAGGAGATCGGCTTCGTGTTTCAGACCTTCAACCTTCTGCCCCGGGCCTCGGCGCTGCAGAACGTCGAACTCCCGCTCGTGTACGCCGGCATCGCCTCCGATGAGCGGAAGAGGCGCGCCACCGAAGCGTTGGAACGCGTACAGCTCGGTGAGCGCATTCATCACCGGCCGAACGAACTCTCCGGTGGTCAACGTCAGCGCGTCGCGATCGCGCGTGCCCTCGTGAACCGCCCGTCCATTCTGCTGGCCGACGAACCCACTGGCAATCTCGACTCGCAGACCTCGGAAGAGATCATGCGTGTATTCGAGGAGCTGGCGACGCAGGGACAAACCGTGGTCATGGTCACGCACGAACCGGACATTGCGGTGCACGCCAAGCGCGTCATCGTGCTGCGCGACGGCCTCATTTCGAGCGACGAAACGCGCGCGCAGTATGCGCTCAAGGTTTCTGGCGAGCGCGTGCACTAGCGCATTCGACGAGCTGTTCCGACCCACGGCAGGACCGCCTCGAGGCGCTCGGATTTCGAGCGCCTCGTCGTCGTTGCAAGAGAGCGAAACTCTCTCCGCCGCGCGCCGTAAATCCTCGCAGACCCCCCGCGGCGCGAGGCGCTCCCACCATGCAGTTTTTCGAAGCCATTCGATTGGCCCTCAACACGATTCGTGTGCAGAAGCTCAAGAGCGCGTTCACGCTGCTCGGCGTCTGCATTGGCGTCATGTTCCTGATCTCCGTCGTCTCGATCGTCGAGGGGATGGGTCGGTACATGGAAGAAGACCTCATCGGTAAGCTGATCGGCGTCAACACATTCGAATTGCGCAGTCGCCCCAACATCAACATCGGCGACCTGGATGAGGCCACGTGGGAGGAGTACCGGCGGCGGCCCCGTCTTGAACTGCTCGATGTGGCACCAGTCACCAGCGCACTCCCGGCCGACGCCAAGTGGTACATCACCAGCGAAGACCAAGTCCCGATCACGTCCACCACCAGCGGTAAGCCGCGCACCACACGGGTGTTCGCCGTCGATGGGCAGTACTTTGACGTCAAGAATCTCGGCGTGACCGCGGGCCGTATTCTCTCCGAGCAAGAGCTCTCGCGCGGCGAGAAGTCGGTGGTGATCGGCATCGATGCCGCCGAGCGACTCTTTCCCGGGCTCGATCCGCTGGGTCGCGAACTCAAGATGGGTGGCGTGCCCTATCGCGTGGTCGGAGTGGCCGAGTCCCAAGGCAAGGCGTTTGGTATGTCGTTCGACAATTTCATCGTGACGTCGTGGCGTTCCCCGGCGCGCCGACTGCTCAACTCACGTCCCAACATCGTCGACGCGGTGGCGATTCAATCGCCAAGCCCAGAGGCGATGACCGAGACGATGGAAATCGTCCGCTCCGTGATGCGTGCGCAACGTCGCCTTCGTCCGGCGCAACAGGACAACTTTGCGCTGCAGACCGCCGACTCGGCGCTGGAGTTCTGGAACAAGATCAAGAGTTATCTGGTGCTCGCCGGCATCGCGCTGCCGGCCATCGGGCTCGTGGTCGGCGCCATCGTCATCATGAACATCATGCTCGTCGCGGTCTCCGAACGCACGCGCGAAATCGGCGTGCGCAAAGCGCTTGGGGCGAAGCGTCGTGACATCCTGATGCAGTTTCTGATCGAGGCCTCAACGCTTGGCATCGTCGGTTCGGCGATCGGTGTCGCACTCGGCATCGGTCTCGCCGAAGGCATTTCGGCCTTCTCGCCGCTCCCGGCGAGCGTGGCGCCGTGGTCGATCGTGGTTGGTATCGCCCTCGGCGCCGGCGTCGGGGTCGTGTCGGGCGTGTACCCCGCCAGTCGCGCCTCACGCTTGGACCCCATCACCGCGCTCCGGCAGGAATAGCTCATGTCTGCATTCACCACTCGCGTGTCCGCTGTGGCCGAGGGCGTGCGCATCGCCATCGACGCCGTTCGCGCGAACAAGGTCCGCGCCGGTCTCACGATTCTCGGTATTGCCGTGGGCGTGTTCGTGGTCGTCGCCATCTCAGCGGCCATTCACGGCATCAATCAATCGGTGGCGAAGGACTTTGCCAGCACCGGCCCGACCACGTTCTTCGTGTCGCGGTATCCGATCAGCTTCGAGAATTGCGACGGCTCCGACGACAGCTGCGCGTGGCTGCGCAACCCGCCCATCCGACCAAACGAGATCGAGAGCGTCAGGCGTTTGAAGAGTGTGGAAGCCGTGGGCGAGCGCCTCGATTGGGGCACAAAGGTGAAGTATCGCGAGCGTGAGTTGCCATCGGCGAGTATCGAAGGCTACAGCGCCGAGTGGACAACGATCAGTGCCCCCGAAGTCTATCCGGGGCGGGCCTTCACCAGCGCTGAGGCGCGCCGGGGTGCGCGCGTCGCGGTCATCACTACGCTGATGGCCAGGCGCCTGTTCGACGGATCCGATCCGATCGGCAAGGCGGTCACGCTGAACGGTGTGCCGTTCGAAGTGATCGGCGTCTACAAAGACAACAGCAGCTTCCTGTCGGGTGGCGAGCGCCCGAAGGCCGTGATCCCCGTGCAGTCGCTCATTCGCTACGTGGGCGCGCGGGCCAGCGGTGTATCCCTCGCCGTCAAGCCACGCGAGGGCGTGGAGCGCGACATCGCACTCGACGATGTTACGGCCACGCTACGTGGTATGCGCGGTACACGTCCGAGCGGTGAATCGTCGTTCGCCATCATCACGCAGGACAAGCTGCTGGATACGTACAACAGCATCTTCGGCATGTTCTTCCTGGTCATGATTGCGTTGTCGGCGGTCGGTCTGATCGTGGGTGGCGTGGGTGTCGTGGCGATCATGATGATTTCCGTCACCGAGCGGACCCGCGAGATCGGCGTGCGCAAAGCCCTCGGCGCGACCAAGGCCACGATTCTCTGGCAGTTCCTCGTGGAGGCGGCCACGCTGACCGGCATCGGAGGCGCCATCGGACTGTTTGTCGGCTGGTTGGGCGCGCTCGGCATCCGAAGCTTCACGCCCATTCAGGCCAGTATCCCACCGATGGCCGTCGTCGTGGCGCTTGGCGCCAGCGCGGTCACCGGCATCCTCTTCGGCATGCTGCCCGCCAGTCGCGCGGCGCGTCTCGATCCGGTCGAAGCGCTGCGCTACGAGTAATCGGAGACCTGATGCCCTTCATGGAAGCGGTCCGACTGGCGCTCGCCACGATCCGCGTGCAGAAGCTGAAGAGTTTCTTCACCTTGATCGGTGTCACGATCGGCGTGATGTTCCTCATCGCCGTCGTGTCGATCGTCGAAGGAATGAGTCAATACGTGGAGAACGATTTCGCCGGAAAGCTATTCGGCGTGAATACGTTCACGCTGCGTCGCTGGAACGACTTCAGCACCGACGACAATCTCGACTGGCGCGAGATTCAACGCCGTCCTCGGCTGTTCGCGTACGATGCGGATCTCGTGCGTTCGGTACTTCCCCCGGGGTCGTCGTCGGCCATTACGAACGAAACATTCATGAACGCGAACTCGCCTTACGCCCGTCCGCGACAGGTGCAGGCGGTGGCCACCGAGGCCGCGTATTTCACAATCAAGAAGTTCAAGGTGGAACTCGGGCGCGCGTTCGGCCCGCAGGAAGTCAGCATCGGCGCGCGCGTGCTGGTGATCGGCGTCGACGTCGCCGATCATTTTTTCAAAGGGCTCGATCCGATTGGCCGCGAGGTGCGAATAAACGGTGTGCCCTACGAAGTGATCGGCGTGATCGAGAAGCAGGGGTCGGTGTTCGGCTTCTCACTGGACCGACTGGCAATTGCTCCGTACACGAGTCCCCTCCACCGGGCAATCCGGCCGCGCGGCGACATCGAGGCCATGATCGTGCAGGCCCCCACCAAGGATCTGGTGTCGGACGGCATGGACGCCGCGCGCGAAGTGTTGCGCGCCTCGCGAAAAATGCCGCCGGGCAAGCCCGACAATTTTGCGCTCGAAACGCAGGATGAGGCGATGGCCTTCTTCGACGGTATCAAGTCGAAGATGGTCATTTTCGGCACGGCGCTCCCGGCGATCGGCCTCGTGGTGGGCGCGATGGTGATCATGAATATCATGCTGGTGGCCGTCGCCGAACGTACGCGAGAGATCGGTGTGCGCAAAGCGCTCGGTGCGCGACGGCGCGACATTATGTCGCAGTTTCTGGTTGAGTCGGCCACACTGAGCGTGGTGGGCGCCGCCGTCGGCATCGCACTTGGCATCGCGTTGGCGGCGACCATCGCCGCGCTGACACCGTTGCCAGCGGCGGTGGCGCCGTGGTCGATCGGCGCGGCGCTGGTGGTCGGCGCGGGCGTCGGCATCACCGCCGGCATTTATCCAGCGAGTCGGGCGGCCCGACTCGATCCCATCACGGCGCTGCGGCAGGAATAGCGATGCGACTCATGGACCGCATTCTGCTCGCGCTTGAAGGCATTGGCATGGCGCTCGATGCGATACGCGCCAACAAGGTGCGCGCTGGCCTTACCATCGCCGGTGTGGCGATCGGCGTGTTCGTGGTGGTGGCCATGGGCGCGACGGTGCACGGTATCAAGCAGAGCTTCCAATCGGACCTCGATGAGTTCGGCGCGACGTCGTTCCAAGTGCGACGTCGGGGCGTCGGCATCAACAGCTGCGACGGCTCCGACGACAGCTGTCCAGAACGGCGCAATCCGGCCATTTCGCTGGTCGAGTGGCGCGCGATCGCCGATCTCCCCGATGTCGAGACCGCCACCGCGTGGCTTGTGGGGCAGAGCAACTTCGACTACCGCGATCGCCACGTGACCAACGTGGGCTATGATGCGCAGAGCACCGACTGGATCAAGACCGACGTGGCCGACATCTCGCCAGGCCGCAGCTTCTCAGCGTCGGAGCATGACGCGGGCGCCCGAGTGGTGCTGGTGAACGACACGCTCAAAAACAGGCTGTTTGGCGACTCGGACCCGATCGGCAAGCAGATCGCGGTCGAGGGCAAGCAGTTCACGGTGATCGGTGTGTTCCACACGAAGGCCGGGTTCCTGAAAACCATGGACGGCCGTGGCCCCGACAAGCCGCGCGCGATCTTGCCGATGATGACGGCCTACCGTCACCTCGATGTGTGGCGTCGCGGGTTCCAGATGATGGTGAAGCCGCGCGCCGACGTGGCGCAAGCACAGGTCATGGACAACGTGACCGAGCTGCTCCGCTCGCGTCGCGGTCTGAAGCCGGGGCAGAACAACACCTTTGCACTGGTCGCGCAGGATCGCATGATGGAGACGTTCGATCAGCTTTTTGGCGCCATCTTCATGGTTGGCTTGGCGCTGTCGGCGGTCGGGCTGTTGGTGGGGGGCGTCGGTGTCGTCGCGATCATGATGATTTCCGTGACCGAACGGACCCGTGAGATCGGGGTGCGAAAAGCCCTGGGGGCCACGCGCGCCATCATCCTGTGGCAGTTCCTCGTGGAGGCGGCCACACTGACGTCCGTCGGCGCCTCCGTGGGGCTCATCATCGGGACCATGCTCGCCTGGATCGTGCGGACCAACACGCCGGTCCCAACGTCTATTCCAGCGTCAGCGATCATCACGGCAATCGCGGCCAGCATTGCCACCGGCATCATCTTCGGCATGCTTCCCGCGCTCCGCGCGTCGCGCCTCGATCCGGTGGAGGCGCTCAGGCACGAATAGTCGAGGGCGGCTATTATGCAAGGATGAAGACACGAGATGCAATCGGTCTGGCTCTCACCCAGATTCGTGTACAGAAATTGAAAAGCGCCTTCACTCTGCTTGGGGTGACCATCGGCGTCATGTTTCTCATCGCTGTCGTTTCCATCGTGGAAGGGATGGGTCGGTACGTTGAGGAAGATTTTGCGGCGCGACTGATTGGCAGCAACACGTTCACGCTTCGGCGATTCAGCAACGTTGGGCCCGGTGGGAACCGCGGCGTCGACGCCCGCTCCGCGCAGCGACGTCCGCTCGTCCGTATGCCGGATATCGACGCCGTACGTTCAGCCATCCCCGCGACGATGAAGTCCAGCATCGCGAGCGAGACATTCAAGTACGCCTCGGCCCCAGGCGCGCGGCCGCGTCAGGTGCAGGCGGTAGCGACCGATGCGAACTACTTCGAGATCAAGAATTTTCCGGTCACCGTGGGTCGTGCCTTCACGGATCAGGAAGTCCGTGCCGGCGCGCGCGTGATCGTGATCGGCACGGAAGTCGCCGAGCATTTCTTCCCGGGACTCAATCCGGAGGGGCG
>NZ_JBKJRB010000016.1:0-5137 GCF_046594945.1 Gemmatimonas sp. | reverse complement strand
ACGGGGTACGGGGTACGGGGTACGGGGTACGGGGTACGGGGTACGGGGTACGGGGTACGGGGTAGTCGCGTTGGCACGGAGCTCGTCACCGTACCCCCTACCCCGTACTCCCTACTTCGCCGTTAAAAAAACACCTGCCCCATCTTCACCAAGTAGTACTCCGCCATGCCGAGCATGACGAAGGCGAAGACCTTTTTTACCGTCAGCATCCACGCACCAGCGCGCGGCAATCGCGACAGTGAGCCTGCGGAGAGGCCAACCACGACCAGCAGGGTGCACATGCCCAGCGAGAAGGTGAAGAGGTACAGAAAGCCCAGTAGGGCGGATCCGGTGGTGGAGACCCAGGTCAATACGGCGGCCATGACGGGGGCCGAGCAGGGCGCTGCTACCAAGCCTGACGCCGCGCCCATGATGAAAGCACCCGCCACTCGTCCACCGGTTCC
Organism: Gemmatimonas sp.; assembly: GCF_046594945.1. Taxonomy (GTDB): domain Bacteria; phylum Gemmatimonadota; class Gemmatimonadetes; order Gemmatimonadales; family Gemmatimonadaceae; genus Gemmatimonas. The sequence continues at coordinate 4,694 of NZ_JBKJRB010000016.1, read as the reverse complement.
GGCGTTGGCGGCGCGCTGCATGATGGCGGAGGGCACCCGCACGGGAATGACGTCGAACATCGACAGCGCGGCCAGCATGAGCAGGTTCGCCATGGCGAAGTAGGCCCACGGGTTGGCCGAGACGGTGCCGAACATGGTGCCGGTGAGACCGGCGAGGAGTCCGAGGCCGGCGTAGACGGTGGCCAGTCCGAACACGTACGTGAGCGAAAGCCCTAACGGTCGCCACTTTGGCACTTTGGTGGCGCCCGACTGTTCTGATGATGATTGGCCACCCACGATCGCGGCCGTGATCGGGATCATCGGGTACACGCAGGGTGTGAGCGACGTCAGGACTCCCGCCCCGAACAGGAGAGGGAGGGCGGCCGCGGGATTGGACGAGAGTTGCGCGGTGACGTCGGCGATCTGCGTGAGAGCTATCATGTAGGGAAGATACGGCCAAGGGCGGGCCAGCGTTCCAGACCGTGCACGGGAGGCTCTGGCGCACAGGCCGGATTCGGGGGATCATGCGGGCTCGTCTCCAACTTTCCTGAGGTGTTGATGTCCGGTCTTTCGACGCGTTCCCGCTGGCTTCGTGTGGCGCTCCTCACCGCGCATGCGCTGCCGACCGCCGCGATCGCACATGCGCAGACCATTCGCCCCGACGCCGACCCGCGTATTGCAACGCTGGTAGCGGCGGTGTCGCAGCCGCGACTGCAGGCCACTGCCACGAGCCTCGCCGGCTTCGGCACGCGCTCCACGCTCTCCGATACGCTGTCGAGCACGCGAGGCATCGGGGCCGCACGGCGTTGGATCTATAACGAGTTCACGCGCCTGAGCCCCAAGCTGCAGGTGTCGTATGATCGGCACCTGCTGGCGCAGCAGGGACGGATCTCGCGCGAGGTGGAATTGGTGAACGTGGTCGCCGTGCTGCCGGGCAAGAGCGCGCGGCGGGTGTACATCACGGGCCACTATGACACCGTGAACTCGCGTCGTCCGGCGGGCACCGACGCGACGGCCACGGCGGGTGGTGGCGCCGCGCCGAGTCAGCCGTTGGTGCGTCCCACGATCAACAACGACGCCGACGCGCCGGGGGCGAACGACGATGGCAGTGGCACGTCGCTCACGATGGAACTGGCGCGGGTGTTCGCGGAAAGCGGGATCGACTTCGACGCCACGCTGGTGTTTGTGACGTGGGCCGGTGAAGAGCAGGGGCTGATCGGCTCGATGGCGCATGCGACGGCGCTGCGCAACGCGAAGGGCGTGGTGGAAGCGAACTTCAACAACGACATCGTGGGCAGCAGCCTCGGCGGCAACGGCATCATCGACGGCGAGAGCGTAAAGATTTATTCGCTCGGTCCTGAAGATTCGCCGAACCGCTCGCTGGCAAGATATGTTCAGCGCGTGGCCGGCACCTACGTACCGTCGCACACCATTCGCCTGATGGCGCGCGAAGATCGCTTTGGGCGCGGGAGCGATCACTCGTCGTTTACGGCGAATGATTTCCCGGCCATTGTGTTCCGCGAAGCGAACGAGAACTACGAGCGCCAGCATTCGCCCGACGACAAGCTCGAGGGCATGGACTTTCGCTATCTCGCGCAGAACGCGCGCGTGAACGCCGCGTCGGCCGCGTCGGTGGCTCTGGCCCCGCCAGCGCCGCGCGTCACCACGAATGGTGGTTCGGCCACGATTGGGCGCGGCCGTTCGGGCTATGATGCCAGCCTGCAGTGGCAGCCGTCGCCGGGCGCAGTGGCGTACCGCGTGTACTGGCGCGACGCGTGGACCAACGACTGGCAGAAGTCGCAGGGGGTCGGGAACGTGACGCAGCTGCTCATGCCGAACGTGTCGATCGACGACTACGTGTTCGGGGTGGCGGCGATCGGCGCCGATGGCAACGAGAGTGTGATCAGCGCCTATGTGTCGCCGGTGCGCAAGATGACCGACGTGCTGCTCAAGAAGTGACGTGCACCAGACATGCCCCACGGAATTCACTACGACGGCGGAGCCAAGCATGATTCGACGGGAGTTTCTCGTGACCTCAGCGTTGGGAACAGCGGGTGCGGTCGCCAATTCAATGGGCGGCGCCGAGCGCGTGAGCGCCGAGCGCGTGAGCGCCGCTCGTGTGAGTGACGGGCTGGCAGCGGCGGAGACGGAGTGGGTGGACGGCATGCCCACGGCGCCGATGCGCACGGAACGCGCCACACGAAAGATCCTGATCGCCGGAGGCGGCTTCGGTACGGCGTTCATTCGCTACATGGCGCAGCTCACGGGCAAGGCGCGCCCGCGTTTGTTGTACCTGCCTACCGCCTCGGCCGATCGCGACGTGTCCGCGTTGACCTGGTACAAGGCCTGCGCGCCGCTCAACGTCGAGGCCCACGTGCAGAACATGTTCATCGCCAGCACCTCGCAGTCGCTAGGATGGGACGAGGTCTTGCTCTCGATGGACGGCATCGTGGCGTCGGGCGGCAATACGCTCAATCAACAGGCGATCTGGAAGGCACAGGGGGTCGACGTGCTCCTGCGGCAGGCGTGGGATCGCGGTATCGTGCTCGGCGGTGCGAGCGCCGGATCCCTCTGCTGGTTCGAGGAAGGCACCACCGACTCGCGTCCCAAGGCGCTGTCGACGGTGCAGTGCCTGGGCTTCATTCCGGGCAGCCATTCCCCCCACTACGACGCGGAGCCGGGGCGGCGTCCGCTGTACCAGAAGCTGATCGGGTCGGGCGAAATGAAGCCCGGTTACGCGTGCGATAACGACGCGGGCATCTACTTCGAAGAGACGGCGGTGAAGCGCGTGGTGCACACGCGCCCGGCGGCCAAGTGCTACTACGTAAGCCGAGTGGACGGCAAGGTGGCGGAGCGCACTCTGGAACCCGAGGCCATTTAGCTAGTTTTCAGTATTCGTTCTTGAGTCGTTCTTCCTCACGCTACTTCTCCGTTCTCGGATTCGGCCCAACATATGGCTCCGCAGTTCATTTACGTCATGAAGGCGCTGCGCAAGGTGGTTCCACCGTCGCGCATCATCCTCGATGACATCTGGTTGTCGTTCTATCCCGGCGCGAAGATCGGTGTGCTCGGTCCGAACGGCGCTGGTAAGTCGTCGCTGCTGCGCATCATGGCCGGTGTCGATACCGAGTTTCAGGGCGAGGCGTGGGCCCACAAGGGTACGCGCATCGGCTATCTGGCGCAGGAGCCGGAGCTCGACACCACGCTCGACGTGCGCGGCAACGTGGAACTCGCCGTCAAGGCGCAGCGCGATGCGCTGAACGAGTTCAACGACATCTCGCTCAAGTTCGCCGAGCCCGATGCCGACTTCGACGCGTTGATCGACCGGCAAGGCAAGCTGCAGGAGTACATCGACCAGCACGATCTGTGGAATCTCGACAATAAGATCGACGTGGCGATGGACGCGCTGCGCTTACCGCCAGGCGATGCCGACGTGACCAAGCTGTCTGGCGGCGAAAAGCGTCGCGTGGCGCTGTGCAAGATTTTGTTGGAAGAGCCTGACATGCTGTTGCTCGACGAGCCCACCAACCATCTCGACGCCGAAAGTGTGGCGTGGCTGGAGCATCATCTCGAGCGCTATACGGGTACCGTGGTCGCCATCACGCACGATCGATACTTCCTCGACAACGTGGCGAAGTGGATCCTCGAGCTCGATCGCGGCAAGGGCGTGCCGTACGAGGGCAACTACTCGGGTTGGCTGGAGCAGAAGCAGGCGCGTATGGCGCTCGAAGAGAAGCACGCCAGCACGCGTCAGAAAACATTGCAGCGCGAGCTCGAGTGGGTGCGGATGTCGCCGCGCGCGCGTCAGGCCAAGAACAAGGCCCGTTTGGCCGCGTACGAAGACTTGGCGAGCGAAGCGCAGCAGGATCGCGCGATGCAGAACGAAATCGTGATTCCGCCGGCACCTCGCCTGGGTAACGACGTCGTGATTTCGAAGGGGCTCAAGAAGTCGTATGGTGACAAGTTGTTGTTCGACAATCTGTCATTCGATTTGCCGCGCGCTGGTATCGTGGGCATCATCGGCCCCAATGGCGCCGGTAAAACCACGCTGTTCCGCATGATCAACGGCCTCGAAACGCCCGACGGTGGACAGCTCAAGCTTGGCGAGACGGTCCAGATCTCGTATCAGGATCAGTCGCGCACGCTGGAAGGCAAGCGCACGCTCTGGGAAGAAATCTCCGGCGGTCGCGAAACGCTCACGGTGGGCAAGCGTGAGCTGAATTCACGCGCGTACGCGGCGAGCTTCAACTTTCGCGGCGCCGATCAGCAGAAGCTGGTGGCGAATCTGTCGGGTGGTGAGCGCAATCGGTTGCACTTGGCGAAGACGGTGATGCAGGGTGGCAATCTGCTGTTGCTCGACGAACCGACGAACGATCTCGACATCGATACGCTGCGCGCGCTGGAAGACGCGGTGCTGGATTTCTCCGGTTGCGCGGTGATCATCTCCCACGATCGCTGGTTCCTGGATCGGGTGGCGACGCACATTCTGGCGTTCGAGGGGGATTCGGAGACGATGTGGTTTGAGGGGAACTACGGGGCCTACATCGAGGACTTGAAGCGGCGGAAGGGACCGGATGCGGATATGCCGACGCGGATCAAGTACAAGAAGTTGGTGCGCTCGTAATCGCGGTGTGCTGTTGATGGATCGTGGTACGTTGGGGCTGGGCGCGGCCGAGGGTGTCCCAGTCGCCGCTTCCTGCGCGTGGGGTCGGGCG
>NZ_JBKJRB010000144.1:0-2687 GCF_046594945.1 Gemmatimonas sp. | reverse complement strand
CAACCTGCACGGGATCGACATCGACGCGCGCGCGATTCAGATCGCCGCCGCCGCGTTGTGGCTCCGCGCGAAGCTGCACGCGCCCGACGCGCGGCTCTCGCGGATGAACCTGGTGGCGCCGAACTTTCGACTCGCGGCGCTGCCCAAGGACGATCCCGCCCGCGTGGCGCTCGAGACGGAGCTCGCGCAGCTCGGGGTGCCTCGCGAGACGACCACGCGGCTGGTTGACGCGTTGAAGGGTGTGGATCACCTCGGCACGCTGCTGCGCGTGGATCGCGATATCGGCGCGCTTCTCGACGAGCAGGAGCGCGAGGAGCCGCTTTTCGCGCACGCCGCGCGGAAGCATCGCGCGCGCTTGGAGGCGCACCTGGCGTCGTTCCTCGATGCGCATGCGGCGGAGAGTGATCTCGGGCTGAGGCTCGAGGGGGAGCAGCTAGCGGCGGGGGTGCGGTTCGTCGAGCTCGCGAAGGACGGGCGGTACGACGTGGTGGTGGGAAACCCGCCGTATCATTCCACGAGCAAGCTCGCCGAGTCGAAAACCTTCTCCACGATTTGCGAGGAAGGCCGCGCTGACTTGTTTGCATCGTTCTTCGTGCGGTGTCTGGAGTTGGCGCGAGTTGGTGGCGCGTGCGGTCTCGTGACTCTCAGCAACTGGATGTCCCTCGGCGCGTTCGAAGGCCTTCGCGCGCGGCTTCTCCGTGTCGGTATCTCGCTGATTGCAGATTTTGGCAAAAGTGCGTTCGGAGAGGGATCGCAGCTGATCTCGACCTCTGCAACGCTACTTCGACCGCACTTCCCGCGCGTCGGCGGTAGCGTTGCACTTCGCACGTTTGAGAATGCGGGCGCGATCGCGAAGGATCAACCCACTCGGACGGCTGCCGCGCTCCTCGCGCAGGTGGGTCGCTACGAGTTCGACCCGAAGGCGTTCGCGGTCATCGACGGCGAGCCCATCGTCTACTGGTGGACGAAGGAGTTCCTCGACAGGTATGCGGCCGCGCCGAAGCTCGGCGATGTCTCGTCTGTGCGTTCGGGCGCGGCGACGTCTGATAATACGCGGTTCTTGCGCCGCTGGTTCGAGGTCGCCCCTACAGATGGTGGCAACAAACATTGGGCGCCGTACATCAAGGGAGCGGACGGAAGCGCGTGGTGCGATCCCTCCTCTCATGTGGTGCGCTGGGATGGCTTGGGTCTGCAACCACGCGTTTACGCTGAGCATGGGTACGGCTCCTATTCTCGCCAAATCAAGAACGAGCACTGGTACTTCAAGAAAGGGATCGCGTTCACCGCAATCGGCGCGAATTTTTCGGCGCGACTCCACTTGAGAGCGAGTGTGTTCGACGTCATGGGGCAGTCGATCTTCCCGCCAGCGCAGGCCATCGCCGGGACGCTATGTGCGATGAATCGTTCAATCGCAAAGGAAGTCCTGCAGTCGCTCAACCCCACGATTCACTTTCAAGTTAGTGACGTTGAGCGACTCTCGTTGTTCGCGGTCGAATACGCGGACACGATCGTGTCGACCATCGTCGAGGCGTTTCGCCAACACGAAGCAGCGCGTGAACCATCCCGAGACTTCAATGTCCCCGCGAGTTCACCGTGGCGCTGCGTGCAACAGTGGGCTCAGCTCGCTGTAGATCGTCCCGAAGGTGCTCCACTCCCGCCCTACGCCCCCGAATACGACCGGCCCGACCCTGAAGCCCACGTCTCCTTCGCCATCGGCGTCGCCCTCGGCCGTTTCGGCGCCAGCGGCGAAGGCATCCTCGACACCGCCCCAAACACCGCGCTCCCCACCGGCATCCTCTTCGTCGCGCCGAACGACGCCTACCCCGACGCGCTCACCCACCCGAGCCTCGCCCCGCTCCTCGCCGCCTGGGACGCTTTCACCCCCGCCTCGGGCAAGAAGCCGCCGCTCCGCGACTGGCTCCGCAAAGACTTCTTCGCCTACCACAAGGCACTCTATGAGAACCGCCCCATCTACTTCCCGCTCTCGGGCGAGAAGAAGTCCTTCGTCGCCTGGGTGAGCATCCATCGCTTCACCGACGCGACGCTCGCGACGCTCCTCGCCGACCACCTCCACCCGGTGCTCCGCCAGCTCGACGCGGAGATCCACGACGCCAACACCACGCGCGCGAGCTCCGACAAAAAGGCGGCGATCGCCGCGGGCAAGGCCTACGACACCGTCAAGCGGCTCCGCGACGAGCTCGCCGACTTCATCGCCGCGGTCTCGCATTGCGCCGAGCGCGGCGCGCCGCCCACCGATCCCGCATGCCCGCCACGCGAGGTCGATGCGAGCTTCTCCATGGACCTCGACGACGGCGTGATGATCAACAGCGCCGCGCTCTGGCCGCTCCTGTCGCCGCAGTGGAGCGATCCGAAGAAGTGGTGGAAGCAGCTGTGCGCCGCCGAGGGGAAGAAGGACTACGACTGGGCGCACCTCGCGAAGCGCTACTTCCCTTCGCGCGCCGACGCGAAGTGCAAGGAGGATCCGAGCCTCGCGGTCGCGCACCACTGCTTCTGGCGCTACCACCCGGCGAAGTCCTACGCGTGGGAGCTCCGGCTGCAGGACGAGATCCGCGAAGGCTTCACGATCGACGAGCCGGGGTCGGACGAGGCGCGCGCCGCGTACCTCCGGGCGCACGCCGCCGAGGCCGAGGCCGCGCGGGAGAAGGAGCGCGTGCGTCGGCTACGCA
>NZ_JBKJRB010000071.1:0-26396 GCF_046594945.1 Gemmatimonas sp. | reverse complement strand
CTCAGTCAGACCCATGGCCCATGGCTCATGGCTCATGGCAGATAGCACACAGCCGAAAGCCCCAAGCCTCGGGAGCCGAAAGCCCTCAGCGAGCCCTCAGCCCCCCCGCCATATCTCGCCCATAGCCGTTAGACTTGCACCACCGCCCTCGCGCCGTCCTCCCCCCCGCCTTCTGCCAGTAGATGCCCCTCCCGTCTCGCGTCGAAGCCCTCGCCCTCGTCCATGAGTGGACGAAGTCAGAATCCCTCCGCAAGCATATGCTTTCGGTGGAGTGCGCGATGCGGGCCTATGCCAGCCGGCTTGGGGAGGATGTCGAGCTGTGGGGACGTACCGGTCTTGTCCACGACTTCGACTACGAACGATTCCCTAACGCCGGGCAGGCTGCCGACGTCGAACATCCGGCCGAGGGCGTGCGGGTGCTTCGGGCAGCGGGATGGCCGGAGGCGCTGTGCGAGGCGGTGATGGGTCATGCGGAGTACACCGGGGTTCCCCGGGTCAGCCTGCTGGCCAAAGCCTTGTTCGCCGTCGACGAGCTCACGGGATTGATCACCGCGAGCGCGCTGGTGAAGCCTTCTCGGGCCGTGACTGAGGTGGACGTTGCCGGGGTACGAAAGAAGATGAAGGACAAGGCGTTTGCCCGCGGCGTGAACCGCGACGACATCATTCAGGGAGCAGCGGCCCTCGATGTACCACTTGACGAGCATATCGGCATCGTGCTGAAGGCCATGCAGGCCGATGCCGAGCATCTGGGGCTTGCCGGATCGGCGCCCCCGTCCTCAACGCCCCCCGTCGGCGATGCGTAAGTCGATTGACTCTCTCATTGCTGATGACTTCCGTCGCCCTCTCCTTTCCAGCTGCCTCCCCCGTCATGGGGACTGACCGACCGATGTCGGCCGAGGCGCTCGAAGAGCGGGAGTTGGTGCTCTCGGCACAAGCAGGGGATCACACGGCATTCGCCGGTCTGGTGCATCGTCACCAGCGGCGCGCGTACGCGGTGGCTCGATCTATTGTGCTGTCGCACGATGATGCCGAGGATGCGGTGCAGGAAGGATTTCTGCATGCGTTTCGCGCGCTCGAGCGGTTTCGTCCGGAGCAGGCATTTGGTGCGTGGCTGCATCGCATCGTGGCCAATGCGGCGTTGGACATCGCCCGTCGGCGCAAAGTACGCGACGCGGACGAGTTGCCGGAGAGCTTGTCGTCTCCACATCGGGATCCTGCAGAAGCAGGTGAGTTACGGGCGCGTTTGGCGCGCGCACTGAATACGCTTGGCGAACGGCAGCGCGCCGTCATCGTGTTGCACGACGTTGAAGGATATAAGCACGCGGAGATCGGCTCCCTCCTCGGAATTCCCGAAGGAACGGCGCGATCGGACTTGCACCATGCTCGGGCGCACCTGCGGCGACAGCTGAGCAATCTTCGGAGTGAGAAATGAACGTCACGCGGAACGACAACGGGCACGGCCCGGATGCGGACCCAATAGTGACCGACCTGCTGCGCAGTCATTATGCTGCGCCACAGGACGAGACATACTGGAGCGGCCTGGAGGAGCGGGTGATGCTGGGCATGACGCGCGGCATTGTGCGCATCAACGAGCTCCGTCCGGCGTGGTGGAGCGGCTTCGGTGAATTCCGGACGGCCGACATCCGCAAGCTGGGTCTGATTGCGGCGACGGTGGGCTTGCTGGTGGCGGGTGCCACGTACGTGCGCAAAGCCGAAGTCGATGCCACGACGCGCGAGATGGCGCAGCGGGCGGCGGTGGAATCGGCGTTGCCGCTTCCGCTGGAGGATGCTACGCTGTCCTCACGGGCGCGGGCGCGTCTCCCGGAGGATGCGCCGGAGCGGTATCTGCATCCACTCGACTATTAGTCGCGAGCGATTCGTGTCTACTAACCGCCCCAAATCGCTCGCCATGATGTTCATCCTCGGTGCGTTTCTCACCGGGGGAGTGGTCGGATTCGCGGCCGATCGCGTGGTGTCACCGCCACGTCCGAACGTGTTCAGCGACCGCGCGATGGTCGACGAACTCGCCCGCGAACTCAAGCTGTCGCCAGACCAGCGCGTCGTCATCGACTCCGTGTGGGATTGGCGTCGCAAAGAGTCGCGAGAAATCATGAAGACCGTTCGACCTACGCTCGATGCGGTGCGCGACAGCGCGCGTGTGCTGATGATGAACCCCCTCGACGACGCGCAGAAGATGGCCTTCCGCGCCCTGCTCGAGCGTAACCAGCGCTCAGCCGACAGCACGGCGCGTGCGCGAGGGGAGACCAAATGACGTGCTGGAACCGCGTGGGACCGCACGTCGTCGGTGCAGTGATCTTCGGGGCGGTCATGATGGCCGCCCCGCTTGACGCTCAGGCTCCAGGAAATGACGACGGCGCCCGCCCCATCAGCCTACGCGAAGCGATCGACCTGGCGGCGAAAAACTCGCCGGCCGCCGTGTCCGCGCGCGGTCTCGACCGCAACGCTGCGGCCGCGCGCCGGCAGGCGATCGGGTCGTACGTGCCGAATGTGAACCTCTCAGCGGGTAGCGGACGCACGCAGGGTACCACGATCAACAACTTCAACGGACAGCTCACGTCGTTGTCGGGCAATCCGTGGAGCTACACCAACGGCCTCGCGCTCAACGTGGAAGTGTTCGACGGCGGACGCCGGTTCTCGGAGATCAAACGCATCCGCGCCACGGCCGATGTCGCCGACGTGTCAGCAGTGGCGGCGCGTTTCGATGCGTCGCTGCAGGTGAAGCAGCAGTTCTACGCCGCCCTCGCCGCCCGTGAATCGTCTGCTGCCGCCAAGGCGCAGCTGGAGCAGGCCGAACAGCAGCTCAAGGCATCCACCGCACGACTGGCCGCCGGTGTCGCCACCAAGTCCGACTCGCTGCGCTCGGCCATCCTCGTCGGCAATGCGCGCCTCGCGGTGCTGACGGCGGAGAACGACCTGCGGGTGGCCAATGCCTCGCTCACGCGCGTTGCCGGTTCGACGGCGCTGATCACCGCGTCGCCCGATGACACGCTCGATACGTCGCTCACGTTGCCCACCGAACACGAGCTGGCGGGGCTAGTCACCGATGGGCCCGCGGTGCGCCTGGCCACGTCGAACGTGGCAGTGGCGCGTGCCGCCAAGCGTTCGCAGCGATCGACGTATCTCCCGACGCTCACGATGGGGTACAACTACGCGTTCAGTCAGAACAGCGCGGGCTTCGCCGGCCGCAATCTGCTGCTGGTCGGTGGCGACAACGCGAGCCGGCAGACCTTGAACTTCAACATCGCGTACCAACTCTACAACGGATTCTCGCGCGAATCGCAGACGGTACAGGCGGATGTCGCGCTCACGAATGCCGACGCGCAGCTGCGCGACGCGCAGCTGGCGGCCCGTCAGAACCTGACGTTATTCGTGCGATCGTTGGAGAACGCCCAGGCGCGCGTACAGGTGCAACTGGCGGCGATCGCGGCGTCAGAAGAAGATCTCCGTGTACAGCAGCAGCGTTATGCACTTGGCGCGTCCACGCTGCTCGACCTGCTCACGTCTCAAACTCAGCTCAATCAGGCGCGTCAGGCGTTGATCCAGGCCCGTCTCGATGGTCGCATCGCCCGCGCGCAGCTTTCATCACTCGTCGGGCGTGAACTCTGAGGCGTGCGCTCAGGCCGTTCCGCGCGCTGCGTTACGAATAGTGGAGCTCGGCGTGCCCAGATAACGCCGCGAGCGTGCTACGCACCCAACACGGGAGGCAGACTTGCCTCCCGTTGTCTTTTCCCGAGCGGCACCGTGGTACATTTGGGATCAAATCCGAATCATGCCAAACGATAAGACCTCTCGGGCCTCGGTGAACAGCGCCGGGGCCGACTCAGATAGCAGCGCGGCCGTTAGTGGCGGCCAGCCTCCCTCGTCAGATGCATTACGGCATCCGACGAGCTCCTCCGGCGCTCCGTCAGCGGCGAACAATGCCGCCAATGCACCGCACGGCCCCGAAATCCGCTCGAACACCGGCATGTTCCCCGCCCAGTCGCCGTTGCGAAAGGAAGGGCATCATGAGAATCCGACCGGCAAGCGACTCGCGATTCTGACCCTCACCGCGCTCGGCGTGGTGTACGGCGACATCGGGACGAGCCCCCTCTACTCCATCAAGGAGTGTTTCAGTCCACTGTACGGGCTGCAACCGACCCGGGAGAATGTGTTCGGCATCCTCTCGCTGATCGTGTGGGCGCTCACGCTGGTGATCACCGTGAAGTATGTGAGCTTCGTACTCCGGGCAGACAATCGCGGGGAAGGCGGCCAGTTTGCGATGCTCGCGTTGATTTTTCCGCGAGGCACGCCGGCGGGCTTCAAGCGCGGTGGCATCTTCGTGGCGCTCGCGCTGTTCGGCACCGCGCTGCTGTACGGCGACGGAATCATCACGCCGGCCATGAGCGTGCTTGGTGCGATGGAAGGTCTCGAGATTGCCGTTCCCAGTGTGGCGCAATACATCGTGCCGATCACTCTGGTCATTCTCAGCTCCCTGTTCGCCGTGCAGCGTTTCGGCACCGACCTGATGGGCAAGGCCTTCGGTCCGATCATGCTGCTGTGGTTCATCACCATCGCTACCCTCGGCGTTCGTGAACTGATTCAATCGCCGTGGATTCTCGGTGCCGTGAACCCGATGTACGCGGTGCATTTCGTGCAGCTCCACGGTTCGCTGGCCTTCTTCGTGCTCGGCTCCGTGGTCCTCGTGATCACCGGCGGCGAAGCGTTGTATGCCGACATGGGTCATTTCGGCATTCGGCCCATTCGCGTGGCGTGGCTGCTGCTGGTGTTTCCGGCCCTGCTACTCAACTATTTCGGTCAGGGGGCGCTGCTGCTGCGAAATCCGGCCGCGGTGGAGAATCCGTTCTTCCTGCTCGCGCCCAAGGCGATGATGCTGCCGCTCATCGTGCTCGCCACGATGGCCGCGATCGTGGCCTCGCAGGCCATGATTTCCGGCGCATACTCAGTGACCCGTCAGGGTATCGCGCTCGGATTCATTCCGCGAATGGAGATCCAGCACACGTCGACGGTGGAAGAAGGCCAGATCTACATCCCCGAGGTGAATTACTTCATCGCGGTGGGCTGCCTGATCGTCGTCGTGCTGTTCAAGAACACGTCGGCGCTCGGCGCCGCGTACGGTATCGCGGTTACCGGCACCATGCTCATCACGAGCGTGCTGTTCTACATCGTGGCCCGCATCCGTTTCCGCTGGAAATGGTGGCAGGCGGCGGCGCTATCGTCGGTGTTCCTGCTGGTGGACGTGGCTTTCTTCAGCGCGAACGTCGTGAAGCTGATGCACGGTGGATGGGTGCCGATGGCATTGGGTGTCGTGCTGTTCCTGTTGATGCTGACCTGGAAGCGCGGCCGGGCGTTGCTGAACGCGCGCTTGGCGGAAGGGACCATGCCGATCGGCTTGTTTCTCGATGGCGTCGAGAAGTCGAGCGTGCACCGCGTGCCGGGAACGGCCGTGTTCATGACCGGCAGTGACGACGGCGTGCCGCCCGTGCTGCTGCACCATTTGAAGCACAACAAAGTGTTGCATGAGCGCGTGCTCCTGGTGTCGGTGAAGACGGCCGACGTGCCGGAGACCAGTGCTGCCGAACGAGTGCGGGTGATGCCACTCGGGCATGGCTTCTGGCGCGTGGTCGCGTCGTACGGCTTCATGCAGACGCCCAACGTCCCGAACGTGCTCGAAGTGGTCGATCAGATGGGCATCCGCTGTAAGCCGATGGAGACGAGCTACTTCCTCGGGCGCGAGCGACTGATTCCGGTGCCTGGGCGGCCGGGCGATACGATCACGCTGTCACGTTGGCGAAAGGTCATTTTCGCGATCATGGCGCGGAATGCACGCTCGGCTACGGAGTTCTTCTGCATTCCGCCGAATCGAGTGGTGGAATTGGGCACGCAGATCGAGTTTTAACCGGCAGAAACAACGCCCCCCGCCCGGGCAGCCGGATGGCTGCCCCGACTGTCTTTTGCGGAGGCGACTATCGGAGCTTTCCGCTCTCCGCTATCAGTTAGGCATGAGCATGGTTGCCGACGCCGGCGCTGAACATCAATGATCGTCCTCCGCGGCACATGTGGTGATTCGCGGGGGGCACTGCATGGAACCGTATGCACGAGCCTTCAGACGCCGTATCGCCCGACTCGCCAACGCGCCCCTTCGTGCCTCTTGTGCCGGAGCAGGTCGCGCTGCTGGAGTGGAGCCCGAATCCCAAGCTCGTGTTGGATCGTGAGTTCCGCATTCGCTACGTGAACCAGGCGGCGCTGGCGTACGGCCAGGCCGACCGGGACGCGCTGATCGGACGTAACGTGTGGGAGTGCTATCCGACGCTGAAGGGCTCGATCCTTCATCAGGCCTACCAACGCGTGCTCGAGACTGGAATCACGACGCGCTTCGAGCGCTACGACGACGAGAATGACGGTTGGCAGTCGGTGTATGCGTTTCCGGCGGATGATGGCGTCATCGCGGTGCTCGAAGACATCACCGAGCGCCGGCGCGCCGAGCGTTCGTTGCAGGAGAGCGAGTCAGCGCTCGCGCGTGCGCAGGAAGTCGCCGGCATCGGCAGTTTCAGTGTCGCGGGGCCTGGGGAGATCCAACTGAGCGCGCAGGCCTATCGCCTGATGGGTCTCGATCCGACGGTCGATCCCATCGACGGTCAAGCCGTACGGGCCATGCTGGCACCGAACGACGCCGAGCGCTGGGGCGCGCTGTCGGCGCGTACCCCGATCGGTGACGACATGTCAATGGATTTCACGGTGACGCGCCGTGACGGACGCACGGTCATCCTGCACGTGCTCGCCCGCATCCTGAAAGAGCGGGCAGGCGGGCCCATGAAGCTCTTCGGCACCGCGCAGGATGTCACCGAGCAGCGTCAGGCGCTGGAGAACCTGCGTCGCAGCGAAGAAACCCTGCGGCTGGCGCAGGAAGCCGCGAGTATCGGCAGTTTCGACTTCGACCTTCGCACGCAGGTCATGTTCCGCTCGGACCAGTTGCTTCGCATGATGGGAGTCGAGCCCACCGCCAACGGACGCGAGTTCGTCGGCTCGCTGCCACGTTTCGACTTTGTACACCCGGACGATCGGGCCGCGGTACAAGCTGCGTGGAACACGGTGATCCGCACCGGCGAACGACAGACGATCCGCCTGCGGGCGTTTCGCACGGATGGCGCCGAGCGGCACATGAGCTGGAGCGCCATCCTCGTGCGCGACCGCAACGGCACGCCGGCCCGTATCGTCGGCATGGAGGTGGATATCACCGACCAGGTGCGCGGTGACGAGGAGCGCGCGCACGTCGAGTCGCAGATGCAGCAGGCGCAGAAGCTCGAGTCTCTTGGCATTCTGGCGGGCGGCATCGCGCACGACTTCAACAATCTGCTCGTCGGCATCCTGGGGAATGCGTCGCTCGCGTTGCTGGATCTCGAACCGGGCGCCGAGGCGCGTCAGAGTATCGCCGAGATCGAGCAGTCGGCGCAGCGAGCGGCGGAGCTCACGCGCCAACTGCTGGCCTACGCGGGCAAGGGGCGTTACGTCGTCGAAACGGCCGATGCCTCGGCCGTGATTTCCGACATGACGTCGCTCATGCGCACCGCCATTTCGCGCAACGCGTCGCTACAGATGGATTTGGCCACGTCGCTGCCCAGCATCGAGGTGGACGTGAATCAATTCCGACAGGTGGTGATGAACCTCATCACGAATGCGTCGGACGCACTCGACGCAAAGGCGGGACTGGTCAGCATCCGCACCGGTCGTCAGGAGATCTCGCGAGAATATCTCGCCGCCTGCGCCCCGGGCAGCAATGCGCAGCCGGGCACATTCACGTACGTCGAAGTGCACGACAACGGTACGGGCATGGAAGAGGCTACGCGTCATCGCATTTTCGAGCCGTTCTTCTCAACCAAATTTACCGGGCGCGGACTCGGACTCGCCGCGACGATGGGGATCATGCGCAGCCACCATGGTGCGATCCGCGTGTACAGCGAAGTCGGCTCGGGGACCTCGATCAAACTGTTGTTCCCGATGTCGACGCTCGGTGGCAGTGCCGGCGTGAACTCCGGCGTGCGGGCCGAGGAATGGCGAGGCGGTGGACAGATTCTCGTCGTTGACGACGAAGACAGTGTCCGCGCGGTCGCCTCGGCGTTACTGCGCCGTCGTGGTTTCCGCACCCAGGAAGCGTCCGATGGCGCGAAAGCGCTCGACATCTTTCAGGTGCAGCCCAACGCGTTCGATCTCGTGCTGCTCGACCTCACGATGCCGAACATGAACGGCGAGGAGACGCTGCGCGCACTGCGCGAGGTGAATCCCACCGTGAACGTGCTGTTGATGAGCGGCTACAACGAGCAGGATGTGACCCGCATGTTCGCCGGACGCAATTTGTCGGGCTTTCTGCAGAAGCCGTTCCGCGCCGACGAGCTGTACGCGAGTGTCGCGCGAAGCCTGGGCGTAGACACGACGGGCCGCTAGCGAGAGCCAGCGGCCGTTCGAGGTCGGCATGCGGCGGCGGCCGATCAATCGCCGGCGACGGGCACCGGCTCCATGCTACCGCTACCGCTACCGCTACCGCTACCGCTACCGCTACGCACCTGCACCGACTTGGCTATGCGTCGGCGCGACTGGAGCTGATCGAGCAACGTGTACACGACCGGCGTGACGTACAGCGTGATCAGTTGCGAGAACGCGAGGCCGCCCACGACCGCCAGGCCCAGTGGCTGACGCGACTCGGCGCCGGCGCCGAAGCCGATGGCGATCGGCAGCGTGCCCATCAGCGCGGCAAGCGTGGTCATCGTGATCGGGCGGAAGCGCACGCGCGCCGCCTCCACGATGGCATCACGCGCCGACATCTTGAGGTCACGCTCAGCTTCGATCGCGAAGTCGATCATCATGATCGCGTTCTTCTTCACGAGTCCGATCAGCATGATGATACCGACATACGAGTACACCCCGAGATCCTTGCCGAAAATCCACAGGGTGAGCAAGGCGCCAAGCGCTGCGAACGGAAGACCCGACAGAATCGTGAGCGGATGAATGAAGCTTTCGTACAGAATGCCGAGCACCACGTAAATCACGAAGATGGCGACGAACAGCAGCGTGAGCAGTCCGCTCTGCGCCTGTGCAAACGCTTGCGTATCGCCCGACAGCACCGACGTGACGTCGGGCGGAAGCACGGCACGCGCCTCGCGCTGTACCGCATCGACGGCGGTACCGAGCGCCACATTGGGCCGCGTCGCGAAGCTGATGGAAACGGCCGGCAGCTGGCCGTTGTGCTGAATGCTCTGCGGACCGACGCCCTTCGTGAACGTCGCTACCGAGCCCAGTTGCACGAGATTACCAGTGTTGGAGCGCACGTACAGCTGGCTCAGCGAGGCGGGATCTTTTTGGAAGGCTTCCTCGAGTTCGAGAATGACCTGGTACTGGTTGGTCTGCGTGTAGATGGTAGAGACCTGTCGCGAGCCATATGCGTTATACAGTGCGTTCTCGATCTGCGCCGCACTCAATCCCAGCGCCGATGCGCGTTCGCGGTCGATCTGGATGCCCACCTGCGGATTGCCGACCTGCAGATCGCTCGAGATATTTTCGAGCTCCGGCAGCTCCTTCATGCGCGCTTCGAGGGCGCGGGCCGCCGTGTACAACTCGGCGATATCCGGACCCTGCAGCGACACCTGATACGCGCTGTTGCCGCGACGGCCACCGATGTTGATTGGCGGCGGATTGCGGAAGAACACCTGCACGCCCGGCACCTTCGACGTGGCGCGCGTGAGTTCGCGCATGATCTGATCCACGTGCGGACGGTCGGGATCTTCGCTGAGGGTAAGCTGTAAGCGACCGCTGTTCGAACCACCGCCGCCCGGGCCGCCGCCGATGGAGGCCAGCGTGTACTTCACGTTGGGGCTCTTCTCGATGATGGCGGCCACTTCGCGGATCTTCACCGACAGCGCTTCGAAGCCGATGCCTTCGCGCGCTTCGATCGAACCCGACAGACGTCCGGTGTCTTCGGAGGGCAGGAAGCCCTTCGGGATGTACATGAACAGCCCGACGGTCGCGACCAGGGTGAACGCGCTGAAAATCATCATGAGCCCGCGACGATTCATCACCCAGGCCAGCGAGCGCACATACGCCCCTTCGGTGGCTTGATAGACGCGTTCGACCGAGCGCCACTTGCCGTCACTCGGCGCATGTCCTTCGCCTTTACGCAGGAAGCGCGCGGCGAGCATGGGCGTGAGCGTGAGCGATACAAAGCCGGACACGAGAATCGCTACACCGATCGTGACGGCGAACTCGCGGAACAGACGGCCCACGAGTCCCGGCATGAACAGCAGCGGGATAAAGACCGCCACCAGCGACAGCGTCATCGAGAGAATCGTGAAACTGATTTCTTTCGATCCGTCGAGCGCCGCCTGCATGGGCGTTTTGCCCATCTCCAAGTGTCGCACGATGTTCTCGAGCATCACGATGGCGTCGTCTACGACGAAACCGACCGCGAGCGTGAGGGCCATCAGCGACAGGTTGTCGAGGCTGTATCCCAACATCCACATGACCGTGCAGGTACCGATCAGCGAGAAGGGCAGTGCCAGCGACGGGATGATCGTTGCGCGGAAGTTGCGAAGGAACAGAAAAATCACCATCACGACCAAGCCGACCGTGAGCACGAGCGTAAACTTTACGTCGTCGACGCTGTCTTCGATGGCAATCGAGCGGTCGAAGATCGGGACGATGCTGACGCTGGGCGGCAGCTGCGGCTCGAGCTGCTTGAGCACCTCCTTGACCCCATTGGCAACGTCGACGGTATTCACGCCGGGCTGACGGATGATCGCCAGTGCCGTGTTGGCCCGTCCGTTGATTTCACTCATCCCGCGCGTGTTCTGCAGGCCGTCGATCACGTTGCCCAATTCACCAAGCCGAATCGGCGCACCATTGCGCAGCGCGACCACCAAGTTGCGGAACTCGGTGGCGTTGCGGAGCTGACCGGAGGCTTGAAGCGTGAACGACTGATTGGGACCCATCAGCACACCGGCCGGAGAATTCGAATTCCCCTGATTGATGGCGGCCTGCACTTCGTCGATGCCGATGCCGCGCGCGGCCATGGCGCCGGGATTGAGCTGCACGCGCACGGCGTACTTGGACGACCCGTACACTTGCACCTGCGCGACACCGGTCACGGTGGAGACGCGCTGGGCAAGGAAGGTTTCCGCGTACTCGCTCAACTCCTGGCGACTCAGGACGTCGGAGTTGACCGAGAACATCATGATCGGAGAATCGGCCGCGTTCGCCTTGTTGTACGACGGCGGATTGATGCCCTGCGGCAGTTGGCGGAGTGTCTTGGAGATCGCCGACTGCACGTCGCCGGCCGCCTTGTCGATATCGCGATCGAGCGCGAACAGCAGCGTCACGTTGGTGCTGCCCTGCGAACTGGACGACGTGATGCTCTCGATGCCCGACACGGTCGAAAACGCCTGCTCGAGCGGAGTCGCCACCGAGGTTGCCATCACCTCGGGGCTCGCACCGGGGAGCCCGGCCGAGACGGTGATGGTGGGATAGTCGATGGTGGGCAGGTCGCTTACCGGCAACGCGCGATAGGCCACCACGCCGAACGTCAGAATGGCCAGCATGACCAGCGTGGTCATGACCGGCCGCTTGATCCAGATCGCGCTCAGATTCACTGGGCTGCTCCTCGCTTCTTTGACGCGGCATTCGTTCCGCGATCGGCTCCCTTCGGAGCGGCTTTCGAGAGCGAACTGCGCAACTCGACCTTGGCCCCGTCTTGCAGGCGATTCTGTCCCTCGATAATGATCTGCTCGCCGCCGACCAATCCGCTGTCGAGCTTGACCAGCGTACCCGCCGGCCGACCAACCTTCACTGCCACGCGCTTAGCCTTGCCGTCTTCCACCAGATACACGAAGGCGCCATTGGTGGTCGTCACAACCGCTTCAGACGGCACGGTGATGGCATCCTGATCGACGGTGAGTTCGAGTCCTACCGACACGAACTGTCCCGGCCACAGCGAGCGGTCGGCGTTCGGCACCCGGGCCTTGAGCAGCACCGTGCCGGTGGCGCGATCCACCGCGTTGTCGATGAAGGTCAGCGTTCCCGTGATCTTTTTGCTGGTATCGCCCACGTTGGGGACGATGTCGACCGACAACGCCTTGTCGAGCCCGGACCGGCGCCGCATTTCCTCGAACGCCTGCTCGGGGACAGTAAAGCGCACCAGCACGGGCTCGAGTTCGTTGATGGTGAGCAGCGGCGGATCGGCCTGCGCCCGCACGAGACTGCCCACCCGGAGGGTGATCTGACCGGTGCGCCCGGAAATGGCGGCCCTGATCGTGGTATTCTCGAGATCGAGGCGCGCCCGCTGCAGGGAAGCCTGTCCAGCCGCCACAGTGGCCGCGAGGGCCGATGCTTCGGCGAAGGTCTGATCGAGCTGCTGACGGGTCACGTAGCCGTCCTTGGCCAGCCCGGCGAAGCGCACCGAGTCGCCGCGGGCACGGACCAGCGTGGCCTGATCGCGAGCCAGGGTGCTCTGCAGCCGCTCGAGTTCGGCCCGGAACGGTCGCGGATCGATCTGGAACAGCACCTGTCCCTGTCTCACTTCATCGCCCTCGGCGATCGCCACCCGGGTGAGCATCCCGGACACGAGTGACTGAACAGCGACGGTCCGATTGGGCTCGATTTGCCCATTCGCGTTCACGACGAAGGGCAGCGGCCCCTTTGTTACCGTCATCGTGGACACGACGGGCGCTGGACGCGGAGGACGTTGCTGCTCTTTGCAGGCGGCGAGTCCGAGCAAGGCAACCGACGCGAGTGCAAACAGTCGGCGCGTGGGATCTATGGCGAACCGGCGCACTGGGCGCAGCGGCATCACATTATCTGGCATTCGAGGGGCGACAGCGGGTCGGGTAAGACGCTCAGCATACGACTCGAAAGCCGGCAAACGTCACGGGTGTATCCTCCTAGATAACGCCAGTCAACGACCATTCGTTGCGTGGGCGGCGGCGGTTCAGGCGTCGCCCCGTCCCGCGGCTTGAGTTCCCGTTCTTGGAATACAGGAGATGCGAACGAATGTGCGCCACCGCCGGTCGCCCTTGATCACGCGACTGCTGAGGCTGATCCGCCGGTCGCGCGCGAACCAGCGAGCTCGCAATCCGCAACCCACTCACCGGCGAGTTCCGACGTCACGGGTGGCGATCTGTTGAAGACGGACGTTCGGGTGCGTGCGGATAGCTTCGTGCAGCCCGACAACTCGCTGGTTCGCGCGAAGCTCACAGAGAACGCGAAGGATCGCGACGAACGGCAAAGAAGAAAAAAGAACAGCGGTTGCTGTTCGTCTCGCGAACCAGCGGGACAGAATCCCAGCAATTCACTCTCGCAGCGGACGCGACGGATGGAAAGGATCCACAGGAAGTTCCGATCGGGAATGCTCGAGAGCGCCTACGAAACGTTTCTCGCGCGCACGCTTGTGCGCGAAGGGTTCGACGTCGAGCGGCAGAAGGCGATCTCGTTCGAGTTTGAGGGAGATCGATACGAGAACGCGTGCCGGGTCGACCTGCCACCGGAGCAGTCGCCGCCGCTTCGCGTGAACCGATTGCCAGCCGTGCAGTAGACCGACCGTTCCCCCGTAGCGACCGGCACGGAGCTGTCCGGCAGGAGCACTACACCACGATGTTCAGCAGACGCTTGGGTACGAAGATCACCTTCTTGATCTCACCGACCGCAAACTTCGCGATGCCGGCATCGGTCATCGCAGCTGCCATCGCGGCATCCTGCGTGACATTCGCGGCAACGCGTAGCTTGCCGCGCACCTTGCCGTTCACTTGCACTACCAGATCGACCTCGTCGTCCACGAGCAAGGCCGGGTCGAATGTTGGCCAGCCGGCATCAAAGACGCTTTCCGTGTGCCCCAGTAATTCCCAGCACTCCTCAGCGAAATGCGGTGCGTACGCCGCCACCAGCTGCACCAACGGCCGCACCTCGTCGCGGTGCACTGCGCGAGCGCCCGAGCGGACATGGTTGAGACACTCCATCATGGCGGCGATCGCCGTATTGTAGCTCAGCGTCGCCGTATCGTCGCCCACCTTCTTGATCGTGCGATGCAGCTGACGCACGACGTTCGCATCGGTCGCGACGTCGGTGCGTGCATCGCGCACCGACGCCCACAACCGATCGAGAAAGCGCCGCACACCGCTGATGCCTTGATCGCGAAAGTCGCCGCCCTCTTGGTACGGACCGAGGAACATGAGATACATGCGGAACGCATCGGCGCCCCACTCTTCCATGTACACATCGGGATTGATCACGTTGCCCTTCGACTTCGACATCTTCGCGCCTTCGCGAATGATCATGCCGTGCGCACGGAAGCGCGTGAACGGCTCTTCGAAATCGATATGTCCCGCGTCCTTCATGACCATGGTTACGAAGCGCGAGTACAACAGGTGCAGGACCGCATGCTCGTTGCCGCCGATGTACGAATCCACCGGCAACCAGCGCTTCGTGACATCGGCGTCGAACGCGATATCGCTACGGGTCGCGCTCGGATAGCGCAGGAAGTACCAGGCGCTATCAAGAAAGGTGTCGGACACGTCGGTTTCGCGCCGCGCTGACGCCCCGCACGTGGGGCACGGTACGCGATACCACTCTTCGTGGCGCGCGAGCGGTGAGATACCGGAGTCGTCGGGCTTGAAGTCGGGAATGAAGGGCAATTCCACCGGCAGCTGCGACTCGGGCACCGGCACCGTGCCGCATGCGTCGCAGTAGATGATCGGAATCGGCGGACCCCAGTAGCGCTGACGCGAAATGCACCAGTCGTGCAACCGGAAGTTGACCACCTTCGATCCGTGTCCACCGGCCTCGAGCCAGTCGGTCACGGTGAGCTTCGCATCGGCCACCGGCTGGCCGTCGAAAGCGCCCGAATTCACCAAACGGCCCTGCGCGTCGTCGGTGTAGGCGCCCTCGCCGAGCGGCGTGTCGGCGGCATCGTCTGGTCCAGCCACGACGCGCACGATCGGCAAGTTGAACAGCTGCGCGAACTCGAAATCGCGCTCGTCATGCCCGGGCACGGCCATGATCGCGCCGGTACCGTACTGCATGAGCACGTAATCGGCGATCCAGATCGGAATGTTCGCGCCGGTGGCCGGATTCACCGCGTACGACCCCGTGAATACGCCCGTCTTGTCCTTGCTGCTCTTCCGCGCGATCAGATCCTGCTTCTTGGTCGCATCCTGATAGCCCTGTACGGCGCCGCGCTGGGCGCTGGTCGTGAACGCGGTCACCAGCGGATGCTCGGGCGCCAGCACCAGATACGTGGCGCCAAAAATCGTATCGGGACGCGTCGTGAACACCTTCACCGTCTCCTCGTGCCCGTCCACCCGGAACGACAGCTCGGCGCCTTCCGAGCGACCGATCCAGTTCTTCTGCGCCGACTTGGTGATAGGCGACCAATCCAGCCACTCGAGGTTGTTCAACAGCCGTTCCGCATACGCCGAGATACGGAAAAACCACTGTTCCAGAAAGCGTTGCTCAACGGGCGTACCGCACCGCTCACACAGTCCACCCTCGACCTGCTCGTTGGCCAGCACCGTCATGTCGGTGGGGCACCAATTCACGGCCGCCGCCTTCTTGTAGGCGAGCCCCTGCTTATACAGCTGCAAGAAGACCCACTGCGTCCACTTGTAGTAGTCCGGCCGTGACGTGTCGACCTTCTGACGCCAATCGACCATGAGCCCCGCGCGCTCGAGCTGCTGCTGGAAGTTCGCGACGTTCTTGGGCGTGAGCTCCATCGGATGGGCGCCGATCTTGAGGGCGTAATTCTCCGAGTGGATCCCGAACGCGTCGTAGCCGAGCGGCTGGAACACATCGTAGCCCAAGAGCCGATGATAACGGGCCGATATGTCGCTGCCGGTGAACGCGAAGAGATTCCCCACGTGCAGCCCTTCGGCCGACGGATACGGGAACATCATGAGCGCGAAGAACGGGCGTTCCGCGTTGTCGAGGGCGGCGTGGTTCGTGCCACGCTCGGCCCAGCGGGCGCGCCACTTGGGCTCGACGGACGCTGGCAAGTAAGGCGTCGGGATGCTGAAATCGGACATACTGGAAGTTATCACAACGATGGCTCAGAAAACGGCCAACGGCTCCGACCGGCCAACGGCTCAGGGAGCAGGGCGGAGGGTGTCAGGCGGGAGGGTGCAGCAACCACGCGCGTGCCCTGCTTCCTCCATCCTGATACCCTCCCCCACCTCCGAAGCCGTTGGCCGTTGCAACCTCCCGTTGCACACGTTCAGCGCTTGTACACGTACGCCGCCTCAACCAGCCGTGCCCCCTTCTCGTCGCACACCGCGTACTTCCCGCCCGAATACAGCGTGGCCCCGGCGTAGCGTCCGTCTTTCGTAAGCGCGTAGAACTCCAGATCGAACATCGGTCGGCCGTTGGGGCCAAGTAGACGCGCCTCCGTCATCGCCACCACTCGCTCCAGCGTTTTCATCAGCGCCGCTTCCGGGGTGAGCCCTTGCCGCATGAACTCGACCGCCAGGAACGAGGCGCACGTCTTGATGTTGGCCTCGCCGCGCCCGGTGCTGCCGGCGGCGCCGACCAGATTGTCGCAGTACTGCCCGGCGCCGATCACCGGAGAATCGCCGATGCGGCCGGGCACCTTCCACGCCATGCCGCTGGTCGTCGTCACCGAGCCGATGTCCCCCGAGGCATTGACGGCGTTCATGTTGATCGTGCCCGTGGTGAACTTGATCTTGATGTCGTCGTCATGATTGAGCCAGGCGTCATTGGCATTCAGCCGCGACTTCCAGCGCATCCAGTCCTGCCGCGACTGCTCGGTCAGCAGGTTCTGCTCCGTGAAGCCCATCGCCTTGGCGAACTTCGTGGCGCCGGCGCCGACGAGCATGACGTGGTCGGTGTAGTCCATCACCGCCTTGGCGACCAGCGAGGGCGTGGCGATCCCTTCGATCGCCCCCACGGATCCGGCACGGCGCGTGGGACCGTGCATGCACGAGGCGTCGAGCTGCACCACGCCCTCTTCGTTCGGCAGGCCGCCCAGCCCCACCGACTGATCGGTGGGATCGAGCTCCACCAGATTCACACCGGCGATCGCCGCGTCGAGCGGATCCTCGCCCGTCAACATCTTGTCGTAGGCGACCTTTACGCCCTTGAGGCCGTTCGACGACGACACCACCAGTGGGCGCCCGCGGAACTCGGGCCACGGGGCCGCAGGGGCGACCCCGTGGCCCAATTCGTGCCCGAAGTCGTCGGGGAGACGCGGAACGAAGCCAGCCGCGGCCAGGGCGGCGGAGCGCTCGAGAAAGTCGCGACGGGACAAGGGCACGTGAGGCTCCGGAACAGGGTCGGGGGACGACGTGGTACCACAAATGGGCTTCGACTGATCAGACCGACGATATCGCCGCGAGCGACCGGTGGCGAGAGGAGGGTTCGTCTTACAGCTTCCGTGCATCCGTATCCCACCTTTACTCCCCCCCATGTCCACTCCGGCCGAAATCGCCGATGAGCTACGCGCGACCTCGTTTCTCGAGGGCTTTACCGACGCGCTCCTCTGGAAACTGGCGCGGCACGTCACGCCGCTTGCCTTGGTCCCCGACGAGACCATTTTCAACGAAGGCGAGGTTCGTTCTCGCTTCGCGATCCTGATCAGCGGCGCCGTCGCCATCGAGAAGTCCTCGGATGGTCGCACCACGCGCCTCGTGACACTCGGCGCCGGCGAGGCGGTGGGCGAAGGGCTGCTGCTCGACGACTCCGCCCACGGCACCACCGCCCGTGTCATCATGCCCGGCACCGCGATGGTGCTGGCCCGCGCCCAGCTCGACGACATTACGCGCGAAGCGCCGCAGCTGTACGCCGCCCTCGTGGCCCGTGCCGCCCGCGCGATCTCTGCGCGCCTGCGCCGCGCCGACGCCACGCTTGTGGGACGAGGGCGCACGCTCGGCTTCGGTGGGCACCGCACCCGGAAAGAGCACGACCTCCTCGGCGAGCGCGACGTGCCGTACGAGGCACTGTACGGCGTGCAGACGCTCCGCGCGCTCGAGAATTTTCCGATCACCGGCATTCCGCTGCGTGAATTTCCGGTCCTGATCGAATCCATCGCGGCCGTGAAAGAGGCGGCGGCGCAAACGAACCTCGAACTCGGTCTGCTGCAACAGGATCAGGCCGATGTGATTATCCGCGCCGCCCGTGAAATACGCGCGGGACGTCATCACGAGCACTTTTTAGTGGACATGATTCAGGGAGGTGCCGGTACCTCCACCAACATGAACGCCAACGAAGTGATCGCGAACCGCGCGCTCGAGCTCAGCAACCAGCAACGTGGCGCCTATGACGTGATCTCACCCAACGATCACGTCAATCTCAGCCAGTCCACCAACGACGTGTATCCCACGGCGGTGCGTGTCGCGCTGCACAAAAGCCTCTCGGGCTTCCGGGTGGAGCTGGCGCGCTTGGCCGACGCTTTTGGTGCCAAGGGGGTCGAGTTCGCGCCGCTCATCAAAATGGGTCGTACGCAGATGCAGGACGCCGTGCCGATGACGCTCGGTCAGGAGTTCATGGCGTTTTCGCACACGCTGCACGAAGACGTGGAACGCCTGGGTGAGGCGCAGTCCCTGATCCGCGAGATCAATCTCGGGGCCACGGCGATCGGCACCGGCATCAATGCACCGCCGGGCTATGCGGCCCTGGCGTGCAAGCATCTGGCGACGATCGCTGAAGTGCCGGTGATCACGGCCTTCGATCTGGTCGAAGCGACCAGCGATACGGGCGCCTTCGTGCAGCTGTCGGGCGTCATGAAGCGCACCGCCACCAAGCTGTCGAAGATCTGTAACGATCTCCGACTGCTGTCGTCGGGTCCGCGGGCCGGGTTCGGCGAGATCAATCTGCCGGCGATGCAGCCCGGCTCGTCGATCATGCCGGGCAAGGTCAATCCGGTCATACCCGAAGTGGTAAATCAGGTGTGCTTCGAAGTGATCGGCGGTGACGTCACGGTCACGATGGCGGCCGAGGCCGGGCAGCTGCAGCTTAATGCGTTCGAGCCGGTGATCGCGTATCGTTTGCTTCGTGGCATCGACATGCTGCGCAATGCGTGCATCGTGCTGCGCGAGCGCTGCGTGACCGGTATCACGGCCAATGCCGACCGCATGCGGTACTTCGTGGAGCATTCGATCGGTATCGTGACGGCACTCGTGCCCGTACTTGGTTACGAAATCGCGACGGACATTGCGAAGACGGCGCTGGCCAGTGGTCGCGGGGTCTTCGATCTTGTCCTCGAGCGCAAGTTGCTCACCCGCGAGCAGCTCGACGAGATCCTCAATCCGGCGATGATGACTGCGCCGCGCGACACGCAGGAATTCAGCACCGTCACCATTCCGTCGGCGTAAGGAGCGGCGGGCATTCCGGTTTCCGGGGTGCCCGCTGACTTCCGGGCCGGCCCGCCTGCCACTCTCGCCACGCCATGCATCCAGCCCCGTCGTTCTCCCGGACTCGTTTCGCCTCTTCGCTGCGTCGCTGCCGGCTCGCCGCGCTCGTGACACTGGCCGCCTGCGCCGGCCCGGGCGATCCATCGGGCCCACCGGTCGTCGTGAATCCCCCCACGGTGCGCAGCGTCGCCGTGACTCCCATCATCGCCACGATCCGGATCGGTGAAACGCAGTCGCTCAGCGCGGCCGTCGACGCGATCAACGGCGCCGGTACGGGCGTGACGTGGAATAGCGAATCGCCGGCCGTGGCCACCGTGAACAGCACGGGGCTCGTGACCGCGATCGGGATCGGTTCGGCCACCATTCGCGCCACGTCCGTGGCCGACACGCGCGTGAGCAGCACGGCGACCATCACGGTCCAGGCGGCGCGGAGTATTTCGGTGACCCCGACCCTGGTGACGCTGGGTACGGGCCAGACGCAGGCGCTGCAGGCAAGTGTGCAGATCGATGCCGGGCTTCCCACTACCGTGACGTGGCGCACCAGCGCCGCGACGATTGCCACCGTATCGGCGGTTGGCGTCGTAGCGGGAGTGGCGCAGGGTACGGCCACGATAACCGCCGTTTCGGTCGGCGACACCACGTTGCGCGCCACCGTGAGCGTGAATGTGGTGCCGGTCGTGCGCACCGTCGCCGTGTCGCCGACCACGGCGTCGCTGTTCATCAACAGCACGCAGCAACTCACCGCCGTCGTGACCGCCGACGCTGGGGCTGTGCAAACCGTGACCTGGCGCTCCAGTAATCCCGCCGCCGCGACGGTGAGCGCCACCGGCCTCGTCACCGCCGTGGCACTGGGCAGCAGCACCGTGACGGTGCTCGCCACGGCCGATACCACGCGTCGCGCCACCAGCACGATCACCGTGGCCCCACGCCCGGTGACCGTGAGCATCACGCCGCGCAATATCGGCCTCAATCCCGGCACCAGCACTACATTCACGGCCGTCGTGATCGCGGACCCCGGCGTGCAGACGGGCGTCACCTGGAGCTCCGGCACGACCGGGGTGGCGTCGATCAACGCACAGGGCGTGGTAACGGCGGTGAGCGTGGGCAGCACGCTGATTACGGCTACCTCGGTAGCCGACGGCACCAAGCGCGACACCGTCACCCTGAACGTCGTGCCCCGTCTGGCCACGGGTTGGAGTGCGACGCGACTGGGCGGCGTATTGCGCGACGATCTGCTGTCGATCTCCGCGTTCAGTGCCACCAGTGTGTTCGCCGTCGACCTGCAGGGCGACATCTATCGCTGGAACGGCACCACATGGACGCTATCGCTGTCGAATAGTGCCGATTATCAGGCGTTGCACGGCTCATCGGCCACGAATGTGATCGCGGTGGGCACCAACGGGGCCATCGCGCGCTGGAACGGCACCGCGTGGAGCACGATGACGTCGGGCACTACGCAAACGCTCAACGCCGTCTGGGTGGAGAGCCCGACCGTTGCCTGGGCGGCCGGTAACAACGGCACCGTGTTGCAGCTCGCCACCAACAGCTGGAGCACGGAAACCACCAACTCCACGCAGGCGCTGAACGGCGTCTGGGGCGGCGACAACGTGGTGTACGCGGTCGGTGCGAATACCGAGGTGCTACGTCGAGCGGGCAGCACCTGGTCACGCGTGACGGTCCCCAGCACGGAGCAGCTGTACGGCGTACACGGGAACAGCGCGACGGATGTGGTCATCGTCGGCACGAACGGCACCCTCCTCCGAGGGAACGGTACGTCGTGGTCGGTGCTGGGCGTAGGCGGCTTGTCGGGCGACCTGTATCAGGTGAGCGGCTCGGCCGCCAATGGTGGACGACGCTATCTGGTGGGCGACGGCGGCGTTGCGCAGCTCGACGGCAGCACGGCCGCCCTGGTGAGCACGCCGTACGCGCCACAGCTCTTTGGCGTGAGCGTCGATGCCACGGGCACCGCGTGGGCGAGCGGGGAACGTGGGGCGGTGTTGCGCAGCGCTGATTTGGGCGGTGCGGCGTGGACTACGAACAACCTGGCCCCCGACTTGCTCGACGTGTGGACCACGGCCGCCGACAACGCCGTGGCGGTTGGCGAGTTCGGATTCGTGTATCGTTGGAATGGCAGTAACTGGACCAAGGTCACGGTGCCGACGCAAGCGACGCTCACCAGCGTGTGGGCCACGACCACCGGCGAAGGGTTCATCGGGGGTGAGACCGGCACGATGCTACGTCTGATCGGCAGTTCCTGGGTGCCAATGGCCTTCCCCAGTGTGAGCACGGTGTCGGCGGTGTGGGGCACGAACGGCAGCAACGTGTACGCGACCACCAAGGCCGGCGAGATTCTGCGCTTTAATGGCTCCGTGTGGACGCTGGTCACCACGGCCGCCGCGCCGCTGTGGGCGGTGTACGGGGCGTCGGCAACGGATGTCTATGCCGCAGGACAGACCGGCGCGGTGTGGCGGCTGAACGGCGCGGTCTTCACGTCGCTCCCCGCGCCTGCCTCCGGCACGCTGGCCGGCGTCTGGCTGACGGGTGCCACGAACGTGTTGACGGTGGGCGCGAATGCGGCGGGAAGCGCGGGCATCGCGTATCGCTACAACGGTACCGCGTGGTCTTCACTGCAACCGGGCGCAACGCCGGCACTCACGGCGCTGTGGGGACCGAGTGAATTCGACCTGTACGCCACGGGCGACAACGGCACCATCCTACGCTTCAACGGCAACACGTGGACGTCGATGGCCAGTGGTACGACGGATCTGTTGTGGAGCGTGTCCGGTGCACCCAATGCCACCGCCGGATTCGCGGTCGGCATCAACAGCACGATCGTCACCGCGAACGGTGCCACCGCATTCCGCGCTGCATCTCGCACGACTTTCGATGCGCGTGCGCTCGGTTCACTCGAACCGTCGGCATCCGCGCGTGTGCGCCGCGGTCCGCAACCGCATGGCGACGCGCGTAAACGGAAATCGTCGCGATAGTGCATCGCGATCGGACGGCGTGAGAGAGCAGCGCGTGTGAAAGACTTCACGATGATGATCGGCGCGGTGACCGCGGTCACTGCGCCGATCGCTCATCCGTAGCAGAATGTTTCTGTGCACGGTGGGTGAAATACTTGAGCGTTTCGGGACAAAACTCCTTCCGAATGCCGCCGCTGTAACAGCGGTGCCCGCACCGTGACATCACGTGCAGAGGCCGGCGCGAAATGATGCCGAGCGCGGACATCGGTCGTCCAAACGGTGAGTTGGATGACACTTGTGCGCTGCGGATGTTGGTCGGGGACGCCCCCGTTACTCCAGTGCAGCGCGCTTCGACCTTCGCTGGTGCGTGCTGTGCCCATGCCTGTTTCCCTGAACAATTACGGCTCGCGCTCGACGTTCCGTCGCGCAGCCCGCTGGATTGCGCCGGTCGTCCTGGGGTCGATGCTCGTTGTCGGTCTGCAGGCGTGCGCGACGCCGGCCGATGGCGTGACCGGGAACCCCGGCGGCGGCACCGCGACCACACCCACGCGCTTCGAGAGTTCGACTGGCGCGTTGAATCTGAATGCAGTCGGTGCATCGCAAACGATTACCGTCACGGCGCGCGATCGGTCGGGAAATGCGATTCCCGGTGTGCCGGTCAATTGGACGAGCTCGAACGCGACGGTGGCCGACGTGTCGGGAAGCGGCACGACGGCGGTGGTCACGGCGCGCGCGCCGGGCCTCGCAACGATTCGCGCCCGCACCGGCGATCTGGTGCTCGAGATCAGCGTCGGTGTGCTGGCGGTTCGCACGATCACGATCACACCGCAGGCCGTATCCGTGATTGCCGGCGGTCAGCTGCAGCTCAATACCACGGTCGATGCCGACGCGGGGGCATTGCGCGATCTGCGGTGGCTCTCCGACAATCCGTCGGTTGCTTCGGTGAACACGCGAGGCATCGTGACGGGCGTCGCGCCCGGCAACACCATCATCCGCGTGAATGCCGTCGGTGATGCGCGCGTGACGACCACGGCGCAGGTCACGGTGACCTCCGCCGGCTCGATTGCGATCTCGCCGTCGACGCTCTCGATGGGCACGGGCGAGCAGCGCACGTTGGCCGCCTCGGTGAATCTCGAGCCGGGCCTCAGCACCGCGCTCACGTGGCGCAGCCAAAACAACGCCGTGGTCACGGTGTCCGCAACGGGGGTGGTAACCGGCGTGTCGGTGGGCAGCACGCTCATCACCGCCGTCTCGATCGCCGACAGCACGCGCCGCGGTACGGCCGCGGTGACCGTCATACCGGTGGTGCGCGACCTCGATATCACGCCGGCCGCGGCCACGATCTTTACAGGAGACACGCGTCAGCTCGGCGTGAACTTCAACGCCGATCCCGGTGCCTCGCAGGCGGTGCTCTGGCGGTCGAGCAATGCGGCGGTCGCGGTCGTGTCGTCGGAGGGACTGGTGAGTGGTGTGTCGGCCGGCACGGCGATCATCACCGCGCTCTCGGCGGCCGATACGACCAAGCGCGCGACCTCACTGTTCACCGTGCGGTACGCCGCGGCGGTGAGTGTCTCGCCCACAACGGCGACGGTCGGTGTCGGTGGTACGCGCACGATCGTGGCAACCGTGACGACGGAGAATGGCTCGACCACCGCCGTCACGTGGCGCACGAGCAATGCCTCAGTGGCCACGGTGTCGGCCGCCGGTGTCGTCACCGGTGTAACGGTCGGCACGACCGATGTGATCGCCGTCTCGGTGGCTGATACGTCGCGACGGGCCACGTCCACGATCACCGTCGCCGCGGTCGTGCGCTCGGTGAGTGTGGCACCCGGCTCGTCGTCCCTGCTGGCCGGACAGACCCTCCAGCTGGTGCCGACGGTCGTGGCCGATGCGCCGCTGTCGACGGCCGTGAGCTTTCGCAGTGTCAACAGCGCGGTGGCGAGTGTCAGTGCGGCGGGTCTCGTGACTGCCGTTGCCAACGGCAGCACGAGCATCGTGGTGCTGTCGGTCGCCGACACGACGAAGCGCGACACGGCCTTCGTGTCGGTCTCGAATGGACTGGCGTCCACCTGGGCGGCGACGCGGCTCGGCGGCGCGCTGTACGAAGATGTCGTGTCTCTACGCGGCATCGACGCCAGCAGCGCCTTCGCCGTGAACGTCGCCGGCGACGTATTCCGCTGGAACGGCAGCATGTGGTCGGTGGCGGCGCGCGGAGCCTCGTACGGCACACAGTTCCTGGCCGTTCACGGCTCGTCGTCCAGCAACGCGATGGCCGTCGGCACGAACGGCGTCACGATCCGCTTCGATGGGTCGATCTGGAGCATTGAACGCT
The DNA here is from genome assembly GCF_046594945.1 of Gemmatimonas sp. GTDB lineage: Bacteria > Gemmatimonadota > Gemmatimonadetes > Gemmatimonadales > Gemmatimonadaceae > Gemmatimonas. The sequence continues at coordinate 1,686 of NZ_JBKJRB010000071.1, read as the reverse complement.
CGGGCACCACGAGCCGTCTCAACAGCGTGTTCATGGAAAGCGCGATGAGCGGGTTCGCGGTGGGCGAGAATGGCACCGCGCTGCGCTGGAATGGTACCGCGTGGAGCGCCAGCAGCACCGGGTCGTCGCGAACGTTGAGCAGTGTGTGGGCGAGCGGCGGCATCGCCTTCGCCGTCGGTGCGACTGGTGAAGTGCTCCGCTTCGGTAACGGCAGCTGGTCGCGGCAGACGGTTCCGACCACCGAATCGCTCAGCGGCGTCTCGGGCATCACGAGTTCGAACGTCGTGGTGGTCGGTGCCTTCGGTACCGTGCTCTCATACAGCGGCGGCGTCTGGACGACGGTGAACAGCAACGGCATCGTGGCCGACTTGTATGCAGTCAGCGCCGTATCGCCAACCGACACGCGTCTCTACATCGCCAGCGACGATGGTCTCTTGGTCCTCACGAACGGGTCCCTCACCCGAGTGACCACGCCCTATGCCCCGCGCATGTTCTCGGTCTCAACGGACGCCGCCGGTGCCGTATGGGCGGGCGGACAGCGCGGCAGTGTCCAGCGGCTCGCCAACGGCAGCTGGGAAACGAATGGCCTGGCCCCCGACTTGATCGATGCCTGGACGACATCGGCCACCAACGCCTGGGCGGTCGGCGAGTTCGGCTTCATCTATCGCTGGAATGGCACGACGTGGGCGCGCCAGCCCACACCGACCACCGCCACCCTGAATGCGGTGTGGGGTGCCAGTGCATCCGATGCGTTCGCGGCCGGCGACAACGGCACGATGCTGCGCTTCAATGGCACGTCATGGACGGTCATGAGCTTCCCCTCCACGGCCAGTGTATACGGACTGTGGGGCAGCAGCGCGTCCAACGTACTGGCCGTGACGGCAGCCGGCGAAGTGGTGCGCTTCAACGGCACGTCGTGGGCGGTCACGACCACCGCCGGCAGCGCACTGTGGGCCATTCATGGCTCGTCGCCCACCGACATCGTGGCCACGGGTGAGAACGGTGTCGCACTGCGCTTCACGGGAAGCGGTTGGAGCGCAATCACGGTGAACACCACGGGCACGCTGGCCGGTGTCTGGTCCAGCGGCACGGGCGCCACCTCAGTGGGCGCCGCCGCGTCAGGCAGCAGCGGCGTGGCCTTCAGCTTCAGCGGCACCACATGGACGTCATTCTCGACTGGAAGCAGCCGAGTCCTGACGTCGATCTGGGGGCCGAACGCGTCGGATCTCTACGCGACCGGAGAACAGGGCACGCTCGTGCGCTACAATGGCTCCTCGTGGAGCGCGCTGACCACGGGCACGACCGATCTGCTCTGGAGCGTCACGGGCGCCCCCAGCGGCATCGGCGGGGCTTTCGCAGTGGGCTACAACAGCACGATAGTCGCGGGCTCAAACGGATCCTCGTTCTCGACCGCCATGATACGCGGCACGAGCGTGGCGCGCGGCATCGACCTCGACCCGTCCGCGGGTGCCCGCAGGGTTCGCGGCCCCTTGCCCAGCGGCAAGGCCCGTACGTCGCGGGGCATGCGCTAGGGGCTGCGGCGGCTCGTCCGCCGAGTCCCGTGGCAACGGCTGGTTAGCTGTTTGACGCGAAGTACGCGAAGAACGCGAAGGACGCGAAGGACTGCACATGGTGTCTGCAGTGGCGCTTCTTCGCGTGCTTCGCGTGCTTCGCGTGCTTCGCGTG
>NZ_JBKJRB010000064.1:0-2674 GCF_046594945.1 Gemmatimonas sp. | reverse complement strand
GCGCGTGAGCACTTCGAGCGCGAAACAACTCGAGCACGAACATGCGTCGAGCGAAGACCGCTCGAGGCCCAGACCCGCGGCTGAACGGGACGCGGCAATAGTTCTCGTTGAAGAATGAAGCTGAAAAGCTGTTTCGGGGAAAGGCTGGCTGAGCGGGATCTTGGCGCGTGAGCACTTCGAGCGCGAACCAACTCGAGCGCGAACATTGCGTCGAGCGAAGACCGGTCGAGGGCCAGACCGGCGGCTGAACGGGACGCGGGGATAGTTCTCGCTGACGAGTGGAGCTGAAAGCCGTTTCGGGCATTCGAGCCTCCTGAGCCTTACGCACGGTTTGGCGCGCGTCCCCGGCGCAGGCCGAGCACGGCAAAGGCGACGACCATGACAACGCGCAGGCCGACATTGAGGAGCACCACAACGTCGGCGCCGTGCAGCCATGCGCGGACGCCAGCGAAACCGGACGCGGCGTGAAAGACGATCAAAGCGATTACCGCGGCTCGTTCTACGGCCGTGTCTTTGCTGGCCTGCGCCGTCAAGCACAAGACCGCGAGGCCTAGCTCCGAGGCTGCGAGCAGGTCGTAGGCGAAGGCATCATCGGCATCGACGGAGAGGCCAACCGCGCCAGCGATGAGCGCCGGGGCCACAACAAGGACAATCGCCGCAGCACCCATGGCGACCGCGTTTACGACAAACAACACCCGAAGACCCATGGCACTCCTTGACCGGCGCCACACTGACCCGCCTCGGTCCTTCGGACAATCTCTGGCAAGAATTTCCAGCGCGGCGCGTTCAAGAGCCCCCAAAAATGCCACACAACAACTACGCGGGGAGAGACAAAGACCGTACTGTCACGAAGCTCTCAACCCGTCTCGAACGTTAGCATTTGCGACACAAGGCCAGGTCGATCCCGAGGTACGAGGGTCGGCCTCGGCCGCAGTGTCTCGCCGAGCGGAGCGAGGCGAGCCAGCGCAAATGCCCGTGTTCGGCGCCGCGCGCGATGCGGCCTCGCATCGCGCGCAGTCCTACCGGGAGCCGTTCACCTCGACTTCGACCACCGCTGAACAAACGCAAGTAGCGCTTCACGTTCAAGGTCGCCGGCGGCGACTCCGAGGATGATCGCCTCGGCCGCGTCGACGGGGGCAACCAAGTCAAAGCCGTTCATCGCCAACATCAATTCCATCGCGGCATGCCCGACGCGCTTGTTGCCGTCCGTGAAAGGATGATTCCGAATCAGCGAGAACCCGATCGCGACCGCCTTCTCCGACAAGGTCGGATAGAGGTCGTCGCCACCAAAGGTCATGCGTGGCTGCGCAACGGCAGACTCAATTCCGGCGAGGTCGCGAACCGTTGCCGCGCCACCAGATTGCACCATGAGGAGTCGGTGAAGCCGCAGAACTTCGCGAACGGACAGATATCGAATCATGCAAGACGAGAATAGAGTTCGCGGTTCTTATCGATAATGCGTCGTGCCAAGGTTTCGAACTCGTCCGCTGGCTCATTCAGTCCGTCCCGAAGGACGGCTGCAGCGAGCTGCTCCGGAGCGACCGAGAGGGAGGACGCTCGCTCCCGAAGCCGAGTAGCTTCCTCGTCGGTGAGCTCGATTGAGATGCTGACCATGCCTTCATTCTACCAAGGCTGTTGCCGTGTGTCCGGGATCTTCTGCGTCAGGACGCGCTCTGTCTCGACAGCCGGCAACCGCACCAATAAAAACGATCGAGCCAACAAATATTCTTCGACAGCAATTCTTCGAGCGCCGAATATTTGCCTTCGCTACACCGGAGGTGTGTCGAGGGTCGCCGCGCAGCGGCGACTCTCGACCCCTGCGCGCAGGCCCGTGTTCGGCGCTCGAGCTGCGAGGCGGCTCGCGGCGAGTTCACACGGCCGCCGAGAGCGTTCAGCCACGACATGCTTCATGACGGTCGCTTGCATCGGGAGATGGCCAGCTACCGGTGCGGAGAACATGCAGCGCGTCCTTCGCCTCCTCCGCAACGGTCCAGCCAAGAACGCTGATCGCCTCGTCAGACGCCGCGAGTGTTTCAAGCGCGGAAGCGGCCGCGCGGATTTTCAGGGTCGCGACCGCGAATACGCACCAGAAACGAACTTCGTGGGCAGGATCGCCGAGTCCTTGGAGGATCGCTTCGACTGCTCGCCGCCACCGTGTAGATGAGCGCCGAACCGATTCAAGGCTGTACGCGATGCCTTCTGCGGCCTGACCACGGATGCGTGGAACTTCTTTGTCGTCCGAGAGGAGCGCGACGAGGGGGTCGATGCCTTCGACGTCGCAGCGAAAGGTCAACGCGTAGACCAATGCCTCGCGATGAAAATCTTTCAGCTCCGGTCGAAGCGCATTGATGATCTTCGAGCTGGCGACCTTCGATTTAAATGCGATAAGTCGCTTCGCGGATTCGAACGCAGAGGACTTTGTTCGCGTGCGAAGTAGCGCTTTAATCTCGGTAGTGATGGCGTGCGACATGCATCTCTTCTCAGCGCCGAACGTTAGCCTTTGCGACACCGTAGCGGCGATGGTGGCGAGCCTGCGAGCCTCCTCGCCGCGGAGGTGGGGTGCAGCTCACCTGGTGATCACGCCGCTCGTCTGACGGCGTGGACCTGATGAAAATCGAGGGCGGCGTCGAGGCGGCCGCTCTGTGTGAGCGAGCGAATGTAGACAATCGCGCGG
>NZ_JBKJRB010000035.1:0-6153 GCF_046594945.1 Gemmatimonas sp. | reverse complement strand
CCATGGCCGCAGCGTGCGCCGCCGTCCCGGGAGCCGAGGTGGATCAGTATCCCGCCGCTGCCCGGCGCCCGATCACGCGGCGGGGTGGATCAGTATCCCGCCGCGAAGTGGATCTCGATTAGCCCGCCGCTGAAGACGAGGTCAGTGCGGAGCTCGAAGCTTTCTCCGGCTCCCTCGTTCGCTGCGATAGCTCGAGGCAATCCGGTCGCCTCGTCGACCTCGAAGCGCGTGAAGCGGCGGGCAAATGCAGGCTGCGGGGCGATCGACGCGGCGTCGGAAACCTCGCTTGTGTTTAGGATCGCTTCAACCTGTCCCAGGAGCCAGCGCGACTCATCATTGCGGTGGAAATAGGTGGTTGTGTCCGTCGTCGTAGCGGAGAGCGCGCCAACGATGGCCGTACGCTTGGCGACGAATGGATTGCCGAAGGCGTCGTACGTCGTCGCTAGCTCGTTGGTCTGGACCTTCGCGCCATTGTCAGTTGCAAGGTCAGTGGCCCGAGACGCGAGCACCAACTGCGTACCGGGGACGTACGACCTAACCACATACTCAAACGTTCTAACGCTCTCGAGAACGGACTTCTTGTCTGCGCTAACACGGCGTTCGATACGAGTGGGGTGTCCGGAGAAGCCATCTTCATGGTAGCGGTCGTAGGTAGTTACCACCGTCTGGCCGGTTGCGAGTGTTGTCTCGGTCGTTCGACGAAACCCGAGGAACTCGCCGGTCAGTGAGTTCGAGGCCGGATCTTCGTAAGCGAGTGCGACGGAAGTTTTGCCGGCCCCCACTGCGACCGTGAGGTCGTAATTTGCGACCGACCAAAGCCCACGCGTGCCGCACCTAATGGGCGCAGCACATGCGATGCGCGGCGAACGGAGCGGCGTATAGGCAATGCGGGCCGCGATTGCGCCGACGGCGGACTTGAGCAAGTCGGCTTTCTGACCGCGTCGGACGAGCAACTTACCCGGGAGCAAGATGTCCTCGAGACCGTCGCCGTTCACGTCTAGCACGCGACCAGCATTGGCCAGATCGCGACCGACGATGGCGTCAATGGCGGCTACTCCAGGTGCCGTTTGGGGACCACTTCGCCACTCGGCAACGAACCCGGAAGGGGTGGGCACAACCGACAGGATGCGAGCCGCGCTCGTGGGAGTAGCCGAGTCTCCGGCATAGACGAGTATCTTCCCGAGGCCGGTTTGATCCTGGTCCAGCACCATCGTGCCGCTTGCGCCGGGGGCGCTGGGCCACATCCAATCTGTGATCGGAATGAGCGGAAGTTGCACGCGCCGAAACGCGCCGCCCCCTACGCCCGCGTACAAGGCGGGAGGTATGGGTGAACCGGGTAGCGCGTCAAAGGAATCGGAGATCCCATCACCATTAAAATCGAAGAGCGTATGCGTTACGCCGGCGCGTCTTAGCGGCGTAACCGTTGATGCAAGCGACGCCGGACTGCATAGACCGAAAGGCGCGCACGTCGACGTCGTCGGGTGGACGATCTTGAAGTTTTCATCGCTGGGCGCCGCGACCAGAATCGACCACGCCTTGTTCTGAAGCGTCTGCATCGCGAGCATCGCGGTGGCGCCGTCCCCTTCGAACGCCGTGTCGTGCCCTTGGCCGAAGATGTCCAATGCCGCAGCGCTGCCGGACGCGGTGAATGGCGCGCCACTCGGTGCGACCGACGTCGCCGAGAACGAATAAGGCACCCAACGTGTAGCGCCCTGCTCATCCGGGAAATACGGCACGCCGTCCTTGAAGAGGACTGGCGCTCGGAAGTCCGAGATTGGAGGGAGTTCCAAATCCTCGAAGCGCGTGTGCTCCACCACGGCGAAACGGATCGGCGGCGCCAGCCTCGGAACGCCCTTCGTGATAGTGCCGCGCCGGTATTCCCAATCCGCTATCGTGGTGAGCGTGCGCTTGCCGAAGCCGCCTTCGGCGACGGTACGCATATTACCGACGCGATAGAGGACATCATCCATACCGTCGCCGTCGAGATCCGACGCATACATGTCGCGGGTCTGCGACGGCGTCGGCACGAAGTCGGTTGCGGCGACGTCGTAGTATTGGTCACCATCTTCGTATGATAGCTCCAGCGGTTGCTTGCACACGCCCGCGCCGTCGCACTCGTGCACGCGTGTGAGTCGGCTGCGGCGCGATACCGGACCGTAGTCATAGGTCAGTCGGTACGAGCGCACGGGCCCGATTGCCACGGGCATCGGACCCGAAATTCGCACCTCGCGGAGGCGTTTAGAAACCTGCAGCGGGAATCGTTGAATCCAGTTGAAGGACCAGTCGGTTCGGTCCTCGTACTCGAAATCGACTCGGCGCGTCGCCGGAAGGTCGGCGGCATGAGTGTAAGTGATTGAGCGAGGACGAAGCTCGGCGGCGCTACACGGCTTGTTCGTAATGGCGCAGTTGCGATCCGCGTATCCGCCGTCTTCGTATTCGTATCGCACCGCATTACCAGAGCGGTCAACGGTCTCGCGGATAAACCACGCGGCGGTCTTCGTCAGGCCGTCTCCATATTCTGGATATCCAGATGGGTCGACGGAGGTGAGCGCTGTCGTCAGCTGGGCGCCCGCGCCCCCATAGTATTGCTGGCGACCGTCTCGTCGTTGAACGGTAAAACCGGCACTAGTGCGGAGAACACGCGTGAATGGATCGTGTTGAGGGTGAAACGTGTTCGTGACGGTCGGTACGTTGTTGGGACCTGGCTCCGCCTGCGCGATGATGAGTGGGTCACCGTCCAAGCACAGGGTATCGGTAAACTGAAACTGCGTCGGCGGTGGCGCGTCTCCGTTCTCCGGACGAATGGTGCAGCGGCTGATTTGCGAGATGCCGCGCAGAATCCAACCTACGCCGAGGATGCCATTGCCCGCGCGACTGCTGTAATCGAAGCCAAGCTCTGGCTGCATGCCCGCGCGGCCGACGGGAACGTTCAAGTCTACACGGTAGGTGGCGGCGCCATCGGGGGTGACTCTGAAGTCACCTGATAAGCGATTACCCGTAAGGGGCTGATTCGTCTGACCGCCCATGGGCGCTTCCGTCGGAACCACGACGCCGTCGAGCAGGTTTGTTTCGCTCGGCGCGATCTGAACTACGAGAGGAGGAACGCCACCGGGCTGTTGCAGCGTCACATAGACGGCGCCGCCGGCCGTTGAGAGCGCGCAAGCGGGCGCGGCATCGGACGTCATCCGCCCGCCGAGCTCCCAGATTGTCGGCGGCGCCAACAGGGACTGCCGAATTGTGAACGCGGCTGGGAAGAAGCCCGGGGCGAAGACCGAGATTGGTCTGGTGCGGCCGTCCGCCGACGTAGGGTCCGGCGCTGGGACGAGGCGATTCTGCGCGCTTTCGGGGACGACGATCGCGGACGACGCGTCGTTCTGATACCCAAAGATGGCAATCCGTGCGTCTCCGCTGACGGCCACGCACGTAAGGACCGGCGTGATCTTCGCGACACTTTCGGACGAAGGTTCGCACGCGTCGAACGATGACCACACACCGCGATACGTACCCGTCCGCGAGTCGCCGCCGCATCCGACGGCGAGCAGCGTGATCACAATCAACAACCAAGCGAACCATCGAGCCATCGGGCGAGTCCTCCGTCGTTGCGCAGTCCGCCGCGCAGGCTACGCAGGACTTCTCTCACGTCAATCGATGGTGGATGCGAGGACGTCGCTGCGATATGCGGTCGGGCATGGTCGTTCGCTCTACGTCGCTGTCCGCACTCGCAGCACTTGTCGCCGCGCCATTCCTCTTATCGTGCGGTTCCAAGACGGATGCCTCGGAACAGCCCGTTCGGAGCGTGCGTTGGGTGAAGGGCGACTGCGGCATCCCGTCGCAGGCGAGCTGTGTCGACATTATCGACGTCAGCTTTGCGGCGTGCGCGCTGTATCTTGCGAACGGAAAGGGGGTGTCCGAACCGCGCCTCCTCCCGAACTGTAAAGACCTGGTCGCGGCCGTTCTGCACGAGGACATCCCGGGACCTGTCAGGATAGTTGTCGCCTAATCGAGTTCAAGCCGCTTGCGCCTTTCGATCTGGGTTGAGCGTGACTGTGGCGATATGAGTCCAGTCGCGCGTATCGCCGGTCCAGCGCCGCGGCGTGGAGCGCTTGGCCGTGGCGTAGACGATCTTGCGCTTGGCGAGGATGGCCGCGTCGCGACCGGCGTGACGATCGTTCGGGGTGACGTACTTGATGGCGCTGTGGAGGTGCACGGCGTTGTACCAAGCGACGAAGGCCCCGACCCACGCGCGCGCGGCGTCGATCGATGCAAAGGGTTTGCGCGGGTAGCCGGGCCGATACTTGAGAGTGCGGAAGAGAGCTTCGCATGCGGCGTTGTCGTCGCTCACGCTCGGCCGACTGAAGGACGCAGCAATGCCGAGCCGCTGCAGTGTCGCAAGCATCGTGGCGCCCTTCATCGCGCCGCCGTTGTCGGAATGCAGGACGAGTGTGCCCGGCTTCACCTTCTCGGCCGCGCATGCCTTCTCCGCGAGCTTCGACGCGAGCTCGGGCGATTCCTCCTCGTGGACTTCCCACGCCACGATCTTGCGGCTCCAGATGTCGAGCACGAGGTACAGGTAGTAGAAGGTTCCGCGCGTCGGCGCGCGCAGGTACGTGATGTCCCAGCTCCACACCTGACAGGGACCGGTCGCCACGCAGGCCCTCGGCTTGTGGCGCGCCGCACGCCGAGCCGGACTGCGATGCGCCATCAGCTTCGCCTCGTGCAGGACGCGGTAGAAGCTCGACTCCGAAGCGATGTAGATGCTGCGATCCGCGAGCAACGGGACGATCTGCCCCGGCGACAGATCGCGGTACTTGGGGGAATTGGCGGTGTCGATCACCCGCTGCCGCTCCTCGGCGGTCAGCGCGTGATGAGGCTTCGTCTGGGGTCCGAGGCGGCCGTCATCGCCGTAGGGATCGTCGCGCCATCGTTGCACCGTGCGCGCGCTCAGGTCGATCGCTTGGCACGCCGCCTCCAGCCCCGCACCTGCCTCGATGGCCTCGTCGAGCAACGCGAGGATCACTTGTCGTTCTCCTCGCTCGTGTCGTCGTCCGCGTCCCCCCAGATCGCTTGGACTTTTTTTTTCAAGAGTAAGAGGGCGGCGGCCTCGGCGAGCGCCTTGTCCTTGCGGGCCAGTTGCCGCTCGAGCTCCTTGATCCGCTTCTTGTCGCCCCCGCGAGCACGTGCGGATTCCGATGGCTGCAGCCCCTCGAGAGCGCCGGAGCGCCATGCTTCGAGAGTCTCCTCGTGCACGCCCTCACGACGAAGGAACTCCCCGAGCTCCTTGTCCCCGAGCCTGCTGGCTTCGTTCACGACGCGTAGGCGTTCCTGCGCGGTCCAGTCCTCCGGTCGGCGAGACCTGCTCGCAGTACCGGGCGTCTTGTTGGTTGACACCGAGACGACGCTACCGAACCTCCGCGTCCATCGCGAGAGGCTTGGTTGCGAGACGCCGACTTCTCTGGCCAGCGCGTACGCCGACGGAGCGTTCGGCAAGAGCAGGCGTTGCACGATCTTGCGTTTGAAAGTTTCAGAGTATGATTTCACGGAGAGAGTTCCTCTCCGCCCCCATCGAGTTCGCTACGTCTCCGCGATCAGGCGATCGGGAGAGGCGACAACTTCTCTGACAGAGGGGGATCCGTCGTGCTGTGAACCAGGGCAATGCGAGCGCATGCACCGGAGACCCGCCGGAGTACTTTCGGTTCACCTACGAGGACGATTCAAAGGTGCGGCTCGACCTGAATGGCTGCGTGGGCGCCCCGTACGACACCATACGTCGCGTACGAGAGGAAGTTCGTGCTCAAATCCTCAGCACGAAGGGCATCTGATACTCGCATCCATCACCCCTGCGGGGTGATGCCGAAAGAAAGCGGCCCTCGCTTGTGGGAGAGCAATCGGCGCCCGGAGGTGATCGGCCCGCCGGTCCGCAACCGCGGTACCCGGCGGGTTCCGCTCGGACTTTCGGCGCTCGCATGCCTTCGATACGACGAGCCCTCCATGTCGACCGCGCTCACCGCCGTCTCGCCCTCGCGGTCGCTCGCCGTACTGAAGCTCGATCCGGACACGCTTCGCGTCGCCCTCGAGCGCGACCTCTGCCTCCAGCTCGAGCGCGATCGCGCCTTCGCTCGCATCCGCGAGATCGTCCCGCTGCCCGACGCGAAG
>NZ_JBKJRB010000086.1:0-35969 GCF_046594945.1 Gemmatimonas sp. | reverse complement strand
GACTCGTGCCTCGTGCCTCGTGCCTCGTGCCTCGTGCCTCGTGCCTCGTGCCTCGTGCCTCGTGCCTCGTGCCTCGTGCGTCGTGCGTCGTGCGTCGTGCGTCGTGCGTCGTGACGTACGCCTCACGCCAATGAGGCCTGCACTCGAGGTACCGAAAACAACAACAGCCGGAACACGGAGCCTACGGACGACCCGGAATCAGCACTGAGAAGGTGAGAAGCGCTGTTCATCTTATCCGTGGCCGTTCGGTGTAATCCGTCGTTTCCGTGTTCCAGCCGTTGCCCTTGCCGTTGCCCTTGCCCTTGCCGTTGCGGTGGCCGTGGCTCGTGCTTCAGAACGTCACGCGCACCGAAGTCACCGGTCCGAGTGACACGAATACGCGTCCATCGAGTGCACGAGCCGAACTTTTCATAATGCCGCGCAATGGCCCCGCGTCGCGGGCGGGCTTGACGATGCCGTCGGTCGCCAGCAGTCCGAGTAGGCCGCCAGCGCTGGCCAAGGCGAGGGTGACTTGCCCCTCGCCATTGGCCATCGCGGCGACACCGCCGCCCATCAGCGCTCCAGCGAGCGCACCCAGTTGCACCAGCGTCCCATCGGCACTCGTGCGATCGGCCCTGCGTACGAGACCGCGATCGGCGAGAAAGGCACCGGTAAGAAGGCCGGCGGCGGCCAAGCCGTACCTCGGCTCGTCGTCTCCACTTTCACCAATCAGTGACGAGGCGGCCGCGCCGCCCAGCAGGGCACCGGCGAACGCCACGCTCACATCGCCGGCGGTCACGTTGTAGGCAGCGCGTCGCGCATAGCGCGGGCCAAGCGCGTAGCCGAGAACGCTCGCCCCGATCGCGCCGCCCACGACGGCCTTACCGGGCCCGCGCAAGCTGTTGTCGGTATTTCTGTAGCTGCCGAACTGCGGATTGTTCGCGTCAGAGGGCACCACCGTGGTCCGCCCCTTGAATGCGCCGCTGCTGCCGCCGATGCCGAGCACGGTAAGCGCGCCGAGGTCGGCAAAGAACCCGGCACTGGCGGCTTCACCGTCGCTGAGACCACGGGCTTGTTGAAAGCCGGCGATCGTGCCACCGATCGCGCCGGCGAGAATGGACGTTCCCCAAGCGGGTCCGCCGTCAGCGTTGGCGATCGCCGCGATGCCGATGCCGGCAAGCGCGCCTCGCGTACCGCCGTGGGCCGCGCGTGCGGCCTGCGCGCGCGTGACCACTCGGCCCTTGACCGTGTTGGCGGCTACAAAAAACGACGTACCGGCCGCCAGAAAGTAGCCGCCGGCGGCCGCGGCACTGCTACTTCTGCTCAGAATCGCGGCGGTGGCCGGCCCGTAGGCCACGAGTCCGAGGAAGGTCTGGTTGCGTACGAACGTGTTGCCCGCCGGTTGCGATACGACCACCCCGGTGCCGGCACCAATGAGGCGCTCGCCGCCGCGTCCCTGCGCGACCAGGCCGACGCTCACCGCGTTCTGCAGGCTCGAGAAGGCGGCGGCGTCAAGCGCGATGCGGGCCACGGTGCCGTCCAGGCGCTCCACCACCAATACATGTTGGCCGCCGTCCACCCGGTAAAGTCGCGCCTCCCGAAAGGAGCCGACCACCGGCCATGCCGGCGCGACGAGGCCGAGTCGTGATACCAGCGTCGGCGTGATGATGGTGATGCGGCGCGCGCTGTCGAGGGGTACGAGCGTCTCGACGATGGGCACGACCTGCGCCGCCAGCGGGCGGGCGGCGGTGGCCGTGAGGGTCGCGGCGCCGACCAGAGTGAGCGCACAAAACACGCGAGCGGACAAGGCAGGGAGCATTCGGACCTCAAGGATGGGAGGAAATTGGACTCACACGATTAAACGTACGGCTTGTACCGCCGGCTGCGCGCAGTCGTTCCAGCAGCGGTGGCACGCCCGGTCGCGATAGCGGAAGGCCCCTCGGGCGCGTAGCATTGGGAGCAACACGGACACCGTCGGTCCGTGGATCCCCAATTTGGTGGGGCGCCATGTCACGTCCGGAACGGGCGGAGGATTCTCCGCCACCAATGCTGGTTGAGTCCCTCGAATCGTTGCCATTTGCCGCCGTACTGGTCAGTGTCGGCGGACATGTGCTCGAGGTCAACCGCGCGTTCATCGCGCTCACGAGCATGACCGTCGCGCAGCTGCGGGGACGTCCGTTCGACGAGGCCCTCTGTCCGGACCTGGATCCGCCGACAGTGCAACGAATCCGGCACGCGCTCGCCTCCCGCCAACTGTTCGCGGACGAAGTGCTGTGCCAGCGGGCGAACGGAGCGCCGTTCTGGAATGACCTCATGCTGCTGCCGGTGCATGGGCCGCCGGGCGCGGATGCGACCATGGTGGCGCTGTTCCGGGACGTCACCGCCCGTCGCACCGCCGAGCATACGGTCGGGACAAGTGCCGCGAAGAATCGACTACTGCTGGATCTGATTCAGGCAGGCATCGTGGTGCACCAGGCGACCGGCGAAATCACCTACGCCAACGCCAAGGCCACGCAGCTGCTGGGCGTCACCTACGATACGGCGCTCGGCGCGCTCATTACCGATCCGCGCTGGCGATTCATCCGCGAAGATGGGTCCGTGCTGCCGCTCGAGGAATTTCCCGTCACGCGGGCCCTCACCACCCGTGCGCTCGTGCGGAACATGGTCGTCGGGCTTACGCGCGACAGCGACCAGCAGCTGGTGTGGCTGATGGGGAACGCTTATCCCGTGCTTGATCACACGGGCGTGGTGTCTGAAGTGGTGGTGAGCTTCACTGATGTCACATCGGTCAAGCAAGCCGAGCGCGCGCTGCAGAAGTCGGAAGAGCGATTGCGGCTGGTGTTGCAGGGGTCGAACGATGGACCTTGGGATTGGGATCTGGATACCGGCGAGATCTACTACAGTCCGCGCTATTGGGAGATGCTCGGCTACGCCGTCGACGAGATCGCGGCCGACTCGAGCACGTGGGTCCGGCTCCTGCACGGCGACGATCAGGCCGTGGTGCCGGCTCGGCTTGAACAGTTGCTTCGCAGTGACGCCACGACGTACGAGATCGAGTGCCGGATGCGGCACAAGGCCGGGCCCTTTCTGCAGATTCTCGCGCGCGGCTTCATCTTTCGCGACGCCGCAGGCGTCGCCCGACGTATATCGGGCACCCTCAGCGATCTCACGGAACGACGCGCGCTCGAGGAGCGCCTGCAGCAGTCGCAGAAGATGGAAGCCATCGGTCAGCTCGCCGGTGGCGTGGCGCACGACTTCAACAACCTGTTGGCGGTCATTGTCGGTAATCTCGAGATGGTGCTGAGCGACGACGCGGAGCCGGCCGACCAACGGGAGTTCGTGGCCGAAGCGATCGGCGCGGCACGGCGCGGCGCCGATCTGACGCGCCGACTGCTTTCGTTCTCGCGGCAGCAGCCGTTGCAATCAACCGTCGTCGATGTCCATGAGGTGATCACGAACCTGAGTCGGGTGTTGCGGCGCGTGATCGACGAAACGATCCGCGTTGAGGTGCGTGTCGCGCCGGACCTTCCGCACATCCGGATCGACGTCGGACTGCTGGACAACGCGCTGCTCAATCTCGCCATCAACGCACGTGATGCGATGCCGCGGGGCGGCACGCTCACGATTCACGTGGACGGCGTCAATGCGGCGGATGCTCGGTTGCTCTGCGACGCGGTGCTCGAACCGTGCGAGTACGTTCGCATAACCGTGGCTGACAGTGGCATCGGGATGTCCACGGACGTCTCGGCGCGCGCGCTCGAGCCCTTCTTCACGACGAAGCCCCTTGGACGCGGCACGGGGCTCGGCCTGAGCATGGTGTACGGATTTGTGAAGCAGTCCGGCGGACAAATGGTGCTCGACTCGACGCCCGGTGTCGGCACCGCGGTCACGCTGCTTTTCCCCGCGTCCGATGTGCCGAATTCCGACCGCGTCGTACTGGTCGAGCCGGTCGTGCATGGGGCCGCATCGAGCGAGACGGTGGTTTTGGTCGTGGAGGATGATCCCAACGTGCGGCGGCTCTGCCTGCGTACGCTGTCATTGCTGGGCTACTCCACGCTCAGCGCCGAGGATGGCGCAGACGCCTTGCGTGTGATCGACGCCGTGGAGCGGGTGGATCTCGTACTCACGGATGTGGTCATGCCGAATGCGATGAGCGGTCCGGAGCTCGCGAGCGAAATCGCCCGACGGTGGCCCGACCTGACGGTGATTTATATGTCCGGCTACACCGCGGACTTCCTCGCGCGCGAAACCGAAACCAGCGTGTCCTTCCGACTGCTGCAGAAGCCGTTCACCGTCACGGAACTCGCGCTCGCCGTCCACAACGCGATCGTCTCCCGCCAGAGCTGATAAGCCGCGATGTCCATCCGATGAGCACGGCCGCCTTTGCCGCGCAGTGCGCCGTGCTCGGACTCCGCACCGTGCGCACGATCGACCAGCTGAACGCCGCCTACCGGCCGCTCATCTTGCAGTGGCATCCCGATCGCCATCACGGACAAGCCGGTCACGCCATCGCGCTCGTGCGCGCGACGGCGATCAACGAGGCCTACGCGTTTCTCTCGGCCGCGCTCGAGCGCCAACGTACGGCGCGGGCATCGGCATCGCCGGTTGCACCACGCGAGTCGCGTCCGGCGTCACACGATGGGTTTCCCGATGCCTCGGTGCTCGAGATCTTCGTAAAGCCGTCGACCGTCATCTCCGTGGGCTACAACGGCGCCACCGCTGATCTGTTCGTGAAGTACATCGGCCACCGCATCTATCGCTACATGGGCGTGCCGCCGACGGCGTTCGAAGCGTTGCTACTGGCGTCGTCGACGCCAGAATTCGTGCGTGTACATATTGATCGACAGTACACGTACGAGGTGCTGAAACGTCCGACGTAGTTGCCACGTCGGACGTTGCTGTTCTGTGTGAGTTGCCCGTCAGGAAAAATTCCCTGAAGATCGGGAATTCCCCTACGAGGGTGCGTGTGGTCGATCCGTAACGCTCTATGTAGCGGTACCGCATCCGGTGCTGCCACACGACCTTTCGGGAGGACCCGACCATGCGCGCTCTCACGATTCTTGCCATTGGCCTTGCGACGATAGCGACCGAAGCCGCGGCGCAGCAGACCCAGCCCCAGCCTCCCACGCGCTTGCCGGTGACGCGCGTGATCGGGGATACGATGAAGCTCGTGACCGTGCAGAACGATCGTGCGACGCCGGTAACCGTTTTCCTGGAGGCCGACGGCATCGGTCGTCGTCTGGGAGTCGTGGCGGCCGGTGATGTGGCTACGTTGCCGCTGCCGGCGTGGGCGGTGAATGGCCGCCGCACCGTGCGTCTCTTGGCTCGTCCCGAAGGTGCCGGATTCGGCGTCGCCACACCCTCCTTCTCAGTCTCAGGTTCGGTGCGTATCGGCCTGCTCGTGCCGCCCAGCGCGGGCATCGCCAGTATCGATAGCATCCCCGTGCCGCTCACGGCTGAGGAGCGGGCCAGCACGACGATCACGATCGACAACCCGCGCAACAAGCCAATGACGGTGTTCGCCGAGCAGGGCGTGCGCTCAATCCGTCTCGGCGAAGTACCGGCCAACACGCAGACCACGCTGACATTTCCGAAGGACCTCATCCGGCGCGGTGACGCGATCCGCGTGTTCGTGCGCCCCGCTGGAGGCACCGACGTCGCCACCCGCGCCATGAACTTGAAGTCCGGCGATCACATCGCGGTGGAAATCGTTTTCTAACGGTGAATCGCGACTGGCGACAAGCCCGCTTGCTGTTGCGTCACACGATAAAACGATTCGAGCCCAACCCGTCCTGAGCCGCGACACCGGGTGACCTTGCCAGTGCTGGCGGTTCCGGACATCATCCGCCATGTCATTCTCGCACGAAGATGTCACCCTTGGGCTCGTGGTTCAGCTGGACACGGCCGTGTTGCGGTCCCTTGGCGGTTGCCAAACCAATGCCGTCCTGGGACCCGAGGGGGACCGGTCGGTAGTCGGTACGCAAGATTTTCTTGTTGTGGGACTGGACGCGGCGGCCGGCCGCTGTACCGCGGTGCCGCTTTTCGCCAAAACGGCCGTCGGCAATCAGCCCCTCGAGAACGGCAAGAAGTCTGGACGGGCCGAACAGTGGATCGGCACCGACACTTTTTTCTCGCGCTGGCAGCATTGGCGCCTTCCGGTCGCCTCGGTCGTGGCCGCGTCGGCCGATGACCCGGCCACCAATGCCGACCGTCGTCGCTACGCCGCGACCGATCGGTCGGCGCTCGATGACATCAAGAACTGGGAAGGGCGGAACCGCGCTTCCTATCGGGACGCGTAACACGAGGCTACCATGAACCGGCGCGTGGCCAATGATGAGCGGCTGCGGGCGATCGGGCGGATTGGCCCGACGGAAATGCCGGTTCGTGCCGTCGTTGGCCGGGGTGCGTCGCTCCCGCTTGCTGGCCATGCAGCACCACCTCGACGCCATGGGCATCCGCGTGCTGCGACACAAAGGGCAGGGACAGGCCTTCGCGCGGTTGCGGGAGTATGTGCGCGGAGATGATCCGCGGCATATCGACTGGAAGGGCACATCGAAACGGGGCAAGTTCATCACGCGTGAGTTTACCGTGGAGCGCTCGCAGACAGTGATCACGCTGTTGGATGCCGGGCGCGGCATGACGCAGCTGTCGGGCGAATTCTCCCGTTTCGAGCATGCACTCAGTGCTGCGCTCATCCTCACCGACGTGGCGTCATCCTCCGGTGACCGGGTTGGTACGCTGGTGCGCGATGCGTTCATTCCCGTGTACGCCACCTCGCGCGAGCCCGACTACGCATCCTCGTTCCGCTTTCTGGCGGCCCATCATAAAGCAGCGCGCATTGGTGGTGTACTTCACCGACATGATCGACGTGCGTGCCTGCCAGGCGCTGCTGGCTCATGTCGCGCACAGTGCGGCGCGGCATCGACGGAGCCGCTCTTCGAGCGTGCGGCAGCCGAAGAAGTGATTCAGGCGCGCGAGGCCGCGTTGGAGCGGATGCGTCGGGCCGGTGTGGTGGTGCTCGACGTTTCACCGCAGACCATGACGGCGGGTGTCGTGAATCGCTATCTCGAACTCAAGGCACGCGGCGCGCGGTAGGTCCTCGGTAAAACAGGTAGATCGCCAGCACTACGGCGCTGGTGGCCGACACGGCCAGTTTCGCGTGCAGCGACAACGCGGCATTGGGTGACACGAATCCTTCGATCACGCCCGCGAAGAGCAACAGAAATACGGCGCCGGCTAGCAGGCGGAAGGCGCGACCTCCACGCTGGACCAGTACCGTGCGGCGCGATGAAGGAAAAGATCAGCGAACCGATCCCCTTGGAGAGGTAGAGGCCAAGAGCGGCGCCGATGCTGACGCCGTTCATGATGAGCGCCCAGCAGGTGAGCAGTCCGGCCGTCATGCCACCCGCGAACGCGATGAACGTGACCTGTACGTTGTTGGTGGCGATCTGCGAGGCCATGACCGGGCGGTACACCTGAGGATCCTCGATGTAGCCTTTCCTTCGCTTCGCGTCCACGACGCCGTTGGCAGCGCGGGCCAGCATTCCCGGCGGTAACAGCGTCGCCGCCAGCGTGGGGTGCGTGACCACAGCGCGGGCGGCAATCAGCATCGGACCGAACAGCAGCGTGGCCGCAACCGCGATCGGCAGCCCTGAGGCACGGACCTCGGCCGGCCCATCCGAGAACAGAAACGCGACCAACCGGCGTAGCGTGAACGACCGACGCCGGTACAGCAGACTGTGCGCACCGGCGACCAGACGCGATGCCGTTCGCGCGCGGCCCCAGTGTCGTTCCGCGCGGCAGCTCCTTGCGCGCGCGCAGCGAGCTCGTGGTCGTGCAATCGCACCAGGTGCGCGATGGGAAGATGCGCCGGATCCTGCGTGAGCTTGGTGCGGAAGCGCTGCGCCAGACCGGACGCCAGCTGTGTGCGACGCGCTGCGTCAAACTCGATACGACGCTCTACGAACCGATCGAGCAGCTGAAACTCGGCGTCGGTCAGGCTCGCCGATAACGGCGGCAGCGTCGGCGCCTCGCCTCGGGTGTCGGTTCGACCGAACGTTCGTGGCGTAGTCGGCTGCGTGACGAGATCTTCCTTGACCACGATCGTGCCGGCGGCCATATCGCCCAGCCGCTTGCCGCGCGCATTGGCGATGATCGTCACGAGGCCGATGGCGTACAGGAAAATCGGCTGCAGGTCGATCGCGCGCACGACGTTGCGAATGGCCGATGCTTCGAACGTGACGGGCAGGCCGCCGTCCTTCACGACGCGCAACTTCATGATGCGCTTTCCCGGTGTCTGCCCGTCGCCCAGCGCCTCGAACAGCACGTAGTACCGCCAGAGAATCGCGACCTGGACGACGCCCAACACGGCCATCACCCACGCCCCCGACGAATCGCGTGACGACGTGCCGCCCACTCTCACCGGCAGCTGCAGGAAGGCGACAATGACCGCTAGGAACGTCGCGATACAGATCGCGTAATCGATGAATGCAGCGGCAGCGCGCGAACCCACGCCAGCCACCGTGTACGAGAGTACGACGAGTTCCGGCGTCTCGACATCGACCGTCTGCGACAGTGGCGGACGGGCAGTCTGCCCCGACGCCGGCGGCGCGGGCGGAATAGTGGTCACCATTACCGTAAAGAGCGGAATGCGTCCCACGGCGGCAAGTGAGTCCGCTCTGCATGGCCAATGCGGAGGGCGTCGCCGTGTTAGAAGGACAGCACGGTGCGCCACGTGACCACGTGACCACGTGGCCGAAGGCGCGCAGGCTCGACGATCGTTTCCCGTCCGGTGCCCCACGAGGCATGGGTTATACCGACGCCGATCCGATCGGCGGGCCGTGCTGTCAGCACGCCGGTGAGCGTCAGTCCGCCTCCGCGATGCACGTGGATCGCCGGCACGTTTAGACCGGAGGCACCGAACTGCGCGAAGGCGGCTACCTCCGCGTGGTTCTCCGCATCCTCGTTCCGATCGTGGCCCTGCCAGCGCGTCTGGTCGAGCGTGGCGTACCAACCGCGAGTTCCGGCGATATCGAAGGCGGCGTCGATATCGGCCGTCATCGAGGAAAACATGCCGGTGTGCTGCCATGCGCCGACACCGAGACTTCCCGCGAGCGGCGACCTCTCAATTGTCCACTGCTGGTTCGCCTGAGCGATCCGGAACCGTGACGTGCCGCTAGCAGGGGCCGGCGCCCCGTCGCGTCCGTCGACGACGCCAACACCGACGTTGAATGTCGACCGTGGACTCACCGTCGCTTCCACACCGAACGACGGGAGCGGGAATGTTGGAGCGGCCACGATGCTGGGCGAGAATCCCATCGACGCGTTCAGGAACGACGCGCCGTGGTCGGTGCCCGCAAAGCTGTTGTTGAAGTCGATCCGGCCGGTTTTGATGCGAATGCGATCCTGTAGAAAGCGCTGCTCGATCCACACTTCGCCATCGCGCGAAAATCCTCGGCGTCGATGTTGGGAAAGCTCTGCACGAACGACGCGTTGTCGGAGCCGTTGCGTCCGGTCCTCGTTTTGTGCTCTACGAACGCGGTTAGACCGCGCCCGCCGAGCAGCGAATTCATATCGAGCGTCAACGCGAGGATACTATGGGTGCGGAGCGCTCGGGCCTCCGAGCCGACCTCATCGCTGAGGTCGCACCGATCGGTCGGGCGACACGCGCCGTCGTGATCCTCGGTTGCACGCCATTCACGGCCGCAGGTAATTCAGGCGGGCGTCCTGCGGTCCCGCGGCTCACGCTGGAATCGGAGACGACAGCGGCGCGAACGCCAAGGGCCGCGAAGGAGATAATCAGTCCGGCCGCAACGGCCAGTCCCAGGCTCGTCAGGCTGTGACGACAATTGCCACCTTCGAACGACTACGCTGCGCCTGCGGTCGGTTCGGAGCGGCTGGCGCGATGACGGGCGAAGGCGGCCACCAGATGATCGCGGAGATCGCACAGCAGCTGTCGACCGGTGTCGGTCGAGTGTACCGACTCGATCGTACTGTCGAAATACAGGCAGCCGATCAGTTTCTGCTCCAGCACCAGCGGAAGCAGCGCGAAGTTGCTGGGAGAGAGGTCTTTGATGAGACGATCGCGTCCGTACATTTTCGCCTGGGCGCCCGTCATCTCCACGAAAAGATCGCTTCGTACCTGCAGCGCGGCACCGAGTGGGCCAAAGGCGGCGGTCGGTCGCAGGAGAAAGTTACGCGCTAGTTCGGCGCTGCCGCGGCCGATTCCCACGCGTCCGCGGATCACTTTGAAGTCCTCGGTGCTGATCCCGAGCACGCCACGTTCGTAACCGGCTTCGCACGCCGCGCGCAACGTGGAGTCGGTGACCGATCCGACGCTGAAGGCACCCTGCTGTTGTTCGCGTTGTTGCACGAGCGTGCGAACCACATCGCGCAAGCGTGCTTCCTGAGTGGAATCATTCGGATTGGGCGCCAGTCGATCGATCGCTTCCTGCAATGTCGCGACATCGGCCGGTGTCAGTGCCGCATCACGATGTGCTCCGTCCGCCGTCGCACCATCCGCTCGATCACGCTGTATCAGCGCAACCTCCCTGGCATCGGCGTGTCCACGCAGCCAACGCTCCAGATCCACCTGCATCGACGACAGCGTCGGCTTTGCATCGTCGATCGCCGCTACCATGCACACCTGCATCGTCGCGACATCGATGCCGATCAGCGGCGCGAAGCGAGTACGTATTTCGTTCACATCCGTGTTCGCACCGACCGACGTCGAGGCGGCACCGTACAGACCGCGCGCAATCTCGGCGCTGCACTGCGTGACCGCGTGCAGCGTCTCGCCTTCAAGTGACACACCACGATACGCGCGCATTGTGCGCACCACCGCGACGGGCATGCCCCAGCGCTTTGCCAGCGCCACGCCTACCTCTTCGAAGGTGAAGCCGAACTGCGTCGCTTCCGTGCCGTCGACGGCCGGTCCTTCGCCCTGCACGCGCTGCAGCCACGCGCGGTAAGGGCGCGGTCGATAGCACGCCACCAGTAGTTCGCCGAACCGGCGGAACAGTCCACACAGATAGGCGAGCTCGGGGCGATCGTACCCCGCCGCGAACGACAGCTGTAGGCTATGATTGGCCGCGAGCACCGACTCGACCAGCAGATCGCGCACCGATGGCGCGTCCTGTTCCAGCTGCTCGAACACACTGGCCGCGGTGGAGAGGTGCTGCACGCGATCGAAGCCCAGCAGCATGATCGCCTGCTTCACCGACCCGACGTTGCTCGGCGACTGGCCACCCCCCGCGACCGCGTTGGCGATTCGCAGCACGTTCGCCGACAGCGCGACGTCCTGCATGATCGCGTGCTCGAGGAGGCCCACCCGGGCGTCTCGGTTGG
Organism: Gemmatimonas sp.; assembly: GCF_046594945.1. Classification (GTDB taxonomy): domain Bacteria; phylum Gemmatimonadota; class Gemmatimonadetes; order Gemmatimonadales; family Gemmatimonadaceae; genus Gemmatimonas. The sequence goes on along the minus strand of NZ_JBKJRB010000086.1, from coordinate 24,644 downwards.
CGGCCACGCTGCCGATGGATTGCACGTTGCGCACGAAGGCTGGCAAGTCGGCCGCCGCCCCCACCGCTTTTACGAAGGCCTCAGCCTCGGGCGTGAGGTTGGCGGTCGTGCTCATGCGGAGTCGTCCGTCGCATCGACGCTCGAGGTCAACGAGGCCAGCAAGACCTGACGGAGCGGGAGCGCCCCCTGCTGGCGTAGAAACGTACTGATCGGCGAGTCGGCGGCGAACAGGGCCACGACTGACGTGAGCGACACGTCACGCCAGACGCGGGGCTCTTGATCGTGGAAGCGTGCGAACACGAGTCCTTCGTCCACACGGAATTCGAGTGGTCCGCCGAGGACGCCGCGAACTCGTAGCACGGCCCCGCGGTCCTCGAACGTGGCCGACTTGTCCGGCACGGAAAGCTCGATGCTCATTAGGTACGCCGCCGCGCAATGGCGTCCACCACCAGGTCGGCAATCGATTTCGTGTATCGTACCGTGGCCCGGTCGGGCGCTGGTCCGTTGCCGATGCGATCGCAGTAGATACAGCCGATCACCTTCCCGAGCACGACCAGCGGAAAGACGCCGAACTGCGATACGCCTTGCTCGTTCGCCCACCGCTGTTCCATCGTGTGCAGCGTGCGATCGGTGGGGAGATACAGCGCCTGTCGCTGCTGCGTCAGTGCCACCACGGGTCCTCCGCGGGCCGATACCGGAAACGAGAAGCGCGCGAGGAGCGCGTCGATGTCGGTGCCCAATCCGGTGCGCGCCACCAGCTGCATGCGGTCACCCGTCATGAAGCAGGTGACCACGCGGTCGAACGGCCCGCCACGCATGATCACTTCCATCGCCTGCAGCAGCACGGTGCCGATCGTCGTGCCCGACGCGGGATCGGCCCCCTCGTCGAGCTCGTTGCGCAGACGCGCACGCACCGTGACATCGGGCTCGGCGATCATGACAGGCACATCGCCATCGTCGGGCAAGGTCAGCGACGCACCAAAGGCCCTTCGCGCCGCCGCATTGAGCTCGCGTAGACGCAGAACGCTCTGTTCGCTGTCGGTGCCCAGCAGCACTTCGCGCGTTTCCTGCAGCGCGTCGCTGGCGATGCGACCGACTTGATCTCGCGTGAGGCGGATGCGCGATTTGTGGGCGTCCAGCATGGCATCGAGCGCCGGTCCGACGCTGCTGGTGCTGTCGGTTTGATACAACGTGCGGGTCAGCTCGTGGCTGAACGCGGTGACCGAGGCGAGCACCGACGGTGACGTGTGCGTACTCGCCCGCATACCTTGGGCAATGGTGTCCGGGAGACCCCACTGATTCGCCACTTCGACGCCGAAGTCCGTGTACGCGAAGCCGAGGACCATGCGCCGTGCCGACGCCTCACTGCGCCCGTCGTCCTGAATGAGGGAATGGATACGTTGGTAGTCGTCGTGGAAGTAGCAGGCCACGAGCACTTCGCCGAGGTTGCGGAACATCCCCGACAGGTGCGCTGCTTCGGGGTCGTCGTGACCCAGCTGCATCGCGGTGGCGCGGGCATGGTTCGCCGTCAGGAGCGACAGGATCATCAGCTCCTTCAGTTCCGGTGAGCGTCGCTGAAAATGCTCGAAGAGCAGCATGCCACCAGCCAGCTGCCGCACGACCCGGGCCCCCAACATCATCATGGCATGCGTCGCGCTTTCGGTGGAGCGACCACCGCGTCGATAGTGCGCGCTGTTGGCCGTCCGTACCACGCTGAGGGTCAGGCCGTACTCCCGCAGGACAATATTGGCCAGCCGCTGCAGGGAGGCGGCATCGTCGTCGATCGTGGTGATTGTGTCGATCACCTGCCGCGACAACGCGGGGAAGTCGCCCCCCTGCATGATGCGCGCGAGCCGCGTCCGGATCGAGAAGCTGTCGACATCCCCGCTGGTAACGCTATCCGTGTCACCACGGCGGTCGGGTGCTGTACTGACGAGGGGCAGGGGGTCCTGAAGACGCATCATGAGATCCAGTATCGGCACCTCGCGCCAATGCTAGCGCGTGAAGATGCTTTTACGTGGCGTGGCCCGACCGGCTATCGTTCTTCCCATGCCGATTGATTACGCGCGGCGTTTAACCGGCACGGTTCGCACCAAGCGTGAGAACTCCCACCTTGGCGTCGGGTTGGCGTTCGTTGCGGGCGCCACGAATGCCGGCGCCTACCTCGCCGTGTCGCAATACACGTCGCACATGACGGGTATTGTCTCGTCGATGGCCGATGCCGTGGTGCTGGGACAGACTGAGGTCTTCCTCACCGGCGTGGGCTCACTCTGCGCGTTCACGCTCGGGGCGGCCACCACCGCGGTTATGGTGAACTTCGCGCGCCGCCGAGGCCTCAGCAGCGCCTATGCCCTCCCGCTGCTGGTCGAGGCGGCGCTGCTGCTGATATTCGGGTTTCTTGGGGCGCGGCTGCAGCTGGTACACAGCATCTTCGTGCCGGCCACCGTCAGCCTGCTCAGCTTCATGATGGGGCTGCAGAACGCCGTCATTACCAAAATCTCCCAATCGGAGATCCGGACTACTCACGTTACGGGTATCGTGACCGATATCGGTATCGAACTCGGCAAGTATGTCTATGTAAACCGGCACGAGAGCTCGGCCGCGCCGCGTGTGATGGCCGACCGCAGGCGCCTGAAGCTGCTCACCATGCTTCTTGCGTCCTTCTTCTCGGGCGGCGTGCTCGGGGCGATCGGTTTTCGTTCGATCGGCTACAGCGCCACGATTCCCCTGGCCGTCGTGCTGCTCACGCTCGCCGCCGTGCCGGCCTTCGACGACGTGCGCAGCGCACTCCGGGACGAGCGCGGCCGCGGCGAGTGAGACCGCAGACAAGCCGCCTTGCCGCGAATGACCGCCGATGACCGCCGATCCAACCACAGCATGCATCTCGGGCGCGGTCGAGCCCAACCTTCGCTCGCGAGCCGTTGGCCGATCCGTGGGCATTCGTGTCGATCCGCGGCAAGGCAGTTTGCCCGCGAGGCGTGCCGACCGTCGCCGTCGCCGGACTCCCCCCGAAGCCGGTCGGTCCGCACATTGAGCAATAGTGATCTTTGCCGCCCGCTCCTTTCCGATGATCGGCCGGATCGTCCGCGCCGCCTCCACTTTTCGACACCGCGCTATGAGCCGTCGTTCGCTGTTCGCCAACCTTCGCCCTCCGACTCTGCTGGTCGCTGCGCTGGCCGCTCGGGCCGCCTTCGCGCAGCAGCCGGCCAAGCGTGTCGCCCCCGTGTTCGTGAACGGTATGGCACAGGTGATCCCCGAATGGCGCGATTCCACAACGTGGGTTCGCCATGATCTGTGGGTCGAGACCGACTTTGACAGTGATCGTGACGGACGCAAAGATCGTGTCCACGTGGACGTCACTCGCCCCGCGCAAACGGACGGTGGTGGCCTGAAAGTGCCGGTGCTCTACGGATCGAGTCCGTACTTCGCCGGCACGTCGGGCGACGATTCCAACTGGAACGTGCAGCAGGAACTCGGCGATCAGCCCCCCACACGCCGCGCCATGGCTGCGCCGGTGCATCAGCCGAACCGCCGGCGCATCTCGAACGCGCTCGTGAACGAGTGGGTGCCGCGCGGCTTCGCGGTGGTTCACTCGGAGGCGCCCGGCACCGGCTTGTCGCAGGGATGCGCGACCGTCGGCGACTATCCCGAACGCGCGCCGATGAAGTTCGTGATCGAGTGGCTCAACGGTCGCGCCAAGGGTTTCACCACGCCCACCGGACGCGACGAAGTGCGCGCTACCAGCTGGTCAACCGGCAAGGTCGGCATGATCGGCACGTCGTACGAAGGCACGCTGCCGTTGGCTGCGGCGACGACCGGGGTGAAGGGACTCGAAGTGGTCGTGCCGGTGTCACCGAACACGTCGTACTACCTTTACTACCGTTCGAACGGGCTCGTGCGCTCACCCGGTGGCTACTTGGGCGAAGATGTCGACGTGCTGTACGACTTCGTGGCCAGCGGCGATCCGGCCACCCGTGCACGGTGCGATGTGCTCTGGAAGCGCAACGTGTTTGCGGGACCAAAAGGACAGGACCGCGTCACCGGCGACTTCAACGACTTCTGGAAGAAGCGCGATCTGTTGCCGTACGTGAAGAACATCAAGGCCGCCGTGCTACTCGCACACGGTCTGAACGACTACAACGTGACGCCGGCGCATAGCGTGCGTATTTACGACGAAATGAAGGCGCGCGGACGACCGGTTGGCTTGTATTTGCATCAGGGCGGCCATGGTGGGAATCCGCCGGCGGACATGCTCAATCGTTGGTTCAGTCACTACTTGTACGGCGTGAACAACGGCGTGCCGGGTGACCAGTCGGCGTACATCGTGCAGGATGCTGGCGCACAGGCCCCGATGGCGGCCGTTGCGGCGCCATCATCGTCCGGGGCGCCCGCGCCGAATCCGCGGTTGCGCGCCGCGGCGTTGCCGACGCCCTTCGCTACGTTCCCCGTGCCGGGCACGCAGAACGTCACGGTTCATCCTACCGCGGGTGGGCGACGCATCGCGTCGCTGGCGTTCGCGCCGGTTACCACGGGCGCCGAGTCGCTCATCGACGACGTCGCGTTCAGCGGTAGCGCGCTCGCGAGTGCGTCGACGTCGGCCAATCGGCTGTTGTACGCGACGCCGGTACTCACCGATACCGTGCACCTCTCTGGCACGCCTCGCGTGACGCTGCGCATGAGCGCCAACGTGAAGGCCACGAATCTCAGCGTGTGGCTTGTGATGCTCCCCTACGACTCGGCGCGCGCTGGCTCTCAGAGCCACGTCGGCAACGTGTCGCACGGGTGGGCCGATCTGCAAAACGCGAAGGCACTCAAAAAGGGCGGCAACTACGCGTCGAGGAATCGCGGTAAGCCGCTCAAGACCGGCGAGTATCGCGAGGTCACCTTCGATCTCGAGCCTACCGACGAATTCATTCCTGCCGGCAAACAGCTCGCGGTGATGATCATGTCGAGCGACCGCGAATTCACGTTGTGGCCGAAAGCAGGGGCCGAGCTCACCCTCGATCTCGCGAAGTCATCGTTCCGACTTCCCGTGGTCGGCGGAGTGAGCGCGCTGCAAAAGGCCGGCATGCGCTGACGCACGGGTCGCCTTTACTGGTCCGTCTCAACTGCTCTGATTCTCTCATGCGTTTTCTGTTTCGTACCGCGGTACCGGCGCCGCTTTAGACGGCGGCGTACACTGGCACAGTATGGGACTCGGGAATACGCAGCACATCGGTTCCCACGATCTTTCATCGCACGACGAGTCGCGTATCCGGATCATCACCCTCGATGTCTCGCCGCTGCTGCAGTGATACCGTCGCGCGTCCGTTCGGCACGATCACGGCGGGACAACACCGGTACGTGGAATCTGCGGGCGACCGATGCGACCAGGCAGGGACCGAAGATCGGTGGTGGCGGTGGATTTGGTGGTGCACCGCAGTCTACCGGCAACATCAATGATCCTGGTTTTCCCGCCGGGTTCAATGCCCGTGCGATCGAAGCGCGCGGTACGGGCGCCGGCCAACCGGTAACGTGACCGCGGCTGGCGTGTGGAAACTCAACGGGTGACGGGCTGCACCTGAAGGAATTGGTGAGTCGAGAACGCAGGGAAGTTGAGATCGACGCCAGTGATCGGCGTGATGTCTCCTTCGAAGCGATACAGATCGATGCGACGCTGATCCCATGCCGTCACCGGGAACGATCGGACGAGGGTGAACTCCGGGCGCCGTAACGCTTCACGCAACAATCGTCGTCCAGCGGCCTCGTGGGTGACATCGCCGGTTTCAAACGCGATGTAACGGCATCCCGCACGTGTTCGCAGCGCCGAGATGACCTCATCGGTTGACGATACGTAGCTCTCCTCGACCACCTCGAACGTAGAACGCTCTGCCCTCGCGTACAGCAGCTTCGACGCCAGCAGTACTCGACGCTGAAAGGCCGGATCGAGCGCGCGCAGGTAGAACACGAAGACGCCGCTGTGGGCGCCGTCAAAGAGCACCGCATCATTCGGCGCTGCCTCTTTGAGAAACGCCGCGACCTCGCGAATCCCGGATACGGTTGGTACCGAGGTGCGTGTCGCCAACATGCTCATGGGCACGAGCGCCACCGCCACCGCGATAATCCTGAGTCGAAGCATTCGCGACGGCCAGTGCGCGGTCACCGATACCATGCCGACCGCGCCCAACAGCACCACGGCTGGCGTCGCGAGCAGGATATATCGTGTGTCGCGCGCAGGCAGAAAAGAGATCGACACGAGCACGGCCGCGATCCACACCGTAAGGAATCTCGCCTCGCGGCGCCACGTCGGCGTCGCGAGGCTGGCGGCAACCCCGATCCCACCCATCGCGAGCAGTCTCCAGCCCGTGAGTTCGGGTAATTTGCGCCAGTAATAGGTCCAGTTGACCACTCGCGTCAGTTCCGACATCGGCGGTAAGTGGCGGGCCAGCTGCACTGGCGCAAGGATCAGCGCGACGACAGCGGGCAGCATCGCCATGACGATCGCGGCTGCCAGCCATGCAAGCTGCCGACGGTCGCGGATCTCCCGCCGTTGCAGCACGATCCATCCGCCGCAGACGACGAGCACACTCGCCGCTTGATAGTATATGCCGATCGTGGCGACAGCACTCAGCGCCATGAGCGCCAGCTGTCGTCGCGCGCTCGACTCGATCCAGCGTCGTGTGTGGTAGAGTGTGGCCAGAGCAAGCGCGAGTGCTGGCACATTCAGCATGATGCTGTTCGACCATACTACGAGTGCGGGCGTGAGCGCGAGTACCGCTCCCGCCCAGCCAGCCATCGGGTCGATCCAGCGTCGCGCCCACTCCATCGTGTAGCCGCAGGCCACCAGGGCGAAGAGCAGCACGAGCGCTCGCGCGACATACGGTGACGGGCCGAAGATGGCGAATGCCAGCCCTTCGACGAGATAGAACAACGGCGGGTACGTCGCGGGCGAAATCGCCGGAAAGCGGGCGTAGTATTGCACGACGAAATGCAACGGGTCGCTCGGTGCCGCACGAAGGAGATCCCACCAGAACAGGCCGTTCATGGCATGTCGTGGCGCGTCGCCTTGAAACCACAGGCCGTCGCCACCATGGACTACGGACATCACCGCCAGTGCGATCGCTGCGCTCGCAGCCTGCGTGATCGGCGACTGCAGGAAACGGGTGGCGCTGCGTGAAGGACGCCGCACGCCGGGGGCCGGAATTCTGCTAATCAGCGGGTCGCGTGCCTGTCAATGTCAGCGCCTCGGCGTCTGCGGCGCGTAACTGCGGCTGATCGGCGGCGTCCAAAAACACGTCGTGCGACTCCGGGTTGCGGAACGGTTTGGCAGGTAGTGCACGAAGAAGGAGTATGGCCCCGCCTGCTTCAGCTATCTAGTGTTACGTAACGGGTCGGTTGGTTGGGAAGCCCGCTCGCGCTGGGTTCCGCGGCCTCGACGCCTCTTAGACCAGCGACTTGGGCGTGGTGCGCCCCACGACGATCGTGATGTTGTCGGTGCCCCCGCCGTCGAGGGCCTCCTGCAACAGCTGCTCGGCCGCCTGCTTCGCACTCGTCATCGAACCCAGCACCTCGGCGATGCGCGCATCCGTGACGTGCTTCGTGAGTCCATCCGAGCAGATGAGATGCACGTTGTGCCAGTCGGCATCGAGACGCGTGACCACGGGCATCGTCTTATCGGCGCCGATGGCACTCGACAGCACGTGGGCCATCGGCGAATTGCCGGCCTTGCTGGCCGACAGGATGCCGTCGTCCACGAGGTCCTGCGCCATTGTCTGATCGCGCGTGATCTGCGAAAGCACGCCATCGCGCCACACGTAGTAGCGCGAGTCCCCGACCTGCAGCAGGTAGTAGGTGGGCCACACACCGATATACAGCGTGAGGGTGGTCGCCATCGTGCCACGCAGCCCCTGCTCGTCTCGGCGCGCACGCACTGCATCATGCGCCTGCATCGCCGCCGATTGCAGTAGGTCGATGAACTCGGCCGCGTCGGCTCTGGCGCCGTAATACACCGTGACGCTGCCGTCTACATAGCGCATGAGCGACTCCACCGCGATCGCACTCGCCTCGGCACCACCCACGCCACCACCGACGCCATCGGCCACCATGGCCACGTACGCGAGACGCTGCCCGTCCTGGGGAAAGCGCTGCTCGATGTTCGGCAGGTTGGTGGAGATGACGTTGATGCGCTTGTGAAACGTGGCCATCAGGTAGTGATCCTGATTCTCCTTCCGCACCGTACCGGTGTGCGAGAGGCCGAACACGTCCATCTCGTCGTCGCGCGGCTTGCGCGGGGGGCCTGCAGGTTCGCTCATGGGAGTGGGGGGTCGGGTCAACGCATAGCTTAGCGCGCACGATGGGTTGTGGCGAGCGACCTGTATGAATAGATCGCGACTTTCCCGTGAGTCCGGACGGGTTGGCGTTCACCGGGACAAGGCGCCGGGCTGAGCAGGCGCAGCCGAGGACGCTCCTGCGGACGCTCCTGCGGAATCTCTCGGGTCGTTGCTCAGTGCAGCTGTTTGACTTCGACGAAGGCGGCGTAGACGCGATCCAGTTCGATCTGCAAGCCGTCATCGCGTCGGAGCAGTACGCTGCGGTTGGTGCAGCATTCACGGCGCATCACCATCCCGGGCCGAATGCCGACCGACGAGCAATAATCCCGAACAATTTCGAACAGGACCACCTCGACGGCAACGCGCTCACCGACCTGGATGTCGATCAGCGAACGGGCGGTTTGAACCACCGGTGTGGCGAGCATCGTATGCTCCTCGTCGAACGAATAAATGGCGGAAGGTGATCTTATCGTGTTCTCCCGACCCTGCAGTGATCATGCCGCCCAGCCACGGGCGCGAGGATTCGTGCGCGCCTTACTGAGGCGGACAGGACGGTAGCGCTTCGCGCAGCTCGCACGAAACATGCGTCCACCGTGACGTTCGCGCGGAGGTGCATACGTCACGCCGAACCGCATTCACGAACCCACTCTCCGACGAAGGAGCAACTATGCGGTGGAAATACGTCTCGGCCGTGGCGCTTGTCGCTACGCTGATAAAACCCACGACGTCCCACGCCCAGTTCGTCATCTACACGAATCAAGCGACGTTTCTGGCGGCGATCACCAACCCCGGCGTCGATACATTTTTCGGCTTCAACACGACCGGCACGACTGCGTCGCCGACTAGTCGCACGGCCGGCGTGTACGAGTACACGGCATCCGTCAGCAATCGCCAAGATTTCTTTTTTGGCGCGCGGACCGTGGAAAATCCCGCGCTCTCCACGAATACCGCCACTGACACCATCACCTTCGCCGTCTTCACCGGTGGCGTTGGCGCCATTGGCGGCAACTTCTTCGGCACCAGCCTCGACGGCGCGTTCGCGAGTGGAAACATCGTTGTCACGTTCGTCGACGCCACCGGCGCGCGGTCGACAACATTGACGGGGCCAACCGCCAGCAGATTCTTCGGCGTGGTGTCGTTGAGTCGCGTGATCAGCTCGTTTACCGTGAGCGCGGTTCAGCCCGGCGGAGAGAGCTCCCTCTTTCCCACCGTCGACAATCTCACCCTTGCTCAGACGACGGTGCCTGAGCCCGGTACGATCGCGCTGCTTGCGACGGGTCTGCTGGCCATCGGCCTCGCCGCCCGTCGCAAACGCGCGCTAGTCAATGCTCATGGTAATGCTCATGAGTAATGCTCATGAGTAATGCTCATGACGAAAGCGCCGGATAGTCGGTGTAGCCCTTCTCGCCCGCCGTGTAGAACGTGGCGAAATCCGGAGCGTTCAACGGCGCGTCGTCCTGCAAGTTGCACGGCTCAGCCGATGCGTTGGAGTCTCGCTTCCGTCGTGCGGTGATCGAAGGACAGCTGTCGCCCGATCCCGAACCGCGCCTGTTGGCCGCCTACGTGAGCACCATAATGTTTGGCCTCAGCGTCCAGGCGCGCGGGGGGGCAAGCGCGGAGGCGCTACGGCAAGTGGTGTGTACGGCCATGCGCGCCTGGCCGTAAGCGGTTTCATCGTGGGCGGTCTTCGCTACCGGCGAATCAACGTATTGTCGAGCAATTGCTGACGCACCGTGGTTGCTTTGCCGACCCGCTCGAGTGCCGCCCACAGTCGGGCCACTGTTTCGTCGTCTACCAGTCCAGCCGGTGACCCACCGACGGTGGGCGTGCTCATCTTCTCACTCGTGCGGAATGCATCAACCGCGGCCACGGTCTCGGTCGTGAAGAGAGTCGCCTCAGGGCCGCGAGCCGCGACCGTTTCACCGCGCTTGTAGAAGCCGAGCGCATTGAGCATCACCTTGAGCTGATACACATCACCGCCCGAGAACTGCTCGAGCGTGCGGTAGCCCAGCGTCTGCGAGACCGCATCGTAGATGCGACGGAGCTCGCCCACCGGATCGGCGTTCTCGCACACGTTGATGTTCGCCGTTTGGCCATCACTGCGCCGCGACATCCCCGCGCGCGAATCGGCCACGATCACGGCCGCTGAGGTGCGAAGTCCGTGTCGTTTGTCGCCACCGAGCACGAACCCGGCGTTGAGTGCGGTGATGAGTCGGTCAGCGAGATGGTACGGTGTGCCCTCACTCGCTTCGAAGCTCCGCGCCACGGCGTCGATCACCTCGGGCCCGACGAGAATATTTCCCTGCGTTACGTAGTTCTTGCCGGCACGATGGCCCGCCCACGCATTCGGTCCGGTCCCCGTGTGCTGGGCTGAACGTCCGTCGATGGAGATCACCGCCACCTGTCGTGACTGAAAGCCGCTGTCGGCCGCGAGCGCTCGCTTGAGTGCCGCATCGGGGGCCTCGCCGCTGGCAAGCGCATCGAGCAACTCGACACCGTACTCCGTGCGCGTGCTGGCCTGTGTCGCCACGGCACCAACTCCTTTCCGTACCCAGGGGACGCCGTTGCCCACACAGGGCACACGCGTGGTGACCGCCACCCCAACTTCACCGGTGCGCGGGTCGATCGCGGCGATCGAAAAGGTATGAAACACCAGTGAGTCGCGCCACGCATACGGCTCCTGCGCCTGTGCGGTGCGCGGCGTCGTGGCGAGCGTCACGGCGAAACTGAATCCAACGGAAGCTGCCGTGGAGAGCATCCGGCGCGCGCGTGAATACATGGGGAGTCCCGTAGAAGTGAGCAACAGTGGCGACGCGCGTCAGCGCGGGCCGGGGCCGAGATAGCGATCAAAGTGTGCGACCAACTTTCGCAGCAGGTACGTGGCGTAATACGGACGCTGCGTCCAGCCGTGCGTCGCTGCCGGCGCGAAGGCAAAGTCGAAATCCTTGCCCTGCTTCATGAATTCCTCCGCCAGCTCGACGGCCGAGGAGAAGGGCACGACGTCGTCCTGCATACCGTGGATGAGCAACAGATGATCACGCAGATTACCGGCGTACTGCAGCGCACCGCGCGTGAACGTGGCAGGGTGCGACTGCGGACGACGCACGATGGCCACGTCGTCGCTGCCGAACAGATACGGATCGGTTGCCGCCGCCCCGGCCACACCAGCCTGAAAAAGACCGGGCTTTTTGAGCAGCGCGTATACGGTGAGCGTGCCGCCATAGCTGCTGCCCCAGATGCCGAAGCGTGACGCATCGACGAAGGGCAGCGACTTCATGTGGGTGACGGCGCTTTCAAGATCGTCGAGATCGCCGCCACCCCAATCCATCAGAAACTTCTCGCGAAACGCGCGACCGTAGCCGGTACTGCCGCGCACATCGACCTGAACCACGATGTACCCCTTCTCGAGCGCGAGATACTGCTGCAGCAGGCCATTCAAACCGCCCCACCGGTTGCGTACGGTATTGGAATAGGCCGGGCCAACAAGTACCGGGTAGTGCTTGGTGGAGTCGAGGTCGGGCGGATAGAACACCCGAAGGTGCAGCGGCAGCGTATCACCGCCGTTCCTGATGCGCAGATACTGCGGCGCGATCCATGGCACACGCGCGAACGCCGGTGTGGTGGATGTCGTGATACGGCGCTCCGTGGCGCCGGGACGCACGTCGAGCAGGTACAGCTCGGTTGGCTGCGTATCACTCGACGACAGCAACGCGATGCTGCCGCCGTCGGGCGACACGAAGGGGGCATGCGTGCCGGGTCGCGTGGTGAGCTGTCGCGGCACGCCACCGCGTGCACTCACGCGAAAAACGTGGCGCTCCGACGGTCGTGGCGCCGAACTCACGTAGTCGATGCTGCCGGTGGCCAGGCGCGGGATGCCGGCGCCGGCCACATCGTGCGGGCCGGGCGTGAGCATCACCGGGGTCGTACTGCCGGGCGCCAGGCGATACATTCGGTAGCGGTCGTCCAGATCGCCCGTGAGCACGATGCTCCGGCCATCGGCGCTCCAGGCCGAGGCAATGTCGTTGTACACACGCGTGTCGCGGTGGTCGCGCCACGCCACGCGGGGAGTCGGTGCGGCTGCGGAAAGCACATGAATGGTGCGGTTGATCGCGTCATCACTTTCGCGGTCGATCAGCAACGTGCCGGTCGTCGACCAAGCCACGTTCACGACGCGCGTGCTGCTGGAGTCAGGCAGCTCCAACAAGGAGAGCGATCGCGCACGCACGTCGAGCAAGCCGATCTTGCGTACTTCGTTCGCGTGTCCCGGGGCGCCACGTCGCAGCGTGTTCATCCGCACGGTGTCGCCGAGGTAGTACGGCATGCTGAAGCGCGGCACGCCGCGGCGATCGACATAGTGCACGGCAATCGTGCGCGAATCGGGTGACCACGCGTAGGACGGCGACGGACCACTCCACGTGGCGCCGCCGATCTCGACGTCCCGCCCGAAATACGTACCGAGCGGAATCGAGCCGATCGGCGCGACCGCGACGGTGGTCGCGCGCGTTGGCGCGTTGCGTTCTGGGGTATTACCCGCCAATGCGAGCAGCCAGAGGTCGCCCTCGCGCAAAAAGGACAGCGTGGCGCCATTCGGCGAGACCGCGAGCTCCGCCACCTCGCCACCGTCGGCAAGCAGCGGCGTCCGGGTCCCGGTGGCCACGGTCAGGCGCCAAATCGAGTCCTGCTGCACGAACACGATGGTCGTGCCATCGGGGGTCCAGACGAACTCACTCACACGCGCCGTGATGTTGGCCGGGAGCAACCGCCGCGGTGCCGTGCCACTGCGCTCCACGAGCCACAGTGATCGCCCCGGTTGCGCGTCATCGTTCCAGAGAAACGCGACCACTTTCGAGTCGGGGGACCACCTCGGTGACGTTGGCGAGGTGCCCGTCAACGCCGATCCGGCAATGATCTGTTCGAGCGACAGCGGTGGGCGCGCAGACGTGCTCTGCGCGATGACCAGACCGGGAACGACGGCCACAATAGCCGCGACACAAAGGCGAGCGATGGGGTGCATCGCCCGAACTTACGAGAAAATCACCCCGCGAGCACGGGCAGATGTCGGATCTTCTCCTGCCACTCGCGCGGTCCCGTCTCGTGCACGTTGCTGCCCGCGGCATCGACCGCCACGGTGACGGGCATGTCCTGCACTTCGAACTCGTAAATCGCTTCCATGCCAAGGTCGTCGAAGGCCACGACACGGGAGGCGCGAATGGCCTTCGACACGAGATAGGCCGCACCGCCGACGGCCATCAGATAGGCCGCCTTGTGCTTTCGTATCGCCTCGAGGCCCACCGGTCCACGTTCCGCCTTACCAATCATTGAGATCAGCCCCGTCTTGGCCAGCATCATTTCAGTGAAGTTGTCCATGCGTGTGGCCGTCGTCGGACCGGCCGGTCCCACCGCTTCGTCACGTACGGGATCGACCGGACCCACGTAATAGATCACACGATTGGTAAAGTCGACGCCGTCGGGAAGTCCTTCACCGCGCTCGAACAGCTCGGCGATGCGCTTGTGTGCCGCGTCGCGGCCGGTGAGCAGCTTGCCGTTGAGCAGCAGCCGATCGCCCGCCTTCCATGTGCCCACGATGTCTGGTGTGAGCGTGTCCAGATCGACGTGCTTGGCGTTCACATCGGGGCGCCACGTGACATCGGGCCAATCTGACAGCCTCGGCACCGGCAACGAGACGGCGCCGCTGCCATCAAGCGTGAAGTGCGCGTGTCGCGTGGCCGCACAGTTCGGAATCATCGCAATCGGCTTCGACGCGGCATGCGTGGGGAAATCGAAGATCTTCACGTCGAGCACGGTGGAGAGACCACCAAGTCCCTGCGCGCCGATGCCAAGGGCATTGATCTTGTCGCACAGCTCGATGCGCAGCGCCTCGATCTTGTTCTGCGGACCGCGAGCTTTGAGTTGCGTCATGTCGATGTGCTCCATGAGCGATTCCTTCGCCATCAACATCGCCTTCTCGGCGGTGCCACCGATGCCGATGCCGAGCATGCCTGGCGGACACCAGCCGGCACCCATGAGCGGCACCGTTTTCATGACCCAATCCACGATCGAGTCGCTCGGGTTGAGCATCGCGAACTTCGACTTGTTCTCGGAGCCGCCGCCCTTGGCTGCCAGTTTCACCTCGACGGTGTCACCCGGTACGAGCTCGTAGTGCACCACGGCCGGTGTGTTGTCGCGTGTGTTTTTGCGGGTGAACGCGGGGTCGGCTACGATCGACGCGCGCAGTACGTTGTCGGGCTGCAGATAAGCGCGTCGCACACCTTCGTTCACCATCTCCTGAACCGACATCGTCGCATCCCAGCGCACATTCATGCCGACCTTGAGGAACACCACCACGATGCCGGTATCCTGGCAGATCGGGCGGTGCCCTTCGGCACACATCCGCGAGTTGGTGAGGATCTGCGCGATCGCGTCCTTGGCGGCTGGACTCTGCTCCTTGTCGTAGGCATCGCCCAGCGCCTCGATGTAATCCAGTGGATGGAAGTACGAGATGTGCTGAAGCGCGTCCGCGATGGACTGGATGAAGTCGGCTTGGGCGATGGTCGTCATAGGGCGAAAAATAGTCGAGCGCGGCCGGACGCCGCACTGTGAAGGCTCCCCCATGAAAAACTCACGCTTGAGCCCAACTGCTCTGGTGACGAGCTTCATTGACAAGTCTCCCCCCGACTCCTCCGGAGCTTCCCTGCCCATCGAATTCGTCTACGCCGCTGCCTTGGCCCTGCTCATGGCACAGCTGCGAGCGCGTGCCCCTATGTCCGACGTGCTGGCCAGTGTCGCACGTTTGCGCACGCTGGCGCGGGTGGGGCGCGTGGTGCTCGACCGACGGCAGTTGAGACGTGCCAACGTACCAGAACTGCCTGAGGGCGTCGTGGAATTGGGGGGCGCGCTCGAGCGGCATGGGCTCGACGCGGTCGAGCTGGCTACCACGATGACGGACGCCGAGTTTCTGAAGCTGGCCGGTTTGCTGATCGGTGATGAGCGGGATGACGCTGACGCGCTCATCGAGTCGGCCGACGCCCTGTCGATCTGGAACGTTCGCTTTTTGTCGGCGCACACCGGCGAGTTCGTGCGCGTGCCGTCGGCGCCGAAAGCCGCGCCCACCCGTCCGCTGTCGCAACCGGTCGCGTTCCCCGTTTCGATCGCCGCGTCCAACGTCATGCCGGCGGATCTCGAAGCGCAGGTCAGCCGGATCGAGCTCGCCGTGGCCCAGGGTGATGGAATGAGCCTCTGCCGCGAGCTGGCTGACCTGTCGTTACCGGCGCACTTCGCGAAAGCTGCCACACCACTGGTGCTGCAATTGGTGGTCGAACAATTGCTGGATAGCAAGGTTTCCCCCGAGGACGTGATCGCGCTGGTGCAGCGTGCCGGGTCGGCCGGCGCCCACGCGACGTTTCTGCAGCTGATCGCTGCCATCGATGCTGGCGACCGCCGCACGCTGTACGATGCGATGGTGTCACTCGCGGCGACGCCCGACGTGGCGCGCGAGTATCTCGCGCACAACGTCTGGTACGTGGTACGCAACGCCGTGTGCTTGTTGGGGGAGTCGCGATCGCCGGCGGCGATCGACCCTATCGGCCAGGCTTTACGGCATGCCGACTATCGTGTCCGCATCGCGGCGGTGGTCTCGCTCGGACAGATCGGTGGACCGGTGGCGCTTGCCCGTCTCGAGTCGGTGCTCTTCGACAGCTCGGTCGATGTGCGCACCCGCGCGCTGTCGATCGTGTTTGCCGCTCCCGATGGTGAACCGCTGCCCGACCGACTGGTCGGCGTCTTGAATGAGGAGCAGGCCATCGAGTATCAGCTGGAGATCGTCGCGGCGCTCGGCCATCTCCACACGCCTCGCGCACGACAGCGGTTGCAGCAGCTGTGCGAGACGCCAGCGAACAGCTTCGAAGGTACTGAGCTGCGAATCGCAGCGCTCGAGTCGCTGCGGCACGGCCACCCCGAGGTGGCCGACGCGATGCTGCTCAAGCTGCAAGACGACCCGAGCCCGATGGTGCGCGAGCGGATCGCCTCCATGATGCGGTAGGCGATCGCCCCATCTGCCGCGGCCGCTCAGACCGGCGGCTTGGACAGTCCGTCCTTCTTCATGGCATCGGCCTTCTTCATGGCATCGGCCTTCTTCATGGCGTCGGCTTTCGCCCTGCCGTCCTTCGGCATCGAGGACTTGGCGCTGTCCGGCGGTGCTCCCCTCGCTTGAGCGGTTAGAGCCGCAGGCGCAGCGGCGAGGGCTCGTTTCACGGAACCGGATGGAACGCCGGCGCGCGACACCATGGGACGTTCCATTGCGCTCGCATTCAATACACACGCACAACCTTGCCACCACGCGCGGCTTCCAGGGCCTCCGGACGCGAGGGTCCTTCGTACGTGGCGTCGATCGTGGCACACGGAAAGCCGGGGAGCGAACGAAGCGCCGACAGCTCTTCCGGCAGGAGTACGGGATACTCACTACGCAACATCTGCGCGTACGCCTGCGCGTACGCCGACTTCTCCACCAGCGGGGATCCCCGACGGCCCAGCTGCATACGCAACGACATCACCATCGACTCACGCCGGGAGTCCACGGGCGGATTGGTGACTTGGGCGAAGCGTTGACGGGAAAACGAATACAGCGGCGGCGCGTTGGGTGAGAGCACCGCCAGTGGTGCGTCGTCACTGCTGCTGTACACGACTTCCGGGGCCGTCGTGGCCACCGGCTCGAGCACGAGGCGTAAATCCTCGTGGCTGTTCCCGAACGCCAACTGCGTGGCAGGTAGTTGATCGCTCGAGCGCACCAGCGGCTCCGCGCCGTCGCTCGTCGGAAGCGTCGACATCGCCTGCGCGATCCCCTTTGCATAGGGACGACGCGTGGCCACTTCGCGCGTACGCTCGCCACTTCAACGAGCGAGAAAGCCGACACGGCAGGCGTCGCGCGGGCCGTGGGCGGAGCCGGCGTCGACGGTGACCAGGGCGCCGCTGGCCTGGTGCGCACTCATAGCGATCAGGATTGGCGAAGGGGGTGGACACCCAATGCCGCTCGTCCGGGAACGTGAAACCTCCCCGTAGACGATCCGTTGTACGGCGAGTCAAGTCTCGATTCAAACCGTGTAGCCGGTGTCGCTGTCTATCCAACGTGGCGCCGATGGTCCGTCGCCGAATCGCCTACCGAGTGCCCGCCATGAGACACCTCACGCTCGCCTTGCGCATGCTCCGCAAGACGCCCTTCGTCACGTCAATTGCCATCGCCTCGCTGGCGCTGGGGATCGGCGCGAACGCGGCCATTTTTTCGCTCTTCGATCAAATGCTGCTTCGCGCACTGCCGGTCAATGAACCGACACAACTCGTGAACCTGGTCGCGCCCGGCCCCAAGCCCGGGTCGACGAATTGCGGACAGGCGGGCGACTGCGAGGAGGTGTTCAGCTACCCGATGTTCCGTGATCTCGAGCAGCGGCAAACACCCTTCACTGGACTCGCCGCGCACGTGCTGTTCGGGGCCAATCTCTCCGTCAATAATGAAGCGATGACGGGACAGGGGATGTTCGTCTCCGGCTCCTATTTCGGCGTACTGGGCGTCACGCCGGCCATTGGACGCCTGTTGCAGCCGGCCGACGACGCCGTGATCGGCGCCAATTTCGTCACCGTACTCAGCTACGACTTCTGGCAGGAGCACTATGGCGGAGATCAAGCAATCGTTGGCCGTACGATTCTCGTGAATGGCCGGTCGCTGACCGTGATTGGCGTGGCACCGGCCGACTTTCGCGGCACCACACTGGGAGCCCAGCCGGCGCTCTTCGCGCCGATCAGCATGCGGGCGGCCATCACCACTTGGCGTCCCGCCTTCGACAATCGCCGGAGTTACTGGGTGTACCTGTTCGGACGCCTCAAGCCCGGTCTGTCCATCGAGCAGGCGAGTGCGCAGCTCAAGCCCACGTACACGCCGATTCTGGCCGACGTCGAGGCGCCGCTGCAGGAGGGAATGAGCGACGCCACCATGAAGCTGTTCAAAGCCAAATCGCTCGTGCTGGCTCCCGGGGCCCGCGGCCAGAGCAGCATTCACCGCGAAGCGAAGACGCCGCTCTCCATGCTCTTCGCGATCACGGTGACCGTGCTGCTGATCGCGTGCGCAAACATCGCGAATCTGCTCCTCGCCCGCGGCGCCACACGGGCCACCGAAATGGGCGTGCGCCTCGCGCTTGGCGCCACCCGTCGTCAGCTTCTGGTACAGCTCCTGACCGAATCCCTGGTGCTGGCGCTGCTCGGTGGAGTGGTGAGTCTGCTGGTGGCCGTCTGGACGCTTCGCGCGATCGGCTCACTCATGCCGCCAGATGCGTCGACCACGATCAATCTGACCTTGCAACCGTCGATGGTGATCTTTGCGGCGGTCACCGCGATCAGCACCGGGCTGCTCTTTGGCCTATTCCCCGCGTTGCACAGCACGCGCTCGGATCTCATCACCGTGATTCGGGCCGGCGCCGGGCAGATTGCCGGCGGCCGCGCGGCCTCGCGATTCCGCACGGTACTCGTGACTGTACAGATCTCGCTGTCGATGGCGCTCTTGATCTCGGCCGGCCTGTTTCTCAAGAGTCTGGTGAACGTGAGCCGGGCGGAGCTCGGACTCAACGTGGACAAGGTCGCCACGTTCTCGATCACACCTATGCGCAGTGGCTACGACAGCACACGCGCGGCGGTGTTGTACGAGCGCGTGGAGCAGGAGCTGGCCGCGATCCCGGGCGCTACTGGGGTGACCTCGTCGGTGGTTCCACTGTTGGCGGGTAACAACTGGGGCGAGGATGTGCGCGTGCAGGGTTTCGCGCATGGTCCCGATGTGGATGCCAATGCACGCTTCAACGCCATTGGGGCGGCCTACCTGAAAACGCTTGGCATGCAGCTGCTGGCCGGACGCGAGTTCTCCGCCAGTGATCGACTCGGCAGCGGCAAGGTGGTACTCATCAACCAAGCGTTCGCGAAGAAGTTCAATCTCGGCACAAATCCCCTCGGCAAGTTCATGTCGGAAGGGAGCGACTCGCTCGACATGCAGATCGTGGGCCTGGTCAAGGACGCCAAGTACGCCCAGGTGAAGGACGACGTACCCCCCGTGTTCTTCACGCCATGGCGCCAGCGCGAATCGGTGAGTGGCCTCTACTTCTACGTGAACAGCGCGATCCCGCCGGAGCAGTTGCTGACGAGCATCAGCGCGATCCTGAAGCGCATCGATCCCACGGTGCCGGTGGAAGATCTCAAGTCAATGCCGCAGCAGATTCGCGAGAACGTGTTTCTTGACCGCCTGATCAGCATCATGGCCTCGGCTTTCGCCGTGTTGGCCACGCTGCTGGCGGCCGTGGGTCTCTACGGGGTGCTGGCCTACTCGGTCGCCCAGCGCACCCGCGAGATCGGCGTGCGAATGGCCCTTGGTGCGGACGCGGGTCGTGTACGCGGCCTCGTTATGCGCCAGGTGGGTGCGATGACGCTGATCGGCTCGGTGATCGGCATCGCCGCCGCGTTTGCGCTTGGCCGCGCCGCGCAATCCCAGCTTTACAAACTCGACGGGCATGACCCTGTCGTGTTCGTCGCGTCGGTGCTTCTGCTCACCCTCGTGGCGCTCACGGCTGGCTACCTGCCCGCTCGCCGTGCCGCGCAGGTCGATCCGATGCATGCCCTGCGCTCCGACTAGAGGTATATCACGATGGATATTGTTCGTACGCCCAAGAAGTCATACCAGCGACAAATCATCATCGGTTCGGTGATTGTCGGTGTCGTCCTCCTGACGGTCGCGCTTACGCGTCTCGATCCGGCCGTGCCCACCGTGCAGAGCGCCGCCGTGGTCATCGACACCGTGAGGCAGGGCGACGTGGTACGTGAAGTGCGCGGCCCTGGCACGCTCGTGCCCGAACACATTCGCTGGATCACGGCGCAGGCCTCGGCGCGAGTGGAGCGTGTGAACACCGAGTCCGGCCGCGCGGTACATGCCGGCGAGCTACTGCTCGAGCTGTCGAACCCTGATCTGCAGATTCAAACCATGCAGGCCGAGCAACAGGTGCAGCAGGCGCAGATCGACCTGCTCAATTTGCGCACCAACCTGCGCAGCGCGATCCTCACGCAGGAAGGCACGCTGGCGTCTACGCGCACGCAGTATGTCAGCAGCAGCCAGGAGGCACGGGCCGCCGATTCGTTGGTGCGCCTGGGGCTGGTGCCCGCCTTCGAGGCCGCGAATCGCAAGGCGTCGGCCGAGGAGTTCACCACGCGGGTGCGGGTGGAGCAGGAGCGGCTGTCGCTTATGCGCCAGGCCATTGATTCGCAGCTCGCTGTGCAGGCGTCACGCGTCGTGCAGTTGCGCGCGATCGCCGACAATCAGCAGGCGCGGCTCCGGTCGCTGCAGGTGCGCGCGCCGGACGCCGGTGTGCTGCAGGAGCTCACACTGCAACTCGGACAGTGGGTACCCGAGGGCACGACCCTCGCGAAGGTCGTCCAGCCCGGCCACCTGAAGGCCGTGTTGCGCATCCCCGAGTCACAGGCAAAAGACGTGCAGCTCGGACAGCGCGCCACGATCGATACGCGCAACGGACTCGTGACCGGCAGCGTGATACGCAAAGACCCCTCGGCGCAGAGTGGATCGGTGACGATCGATGTGGCGCTGGACGGGGCGCTACCCCCGGGCGCGGTGCCCGATCTCAGCGTCGACGGCACGATCGTAATCGATCGCATGGCGAATGTGCGGTACGCGGGACGTCCGGCGTCGAGTGCCGGCTCGGGCACCACGTCGGTGTTTCGGCTCGAGGCCGACGGCTCGACGGCCGTACGGGTGTCGGTCACGCTCGGTCGCAACAGCGTGAACACCATTGAGATTCTGCGCGGACTCTCGGTGGGCGATCGCATCATTCTGTCCGACATGAGTAGCTACGCGAACGTCAATCGCGTGCGCATCAAGTAGCAGAATCGTCGCCAGGACGCAGTTTCACTCATTACCGCCACGATCGGAGCCAGCGATGTCGGAACCACTGATTCACATGAAGGGCATTCGGAAAGTGTTCTACACCGACGAGGTGGAGACCCACGCCCTGGCCGATGTGCACTTCGACATTCGCCAGGGTGAATACGTGGCGATCGCAGGCCCGTCCGGCTGTGGGAAAACCACGCTGCTGGCGATTCTTGGCCTGCTCGATACGCCATCGTCGGGCGACTATCGCATTTCGGGCACGCCCGTGGGACAGCTCGCTGCGGCCGATCGGGCGCGCGTCCGCAATCGCGAAATCGGGTTCGTTTTTCAGGCGTTCAACCTGATCGGCGATCTCACGGTGTGGGAGAACGTAGAGCTGCCGCTCACCTACCGCGACATGGATGCCGTCGAACGAAAGGAGCGGGTACACCGGGCATTGGAGCGCGTGGGCATGACGCACCGCGCCAAGCACTATCCGCCGCAGTTGTCGGGCGGTCAACAGCAGCGCGTGGCGGTGGCGCGCGCCGTGGCGGGTGATCCGGCGATCCTTCTGGCCGACGAGCCCACGGGAAACCTCGATTCGAAGAACGGCGAGGCGGTGATGGATTTGCTGCGCGAATTGCACGGCAACGGATCCACCATCTGCATGGTCACGCACGACGCCCGCTACGCGAAGCACGCTGATCGCACCGTGCAGCTGTTCGACGGGCGGGTCCTCGAGGCCGGTACCTTCGAGGCAATGTCCGCCGTGGAACCGGTGTTGGCGTAGGGCCCATGTCGCCCACGTCACGCCTTGCGGGATCAGCTGGCGAGCGGGGGTGTAATTGGGGTTGGTGGACAGGCCACTGGCGCGTTACTGTCCGGCCACCCATCCCGATGATCAGCGAACCCCCCCGCACCAACGTTGCCAACGCCGATATCCTGCTCTGGCAGACCGGCTATCGGCTCGTGCTCGCGCTGGTCGCCGGCATCATCGCCGTCGGCCTGCGCAGCGCCGGCATTCTCACCCTGTCGTCGGTGGCGTACGTCACCGTGGGACCCGACTCGGCCGATCGCGTGCTGGGCCTCGTGGCCGCCACGTACGTCGCGCTCGTGCTCAGCATCCGGGCCCTCGTGCAACGCACGCGCGCCGCTGGCCGGACGCTCTCCACGCTGATGGTCGTCGCCGATCTTGTGGTCGTCTTTCTGCTTGTCTTTCTGCTGGCGGAGCCCAGCGACTATCATCGCGGATTGCTGCTGGCGCTGTTCTCGCTGCAGCTCACACATGTGTACTTCGGACGGGCGCCCGCGCTCCTGATGCTGACCGCGATCGCGGCGGCGTTCCTGCTTATCAACGACATCGCCCAGGGCTACAGCAACGATGTCTCGTGGCCTGAAGCGCTCACGACGCTCGGCTTTTTCTGCCTTGGTGCGCTGCTGGTGATCCGCGTGCAAAGTAATTTGCATGCGCGGCTCGGCACGCTGGTCTCGATCTTCGCACGCGCGGAGGAGGGCGACTTCACCCACTCGTACGACGTGGCGGCCGACAAGAGCCCCGACGCGATCACCACGGTGGGGCGGGCGTATAACCGCATGCGCACGCAGCTGGCCAGCATCGTGCAAACCGACCCGCTGTCGGGCTGCTACAACCGTCGCGGTTTCGAGCAGCAGTATCGTCGTGAACTGGCGCGCGCCGCGCGCACGCAAACGGATGTCGCGCTTATCGCGATCGATCTCGACTTCTTCAAGCAGGTGAATGACACGCACGGTCACTTGGTGGGCGATCAGGTCATTGCCGAGACCGGCGAACTTCTACGGGCCAGCGCGCGTACCGACGACGTAGTCGCCCGCATTGGCGGCGAGGAGTTCATGATTTTGGCGCCCAATACCTCGGCCGCTGGCGCCCAGCACCTCGCGTTACGCGTCCTCGAAGCGTTCCGCCGTCGCACCTTCGGCGAGCCCAAGGCGAAGGTCGCGGTCACCGTGAGCGTGGGCGTGGTGTCCGACACGGTGCCCGACGAGTCGATTGCCGAAGCGCTGCGGGCCCGCGCCGACGAGGCGTTGTATGCCGCCAAGCGCAGTGGCCGCAATCGCGTCGTGCTCTGGTCGCACGGCCTCGATACTTTGCGACTGGCACAGACCAGCGGGGAATTCCCGCCGGTGAAGGTGTAGGGCCGGCCGCGAAAGAACTTCACGACTGCACCGCCAGTCGCAAGTGCCGCTCAACAAACGGCGGATCAATGAACTACCCGCTTGAGAAGCTGACATACGGTGGCAGAGCGGCCGCTGCTCATCAGATGGTGCGCTCTCTTTTTACGCCAGTCACCACCGCGAACGCGCGAACGCGTGCACTCTCATTTCGAGGAATGGATTCCATCCTGGTCGGCATGTTGCTGGACTGCCTCGAGCGTATGATGGCGCTCACGACAGCGGCCGGCGCCCTACCGAACCGACATCGTCCCCTCGCTCACCAACACCGTTGCGCCACCCACCCGAACCGCGTCGATCACCCCGCCGCGCTTGTGGGCCTCGATGTACAATCGACTAGGGCGACCCATCTCAACGCCCTGCGCGACTTCCCACGTGAGCAGACCGTCGCGCGGTGTGCGCTGGGCGAGATAGCTCGCCAAGCAGGCGTTGGCCGAACCTGTGGCCGGGTCCTCCGGCACTGTGGAGCCAGGTACGAACACCCGCGCTCGGATATCACAGCCACGCACATGCGCCGGCAACAGCGCGTCACGACCCTCGCCACCCTCGGCACCGCCGTCACGCGACATCGCGAACACCATCGGCCACGCCGCCCACGTGCCCTTGAGCACCGCTTCCCACGCGTCGGTGCGCAGTCGCGCGCGCTCCACCGCCTCGACACGCTTCAGCGCAATCAGCTGAAAGGGCAGTCCACAACTCACGCCGGTGGGCGCATGCGCGCCGCCCACCAGATCCGATGCCGACAACGATAGCACGCTGGCGAGCGCCTCGAGATCGGTCACCTCCACGCGCTCCGTCGGCAACTGCGCCGTGGTGAGCTGTGCGTGCACGGGAACACCGTTTGCGAGCGTGATGCGCACCGGCACCGGTCCCACGTTCTCGCCCAACACCAGCGTCATCTCATCGCCCACCGCCGGCACTTCGCCACTCGCCACCAGCACATGCGCCGTGCCGATAGTGGGATGGCCCGCGAACGGCACTTCGAGTTCCGGGGTGAAAATACGCACCCGCCGCGTGTGCGACGGCTCTTCCGGCGCGAACACGAACGTCGTTTCCGCGTAGTTGAACTCGCGCGTGATCGCCTGAAGCGTCGCCGTAGGAAGCCCTTCGGCGCCGAACACCACGGCGAGCTGATTGCCCGTGAACGGCTCGGTGGTGAAGACGTCGCAGGTGATATAACGAATGCGAATCATGAAACAGTAGGGGGTACGGGGTACGGGGTATGG
>NZ_JBKJRB010000172.1:0-9959 GCF_046594945.1 Gemmatimonas sp. | reverse complement strand
CCCGTTCCGGTACTCCACAAAATCGGCAGCAAGCCGATCATCGTAGACGCCACCGTCATCATCTTCGGCCGGACACGCTGCACGGCGCCTTCCATGATCGCCGCCGACACATCGGTCATGGTCAGCGTGTTGCCTTTCGCGCGGCGATCGGCCCACGTCTGGTCGAGATACACCAGCATGATCACCGACGTCTCGGCGGCTACGCCGGCGAGCGCCAGAAAGCCGATCGTGACGGCGACCGACCAGTTGTAGTTGAGCAGCCACAGAAACCAGACGCCGCCCACCAGCGTGAATGGGATGGCGAGCATGACAACGAGCGTTTCCGCGACGTTGTGAAAGTTGAAGTACAGCAGCAGAAACACGAGCGCCAGCGTTGCCGGGACGACCAGCTGCATCTTGGCCTTGGCGCGCTCCATGTACTCGTATTGGCCGCTCCAAATCAGGCTATAGCCGGGGGGAAGTCGCACGGTCCGGTCCACCAGCTCGCGTGCCTCCGCGACATAGCTTCCGATATCGCGCCCGACGACGTCGACGTACACCCACGATGTCACCTGAGCGTTCTCGGTCCGCACGACCATCGGGCCCGCCGTGCGCTGGATAGTCGCGACCTGTCCGAGTGGAATCTGCAACGCACCACCCTCCGCCATCGGGGGCGCGCCGCCGCTACGTTGCGCCATGCTTCCGGGCGCGGACATCGGCCGCGGTGCTGCGCCATCGGATCGGCGGCCGTGCATGACGGGCACCAGCACGGCCGCGAGGCGTTCCGGGGTATCGCGCAGTTCCTGCGGGTAGCGTACCCGCACGCCGTACCGCTCGCGCCCTTCGACCGTCTGCGTGATCGTCATGCCACCGATCGCCGTGGCGATCACCGTCTGGATATCGTCGATGTTCAATCCATGGCGTGCCGCGGCGGCGCGATCGATTGCGATATCGAGATAGTACCCGCTCACGGCGCGCTCAGCGAACGCGCTACGTGTGCCCGGTACCGCCTGCACTCGCTGCTCGACTTCCTTTCCGAGCCGCTCCAGGACGGCCAGATCGGGGCCATAGAGCTTGATGCCGACTGGCGTCCGAATGCCGGTAGCGAGCATGTCGATGCGTCCCTTGATCGGCATCGTCCAGGCGTTCGTCACACCGGGCAACTTGACGGCCGAGTCCATGGCGGCAACGAGTTTGTCGTACGTCATATCAGGCCGCCAGTCACGCTTGGGCTTGAGCGCGATGGTGGTCTCGGTCATGTCGAGGCCAGCCGGATCGGTGGCCGTGTTGGCGCGGCCGGCCTTGCCCCACACGCTCGCCACCTCGGGGAACGTGCGCAGAATCGCATCCTGCTGTCGGAGCAGTTCACGTGCGCGCGCGACGCTGATGCCGGGCAGCGTGCTTGGCATGAACAGGATCGTGCCTTCCTCCAGCGGCGGCATGAACTCGCTGCCAATGCGCTGAAACGGGATCCAGGTCAAGATGAACACGACGGCCGCTCCGCTGATCACGACCCAGCGTCGATCGAGCACCCAGCGTAGCACGGGCCTGTACGCCCAGATCATTGCCCGACTGAGCGGGCTCCGGCTCTCGGTGAAAATGCGCCCGCGAATGAAAAAGCTCATCAGCACCGGCACCAGCGTGATGCTGAGCAGGCTCGCCGCCGCCATCGCAAAGGTTTTCGTGAGCGCCAGTGGCGTGAACAACCGCCCTTCCTGCCCCTGCAGCGTGAACACCGGGATGAACGACGCGGTGATGATGAGGAGCGAATAGAACAGCGACGGGCCGACCTCGGTTGCCGCTGCCAGCACGATCGCCTGCCGCTCGTCCGCCGAGAGTGATGCCGTATTGATGGACGTCTGGCCCGCTGGCGCACGACGCTCGAGATGCTTGTGCATATTCTCGACCATCACGATCGCGGCATCGGTCATCTCGCCGATGGCGATGGCGATGCCGCCCAGCGACATGATGTCGGCGCCGATGTTGAATGCCCGTAGCCCAATGAAGGCGATCAGCACACCGATGGGCAGCGTGATGACCGCCACCAGCGACGAGCGGACGTGGAGCAGAAAGACCATGCAGATAAGCGCAACAACGATGACCTCTTCGAGGAGGGTCGCGCGCACGGTACCGATCGATTCATTGATCAGCGCGCTCCGGTCGTAGACGGGGCGCACCACAACACCCGGCGGCAGACCCACCTGTACCTCGGCCAGTCGTGCTTTTACGCGCTCAATCGTGCCCAGCGCATTCTGGCCGAAGCGCATCACGACAATTCCACCAACGGCATCACCGCGTCCATCCAGATCGGCAAGCCCGCGACGCACCGCAGGGCCAACGCTGACTCGACCTACTTCGGACACGCGCACCGGCGTACCGCTGGCCGTGGTGCCGACGACGACCTGCTCGATGTCGGCGATGCCGCGCAGGTAGCCAAGGCCACGCACCATGTACTCGCGTTCTGACAGCTCCATGACCATGGCGCCGACATCGCTGTTGGCGCTCTGCAACGCGGTCATCACTCGCGTGATCGGAATGCCATAGGCGAGCAGCTTGGCGGGATCGAGGTCGACCTGATACTGTTTTTCAAACCCGCCCACGCTGGCGACCTCCGCGACGCCTGGAACGGCAGTAAGCGCGTATCGCAGGTACCAGTCCTGCACGCCGCGCAGCTCGGCCAGATTGAGGCGGCCGGTAGTGTCTTCGAGCGCGTACTGGTAGATCCAACCCAGGCCCGTCGCGTCGGGACCGAGAGACGGCGTCACGGACGCCGGCAGCTTGCTGCGCAGTGCACTGAGGTACTCCAGCACGCGCGTTCGGGCCCAATACAGATCGGTGCCGTCGTCGAAGATGATGTACACGAACGAGACGCCGAAGAACGAGTAGCCGCGCACGCCGCGTGCGCCAGGCACCTTGAGCATTTCCGCCGCAATAGGATAGGTGACCTGATCCTCGACGATGCGCGGCGCCTGCTCGCTGAAGTCGGCCTGCACGATTACCTGCACGTCGGACAGATCGGGGATCGCCTCGAGCGGCGTCGTGAGCAGCGCCCACGCACCAACCGCGGTCAGGATCGCCGTCATCAGAATCACGGTGAGGCGATTGTGGATCGCCCAGGCAATGATCTTTGGCAGCATCGATCAGCGCCGCGGTCGCGACGGCGCGGGGGTGCTGCGCACCGGCGGTACCGGAACGACCGGCTTGGTGTTCACGTCCATCCCCGGCATGTTGCCCATGCCACCAAGTGCCGTGCCCAGATTCGACTCGGCGTCGATGAGAAATGTCGCCGAGGCCACGACCGTATCGCCCGCGGACACACCACGTATGATCTCGATCCGGTCGCCTGCGGCCGCGCCGATGTCTACTTGTCGCGGTTCCAGCTGTCCATCGCGACGCACCACGAATACGAGATTGCGTCCACCCGTCTCCAACACAGCACCTCTCGGCACGCTCAGGACGCGCTGCTCGGCATCGGTGGCCATGAGCAGCGTCGCGTACATGCCGGGCTTGAGGAGCCCGCGGGCATTCGCCAGCGTGATGCGGACCCGAGCCGTTCGCGTGTCCGGTGAGAGCGTGGGATAGATATACGCGATGCGACCAGTCAATCGTTCGCCCGGCAACGCCTCGAACGTGGCGACGACGTCCTGACCGACGCGAAGGCTGGCGAGATCGCGTTCGTACACATCGCCATCCACCCACACCAACGAGAGATCCGCGATACGGTACAGCGCATCGCCGGCCATCACCTTTTGTCCTGCCGTCACGTTTTTCTCGAGCACGACCCCGCCGGTAGGCGCATAGAACGTCATCGTGCGCTCCACTACACCGGTACGCTCGATACGCGCGATATCCTGCTCGGTGACATCCCACCAGCGCAGGCGCTGCCGTGCTGACGCCACGAGGTCAGCCGCGCCCGTGCGCGTCTCGACACCGGCGCCCGACACGGTGTCGGCGAGCCGACGCGCGAGCAACAATTCCTCCTGCGCCGTAACGAGCATCGGGGAGTAGAGCGCGAACAGCGGTGTCCCCCGCGCCACCGGTTTCCCGACGTAGTCGACGTACAGTCGCTCCACCCATCCGTCCACCTTCGGTGCGAAGATACGCAGGCGCGTTTCATCGACCGAGACCTGACCGACCGTCCGCACCTCGCGCCCCAGCGCACCGAGAAGCACCGGCGCGTACGTCACCCCGATGCGGCGCTGCGCGCGAGCGTCGAGCATGACCGTGCGCGCACTGTCGCCCGACAGGGGAGACATGGCGTCGTGCGCGTTTGCTTCCGACGTCGGCCGTGGCAGTGGCGCGGGACGCGTGATGCGCCACGCCAACACGATCGCGAGCACCGGGGCGCCGATCAGCAGCGCTAGACTGACGAGCCGACGTGCGGTGCGACTACCGCCGATCATCGTGACCGCCCTACGAGTGGTACCCACTCGCGATTCGTGAGCATCTCGATTTCTGCCCAGGCGCGACCTTCCTCGGCCACCAGCGCCAACAGTTCTTCCCGATATCGGTTCACGGTCATCCGGTTGTCGAGGACCGCCATGAAATCGATGGCCCCCGTTCGATACGACGCGAGGGAGGACATTGCTGCCGCGTCGGCCTGAGGCACGATCGTCGTACGATATAGCGTGGCGAGGCGACGGGCCCGCGCGAGCGTCGCATACACCTCCGCGACGCGCGCGCGCGTTTCGTTCTGCATATCACGCAGCTCAAACTCCGCCATGGCACTCATCGCAGCGGCCTCGTCGCGCATGCGCGCCTGTCGATAGCGTGCGTGGATCGGTAGGCTCGCCCCAATCATGGCGCTGCCCATGCGGTCGGTGCCCATGTCCATCTTCCGCTCACCGTACTGCAGTCCAAGTCTGAGGTCGGGCCACCGCTCTCGCCGTGCCAGCTGCGCATCGGAGGCAGCAGCGCGCACCATCGCTTCGCCGGCAGCGAGCATCGCGCGTCCGGTCAAGGCCAGCGATTCCATGGATGCGCGGGGCGGTAACGATTCCGGGAACACGGGCAGCACCATTGACGCATCGAGCGTGCGCTCGGGTACACTGGCCAAGGCGGCGAGTCGGACCTGCGCTGCCTCAGCCATTGCTTGCATACGGATGATTTCCTCATCCATGCGTGCGATCTCGACCTGTGCCCGCAACACATCCGCTTGCCGTCCGTCGCCCACCCGATACATCGCCCGAGCGACCGCGGCTACATCACCAAGCAGCTGCCTGGATTCGCCTGCGATCACCTGACGCGCACGCGACGACCACAGCTCATAGAACGCCATCGCGGCTAACGCACGCGCATCCCAACGCACATCGGCCGCCCGCGCCTCCGCGGCCTCAGCGCGCGCACGGGCGGCCGAGCCAGCCGCACGAAGCTTTCCCGGCAGTGGCCACATCTGCATCAGCTGCACCTGACGCATTCCGAGCGTCGGATCGGGCGTGAGGCGAGGTATGAGGTAATTCATCATCCCGAACTGCAATTCGGGGTCCGGTGGGCGGGTGGCTCCCGGCACGCGGGCTGCGGTCGCGCGTGCCAACGCCTGCGCAGCCCGGACGCGTGGACTTGCCCGATCGACAGCATCATACACCCAGCCGAGATCCACCGTAGAGTCTGCGCGTAGCAGCGTCGTTGTGCGCGATGTCTTGCGCGCAATCTCCGCGACCTGTGCGTTGGCAACGACCGGAACGGTACTGGTCGCGATGACCGGCATGACGATGCCTACCGCTCGCATAGCGCACGCTCCGACCCATCGCGAGATCGACGCCTTGAAGCGGCGGTCTTCGTACTCGGCTTCCCGACGGGCGCGCCGACGCCGCGCAAGCCACGTCATGACGGTGCTACACGAACAGGTGTTCACGTCGGCCACCACGGTTGCGAGAATCGCTGATCCACCAACATGCATGGCGCACGGTCAATGCTCAGTCGGGGAGCCGATCACATGGAGTCAGTGATTCCCTGACGGTGAACGCGAACGCGCGTGGTGAGCGAACGATGCCGTCGGAGGTCGTGATATCGCACTGCGACATTACCGCACCGGGCGTTGCTGACCCGTCAGGCATCGGAGCAGATACGGCGCGCGGTATGTCCGGTGGGTCGTATCAATTGCTTGCCAACTCCGCGACCGATCGGAACAGCGCATCAACGCGATCATGCAACGCGTGCTCCGTCGGAAATGCGGCTTGAAGCGCCGTGCGAGTCAACGGCTCGATGCTGTCAGCGGGCTTGCGGCTGAAGTAGTACGCGACATCGGTTCGGAATCTCTTTTGGGGCGGCGGCAGCTGAGCGCGGCGTTCCACCACGCGTTCGATCGCATCGACCAGATCGTCCTCGTGCATAAAGGCCTGGCCGTGCGCGGTCGACGCGGAGTAGTACCGATTGGTGATCAGTTGTTCGTATATGCGCTGGATCTGGTGCGCGAGCGGAATCGAGTAACAGCGGTCGTCGCAAACGCCGAAAATGCGCAGCATCACGACCGGAATGTCACCCCGCCCGTTTCGAAGCAGCTGTCCAGTCCGCACCTTCGACTCCGGGTATGCCCAGGTCGCATTGATCGGCCAGTCCTCGGCAATAAACTACCCGGGCTCTCCCGGCGCGTGCACCAGCATCGTACTGGAGAACACGAACTGCTCGACCTGGAAGCCGCCTTCGTGCAAACCGCGCAACAGCCTCTCCGTTCTCCTCACCGTGACCTCATCGTACTTCGTGCTTGGGGCGCCGAAAACGTCGCAGTAGGCGGCCAGATGAATCACCGAAGCGATGCGCATACCATGATACTCGTCAAGCACGTGCAGCCCGTCGCGAACGCTGTCGTCCGAGGTGAGCTCGACGGGCATGTAGGTACAGCCCGCGGGGGCGGCGGGGGCGCCTTCCGGTCGAATTCCACGACTTGCGGAAAACGCCCGGCGAACTGTCGCATGACCGCTTGCCCGATCTCGCTATTCGATCCGGTGACGAGGATAATGCCGCTTTCTTGAGGCGCGATTACCAAGGACACCCATTCTCCGCAAACGGTCGTGGACGTGCCGAGGAAGTTCATGCTAGCGCTTGCTATCCGAGTTCACCTTGCGCCGCGACACGGGCTCGAACATTCCAAAGCCGATAACCAGGAATGCGACCCAGAACAGCCACCACAGCATATGCATGCCGAGGAGGTGATACCCATCGTAGAAGTGAAACATGTGTGTCTCCCTGTACTGCTGATGTTGGGCGATCGACTTCGTCTCCTTCCTGCCGTGCAGATGAATAGTCCAAGGACATAAGCCCGACCTGAGGGCGGGCTGAACTCGGCGTAGCCGCCGTGTGTCGCAGACCGTTTGGTCCTTGCTCACAACCGAACCATCAGATACTGCATCACGAACTGCTGATCATCGCGGTACGATGCGCGGACGATGCAGGCGATGTTTCCGCAAGTCCCCATTCGTGGCAGAACTTCTCTACCACGCAGCCGCTCATGGCGCTCGTCGCGCAAACTGCGCTCAAGTCGTTCTTCGATCAGGTTCTCGATGCACTCCCGCCAGAGGACGATCCCGTGCCGATTCAGCTTCCTGCCCAGGAGCGCGTCTATGTCCGCGCGGGTCCCGACTTCTCCTGGTATCGAGTGTTTTTGGCGTTCAGAGAGCGCGAAACCACGCGGCGAATGCCCCGTCGGTTTTTAGACATCGTGAAGACGCAGACGAGGTGAGATGGCGAAGACTCGACGGAACGAACCGCTGCACCGCGGCTGGGGATGTGACTGCGCGGAGGATCGTAAATATCGATCGTGCTTCAGGAGAGCGTCAGAGCCAGCCGTTCGTGAAGCCGGCGCGCCGCAGCCCGGCAACGATGTATGCGCTGCCTCGCATGAGCTTCCAGGGAAAGCCGGTCCGGTAGTTCTCGATCATGGATACGTTGGGCCCCTGATTCAAGGCGAGGTGCACAGGGCAAATCCACCCGGATCCATCGTCCGATGTCGAGGGGTATGTCGGATTGAAGCTGCCGATGAATCCGTATGACGTACGCGTCTGCGGATACACTTCCTGACAGTGGCGAATAGCCGGCAGCGCAATCTCCGGCGCAAATGGCAGCGAGGCGATGATGCCCCACGGCGCGAGGGTGCCGTCGTCGGGACCATTCGGCACTCCGCGAGCGCGGTACCCAAAGAACTCACGCTCGACGCCGTCGATGTTACGGAGATCCGGCCCGGGGCCGTCACTGGCGGTCAGACCCCAGGCCGACTCGCCGTAGCCCACGAACCCGAACGGGTTTTGCACGGCGTACGCCTGCTGCACGTAGGTGGCTCGGCGGCTGTTCTCGAAGTAGTCGATGCGCTTCTCGCGCATGAATGCGTCCTGGATTCCACGGCAATCGATCCACAGCTGCGAGAACTGATGAATGAATAGCGGACCGGCGTGGAGGAGCTCGTGCCCGTAGAGCGAGCTCCATGCAAAGGTCGACGTCCAGGCTGTGTAACTTTCCGTCGGCAGCGGACACGTCGGGGAGCCGAGGCCCAGCACATACAGCAGCAGCGCCTCGTCATAGCCCTGCCATCGGTACGGCAGGAACCCGCTCTCCGGCCTCCAGCCATGCGTCACGGTAGCTCCGCCGTTCTGCGCCCAGCGCCAGTCAACTCGCCGATAGAGTGCGTCGGCAAGCGCACGAATCTGCGCCTCGTCGTCCGTGTCGCCGTCGAAGTACACGGCGGCGGTCAGCATGCCGGCGAGCAGGTAGGTCGAGTCGACCGTCGACAGCTCGGACTCCCACACGCGACGTCCGGTCTGCATGTGGAGAAAATGGTAGTAGAATCCATTGTATCCGGTGGCATCTGGCTCGACACCTTGCGGGCTGTTCCAGAAAAACTGAAGCGTCGTGAGCGTGCGCTCCGCAGCCCATGCGCGGGAGCAGAAACCGCGCTCCACCCCGACGGGATACGCCGCCAACGCAAATCCCACCACCGCGATACTGGCCGGTGCACCATCGGCCGTCGTGTCCGCGACGAGTCCGTTGACAGGATTCCCTTGGTCGAGCAGATACGCGAACGTGTCGCGTTGCAGCGCGTGGAGCATGTCGTCCACTAGCGGCCCGCGCCCCATGCCCAATCGCGAATCTCGGGCATGTCATCGCCGTACTCGCGGATGTAGCTCGTATGCGCGGCCAGCTTGTCATGAAGGAACTGTTTCACGGGTGCGGCGCGCGCGGCCAGCCCCGGTGCGCGATCGATCACGTCGGCGGCCAGATGAAACCGGTCGAGATCGTTCAGCACCGTCATGTCGAAGGGCGTGGTCGTGGTACCCTCCTCCTTGTATCCGCGCACGTGGAGATTCCCGTGGTTCGTACGCCGATAGGTGAGGCGATGAATGAGAGACGGATAGCCGTGAAAGGCGAAGATGATTGGCTTGTCGCGTGTGAAAAGCGCGTCGAATTCCGCGTCGCTCAGTCCGTGCGGGTGCTCCTTCTCCGGCTGCAACGTCATCAGATCCACGACGTTGACGACACGGATCTTGAGATCCGGGACGTGCTGTCGCAGAATCTCCACTGCAGCCAGCGTTTCCAGCGTCGGCACATCGCCCGCACACGCCATCACCACATCGGGGTCATGGCCGTCATCGTTGCTGGCCCAGGTCCAGATACCGAGCCCGGCTGCGCAGTGTGTGATCGCGGCATCCATGTCGAGCCACTGGGGCGCAGGCTGCTTGCCCGCAACGATAACGTTGACGTAGTGGCGGCTGCGCAGGCAGTGGTCCATCACCGACAACAGGCAGTTGGCGTCGGGCGGAAGGTAAACCCGCACGATCTCAGCCTTTTTGTTCATGACATGGCCGATAAAGCCGGGGTCCTGGTGTGTGTAGCCGTTGTGATCCTGTCGCCAGACATGCGAGGCCAGCAGGTAGTTCAACGAGGCGATCTTCCGTCGCCACGGCAGGTGTGACGTGACCTCCAGCCACTTGGCATGCTGGTTGAACATCGAATCCACGATGTGGATGAACGCCTCGTAGCAATTGAATAGT